>NZ_LMJG01000011.1:0-411031 GCF_001428945.1 Oerskovia sp. Root918
TCGACTTCTTCGTCGTCACGTTGCGTTGACCGAYCGCGGYGCGATCGCGATCGACGACGTCATGCGCACCAACGTGCCCCACATCTACGCGATCGGTGACGTCACCGCGAAGCTCATGCTCGCGCACGTCGCCGAGGCGCAGGGAGTCGTCGCGTCCGAGACCATCGGCGGTGCCGAGACCATGACGCTGGGCGACTACCGCATGATGCCGCGCGCGACGTTCTGCCAGCCGCAGATCGCCAGCTTCGGCCTCACCGAGCAGCAGGCCCGCGACGAGGGCTACGACGTCAAGGTCTCCAAGTTCCCCTTCACCGCCAACGGCAAGGCACACGGCCTGGGCGAGCCCACGGGCTTCGTCAAGYTCGTCGCCGATGCCCGCTACGGCGAGCTCCTCGGCGGCCACCTGATCGGCCCGGACGCGTCCGAGCTSCTGCCCGAGCTCACGCTCGCGCAGRAGTGGGACCTCACGGCGTCCGAGCTGGGGCGCAACGTGCACACGCACCCGACGCTCTCGGAGGCCGTGCAGGAGGCCATTCACGGGCTCGCGGGGCACATGATCAACTTCTGACCTGGTTGGTTGGTTGGTCGGTAGGAGAGGGATCGTCATCCCCGTCTATCAAGGCGCCAAGACNCTCACGGCGTCCGAGCTGGGGCGCAACGTGCACACGCACCCGACGCTCTCGGAGGCCGTGCAGGAGGCCATTCACGGGCTCGCGGGGCACATGATCAACTTCTGACCTGGTTGGTTGGTTGGTCGGTAGGAGAGGGAACCCGGATCCGCGAGTTTCGCGGATTCGGGCCCGCCCGACGGTAGGCTCCGCGAGAGCAGCGTCGGCCAGGCCGGTCAACGCTGTGCGAAGATGTGACGGACGCGTCGCCAATAGACTCTCTCGGTGATCACTGGTGAGCTGAAGAGCAAGATCGACCGCGTCTGGGACGCTTTCTGGTTGGCTGGAATCTCGAACCCGATCGAGGTGATCGAACAGATCACGCACCTGCTGTTCGTCCGTCGGTTGGACGAGCTGCAGACTCTGAAGGAGAACCGGGCGAACCGGACCGGTCAGCCGATCCAGGACCCGATCTTCCCCGCTGGCAACTCGCCGACCGGTGTTCCGTTCGAGGCCTTGCGGTGGAAGTCGTTCAAGAACGAGTCTCCCGAGAACGCGTACGCCGTGGTCGACAACCATGTCTTCCCGTTCCTGCGGACTCTCGGCAGCGACGGGTCGACGTACTCCTCCCACATGGAAGGCGCGCGTCTGACGATCCCGACGCCCGGCCTGCTCGCCAAGGTCATCGACATGCTGAACGACGTGCCGATGAACCGTCGCGACACCAACGGTGACCTGTACGAGTACATGCTCGGCAAGCTCAGCGCGTCGGGGCAGAACGGTCAGTTCCGCACGCCGCGCCACCTGATCGACCTCATGGTGCGCATGACGGCGCCGACACCGAAGGACTCGATCTGCGACCCTGCCTGCGGCACCGCAGGATTCCTCATGGCAGCGAGCGAGTACGTCCGCGACGAGTTCGGGGACGACCTGCACGACCCCGCGACGCGCGACCACTTCCACGAGTCGATGTTCCACGGGTACGACTTCGACCGGACGATGCTGCGTATTGGGTCGATGAACATGCTCATGCACGGTGTCGAGAAGCCCGACATCCGCTACCGCGACTCGCTGTCGCAGGCAGCGGGCGGCGACGAGGGCAAGTACTCGTTGATCCTCGCCAACCCGCCCTTCGCGGGCTCGCTCGACTACGAGGCCGTGTCCAGGGACCTGCTCAAGGTCGTCAAAACCAAGAAGACCGAGCTGCTGTTCCTCGCACGCATCCTCAAGCTCCTCCAGCCGGGGGGCCGGGCCGCAGTCGTCGTGCCCGACGGCGTCCTGTTCGGCTCCTCCACGGCGCACCGCGCGCTGCGGCGAATACTGGTCGAGAACCACAAACTCGACGCCGTGGTGAAGCTGCCGGCCGGGGCGTTCAAGCCGTACGCCGGGGTCTCGACCGCGATCCTGTTCTTCACCCGCACCGACTCCGGCGGCACGGACGACGTGTGGTTCTACGACATCCAGGCCGACGGCTGGTCCCTGGACGACAAGCGCCAGCCGCTGCTCGACGCCGGACAGCTCGGTGCCGCTCCCGACGAGGCGTTCGTCGTCGCGAACCACGCGAAGAACAACCTGCCCGACGTGCTCGACCGCTGGCACCAGCGCGACGCCTCCGAGAAGTCCCGCCCGCGGACTGCGCAGTCGTTCTGCGTACCCAAGGCCGAAATCGTGGGCAACGACTACGACTTCTCGCTCAATCGCTATCGCTTCCAAGGAGCGAGCAGTCGACTTAAGTTGGGCCATCATGTCGTCTCACCCCTTCCGAAGAATGGGGTTGATGGGTTTCTGGTTGTCAATCATAGAAGTATCAGACTGTCTGGGCTAGAAATCGATCCCTTAGCAGCAGAAAGGGCGGTCGGGCGGGTTACGCCACTCCGCGAAGGTGACATAATCTGTCGTACGATTGGGGAGCCGCGTTTCATGGCCATCGGGCCAATACTCGATTCGCAACCGCTCGCCGCCGATAAGTCGCTACATGTAATTCGGCCAGAAAAAGTCGCCCCCGATGTACTTTTGGCGATCTTGCGCAGCGAGTACGTCTCTCAGAGGATCGAGGCGCGGCGATACTCCGGCCCCGGAATGCCGAGGATCACCTACGAGAATCTTCTCCAGGTCGAGCTCCCGCAGTTGCCATCGTCCAACTTCGAGGGGTTCGACGGGCTGCCGCTAGAACGGCTCAGAGGGAAGGCTGAGCGCCTTGTTGCGACGCTTGAGGCTCGGGCTGGCCAGGCGTTTTCGGCATTGGAGGGAGACGCTGCGCTGCTAGAGTATATGGACACTGTTACGGATGCCTCGGCGGCTGGCCGAGCGATCGACCAGCTATCCACCGCGCTTTCAATTGCACAACTGACATTTCCGCATCCAATCGCGAGGCAGCTTCGAGCGTATAGCATTGCTCGGACAAGTGGAGATCCCCGAGCGGAAAGCGAGGCGGTGCTCCACTTGTTTGAGGCGTGTCTAATTACGCTTGGAGCAACACTCGGTGGCTGCCTTGCAAGTCTGTCTGGCACCTTAAATGGCAATTGGCGTAATAATCTTCGGAAGCGCGCCCTGTCGTTCGGCGATTGGCACCGCCTTGCCAGTGCGTCGGCATCCGATCTTCTTGCCAGAGGAGTTTCTCTTAGTGGCCTTGCCGATGCTGCAAAGCAAGGCAGTGAGCTCGATTCCTTGCTCAAGGACTTCATTTCCTGGCGAAATCATAGATCGCATGGAAGTGGCCCACGTACCCGCTCGGACTTTCTTGTTGACAACGGCGAACGCCGTCTAAAGATCGACTATCTGATTAAAAGTCTAAGGCCGATGACTCGCCTTCAATGGCGGGTGGTGGATGATCTTGATTGGGATCCAAATGATCAGGTCTTTCGTACCCGGATTCGTGACCTCCGCGGCGATCATCCGGACTTTTCGGTGGCCGAGACTACGCGGACTTCCCCAGTTGCGCGCGGGCAGGTCATGGTGAGTGATGGCAGTCGCGAGTGGTCGCTCGACGGCGTTCTCCGCTACGCGCCGTGTCGAGAGTGTGGGAACGATGAGTTTTTTTACCCAGACTCACGGTCGGAAGATGGTCTTCTTTATCGCAGCCTTGGCCGGGGGCATGTCGTAACGTCGGACTTTAGTGAATTGCCAACTTATCTACGGGCTATTGTGGACCGTGACTAGAGGTGCGGTGGTCGGTCACATGATCGCTATTCGCCATGTGGAGCGTGGATATTCGCCTCATGTGTGGCAGACGTTTGGAATTGTGTCTCCAGTAGGCCCTAGGTGGTAGGTGCCTCGCCAGCGGCGAGTGGCGGGCCGATGTCGACTGCTCCCGGGGCGATCACCCGATACCGAACTCCCGCCGCAGCATCTCGCCGACCATCCCGGGGACGTCGACGGTCCCGGGGTGCAGTGCGTCGTAGACCTGGAGCCCTTCCCAGGTCGAGATGACGAGCGCCGCGCGCTCCTCGGGTGAGGCCCCAGTGTCCGCGAGGACCCCCCGCGAACGCTGCGACCGGATCATCCCGCCGATGACCCCGACGAGGACCTGGTGCCGCTGCTGCAGCACCGTCCGCGCGGGGTGCCCATCGGTGCCAGCCTCGGCCGAGAGGGTCGAGAGGAGCTGGACCAGCCCGGGCGCTTCCCGGTTGCGCTCGGCGACGTGGACGAACCCGTCGACGAGGTCCTCGGGGGCGAAGTTCGTGGGCATCTGGGGCGGCGCGTGCTGCGCGTCGTGCCACTCGATGACGGCCAGGAGCAGCGCGGTCTTGGTGCCGAAGTGGTGCAGGAGGGTCGAGTGGTCGACCCCGGCCTCACGGGCGATGCCTCGCAGGGAGGCTCCGTAGAACCCCTTCTGGGCGAAGGCTTCTGCGGCGCGGGTGACGATCGACTGCTTGGTCGCCCGCCCGGTGGCGTACCCCTCGGGCCGCCCCGTGGTGGCTGCTTGCTGTGTGGTCACGACGATCCTCTCCGAGGTCAGAGGCTACCCCCTCCCGTAATTCCACCAAGTGGTGGAGGTTGGGCTATCCTGACGCCGTGCTTCCTCCTGACGCCCGACGACGTGCCCGTAGCGAGATGACCCTCACCGAGAAGGCCTCGCTCACCTCAGGCGCGAACTTCTGGAACACCAAGCCGGTCGACCGGCTCGGCGTTCCCTCGATCATGCTCACCGACGGCCCCCACGGTCTGCGCAAGCAGGGCGGGGCGGCGGACCACCTCGGTCTCAACGCCAGCCTGCCCGCGACGTGCTTCCCGACCGCAGCCACGCTCGCCAACAGCTGGGACCCCGGCCTCGTGGAGCGCGTGGGCGAGGCGCTCGGCACCGAGGCCGCCGCCGAGGGCGTCAGCGTCCTGCTCGGCCCCGGCCTCAACATCAAGCGCAACCCGCTCGCGGGCCGCAACTTCGAGTACTTCTCCGAGGACCCGCTGCTCGCGGGCCGGCTCGCCGCCGCGCAGATCCGCGGTATCCAGTCCCAGGGCGTCGCCGCAAGCGCCAAGCACTTCGCGGTGAACAGCCAGGAGACGCACCGCATGTCGATGGACGAGGTCGTCGACGAGCGCGCGCTCCACGAGACCTACCTCGAGGCCTTCCGCATCGCGGTCACCGAGGGCCGGCCGTGGACCGTCATGAGCTCGTACAACAAGGTCAACGGGACCTACGCAAACGAGCACTGCGAGCTCCTCGACGAGATCCTGCGCAAGCAGTGGGGCTTCGACGGCCTCGTCGTGACCGACTGGGGCGGCAACAACGACCGCGTCGCAGGCCTGGTCGCGGGCAACGCCCTCGAGATGCCGTCGACCGACGGGGTGACCGACGCCGAGGTCGTGCGCGCGGTCCAGGAGGGGCGCCTCGACGAGGCGGTCCTCGACGCCCGTGTCGACGAGCTGCTGGCTCTCATCGCGCGCACGGAGCGCGCCCGGGCGCAGGGACCCCGCACGCCCGACGGCGCCGCACCGGTCGACCACGACGCGCACCACGCGCTCGCGGTCGAGGCGGCGCGACGCTCGGTCGTCCTGCTGCGCAACGCGCGCGGGACCCTGCCGCTCGGGTCGCACTCGGGCCGCGTCGCGGTGATCGGCGACTTCGCGGCGAGCCCCCGGTACCAGGGGGCGGGCAGCTCGCTCGTGAACCCGACCCGGGTGGACGTCGCGCTCGACGCGCTGCGGGCGAGCGAGCTGGACGTCGTCGGCTACGAGCCCGGCTACGCACGCCGCGACGCGGGCCGGGGCGCGTGGGACTCGTCGTCGTCGGTGCGACGCCGGCGCAAGGCCGTCCGCCTCGCCGAGCGCGCCGACGTCGTGCTGCTCTTCCTCGGCCTGGACGAGTCCGCCGAGGCCGAGGGGGTCGACCGGACGCACATGCGCCTCGCGCGCAATCAGCTCGCTCTCACGCGCGAGCTGACGGCGCTCGGGGTGCCGGTCGTGGTCGTGCTGGCCGGTGGCGCGCCCGTCGAACTGCCGTTCGCCGAGCACGTCGACGCGATCGTGCACGGCTACCTCGGTGGCCAGGGCGGCGGGCAGGCGATCGCCGACGTGCTGACCGGCCGGGCGGACCCCGCCGGGCGCCTCGCCGAGACGTACCCGCTGCGCTACACCGACGTGCCGTCGTCGGCGACGTTCGGGCGGACCGAGGCGACGTCCGAGCACCGCGAGAGCATCTACGTGGGGTACCGCCACGCCGACAAGGTCGGCCTGCCGGTCCGCTACCCGTTCGGCCACGGCCTGAGCTACACGACGTTCGAGCACAGCGACCTCGCCGCGGACCGCGAGGGCGTGCAGGTCACGGTCACCAACACCGGGGACCGCGCCGGGACCGAGACCGTGCAGGTCTACGTCGAGGCGCCGGGCGCGGCCGAGGGCGCGTTCCGCGCACCCCGCGAGCTCGCGGGCTTCGCGAAGGTAGCCCTGGCACCGGGCGAGAGAGCGAGCGTGAGCGTCGAGCTCGCCGAGCACGCGTTCGACGCCTACGACACGGGCGCCCACGAGTGGCGCACCGTGCCCGGCACCTACACCGTGCAGGTCGGGGCGTCGTCGCGCGACCTCCGCCTGACGGCGTGCGTCGAGATCGACGGCGAGCCCTGGACGCCCGACACCACGGATCTGCCGCACTACGTCAGCGGCAAGGTGGACCGCGTCCCGGCCGCCGAGTTCGCTGCGCTCCTGGGGCGGACGCCCCCGTCCCCGGACTGGCCCGTCGGGCAGCCGCTCACGCGCGACGACATCGTCGCCCAGGCGCGAGGCCGCGGCGGCTTCGGGGGCCTGCTGGTCGGGCTCATCGACACCGCCGGCCGACTGCTCATGGCACTGGGCCGCCCCCTGGCGGCGAACAACACCCGTTTCGCGCTCGACCTGCCGTTCCGGTCGGTGTCGCGGATGAGCGCGGGCAAGGTCGACGACGCGATGCTCGACGCCCTGCTCGTGATGGTCAACGGCCGGTTCTGGCGCGGCATGCGCCGCCTGGTCCCGGCATGGCGTGCCCACGCGAAGGCCGCGCGGGCTCCGAAGAAGGACTGAGAACGATGGCGACACGCACAGAGATCAAGCGGGACGCGGTCGCGCGCGCACAGGAGCTGCGCGCGGCCAGGCGAACCCGGCGCGCCGAGCTGAAGGCGATGGCGCCGCAGGACCGCAAGGAAGCCCAGGCGGCCGACAAGCGCGCTGCCCGGGAGGCACGGAAGGCCGCGAAGGCCGAACGGTCCGCCGCGCGCGCCGGGATGACCCGGGCCGAGCGCCGGGAGGACAGGCGACGCGCACGGATCAACCGCAAGGTCGAGCACCGTCCGCGCCGCGCCGTCGGGTGGGGAGTCACGGCCGTGGCCGTGATCGCGATCGTAGGGCTGGTCGCACCGTTCGCGAGCGCGTTCGGCCGCCTCCTGTCGATCGAGTACGACTCGTCCTCCGCCGCGGGCGTGGCGGCCCGGGAGAACGCCGCCCTGGTCTCGGAGGACATCTCCGACGAGGGAATCGTCCTGCTCAAGAACGAGGACGACCTCCTGCCGCTTGCCGACGACGCCCTCAACGTGTTCAGCTTCGCGTCCTTCAACCTCATCCTCGGCGGCGGCGGGTCCGGCGGCAGCAACCAGTCGCAGGCCGTGACCTTCTACGACGCGCTCGCCGAGCAGGGGATCGCGGTCAACCCCGAGCTCAAGGCGACCATGGAGGAGGCCGGCGCCAAGACCGAGACCGGTGGCGGCAACGGCCTCGTGCAGATCGCGAGCTCGGTGCTGAGCCCGGGCGAGGGCGAGCCTGCACCCGACTACCTCACCGAGGACGTCATGGCCCAGGCTGCCGAGTTCTCCGGCACCGCGCTCGTGGTCATCGGCAACGACGGCGTCGAGGGGTCGGACATGACCCCCGAGCAGCTGCGGCTGACCGACGAGCAGCGCGAGCTGTTCGACGTCGTGACGGCCTCGTTCGACGACGTCGTCGTGGTCGTGAACTCGGGCAACCAGCTCGAGCTCGGGTTCCTCGACGCGTACCCGCAGATCAGGTCCGCGGTGTGGATCGGCACGCCCGGTCCCCGCGGCGCCGTCTCGCTCGCCAAGGTGCTGACGGGGGACGTGAACCCGTCGGGCCGCCTGACCGACACCTACGCCTACGACGTGACCAGCGCCCCGGCGGTCGCCAACGTCGGTGACTTCGACTACGCGAACACCAAGCGCTCCTACATGGACTACGAAGAGAGCATCTACGTCGGCTACCGCTACTACGAGACGCGCTACGCGGGCGACGAGGCGGGCTACGCCGAGGCCGTGCAGTTCCCGTTCGGCCACGGCCTGAGCTACACCACGTTCGCGCACGAGGCCACGGCACCGCGCGTCGACGGCGAGACGGTCAGCATCGACGTCACGGTGACCAACACGGGCGACGTCGCGGGCAAGGACGTCGTGCAGGCGTACTTCTCCGCTCCGTACACGCCGGGCGGCATCGAGAAGTCCGCGATCGAGCTCGCGGGCTACGACAAGACCAGGATGCTCCAGCCGGGGGAGTCCGAGACTCTGACCGTCACGTTCGACGTGCGCGACATGGCCTCGTGGGACACCGAGGGCCACGGCGCGTACCTGCTCGAGGCCGGGACGTACCAGATCTCGGTGCGCACCGACGTGCACACGCCGGTCGCGCAGTTCGAGCACGTGGTGGCCGAGGACGTCGTCTACGACACCGACGCCGACACCGGTCACGAGCTGACCAACCGCTTCGACTACGTCGAGGGCGACCTGACCTACCTCTCGCGCGCCGACTGGGACGGCACGTTCCCGCAGGCTCCCGAGGCCGGGGCCACGGCCTCCGACGAGCTGCTCGCGCGCATGGACCCGCAGATCGAGCCCGCCGAGGGCGAGACCCCGACCTACGGCGCCGACAACGGCCTCGTCCTGGCCGACCTGGCCGGCCTCGACCGTGACGACCCGCAGTGGGAGGAGTTCCTCGACCAGCTCACGCTCGACGAGCAGATCGACCTCTTCGCCAAGGGCGCCTACCGCACGCACGAGGTCGAGCGGCTGGGCATCCCCGCGATGGACCTGCTCGACGGGCCGGCAGGACTCAACTCGCTCTTCAGCCCGCTCGAGGCGGCCGCCTACCCGACCCAGGTCGTCGTGGGCGCGACGTGGAACGACGAGCTCGCGTACGCGCTCGGCGAGTCCGTGGGGACCGAGGCCAACGCCTACGAGATCGAGGGCTGGTACGCCCCCGGCATGAACCTGCACCGTTCCGCGCTGGGCGGGCGCGACTTCGAGTACTTCTCGGAGGACCCGCACCTGTCGGGCATGCTGTCCGCCGCGATGGTCTCGGGCGCCGAGAGCAAGGGCGTCCTGACGTTCATGAAGCACTTCGCGCTCAACGAGCAGGAGGTCAACGCCCGGTCGGGCGTGAACGTGTTCGTCGACGAGCAGGCCCTGCGCGAGCTGTACCTCGAGCCGTTCGAGATCACGGTCAAGGAGGCCGGCCCGACGGGCGCGATGAGCTCGTTCATCAACATCGGCGGCGTGTGGGCCGGTGGCAACGAGCAGCTCCTGCAGGACGTGCTCCGCGGCGAGTGGGGCTTCCAGGGAGTCGTCTCGACCGACGCGGTGCTCGGCTCCTGGATGGACCCCGGCCTCGCGGCCCGCTACGGCAACGACCTCATGCTCGCGATGCTCCCGGGGTCCGACAAGGCCACCAGGGCCGCGGTCGAGGAGGACCCGGTCGGGGTTGGGAACGGTCTGCGCGACCGCGTCCACACCATCCTGTACACGGTCCTGCAGACCAACCTGTTCGACTGATCCGGGCGCGCCGCCCCGGGCCCCGGTGGGAGGCTCCACCTCCCGCCGGGGCCGGGCAGGGCTTGGACCACCCAGGCGCCCGACGACGGAGCGCACCTTCCCCGCGACGGTGCGCTCCGGCGTCGGGCGCCTTCAGCGTGCCCGCGCCGGGGCAATTCCCTCGCCGCAGCCGTGCCGGTCCCGCTAGCGTCCCGCCCATGACTCTCACCCCGCGCCGAGGCCCTCGTCCCACCACGTCCGACGAGGGGCCGCACCGGCAGGTCGACCAGCGGGCACCCGCCCCGCTGTGGGGCGAGCTCGTGCTCGCAGCGACCACGATCGAGGGCGTCCGCGAAGGGCACAGCTCGGTCTCCCCGGCGTCCTCCCGGGCGCTGTTCCTCGACGGCCACGAGCGCACCACGAACCCCACGACGTCTCTCGCGGCGCCCGACCAGCGACTCGAACCGGTCCACCTGCACGGCGTGACCGACACGAGCCTGCACCTGTGCCTGCCGCGTGAGCGAGCCCAGGAGGTCTGCGCCGCGGGCTGGGGCGAGGCGCACCAGTACGCGGACCACTCGACCGAGATCATGGTCTACGGGCCGCGGGACGTCGACGAGCTGGCCGTGGTCCTGGGGCTGGTGCGCGAGAGCCTGGACCTCGCACGGGCGCTCAACGCGTAGCCCCGAGCCGAGGAGCATCGAGGTAGAGGGTCCGCGTCGAGGTAGAGGGCCCGAGGCCTCTACCTCGGCCTCAGGCCTCTGTCTCGGCCCCAGCCCTCTACCTCGCGCCCCCGGGCGCCAGCACCTCGACCGACACGAGCGCGATGTCGTCCTCGGTGGTCTGCGGCACGAGCCGGGCGAGCAGCGCGTCGAGGAGGTCCTCCCGCGAGCGGCCGGCGAGCTCCTCGACGACGCCCGGCAGCCGGTCGAGCGCCTCCCGCAGCCGCGTGCCGCGCCGCTCGACGAGGCCGTCGGTGTAGAGGAGCAGCACGTCCCCGGGGTGCACGAGCGTGGTGTGGTCCGTCCGGGACGCGTCCGAGCCGATGCCGAGCAACCGGTCGTTGTGCCGCGCGAGGAGCTCGGCCGAACCGTCGGCCCGCACCATGACGGGCGGTGGGTGCCCGGCCGAGACCCACGTGAGCGTCCGGTCGCCGGTCGGCCCGGGGAGCCCCACGAGCGCCGCGGCCACCGTCGCGACCGCGTCGATGCCGAGCCCGTCGGCCGCCCGCTCGGTGCGTTCGAGGATGCCCGCGGGCGAGTCGCCCGACTCGTACGCGACGCCCCGCATCACGCCCCGGAGCTGGCCCATGGTCGCGGCCGCGGAGATGTCGTGGCCGACGACGTCCCCGACGACCACGAGCGTGCACCCGCACGAGAGCTCGAACGCGTCGTACCAGTCGCCGCCGACGTGCATCTCGCGCGAGGCGGGCCGGTAGCGGACGTCGATGCGCAGCCCCTCGGGCTGGGCGGGCGGGGTCAGGATCGAGTCCTGGAGCGCGAGCGCGGCACGCCGCTCGCGGTCGAAGCTCTCCTGGAACCTGCCGAGCGAGGACCCCAGGTGCAGGGCGTGGTCGACCACCGCGGCGTCGAGCCCGATCTGCTGGCCCGCCGCGGTCCGCTGCGAGCTCTGCACGATGTCGGTCACGTCCTCCGCGCGGTGCACGAGCGCGGCCACGCGGCCGCTGGCGTCGAAGACGGGGATGTTGGTCATGAGCCAGTGGCGTTCGAGCCACTCGTCCGGCCGGTCGCCGGGCACGTCGATGCGCAGCGGCCCGAGCAGGTCGATCCGCCCGGTCTGCAGGACGCGCTGCAACGAGTCGACGACCCGCGCGACGCGCTCGTCGTCAGCGGGGGAGAAGGCGAAGCCTGCGTTGAGCGGGCGTCCGACGAGCGCGGTCGCGGGCAGCCCGAGCATGTCGAGGTAGGCGTCGTTGACGTCGAGGACCGTCAGGTCGGGGGACAGCAGGACCTTGGGCGCGGACAGGGCGGCGAAGACCGCGCGGTAGTCGAGCCTGTCGGCTGCGGGCGAGGGGCTCGCGTCGTCGGCCGGGCGCTCGGTGCGCGGCGCGGACCCCCGTGCCGCCCTCGCGCGGCCGCTCGTCACGTCTCGCGCGTCGTCCGTCATCGGATCGGCCTCTTCCCCTGCGTCCTTCCCTCAGCATGGCGGACAAGTCGTGCGTCCGCAGAAGTGCGCGCGGAGGGGGCCGGAAGGGTCTCGCGGAGCGGATGCCCGACGGCGGGGCGCGCCGTCCGTGGGAAGGTGCGCCCCGCCGTCGGGCCGCTGGGGGAGCGTCAGCTCACGTTGTCCGTGTAGTCGACGTCCTTGGTCTCCTTGCTCACGAGCAGCGCCACGAGCGTCAGGACCGACATGGCCGACAGGTAGACCCCGACGAGCACGGGCGAGCCGTCGGCCTGCTCCCACAGCGCGACCGCGATGAACGGCGCGACGGCCGCCCCGAGGATCGACGACAGGTTGTAGGCGATCGCGGAGCCCGTGTACCGGACGTTGGCGGGGAAGAGCTCGGGCAGGATCGCGGCCATGGGGCCGAACGTCAGACCCATGAGCGTGAAGCCCACGATCAGGAGCGTCATGACGCCCACGGTCCCGCCCGTGAACAGCGGCACGAACAGTGCGCCGAACACGATGATCGCGACGGTCGTCCAGATGAGGTGCTTGCGGCGGCCGAACCGCTCGGCCATCGGGCCCGAGACGAGTGTGAAGATCCCGAAGAACACGACGCCGACGATGAGCATCACGAGGAAGTCGGTGCGTGCGTAGCCGAGACCCGGCGCGCCGCCGCTGCCCGCGGCGACCTCGGCGGGCGCGGTGCCGAACGTCAGCGTGAACGTCGTCATGAGGTAGAACAGCACGTAGGTCGCGAGCATGATGAACGTGCCGAGCACGATCTGGCGCCACGACGAGCGGAACACCTGCGCCACGGGCAGCTTGGCGACCGCGCCGGTCTCCACGACCTTCTGGAACGCGGGCGTCTCGACGAGCCGCAGGCGCACCCACAGGCCCACGATCACGAGGAGCGCGCTGGCCAGGAAGGGCACGCGCCAGCCCCACGCGGCGAACTGCGCGTCGGTCAGCGTCTCGGCGAGGACCAGGAACGTGGTGTTCGCGAGGATGAAGCCGATGGGCGCCCCGAGCTGGGGGAACGTGCCCCAGATCGCGCGCTTGCCCGCGGGGGCGTTCTCGGTCGCGAGCAGGGCCGCGCCGCTCCACTCGCCGCCGAGCCCCAGGCCCTGGCAGAAGCGCATGAGGACGAGCAGCGCGGGCGCGAGCACGGCCCACCCGGGCGTGGTCGACGGCGGCAGCAGGCCGATGAGGAACGTCGCGACGCCCATGGTCAGGAGCGAGGCGACGAGCGTGCCCTTGCGTCCGATCCGGTCGCCGTAGTGGCCGAACACGATCGACCCGAGCGGACGCGCCACGAACGCGACCCCGAACACCGCGAACGACGCGAGCAGCTGGGAGGTCCCGCCGTCGAGCGCCGAGAAGAAGACGGTCGGGAAGACGAGCACGGCCGCGGTCGCGTAGGCGTAGAAGTCGTAGAACTCGATCGACGTGCCGATGAGGCTCGCGAAGATCACGCGGCCCTTGCTGTTGACCGGGGCGTCGGGTTCGGCGGACGGGTGGACGGCCGTAGTGGTCACGGGGGTGTGCTCCTGGTGCAGAGGATGGGTTCGGGGAGGTCTCCCTGCGCGCCGGAGGGGACCGTACTACCCGGTAACTTCCCTCCCACGGTAAGGACCGTGACCACATGGCGAAGTGGCCGTCTCGCGATGTGGTCATCACGAGGGCCAGGGGCATGATGGGAGGACGACCCCCTCACGAAGGAGAACCATGCCCCTGCCCCTCCAGCCGACTCTGGACTTCGTCACCGGGCTGCCCAAGGCCGAGCTCCACCTGCACCTCGAAGGCACGCTCGAGCCGGACCTCAAGCTCCGCCTCGCCGAGCGCAACGGCATCGACATCGGCCAGAGCACGGTCGAGGAGGTCCAGGCGACCTACCGGTTCACCGACCTCACGAGCTTCCTCGCGGTCTACTACCCGGCCATGGACGTGCTGCAGACCGAGGACGACTTCTTCGAGCTCGCCCACGCATACCTCCTGCGCGCGGCGGCCAACGGCGTCCAGCACGCCGAGATGTTCTTCGACCCCCAGGCCCACACCTCGCGCGGCGTCCCGTTCGAGGCCGTCGTCAAGGGCTACCACCGCGCCGCGGCCGCCGCAGCAGACTTCGGCGTCGACGCCGACCTCATCCTGTGCTTCCTGCGCGACCACTCGGCCGAGAGCGCGGCCGAGACCCTCGAGGCGTCGGTGCCGTTCAAGGACCTGATCCTGGGCGTGGGCCTCGACTCCGACGAGCGGGGCAACCCGCCCGAGAAGTTCACCGCGGTGTTCGCGCGCGCCCGTGAGCTCGGCTACCGCCTGACGATGCACTGCGACATCGACCAGGTCGGCAGCATCGACAACATTCGCACGGTCCTCGAGACCATCCAGGTCGACCGCATCGACCACGGCACCAACATCGTCGAGGACCCGGCGCTCGTCGCCGAGGTCAAGGCGCGCGGCATCGGCCTGACGAGCTGCCCCGTGTCCAACAGCTTCGTGACCGACGACATGAAGGCCGCCGAGGTCGCCCAGCTCCTGCGCGACGGCGTGAAGATCACGATCAACTCCGACGACCCCGCGTACTTCGGCGGGTACGTGGCCGACAACTACGCGGCGGTCGCCGCCAAGGCCGGCCTCACCTCCGAGGAGGTCGTGACGCTCGCGAAGAACTCGTTCGAGGCGTCCTGGATCGACGAGGACCGTCGGGCGGCCTACCTCGCGGCGGTCGACCGCTACGTCGAGCAGTACGAGCCGACCCGCCCGTAGCACGCCACAGGTGCCCGACGGCGGAGCGCGCCTCGCGCGTGAGGCGAGCCTGCGCCGTCGAGCACCTGGGTGACGGGCGCCCCTGGCGCCCACCGAGCGGGTCCGGCCGGTGTCCCTGCTGGTCAGCGAGCTCTCGCGGGCCTCGCCGTCGTCGGATCGGCCCCGGTGGGTGAATAATCTTCGGATGCCCCGCGTTGGGGGACAGGGAGCACGGCGCCGCGAGCGGCGTCCGCGCACCGACGCCCGAGCGGCCCACCAGGCCGCCGGCGGCAGGGGACGCACGGACCGAGTCGGACGCAGGACCCATCCGCACGACCATCGAGAGAGCTAGGCGACGACGACCACATGAACGATCTGCTGTACGTCAACGGTGGCACACCGCTCAACGGGACCATCACCGTGCGAGGGGCGAAGAACTTCGTCTCCAAGGCGATGGTGGCCTCCCTGCTCGGCGAGGGGCCCAGCGTGCTGCGCAACGTGCCGCAGATCCGCGACGTCGGCGTCGTGACGGGGCTGCTCGAGCTGCACGGCGTCAAGGTCGTCGCGGACGAGGTCGCGGGCACGCTGCACCTCGACCCGACCGACGTCGAGTCGGCGCACGTCGCGGACATCGACGCGCACGCCGGGTCGAGCCGCATCCCGATCCTCTTCTGCGGGCCGCTGCTGCACCGCCTGGGCGAGGCGTTCATCCCGGACCTGGGCGGGTGCCGGATCGGCGACCGCCCCATCAACTACCACCTGGACATCCTGCGCCAGTTCGGCGCCGTGGTGGACAAGCGCGAGCAGGGCATCCACATCCGCGCCCCGCGCCGCCTCCAGGGCACCAAGATCGCCCTGCCGTACCCGAGCGTCGGGGCCACCGAGCAGCTCCTGCTCACCGCGGTCCGCGCCGAGGGCATCACCGAGCTCTCGGGCGCCGCGATCGAGCCCGAGATCATGGACCTCATCGCCGTCCTGCAGAAGATGGGCGCGATCATCTCGGTCGACACCGACCGCGTGATCCGCATCGAGGGCGTCGACAAGCTCATGGGCTACCAGCACACCGCGCTGGGCGACCGCATCGAGGCGGCCTCCTGGGGCTCGGCGGCCCTCGCGACCGGCGGCGACATCACCGTCAAGGGCGCGACGCAGCCGGAGATGATGACCTTCCTCAACACGTTCCGCAAGGTCGGCGGCGAGTTCGAGGTCCAGGAGGACGGCATCCGGTTCTACCACCCGGGCGGCGACCTCAACGCGATCGTGCTCGAGACGGCCGTGCACCCGGGCTTCATGACGGACTGGCAGCAGCCCCTCGTCGTGGCGCTCACGCAGGCCAAGGGCCTGTCGATCGTGCACGAGACGGTCTACGAGAACCGCTTCGGGTTCACCGACGCGCTGCGGGGCATGGGCGCGACGATCCAGGTCTACAAGGAGTGCCTGGGCGGGCTGCCGTGCCGGTTCGGGCAGCGCAACTTCCACCACTCGGCCGTCATCTCGGGCCCCACGCCGCTGTCCGCGGCGGACATCGAGGTCCCCGACCTGCGCGGCGGGTTCAGCCACCTCATCGCGGCGCTCGCGGCCAAGGGCACGTCGACCGTGCGCGGCATCGGCCTGATCGACCGCGGGTACGAGTACTTCCAGGACAAGCTCGACGCGCTGGGAGCCGACGTCAGCCGCGGCTGACGGGCGCCGGTCACCAGGGATCGACCCACGGGCGCGGGGCGTGCTGAGGCACGCGCCGCGCCCGTCGTCGTCCGCCGGCCCGCTCACAGGCGCCGCACAGTCCCGTACCACCGGGCGCGCAGGTCGCACGGGCAGGGTGGGTCGTACGGGCGAAGGGCTCGCCCGGACAGGAGGAGCAGCCATGCCGTCCGACACGTCCCCCGCGAACGACCCCGCGCCGCACGCGGGGACCGCCGAGCCTGCTGGGCCCACGGACCACGTCGGGCCCGTGGACCGGGCCGAGCCGCGCGGTGCCCGACGTCGGGCACTCACCTGGGGCGCGGGAGCCCTCACCTTCTCGGTGCTCACCCTGGGCGGCTTCGCGCTGACGAGCGCCCCGGCGGCCCCCGGGACGGGCACCACGACCGACGGCACGGGACCCGCCGTGGGTGCCACGTCGGACGCCCCGTCGGACATGACAAACCTCACCGACGAAGCATGAGGAAACCGACAGAACGGGTGAAGGGCTGCACTGCCTGAGCGCACCGGCGGGCACCAGGCTGGAGGCATGGACAACGACAGCCTCGACCACGGCGCCTCGGGCCGCGACGCCCGCCAGGACGACCTCGTCATCGACGTGCAGGGCCTGCGCCGCAGGTACGCCAGCAGCACCCGCGGCGCCAAGGGGTTCGAGGCGGTGGCGGGCGTCGACCTCCAGGTGCGCCGCGGCGAGCTCTTCGCGCTCCTCGGGACCAACGGCGCGGGCAAGACCTCGCTCCTCGAGGTCGTCGAGGGGCTCTCACGCCCCACGGCCGGCACGGCCAAGGTCTTCGGCAAGGACCCCTACCGCGAGCGCGCCCAGGTCCGCCCGCGGATCGGGATCATGCTGCAGGAGGCCGGCTTCCCGTCCGACCTGACCGCGATCGAGACGGCGCGCATGTGGGCCGGGACGCTCGCGGCACCGCGCCCGGTCGAGGAGGCGCTCGACCTGGTCGCGCTCCGCGGCCGCGCCGACGTGACGGTGACGTCGCTCTCGGGAGGCGAGCGGCGCCGTCTGGACCTCGCCCTGGCGCTCCTCGGACGCCCCGAGGTGCTGTTCCTCGACGAGCCGACCACGGGCCTGGACCCGGAGAGCCGCCGCTCGGCCTGGGACCTGGTCCAGTCGCTGCTCGACGACGGCACGACCGTCGTCCTGACGACCCACTACCTCGAGGAGGCCGAGCGCCTCGCTGACCGTCTCGCGATCATGCACGGCGGCAGGATCGTCCAGGAGGGCACGGTCGCGGAGATCGTCGACGCCGAGCCCGCGCACGTCTACGTCGACGAGGCGAGCGTGCGCCCCCACCTCGCGGACCTCCCGCTCCTGCCGGGCGAGAGCCTCGAGCGCGTCGAGGGCGGCACGCTCTCGATCGCGACGCGCGACCTCCAGCGCAGCCTCGCGGTGCTGCTCGCCTGGGCCGCCGACCGCAACGTGACGTTCGGCCGCATCGAGGCGCGCCCCGCGTCGCTCGAGCAGGCGTTCCTCGCGATCGCCGACGGGCCCGGCGCCTCGCGCCCCGGCCTTGCCTCCTCCACCATCGACCCGACGGAGCGTGCAGCATGACCACCCTCGCCCAGACCCCCCGCCGCACGACCCGTGCCCCCTCGGCCCCCCGCGGCACGACCGGCCTCGCGGGCTCGCTGCGCCGCGTCGGCTCGCTCGTCCGCGCCGAGACCACGCTGCTCCTGCGCAACCGCACGGCCCTGTTCAACGGGGTCGCGCTGGCCCCCGCGATGGTCGCGTTCCTGCACTTCTCCGGAGCGCTCGAGGCGGTCGTGGGCGACGGGGCCGGGGCGTCGGTCGTCGGGGCCTTCGCGCTCACGAGCCTCATCTGCTTCGCGCTCATGTTCGTCGTCTACTACAACCTGGCGAGCGCCTACGTCGCGCGGCGCGAGGAGCTCGTGCTCAAGCGTCTGCGGACCGGGCAGTGCTCGGACGCCGAGATCCTGATCGGCGCCGCGACGCCCGCGGTCGTGACGATGCTCGGACAGCTCGTGCTGGGCGGGGCCGCGATCGCGCTGTGGATCGGCCTCGACGCCCCCGCGAACGTGGTGCTGCTGCTCGTCGCGGTGCTCGGCGGGACGTTCGTCTTCGCGGCGCTCGCCGCCGCGAGCACCGCGTTCACGCGCACGCTCGAGTCGGTCCAGCTCTCGACCCTGCCCATCATGGCCCTCGCGCTGCTGCTCTCGGGGACCACGCTGCCCCTCGCGCTCCTGCCGGAGAGCGTCCAGACGCTCGCCGCATTCACGCCCCTGCACCCCGTCGGCGAGCTCCTGACGATCGGCCTCACCGGGCTGGGGCCCGACGGCGACGCGGTCGGCTTCGGGGAGACGTTCGCCCTGGCCGCGCAGCCGCTCGCGATCCTGCTCGCCTGGTGCGTGGTCGGCGCGTGGCTCGCGGCCCGGTACATGCGGTGGGAGCCGCGCCGCTGAGGTGGTGACGACGTCGCTCGTGGTGGACCCGGGCTGGGCGGCGTCGTCGAGCACGAGGTTGCGATCGGTCGAGCACGAGGTTGCGGTCGCTCTCCTGCTGAGAGCGACCGCAACCTCGTGCTCGGCACCGGGAGCACCGGAGCACCGGAGCACCGGGAGCACCGGAGGACCGGAGCCCGGCACCCCTCGAAGATGCCCACGTGAAAGGCTGACCCCGTGAGCTGGAACCCCCTCGTCGGCGCGTGGTCGCGTCGCAGCAACCCCGAACGGTTCGACACCTACACGCGCTGGTCGCTGTACGTCGTCGCGACGTTCGAGCTCTTCGTGGTGCTCTGGGTCGTGGGCGAGGTGCCCACGGGGCACCCGGCCCTGCTCGCCCCCCTCATCGGGCTGTGCCTCGCGCACACCGCCTCGTGCGTCGTCGTGATCCGGTACGGGGTCACCCGGTTCCTCGGCGGTCCGCCGCCTCCCCGGTGGGCCCTGGGCGCCATGTGCGGGCTCGCGCTCGCGACCTGCGTGGTCGGCCTCGCGGCGTACCCGACGGGTGAGGGATCCATGTTCCAGGGCAACACCCCGGTCCTGGTCGTGACCGCGGCGACCGCGTTCTCGGTCGCGGCCTGCGCGCCGCTCCTGACCTTCCGGTGGTTGGCGCTCGGGGCGGTCGGCGTCGCGGCGGTCTCGGGGCTCGTCTCGTGGTTCGTCGCCCCGGTCCGCGACGAGACGGCGGCGGGCATCGCGGTGGGCCAGGGGATCGGCGTCGTCCTCATGTGCGTCGGGATCTTCGCGTCCTACCGGGTGTCGGTGTGGATGCTCGGGATCGTGTGGGAGCAGGAGCGCAACCGCGTCCTGCACGCGCGCCTTGCCGTGGCCGAGGAGCGGCTGCGCTTCTCGCGCGACCTGCACGACGTGTTCGGTCGCACGCTCTCGGTCGTGGCCGTCAAGAGCGAGCTGGCCGCGGAGCTCGCCTCGCGCGGACGCCCCGGAGCGGCCGAGCAGATGCTCGAGGTGCGCCAGATCGCGCAGGACTCGCTGCGCGAGGTCCGGGCGGTCGTCGCGGGCTACCGTGCCGCGGACCTGGCCGCGGAGCTCAGCGGCGCCCGCTCGGTCCTGCGGTCGGCCGACATCGAGACCACGATCGGGTCGTACGGTGACGGCGAGGAGGGGTCGCTGCCCGAGGCCACGCAGGAGGCGCTCGCCTGGGTCGTGCGCGAGGCCGTGACCAACGTGGTCCGCCACTCCCACGCGACGCGCTGCGAGATCACCCTGCGCGTCGAGCGTGGCGAGGCGGTCCTGACCGTGACCAACGACGGCGTCCCCGACCTCGACCGCACCACGACCAGCCCGGGCAGCCCCAGCGGGTCCGGGCTGATCGGGCTCGGCGAGCGGCTCGCCGGGGCCGGTGGTCGGCTCGAGACCGACCTCGAGCCCCCCACGTTCCGTCTCACGGCCACCGTCCCGCTCCCGGGGGTCGGTAGCCTCGTGTCGCGCATGCCGCTCGTCCCTCGGGGCCGCGGCACCGGCACCTCTCGCCCCGCCCAGGAAGGCCCCACCGCGTGATCCGCATCCTGCTCGCCGACGACGAGAACCTCATCCGCGACGCCCTGGCCACCCTGCTCTCGCTCGAGGACGACCTCGAGGTCGTCGTCCAGGCCGCGTCGGGGACCGAGGCGCTCGCGGCCGCACGCAAGCACACGCCGGACGTCGCGGTGCTCGACCTCCAGATGCCCGGCCTCGACGGGATCGAGGGCGCCCAGGCCCTGGCCACCGAGGTGCCCGGGTGCGGGGTCGTCATGGTCACGAGCCACGGCCGACCGGGGTACCTCAAGCGCGCGCTCGAGGCCGGGGTGCGCGCGTTCCTGCCCAAGACCGTCTCGTCGCGCGTCCTGGCGGACGTGGTGCGTCAGGTCCACGCGGGCGGACGGTACGTGGACCCCGAGCTCGCCGCCGAGGCCATCGCGGCCGGCGCGAGCCCCCTGACGCCCCGCGAGGCCGACGTGCTCGAGCTCGCCGCCGGGGGAGCGCCCGTCGAGGAGATCGCGACGCGCGCCTCGCTCGCACCGGGCACGGTGCGCAACTACCTCTCGTCGGCCGCGGCCAAGCTGGGCGCGACGAACCGCCACGAGGCCGTCCACCTCGCCCGCCGGCACGGGTGGATCTGACGGTGCGTCCCGGCCGGGGTGAGGGTCTCACCCCGGGCGCGCGGCGCCGTCGGGCCCGACGACGGCACGCGGCCCGGTAGGCTCGGTGACCGTGCCGAAAGCTCATCCTGACAGCCGTGCGTACCGACTCGTCGCGATCGTCGTGCGACCCCTGATGTTCGCGATCACCCGCCGTGACTGGCAGGGTGCGGAGAACATCCCCGCCACCGGCGGCTTCATCGCCGCGGGCAACCACATGTCGAACATCGACCCGCTGACGTTCGCCCACTTCCTGTACGACCACGGCCGGGCGCCCAAGATCCTGGCCAAGGCGTCGCTCTGGAAGATCCCCGGCCTGCGCTGGCTCCTGGACCAGACCGGGATGATCCCGGTGCAGCGCAACACCGCGGGGGCTGCGTCCTCGGTGAGCGCGGCGGTCGACCAGCTCGCGCTGGGCGAGTGCGTCGCGGTGTTCCCCGAGGGCACCCTGACCCGTGACCCGGACCTGTGGCCCATGGTCGGCAAGACCGGTGCGGCGCGCCTCGCCCTCGCGAGCCGCATGCCCGTGGTGCCCATCGCGCAGTGGGGCATGCAGGACATCCTGCCCCGCTACAGCAAGCGGTTCCGGCCGATCCCGCCCAAGGACGTGGCCGTGCACGCGGGTCCGCCCGTCGACCTGTCGGACCTCTACGAGCGTCCCATCGACACCGCGACCCTGCGCGAGGCCACCAACCGCATCATGGACGCCATCACCGGGCTGCTCGAGGAGATCCGCGGCGAGAAGGCCCCGGCCGAACGGTTCGACGTCCGCAAGAACCCCGGCTCGGAGGAACGCAAGTGAGCACCACCACCCACTCGTCGCCCGTCACGGCGGCCGTGCTCGGCTCCGGCGCCTGGGGCACCACGTTCGCGGCCGTCCTCGCGGACGCGGGCTGCGAGGTCCGGCTGTGGGGCCGCAACGCCGACGTCGCCGCCGACGTCAACGCCACGCGACACAACTCGGCCTACCTGCCCGGCATCGAGCTGCCCGCGGGGCTCACCGCGACGACCGACGCGGCCGCGGCGCTCGCGGGCGCCCAGCTCGTGGTCGTCGCGATCCCCTCGCAGAGCGCCCGCGCGACGCTCGCCCCCTTGCGCGAGCACCTCGCCGAGGGCGCGGTCGCGGTCTCGCTCATGAAGGGCGTCGAGCTCAGCACCGACCGTCGCATGAGCGAGGTCGTCGCCGAGGTGTGGGGGCTCCCGCTGGACAAGGTCGCCGTGGTCTCGGGCCCCAACCTGGCCCGCGAGATCGCCGAGCACCAGCCCACCGCGACCGTGGTCTCCGCGACCGACCCGGAGACGGCCCGCTTCGTCGCGGCGGCCTGCTCGTCGTCCTACTTCCGGCCGTACACCAACTCGGACGTCGTGGGCGTCGAGCTGTGCGGCGCGGTGAAGAACGTCATCGCGCTCGCCGTGGGCATCGCCCAGGGCCGCGGGTTCGGGTACAACACGACCGCGACGGTCATCACGCGCGGTCTCGTCGAGATCACGCGACTCGGGCTCGCGCTGGGTGCGGACGCCGAGACCTTCTCGGGCCTCGCGGGCATGGGGGACCTGGTCGCGACCTGCACGTCGCCCCTGTCGCGCAACCACACGCTCGGCAAGCACATCGGGCAGGGCATGAGCCTCGAGGAGGCCGTCGCGGCGACGGGCGGCACCGCGGAGGGCGTCAAGTCCTGCCGCTCCGTCCTCGAGCTCGCGCAGAAGGTGGGCGTCGACATGCCCATCACGGCCGGCGTCGTGGCCGTCCTGCACGAGGGCATGCCGGTCGACGACATGGCCCGCGGGCTGCTCGCGCGTCCGCAGAAGTCCGAGGGCGTGACCTCGGGGCGCTGACCTCGGTCAGTCGTCGTCACGCACCTCGACGACGACCCGCGTCG
Source organism: Oerskovia sp. Root918 (assembly GCF_001428945.1). Lineage (NCBI taxonomy): Bacteria > Bacillati > Actinomycetota > Actinomycetes > Micrococcales > Cellulomonadaceae > Oerskovia > Oerskovia sp. Root918. Next base: position 22,887 of record NZ_LMJG01000011.1, read on the forward strand.
GGTCCGTGAGGGCGTAGACCCTGAACGGGTTGTCGGTGTCGTCCGTCCCGATGAATGACTGCGTGTACCCCTCGAACACGCCGCGGAGCGCGACCTCCTCGACCTCGTCGGTCCCGGCGACCCGCAGGGGGTTGGGGCCCGAGTACTCGGCGACGCCCGTGTCCGTGGGGTATCCCGAGCCCGAGATCATGACCTGCAGCGTGCCGTCCCCGGCGAGCGGGAAGACGTTCCCGCTGCCGTCGTCGATCGCCTCCGGGACGTACTCGACGCGCCACCCGGGCGTGCCCGTGCCGCCCAGCTCGTAGACGACGCGGTCGAACCCGTCGTGGCGTCCGACCCGCAGGTCGGTCACGGTCAGTGCCGCGCCGGCGGAGGGCTCGGAGACGTCCGGGTCGGTGTTCGCGGGGAACGCGGGAGCCGTGGTCGAGCCGTCCCCCTCGGTGGAGCCGGTCGATCCGGGCGCTTCGGTGGGGGTGCCGGAGGCGCCGTCGGTGGGGAGCGGGCTGGTGTCCGGAGACGCCGAGCGTGACGGGGACTCGACGGGCGTCGCGTCGTAGCCGCCGTCCCCGCCGGAGCACGCGGTCAGTACGACGAACGCCCCGAGGCTCACGGCGGCGAGGGCTGGTCGCCGTTGCCCGCGGCGAACCGTCCGGGTGGCCGTTCGGGTGGCGCGGTCCATGACTGCCTCCTGCTCGAAGCGTGCGACCGGGAGCGGTTCCCGGCTGTCTCGAGCCTAGGCCGGGCAGGACACGGACGCATGGAGGGAGGGTCTCGATCGGGTGCCTCGTCGACGGCGGGCGCTGCGGTTCCGTGGTGTCCACGCCCGAACGATGACAGGGACCGGTCCCACGACCTAGCCTGGCCCCATGCCGTGGTTCAGCAGCGTGGGCGCGCCTCTCTTCCTCGTCGTCGTGCTCGTGGTCGTCGCGGTGGTCGCGATCGAGCGCATGGTGAGCGGGCGTTCCAGGGAGCGGCGGCTCGGGGACGGACGAGGGGCTGGCGAGACCGCGGGGGCCGGCGCATTCGGCGAGCTCGTCGACGTCTTCCAGCCGAGCAGGGTCCACCTCACCGAGGAGAAGGAGCGGCAACGGCTCGACATCGCGCAGGCGCCGTCCACCGCCCCGCCGATCGACGTCGACCTCGAGTCCGGGGTCGTCGTCTTCCGTGCTGACGCGTACGAGCCGCAGGCCGCCGACGGGACGGCCTCCGCGCGCTAGCTGCCCGCGGCGAGCCGCAGCGCGCGGTCGAGGTCCGCCCACAGGTCCTCGACGTCCTCGATGCCGACGCTCATGCGCAAGAGGTCCTCGGGGACCGTGAGCGACTCGGTCGAGAACCGCCGCCGGCGCTCGAGGCTCGACTCGACCCCTCCCAGGCTCGTGGCGGGAACCCACAGCTCGACGGCCTCGACGACCGCGTCCGCGGCCTCGCGACCGCCCCGGGGCCGCAGCCCGATGATCGCCCCGAAGCCCGTCATGGTGCGGGCCGCGCGCTCGTGGCCCGGGTCGGTCGGCAGGCTCGGGTGCCGGACCTCCTCGACGAGCGGGTGCTCGGCCAGACGCCGGGCGATCTCCGCGGCGTTGGCCTGGGACCGCTCGACGCGCAGCGCGAGCGTGCGCAGCCCGCGCAGTGCGAGCCACACCTCCCACGGGCCGGCGATCGCGCCGTGCAGGGTCCGGTAGGCGCGGACCTTCGCGGCCAGGTCCGGGTCGCTCGTCACGACGGCACCGAGCACGACGTCGGAGTGCCCCGCGAGGTACTTCGTGACCGAGTGCACGACGACGTCCGCGCCGTGAGCGAGGGGCTGCTGGCCCAGCGGGGTCGCGAACGTGTTGTCGACCGCCGTGAGGACCCCTCGATCGCGCGCCGCGGCGAGGAGCACGGGCAGGTCCGCGACCTCGAGCATGGGGTTGGTCGGCGACTCGATCAGCAACAGGTCCGCCCCGCCGATCGCCGCGAGCACCTGGTCGGTGTCGGCGACGTCCACGCGGACGACCTCGACCCCGTGACGGGCCGCGAGGTCGTCGGCGAAGCCGAGCGTCACCTGGTAGGCGTGCCGGGGCACGACGACCTTGCCGCCCGCCGGGACGAACGAGAAGACCGCCGCGATCGCCGCCATCCCGCTGCTGAAGACGATGCCCGGCTCCGAGGCGCCCTCGAGCGTGGCCAGGGCCTCCTCGAACGGGTGCCAGGTCTCGGTGTCAATGCGCGTGTACAGGAGCTCGCCCGGTTGCTGCACGCCACGCGACACGTACGTCGAGGACAGGACGACGGGCGGGTTCACGGGCCCGCCCTGCTCGCGGGGCGGGCGTCCGGCCGCGACCGCGATCGTGGCGGGGGACAGGGGGGAGCTGTGGACGGTGGGCCCGGTCGGCCCGGTCGGCTCGGTCGTCATGGGGGTGAGATTACGCCTGGGCAGCGGGTGGGTGCCGCGAGCAACCGACGGACGGAACGGCGGCGCCCCGGTTCAGTCCTCGACCGGTCCGAGCAGCGCGCTCGCGAACGTCGAGTGCGCGGACTCGTCGTCCGAGGGGTGGAAGATCCCCGCGAGCACGTCCCGGTAGAGGCGCCCCAGCTCGGAGGACGCGAAGTACGAGGACCCGCCGGACACGCGGATCGCCTGGTCGACCACGACGCGCGCGGTCTCGGTCGCGCGGACCTTGAGGCCTGCGACCGCCGTGAACCAGCCGGCCCCCCGGTCCACGAGGGCGTCGATCTCGCCCGCGACCTGGTCGATCTGCGGGTAGATCCCGTCCATCGCGATGCCCGCGTCCGCGACGCGCCAGCGGATGTCCGGGTCCTGGGAGAGCGGCCTGCCGCCGTTCTTCATCGAGGTGCGCCGGTGCGCGTTCTCGACCGCGAGCTCGAGGGCACGCTTGCCGATCCCCGTGTAGACCGACGCGAGCAGCACCTCGAACGTCGTGAAGATCGCGAGCACGAGCGGGTCCGTGGAGGGGCCGGGCGCGAGGCGCCGGACGACCCGGTCGGCTGGGGCGTGCGCGCCCGCGAGCATCGTGGTGCGGCTCTGGCTCGCGCGCATGCCGACCGTGTCCCAGTCGTCCAGGACGTCGACGCCGCCGCCCTCGCGCGTCACGAACGCGTGCACGAGGCGAGGGGCGCCGTCGAGCCCCGGGCCGTCCTCGGGCGCCGTCTCGATCCCGAGCACACCCAGCCGCGTCCACGCGGGCGAGAGCGAGGTGAAGATCTTGCGGCCGTGGAACGAGTAGCCGCCCTCGCCGTCGGGACGCGCCTGGGTCCGGGACCCGAACAGGACCAGGTCGTTGCCCGGCTCCGAGTACCCGAACGCGAAGACCTCGCCGCGCGCGGCCTCCTCGAGCACGAAGTCGAGCGAGTGGTCCCCACGCTCGTACAGGTAGCGCGCGACGCCGGTCCACACGTGGTGCATGTTGACGGCCAGGGCGGTCGCAGGAGCGGCACCCGCGAGGCGGATCTGCTCGTGCGCCACGTCGCGCAGGCCGAGGCCCGGTCCGCCCATCGCAGTCGGGACGAAGGCCCGGAGGTAGCCGGCTGCTGTCAGCTCCTCGAGGTCCTCGGTGAAGAAGGCGTTCTCGCGGTCGTAGCCCGCGGCACGCGAGCGGATGCGGTCGAGCAGGTCGTCGGTCAGCAGGGGGAGGCTCATGCTCCCGTTCTATCACCGCTCCTTCACGAGCGGGGACCTCTCCTGTTCTCTCGGGGAAGCATGGTTCCGGTAGGGTCGTCCGCGATGTCCAGCCAGCCAGAACCCAGTGCTCCCGCGCGCAAGACGCGCGTCCTCATCCTCTTCGGCGGACGCTCCGGCGAGCACGTCATCTCGTGCGCCACCGCGGGCGGCGTCATGCGTGCGATCGACCGCGACCGCTACGAGATCGTCCCCGTCGGGATCACCAAGGCGGGCCAGTGGGTCCTCGCCGCGGACGAGCCCGCGCGCTGGGAGATCACGGCGGGCAACCTGCCCGAGGTCACCGCGACGGGTGGCGAGGTCCTGCTGCCGCTCGCGGTCGGCCAGCGTGGGTTGCGCGTCCTGGAGCCGGGCGAGTTCCCGCGCGAGCTGGGCGAGGTCGACGTCGTCTTCCCGCTGCTGCACGGCCCGTTCGGCGAGGACGGCACGCTCCAGGGCCTCCTCGAGCTGGCCGACGTGCCCTACGTGGGTGCGGGCGTGCTCGCCTCCGCCGTGGGCATGGACAAGCACTTCATGAAGCTCGTCCTCGCGGGCCAGGGGCTGCCCATCGCGCCGTACACGGTCATCCGCCCGGGGGAGTGGGACCGCAACCCCGCCGCCTGGACGGAGACGGTCGGGGGCCTGGGGCTGCCGGTCTTCGTCAAGCCCGCTCGCGCCGGGTCGAGCCTGGGGATCACCAAGGTCGACGACCTCACGGACCTGCCCGCGGCGATCGACGAGGCGCGCAAGCACGACCCCAAGGTCGTGATCGAGGCCGGGGTCGTCGGACGCGAGATCGAGTGCGCGGTGCTCGGCGGGCGGCAGGGCGACCGCCCGCGCGCGTCGCTGCCCGGTGAGATCGTCGTGACGGACACGAACCACGACTTCTACGACTTCGAGGCCAAGTACCTCGACGAGGCCGGCGTCGAGCTGAGCTGCCCGGCCGACCTGCCCCAGCACCTCGTCGACGAGGTGCGCGACGTCGCCGTCCGCACGTTCGAGGCGGTCGGTGCCGAGGGCCTGTCCCGGGTCGACGTGTTCGTCACGGACGAGGGCCAGGTCGTCGTCAACGAGATCAACACCATGCCGGGCTTCACGCCGTTCTCGATGTACCCCCGCATGTGGGAGAAGTCAGGCATCTCCTACCCCGAGCTGATCGACGAGCTGATCCAGCTCGCGCTCGAGCGCCCCACGGGCCTGCGCTGACCGTTCCGGCGGCTCGGCCCGACAGACGCGAGGAGCGCGCCACCCGCAGGGGTGGCGCGCTCCTCGCGTCTGTCCGTCGGGAAGATCACATGCAGTAGCGCGTCTGCTCGACCTTGGACACCGCGCGGTTGAGGTCGGAGACGAACGACGACGAGTGGTCCGAGCTGACCGACGGCGGGATCTGGACCTCGACCGCGGGGTCGCGCCCGTACGTGACGAAGGTCCACGTGCCCTTGCCGTCGTCGGCGACGATCCAGTCGACGCTGCCCGCGGCGCTCGGCACGCCCTGGCAGCCCGTCGTGGTGGGCTCGGGTGGCGTGACGCCGCACCGCAGCGTCACGGCGGCGCCCGACGCGCCCCAGGCCGCGGTGGCCTGGCTGTCGGTCTTGACCTTGGGCAGGTCGCCCAGCATGTCGGGGACCGCGAGGACGACCTCGGCGCACTTCGGGTCGGCTGCGTCGTCGGCGACCGGGACGCCGATGGTCGGGGCGCAGGCGCTGGTGCCTGCGACCACGGCGAGCAGCAGGATCCCGGCGAGCGTCCGACGTCGGGCAGGGGTACGAGGGGCGTTCAGCACCCTCCAACGGTAGCCGCTCCGGCGGGGGCCTCCGTCCCGCGTAAGGTGGCGCCGTGACTGATCTGAACGAGGGCCGGGTGCTGGTGCGCGAGACGTCCGAGGAGGAGCTGCTCGCGGCGATCTTCCCGCTCCTGCCGACGGGTGCGGCGACCCTCGTGGGGCCCGGCGACGACTCGGCCGTCGTGAGCGCCCCCGACGGGCGCTTCGTGGTCTCGACCGACGTGCTGGTCGAGCGTCGGCACTTCCGCCCGGAGTGGTCCACGGGGTACGACGTCGGGTGGCGCGCCGCGATGCAGAACCTCGCCGACGTCGCGGCCATGGGGGCGCGGCCCACCTCGCTCGTGGTCTCGCTCGTGATCCCGGGGCACCTGCCGGTCGAGTGGGTCACGGGCCTGGCCCGCGGCCTCGCCGCGGCGTGCGCGCCCAGCGGTGCGGCCGTGGTCGGGGGAGACCTGTCGAGCGGGGACGACGTGGTCGTCGCGGTCACGGTGCACGGGGACCTGGGCGGGCGGGCGCCGGTCCTGCGCTCGGGAGCCCAGGTGTCCGACGTCGTCGCGCACGCCGGGCGGCGAGGCTGGTCCGCCGCCGGGCTCGCCCTGCTCGACCACGACCTGGGACCTCTGGACCAGGGCCTGGTCGACGCGTACCTGCGTCCCGAGCCGCCGCTCGACGCGGGCCCGGCGGCCGCGGACTCCGGGGCCACGGCCATGCTCGACCTGTCCGACGGCCTGCTGCGTGACGCCGGGCGCCTCGCCCGGGCGAGCGGCGTGGGCATCGACCTGGACCTGGGTGCCTTCCGCGGGGACCTGGACCGGCTGGTCGTCGCGGCGTCCGCCGTCAGGGCGGCGAGCGGGACGCTCGCGCCTGCCGGGGCCGAGCCGGGCCCGGCGGGCGCCGCCGCGGAGACGGCCCTCGCCCGCGACTGGGTCCTGACGGGCGGTGAGGACCACGGCCTGCTCGCGACGTTCCCCGCGGGGACCGCGCTGCCCGAGCCGTTCCGTGCGGTGGGTCGGGTCGTCGCCGCGCCGCCGGCGGGCGTGCCAGGGGCTGCCGTGGGCCGGGCTCCGTCGGTCACGGTCGACGGGGCCGCGCCGCGCGCGCACGGCGTCGGATGGGACCACTTCCGCGGCTGAGGGTCGGGCCGCCGACGAGGCTGTCCGGTCGTCAGACGCGCGGGCGGGAGGGCCCGGCACGCGTCGAGGGGGCCGCCCCGGGAGGGCGACCCCCTCGACGGGAGGAGCTGTTGTGCGGCGGGCCGGTCAGACCGTGCGACGGAAACGGACCTGCGTCAGGTCACGGCCGCCGATGTCGTCGCGACGCTCGACCCCGTCCGGGGCGAACCCGTGACGACGGTAGAAGTGCTGGGCGCGCTCGTTGTCCTTGAGGACCCACAGCGAGACCGGCGTGCGCGGCGGGACCTTGCCGAGCATGGTCCGCATGAGGTCACGGGCGACGCCCCGTCCCCAGGCCTCGGGGTCGAGGTAGATCGCGTAGACCTCAAGGTCTCCGGACTCGGCGTCCTCGTCGCGAGCGGGGCCGAGGCTCGCGAAACCGAGCGCGCGACCGTCGGCCTCGGCCAGGAGGATGTCGGCGCCCGAGCTCGCGAGGTTCTGCGTCCAGGCGGCCTCGCGCTGGTCGTGGTCGAGCGATGCGAGGTAGTCGTCCGGGACGATCCCGGCATACGCCCCACGCCACGAGGCGATGTGCACCTGGGCGATCGACGCCGCGTCCTGCGGAGTTGCCGTGCGGATCGTTACCTCGTTGAGTTCCGTCACCATGACCAAATCCTGCCACTTCCGTGGAGTTTCACCAAACCTCTTTGTCCGGATCTTCAGCAAATCTCCCCAAGGTGATGTGCTGGTGGGATGAGAGGAGCGGCGGGCGTGCTGGCCCGCGTGTGCCGTGCGTCGTCCGCCGATCCTCTCAGCCTTTCACCCCGCGTGCGCGCTGGGCGCGGCGCGAGCGGCGAGCGCCTGCTGAACCTCCTCGGCGATCAGGTCGCCGTTGGTCGCGGCGGCCGCCTGGACGCCCGCGGCCGCCGCGGCGACGACCTGCGCCATGATGTTCGTGACGTTGCCCGCGACCCTGACGCCGGGCACCGAGGTCGCGCCCTGGGGGTCGGAGGGTGCGAAGGTCCCGATCGTCACCCCGTCGACGACCTGGTCCTCGGTCTCGACCCCGAGCGACGTGAGGACCGCGGACCGGGCCGTGAAGCGGGGCGCGACCACGAGCGCCGTGCACTCCACGACCTCCCCGGACGCGAGCCGGGCGCCGCTCAGCGCGTCCGCGTCGAGCGCGAGCCCCGCGACGCGGCCCTCGACCACCCGGATGCCGCGCGCGTCGAGGGCGGCACGGGTCCCGGCGTCCGGGGCCGGTGACCCGTGGAGGAAGAGCGTGACGTCGTCGGTCCACTGGCGCCACATCTGGGCCTGGTGGATCGACATCGGGCCCGTGGCGAGGATGCCCACCGCCTGGTCGCGCACCTCCCAGCCGTGGCAGTACGGGCAGTGCAGGACGTCCTTGCCCCACCGTTCGGCGAGCCCGGGGACGTCGGGCAGCTCGTCGACGAGGCCCGTGGTCACGAGCAGACGACGAGCCCGGACGGCCCGGCCGTCGGTCGTGAGGACCTCGAAGCCCCCGTCGGGCAGGGCGGTCGCGGACTCGACCGTGCCCTGGGAGATCCGGCCCCCGTAGGCCGCGACCTCGGCCCGTCCGGTCGCCAGGAGCGCGGCGGGGTCCTCGCCGTCGCGGGACAGGTAGCCGTGCATGTGCGCGGCCGGTGCGTTGCGCGGACGGCCCGCGTCGATCACGAGCACGCTGCGTCGTGCCCGGGCGAGCGTGAGCGCTCCGCTCAGGCCCGCCGCACCGCCTCCGACGACCACGACGTCGTAGGTCTCCGGTGCTGCGTCGTTCGATGTGCTCTTGCCCGTGGCGGGCGCTGGGTTCTCTCGGGTCACGGTGACCACCTCCGTCGTCGAGCATCCGCACTCGCGTCGCGAGTTGGCAATTCCTCTTGCCGGAGTGGCAAACTCGACGGCATGGACGATCCCTTCGCCGCAGCCCTCGAGGCCGTCGGGCCACGGCTGCGCGCGCTGCGCCAGCAGCGTCAGCTGACCCTCTCCGAGCTCTCCGAGCGCACGGGCATCTCGGTGAGCACGCTGTCCCGGCTCGAGTCCGGGGGCCGGCGCCCCACGCTCGAGCTCCTGCTGCCGCTGGCCCGCGAGCACGAGGTGCCGCTCGACGAGCTCGTCGGCGCTCCACCGACGGGAGACCCGCGGATCCACGCGCGCCCGGTCAAGCGGCACGGGTCCACGTTCCTGCCGCTCTCACGCAGGCCGGGCGGCGTCCAGGCCTACAAGCAGCTCCTGCACGGCCGGACCTCTGACGTCCTGCCCGATACCAGGGTGCACGAGGGCTACGAGTGGCTGTACGTCCTGGGCGGACGGCTGCGCCTCCTGCTCGGCGAGCACGACCTGGTCCTCGGCGAGGGCGAGGCCGCCGAGTTCGACACCCGCACCCCGCACGCGATCCTCAGCGCCGACGAGCACCCGGTCGAGCTGCTCGTCCTCTACGGCCCCCAGGGGGAGCGGGCGCACGTGCGGGCGCGGCCCGTCTCGCGTGCCGCCGACCGGCCGGACTGATCACGCCCGAGCGTGCCCGGCGCCCGGGCGACCCGCTTGCCCGAGGGGAGCCCCGCCGTCGGGCACCTGCCCCCGGACACACGAGAGCCCGCCAGGACGGATCCTGGCGGGCTCTCGTGGAACGAGCTGAAAGGCTCAGACGTGACGGACGACCTTGCCGGCCTTCAGGCACGAGGTGCACACGTTGAGGCGCTTCGGGGTGCCCGAAACGATGGCACGGACGCGCTGGATGTTCGGGTTCCAGCGACGCTTCGTACGGACGTGCGAGTGCGAGATGCTGTGCCCGAAGCTCGGGCCCTTGCCGCAGACTTCGCAGTTGGCAGCCACGATTTCTCCTGATCGTCGTGCACGCCTCCGCGAAGGACAGCGGCGACGTAGTGAATGGTCTGTGGGGTGAACGCTCCGTACCGGCAGAAGCCGGGGAGCGTCCGTGGTCGCCCAGGTCTGTCCGGGCAACCTCCATAGGGTAGCCGATGGCCGCCCTCCACCCCAAACCGGCCCGAACGCATGCAAGAGGCAGCGCACGAGGCGGACTACGGTGGTCCGGACAGTATCGCAGGCTCGACGGGGGTTCGGCACCCTCGCGTGCCGCCCCGGACCGAGGAGCCCCACGAGCGTGACCGACGGCAAGGAGCACATCGAGCCCGCACTGGTGCGGGCGTGGGTGACCGAGACGGTCCGGACGCTCGGGGAGGCCAGGGCGCGCATCGACAGCGCGAACGTCTTCCCCGTCGCGGACGCGGACACCGGCACCAACATGCTCCTGACGGTCACCGAGGGAGCGCGGGCCGTGTCTGCCCTGCCCGACGGCGAGCCCACCGACACCGTCCTGGTCGCCTTCGCGCGGGGTGCGTTGCTCGGGGCGCGCGGGAACTCGGGCGTGATCCTCAGCGAGTTCCTGCGCGGCTTCGCGGGCGCGGTCACGTTCGCGGACCAGCCCGTGGGGTCGCTGCGCGTCGCGACGCGGTTCGAGGCCGCCGCGCGCGCCTCGTACGCGGCCGTCGCCGCCCCCGTGCCCGGGACGATCCTCACGGCCGCGAGCGGCGGTGCGTCGGCGGCGCGCGCCGCGGCCGACGCGGGCGCCGACCTGACGGGAGTCGTGGTCGCGGCGCGTGACGGATCTCACCGCGCCATGCTCCGCAGCCCCAGCGAGCTCGAGGTCCTCTCGCGCGCCGGCGTGCTCGACGCGGGGGCCTACGGGCTCGTGCTCGTGCTCGACGCGCTGTGCCGCGTCCTGGGCGCGGACGGGCTCGACGGGGCAGGGCTCGAGGCCGAGGCCGCCGCCCGCGGCGGGTCGCCCGGAGCCCAGCCCGGCGCCGCGGGCCACGCCGCGGACCCGGCGGACCCGGTGATGTCGGTGGCCGGCGGCACCATGGACGCCATGGCGACCCTGACGACCGACGCCTCGGTGGACCGGGAGGCGGAGCCGAGCCCCGCGGTCGGGCCCGGCGACCCTGCGCAGGCCGCTGCGCCCGCCGACGGGGGGACCGCGAGCGTGGGGCTGGACGGTGAGTTCGAGGTCATGTTCGTCGTGGAGGCGGGCGTGGGGGACGCGCTCCGCACCGTGTCCCTGGAGACCGACGGCCCTGACCTCGCGGACGCGCTCCGCTCCGCGCTGCAGGAGGTCGGCGACTCGGTCGTCGTGGTCGGCGACGGCGTGTGGCAGGCCCACGTGCACACGGACGACCCGGGGCGCGCGGTCGCCGCGGCCCGTCAGGTCGCCGCCGGCCGGGCCGGGCTGCGCCAGGTCTGCGTGCGCCACCTCGCGACCCAGGTCGCGGCGCGCGGCGTGCACGCAGGCCTGCCAGAAGCCCCGCCTCACACCGACCAGCAGGTGCCCGCGCACGGCGTGGTGACCATCACGTCGGCGCCGGGGCTCGTACCGGACCTCGCCCGCAGCGGGGCCGTGGTCCTGCTCGCGGCCGACCGCGCACCCGAGCCCGAGGAGGTGCTGCGCGTCGCGGTGGACACCTCGGCCCGGCTCGTCACGGTGCTGCCGGGCAGCGACGCGGCCGCGGCCGCCGCCCGCGCAGCGGCACTGCTGGTCGAGCCGGGCGCGGGCGACCTGCAGGCCGTCGAGGTCCTCGACGCCCCGACCGACCTGCACGTCGTCGCGGCGCTCGCCGCCGCGCAGCTCGTCGAGGAGGGGCAGGCCGAGGCGATGCGTGCCGCGCTCGCCGAGGTCCGGGCGGTCCAGGTCGCAGCGGACGGCTCGCTCGTGCGACCCGCGCTCGAGGAGCTCCTGCGCCCGGACGACGAGGTCCTCACGATCATGCCGGGCCGCCGGGTGGACCCGCTCGTGATCGACGTCGTCGTCGGCATCGCACGCCAGCGCGTCCCGGGCATCGAGGTCGTCGTCCTCGACTCCGGGCGCGACCACGCAGACCTCGAGCTGGGAGCGGAATGAGCAAGGACCTGACCCCCGAGGCCACGGACCACGTGACCGCTTCCCGGGTGCTGGCCGGAGACCTGGTCACGGGGCCCGTGGACCGGTTCGCCGAGCCGCTCGCCAAGGTGCTCGGCCCGCGGTCCGCCGGCGCGCTCGCGAAGCTGGGCCTCGAGACCACGGGCGACCTGCTGGGCCACTACCCTCGCCGCTACGGCGACCCGGGCAGGCTCACCGACCTCGGCGGGCTCGTGCTCGGCGAGCACGTGACGATCATGGCGCGCGTGGTCCAGGCGACCGTGCGGGCCATGCGCTCGCGGGGCGGGGCCATGATGCAGGCCGAGGTCACCGACGGCGTCCACCGCCTCTCGCTCACGTTCTTCGCCAAGGGCACGGGGGCGCTCCGCACGCACGAGAGCCGTCTCCAGCCTGGGCGCACGGGCCTGTTCACGGGCGTCGTGAGCGCCTACCGCGGGGCGCGCCAGCTCACGCACCCGGACTACCTGATCATCGGGGTCGACGCCGACGACGAGGAGTCGGCCCTCATCGAGGCGCGTCGCCCCATCCCGCTCTACCCGGCGAGTGCCGCGATCCCGAGCTGGCGGATCCAGAAGGCCGTCCGCCAGGTCCTGGACCCGCTGACCGAGGACGAGGTGCCGGACCCGCTGCCGCCCGCCGTCCGCGAGGCCCGCGGGTTCGGGTCGCGGCACGCAGCACTCAAGGACGTCCACGAGCCGTTCGACACGCGTCAGTGGCAGCACGGGCGCGACCGCCTGCGCTACGAGGAGGCGTTCGTGCTCCAGGCCGCGCTCGCCCAGCGGCGCGCGCGGGCCGAGGCCGAGGAGGCGACGGCCCGCCCGCTGCTCGCCCCGGGCGAGCCCAGCGTCCTCGCGGACTTCGACGCGTCGCTGCCGTTCACGCTCACGGCCGGGCAGCGCGAGATCGGCGAGGAGATCTCCGGAGAGCTCGCGCGCTCGCGGCCCATGCAGCGCCTGCTCCAGGGAGAGGTCGGCTCGGGCAAGACGGTCGTCGCGCTGCGCGCGATGCTCCAGGTGGTCGACGCCGGAGGGCAGGCCGCGCTCCTGGCACCCACCGAGGTGCTCGCCTCGCAGCACGCCCGCACGCTCGCGACCCTGCTGGGGCCGCTCGCCGAGGGGGGCATGCTGGGCGGGGCGGACCACGGCACGCGCGTCGCGCTCCTCACGGGGTCGATGGGGGCCGCCGCCAAGAAGTCCGCGCTGCTCGACGCCGCGAGCGGGCGCGCGGGGATCGTCGTCGGGACGCACGCGCTGCTGAGCGAGAACGTGCAGTTCGCGGACCTCGGGCTGGTCGTGGTCGACGAGCAGCACCGGTTCGGCGTGGAGCAGCGCGACGCGCTGCGGGCCAAGGCGAGGACGAGCCCTCACCTGCTCGTCATGACCGCGACCCCCATCCCGCGCACGGTCGCCATGACGGTCTTCGGCGACCTCGAGACGTCCTCGCTCACCGAGATCCCGGCCGGGCGCGCGGGCATCACGACGCACGTGGTCCCCGCGGACAACGAGGCGTGGATGAACCGGACGTGGCAGCGCGTGCGCGAGGAGGTCGACGCCGGGAACCGCGCGTACGTGGTGTGCGCCCGGATCCACCCCGACGCCGAGGCCTCGGCCCCGGATGCCGGTCCCGACGCCGCAGCGGCCGCGGGCGAGGGCAAGGGGGCCGCGAGGAGGAGGTCGCGGACCGACGACTTCGACGAGGTGCCCGACTTCCTCGACCTCGACGGGACCGGCACGGGGTCGGACCGGCCGCCCCTGCGCGCGGTGCTCGAGGTCGCCGAGGAGCTCGCGCGCGTGCCCGCGCTGCGCGGGCTCTCAGTCGGCGTCCTGCACGGGCAGATGCCCCCCGCGGACAAGGAGAAGGCCATGGCCGACTTCGCGTCCGGCGCGGTGCAGGTCCTGGTCTCCACGACAGTGGTCGAGGTCGGCGTGGACGTGCCCGAGGCCACGGTGATGGTCGTGTTCGACGCGGACCGGTTCGGCCTCTCGCAGCTCCACCAGCTCCGCGGCCGCGTGGGCCGTGGCTCCGCGCCCGGGCTGTGCCTGCTCGTCTCGACCGTCGAGCCCGGCACCCCCGCGGCCGTCCGGGTCGAGACCATGGCCGAGACCACCGACGGCTTCCGCCTCGCGACCGTCGACCTCGAGCTGCGCAGCGAGGGCGACGTGCTGGGTGCGGCCCAGTCCGGCAAGGCGAGCTCGCTGCGGCTGCTGCGCGTCGTCAAGGACGTCGCGGTGATCGAGCAGGCGCGGGCCGACGCGGCCGAGGTGATCAGCGCGGACCCGGACCTCGAGCACCACCCCGAGCTGCGGGCGGCGATCGCCAGCCAGCTCGACCCCGAGCGTGAGGAGTTCCTCGAGCGGGCGTAGCCGGGGCCTTGGCCCACCCCGTCTAGGCTGTCCCGCATGACGAGGATCGTGGCCGGGACGGTCGGAGGACGCAGCCTGCAGGTGCCCCCCAAGGGCACGCGGCCCACGAGCGACCGGGTGCGCGAGGCGATCTTCTCGCGCCTCGAGCACTACGGGGTCCTCGAGGGGGCCTACGTCCTGGACCTGTACGCGGGCTCGGGCGCGCTGGGCCTGGAGGCGGCCTCGCGCGGCGCGCAGAAGGTCGTGCTGGTCGACGCCGCGCGCGTCGCCGCGGAGGTCTGCCGGACCAACGTGAGGACCCTCGGTCTGACGAACGTGCAGGTCGTCCAGGACAAGGCCGAGAAGTTCGTCCTGTCGCCGCCGACGACCACGTGGGACGTCGTCTTCATCGACCCTCCCTACGACCTCGCGGAGGCCGTGGTCGCCGAGCTCCTCCGGCAGCTCTCCGCGACGTCGGCGCTCGTCGAGGACGCGGTCGTGGTCGTCGAGCGCTCGACGCGCAGCCCCGAGCCGCAGTGGCCCGCGGGGTGGGAGCTGCTCGCCCGCAAGGACTACGGCGAGACGGCCGTGTACTACGCGGGTCCGGCTGCGACCGAGGAGTCCGCGGCCGCCGACGCGCCCTGAGCGACCTAGAGCGCGGCAGGGGCGGCGGGCGCGCGCAGCGACGTCTCGTCGAGCAGGCCCACGGGAACACGGTCCAGCTCGTCGGCCGGGACCAGCTCGACGCGCTCTCCCGCGACCGAGGCCAGCAGCGCGCGCGTCGGCGCGTCGTCCGCGAGGCTCCCCTCGCTGTCCACGAAGTACTCGCGCAGGAACGTGCGCAGCGGGGCCGCCGGCACGCTCGTCGCCGTGGGGTCCTCGGTCGCGAGCGTCATGAGCAGCAGCGCGGGCACACGCTCGGCGCCCGGCGCGTTGCCGGGCTGGAAGTACGGCACCGCCAGGACACGTCCGCCGTGGCGCGCGTAGAACCGTAGCCGCGCCTCGGGGTCCCCGTGCGCCTCGCTCGCCGAGTGGAAGCCCGGGTGCTCGACCTCGCCCAGCACCATGGCAGGGCGCAGGTTCGTCAGCCATGCGGCCACGGCCGCCCCGAGGAGCGCCGCGCCGATCCCGCCCCCGCGCCGCCCCGGCGCGATCGCCAGGTACTGCACGAGCAGGACGCGCGCCTCGGCCGACCACGAGCCGACGACGCCGGCCACCACACGCCCGGCAGGCGCCTCGCCCGGCTCGCCGTCCGCCGTGCCCGCCTCGCCCGACCCGGGCCCAGCCGCACCCTGTCCGCTCGGGGGAGCGGCGCCGTCGGGCACCTCCACGACCCCCAACGACTCCAGGTGCCCCGCCGCGTGGTCCGCGAGGAACGACGAGAGCGAGACCAGCTCCGCAGGCGGGAACGACGGGCTCAGCACGTCCCGGTAGAGCTGCGTGAGCTGCTCGACCGAGCGGAGGGGGACGACGACGGGACCGGACTGGGGAGACATGGCACCCATCCTGCCGCGCCCGCGCCCTGCGCGCGGCCTGACGCGGCCCGCGGCAGGCCCTGACCTGCCCGGATTCCCGGGGGGCGTGTACTACCGTGGCAAGGTGACCATCGCCGTCTGCCCGGGGTCGTTCGACCCCCTCACCCTCGGCCACCTCGACATCGTCCGCCGAGCGCGGTCGCTGTTCGACGAGGTCGTCCTGGGGGTCGCCCGCAACTCGTCCAAGTCCGCGCTCCTGAGTGCGGAGCAGCGCGTCGAGATCGCCCGCGCCGCGCTCGACGCGAGCCCGGGACTCGAGGACGTGCGCGTCGCGATCGTCCCCGGCCTCCTCGTGGACTTCTGCCGCGAGGTCGGTGCCGTGGCGGTCGTCAAGGGCCTGCGCGGAGGCGCGGACTTCGACGCCGAGCTGCCCATGGCCCTCATGAACCGCCACCTCGTGGGCGTCGAGACCGTGTTCGTCCCGGGCGACCCCGCCCTCGCCCACGTCGCGTCCTCGCTCGTCAAGGACGTGGCCCGCTTCGGGGGGCCGGTCGACGACCTGGTCCCGGCGGGGGTGGGCGACCTCGTGCGCCAGGCGCTCGCGGACCGCGCGGCCGGCTCGACGCCCGCGGCAGAGCAGACGCGGCAGGCGCAGCAGGCGACCCCCACCACGGAAGGAACAGGCCGATGAACGACCACCCGCTCGCGCAGACCGAGGACGAGGCCCAGACCGAGGCCGGGCTCCACGTGATCCTCGACGACCTGGCCCACCTCGTCGAGACCGCCCGGGCCATGCCCATGTCGTCCTCGGTCCTGGTCCACAAGGCCGACGCCCTGGCGCTCGTCGACGAGATGCGCCGCGCGCTGCCCGAGCAGCTCGCGCACGCCGACGAGGTGCTCGCGGAGGCCGACGCGGTCCTTGCGGAGGCGAACAGGCAGGCCGAGGACATCCTCACGACGGCGCGCGCCCGCGCGATCGAGCTGGTCCAGAAGGAGCAGGTCGCGGTGCAGGCCGAGTCGCGGGCCCACGCGATCGTCGAGGACGCCGAGCGGACCGCCGCCGAGCTGCGGGTCGACGCCGACGACTACTGCGACCGTCGCCTCGCCGAGTTCGAGGTGGACCTGGGCAAGGTCATGGCGCAGGTGCACGCCGGGCGGGCCAAGCTCGCCCAGCGCATGGGGGAGCTCCAAGGAGCCGAGGGCTCGGGGGAGTAGGTCGCGGGGCCGCGGACAGCCTGTCCGATCCGGGTCAGTTCGCGAGGTTAGACGGCGGTTCGGTCATGCCGTAAGATGGTCCGTTGGTCCTGCCTGTCATCGGTTGGGGCCGAGGTGCACGTTCATCTTCCTGAGATCCCCCTGGTTCTTGCGGGACTGGCGTGCGCGCTGTGACCTTGAACACCTGGTGACCCGCTCGGGTCGCTGACAACCCGTGGAGGAACCCATCACTCTCGACTCGCGCTCGCCTCTTGTGCTCGACACCTACGAGCTCGGTCGGCGTCCCGGATCGATGCGTGAAGTGACTCGCTCGGTCAAGGCTCCGGCAGACCTCGGTACCGTCGTGATCGGCATCCCTGAAGGCACTGATCTCGAGCTGGACGTCCGGCTCGAGTCGGTGATGGACGGGGTCCTGGTGACAGGGACTGCCCAGGCCCAGGCGGTCGGGGAGTGCGTGCGGTGCTTGGAACCGGTGACGGCTGACGTCGTCGCGGACATCCAGGAGCTGTTCGTGTATCCCGAGCGTGCGAAGGCCGCGGCAGAGTCCGGTGACGACGAGGACGAGGTGTACGAGCTCGAGGGCGACCTGATCGATCTCGAGCCCGCGCTTCGGGATTCCGTCGTCACTGCACTACCATTCAGACCGTTGTGTCAGCCCGATTGCCAGGGCCTGTGCTCCGAGTGCGGAGCACGTCTGGCTGAGGATCCTGATCACTCGCACGACATTGTCGATCCCCGGTGGTCGGCACTACAGAGCATGCTCGAGGATCCGAGCGTGTCCGACGAGACGAAAGAGAGCTAGCCGTGGCTGTTCCGAAGCGCAAGATGTCGCGCAGCAACACCCGTGCGCGTCGTTCGCAGTGGAAGACCACCGCCGCGAACCTCACGACCTGCCCGCAGTGCAAGGGCGACAAGCTGTCGCACGCTGCGTGCCCGACCTGCGGCACCTACAAGGGCCGTCAGTACGTCGAGGCGCTGCGCACCGAGCACGCAGGCTGAATAGCGTGACGCCGGAAGCCCCTGCGGCCGCCGGTCTTCTCGAGAGGCTCGGGATCCACCTGGATCCCGAGCTTCTCGTGCTTGCACTGACGCACCGTTCGTTCGCCCACGAGCACGGCGGCATCCCCACCAACGAGCGCCTCGAGTTCCTCGGGGACACCGTGCTGGGGCTCGTCGTGACCGAGGCGCTGTACCGCCGCCACCCGGACCTGCCGGAGGGCGAGCTCGCCAAGATGCGCGCCGCCACGGTCTCGCAGAAGTCGCTCGCCGCGATCGCGCGCGACCTGGGCCTCGGCGGGTACATCCTGCTCGGCAAGGGCGAGATCCGGACCCGCGGCAACGACAAGGACTCGATCCTGTCGGACACCGTCGAGGCGCTGATCGGTGCGACCTACCTGAGCCACGGCCTCGAGGTCGCTCGCGACCTGGTGCACCGGCTCGTGGACCCCACGCTCGCCGTCGCCGCTGACCTGGGCGCAGGACTCGACTGGAAGACCTCTCTCCAGGAGTCCGCCGCGGCCCGCAACCTGGGTGCTCCGGCCTACGCGAGCACGGGCGACGGCCCCGACCACGCCCGCACCTTCACGTCCGAGGTCTCGCTCGACGGCGTCGTCTACGGCACCGGCCACGGCTCGGCCAAGAAGTACGCCGAGCAGGAGGCCGCCGAGATGGCGTACCTCGCCATCCAGAAGCTGCCGCTGCCCGCCTCGGCCGCGGGCACGGACGCACGGGCGGACCAGGACGAGCACCTCGACGAGCCGGGCACCGTTGCCTGAGCTCCCCGAGGTCGAGACCGTCCGTGACGGTCTCGCCCGCCACGTCACCGGACGCACGGTCACGGGCGTCGAGGTCCTGCGCGACTACTCGGTCCGTCGTCACGAGGGTGGCCCGGAGAGCTTCCGCGGCCAGCTCGTGGGGCAGCGCGTGGGCGCCGCGGTCCGCCGCGGCAAGTACCTGTGGCTCCTCCTGGAGGAGACGTCGGGCGCGGTGGACGTCGAGTCCGGCGACCTGCCCGACGGCGCCGCGCCCGCGGGCGGGCACGTCACCGCGCTCATGGCGCACCTGGGCATGAGCGGCCAGCTCCTGGTCCGGTCAGGGAGCGCCGCGGTCGAGAAGGTCCCACACCTGCGGGTCCGGCTCGAGCTGTCCGGGCTCGCCGGCGAGGACGAGGCGGACGCGCCGCGCACCCTCGACTTCGTGGACCAGCGCACGTTCGGGCACCTGTCCGTGACGGACCTCGCACCGACCCCCGACGGTGCGCCCGGAGGCTGGGGGTCGCCCCTCGCGGAGATCCCCGAGCCCGCCGCGCACATCGCGCGCGACCTGCTCGACCCCGCGCTGCGGCGCGACGACCTCGCACGGGCGGTGCGCCGTCGTCGGACCGGGATCAAGCGCGCGCTGCTCGACCAGCGCCTCGTGTCCGGCGTCGGCAACATCTACGCCGACGAGGCCCTGTGGCGCGCCGGGCTCCACTACGCGCGCCCCACCGACACCCTGCGACTGGCCGAGGCGCACCGCGTGCTCGACGCCGCCGAGGAGGTCATGCGAGAGGCCCTCGCCCAGGGCGGGACCAGCTTCGACGAGCTCTACGTCAACGTCAACGGCCAGTCCGGGTACTTCTCGCGCTCGCTCGCGGTGTACGGGCGCGAGGGCGAGGAGTGCACGCGCTGCGGGGCGCTCGTGCGGCGCGACGAGTTCATGAACCGGTCGTCGTACACGTGCCCCGTCTGCCAGAAGGTGCCGCGGAACGCGCGCTGGTAGGTGCACCTGGCGGTGGTCGCGCCGGGCGTGTGCGCGACGTTCCTCTCGCATCGCCCCTCAACGGGGCCCTCGGACGGATGAGTTGTCAGAACGTGGCCGGTCTATGGCCCGGCCACGTTCTGACAACTGGTCCACTGCGGGATCGCGGGACTCAGCGCGGGACCACGTTGCGCGGCGGGCGGCCCGCGCGCAGGTTCTCCAGGTTCTCCAGGACCAGGGCCGACGCGCCCTGCGGTCGGCCTCCCGCGACGTGGGGGGTCAGGATCGTGCGCGGGGCGTCCCACAGCGGTGAGCCCGCCGGGAGCGGCTCGGTCTCCGTCACGTCCAGCGCGGCGCCGCCCAGACGGCCCTCGCGCAGCGCGGCGACCAGGGCGACCTCGTCGACCGTCGCTCCGCGGCCCGCGTTGACGAACCACGCGTGGTCCGGGAGCTGGGCGATGCGGGCGGCGTCGAACGCGTGGCGCGTCGCCGGGACCGCGGGCAGCAGAGAGACCAGGACGTCCGTCGTCGCCAGGACCCGTGGCAGGTCCGCGTCGGTCACGACGGGGAAGCCGAACCGGTCGCCCGCGGTGCTCGCGACCCCCGTGACGCGCGCCCCGAGCGCCGCGTACAGCGGTGCGAGCGCGGCCGCGATCGAGCCGAAGCCCCAGATCGTGACCTGCGCACCGTGCAGCGTGAAGCGCGGGCTGGTCGCCGGGTCGGCCTGCTCGTCCCCCAGCGCCGAGTCCCACCGGTGCTCGCGCTGCGCCGTGCCCAACCGGTCGAGCCGCCGGACCGCCGCGAGCGTCAGGGCCAAGGTGTGCTCGGCCACGGGGCCGTCGTGCAGCGACCGACCGTTGGTGACGACCACATCCGGGGCGAAGCCCGCCGCGAGGATCGCGTCAGGCCCTGCGGCGAGGGTCTGGACCCAGCGCAACCGGGGCAGGTGCGCGGCGGCGTCCGCGAGGTTCGCGGGGGTGTTGGCCCAGGCGACCAGGACCTCGGCGTCGCGGTGCTCGACCGGGAGGGGCGCTCCGCCGTCGTACTCGACGAACACGTCCCGTGCACCGCGTGCGCTCGCCGTGGTGTCGCCGGACCCCTGGGGCGTGAGGTCGAGCGGGAGGGAGTCGGGGACGAGGATCTTCACGCGTGGCTCCAGACGAGGGCGAGGGCGGTGCGGACGGGACCGGCGGCCGGGGCAGCGGCGGGACGGCCTCGACGACGCTATCAGCGCGACACGCTCGACCGTCCCGGCGTGTCGCGGGTCGACCTGGTGCCCCGACCGTTCCGGGAGCGAAATCCCCGGCCGGGCGATATGTTCGCAACGTCTGGCACGTTCGAGCGGTTCTCGGCGACCCGTCCGTCCAGGGGGGTCTCGGCGGCACGGAGGAAAGATGGCCTCACCCACAGCGGAGCCGGGCGGTCCAGGGACGCCCTCGTCGGTCACGTCGGAGGGCCGCGGTGCACCGCCCACCCGCGAGGAGATGCGCGCGGCGATCACGGCCCGGACGCCCAAGAACTACATCACGTGGCTGATGCTCGCGTTCATGATCACGTCGTCGGTCGCGAGCCTGCGTGCTGCGCCGACCATGGCGGTCTACGGGCTGTCCGCGGTGTTCCTCTACATCGTGCCCGCGATCGTGTTCCTGCTGCCGACGTCGCTCGTCTCGGCCGAGCTGGCCTCCGGGTGGTCCGGCGGCGTGTACCGGTGGGTCGCGGACGGCATCTCGAAGCCCGCGGGGTTCCTGGCGATCTGGTGCCAGTTCGCCATGACGATCTTCTACTACCCGAGCCTCCTCGGGTACGTGGCGAGCACGTTCGCGTACGTCATCAACCCCTCGCTCGCGAGCAACGGGCTGTACGTCGCGATCGTGATCGTGGTGCTGTTCTGGACGGGCGTGTGGGTGTCGTCGCAGGGCACCAAGACCGTGGCGGGCCTCTCGAGCTTCGGCCTCATCATCGGGACCCTGGTTCCCGGGGCGCTGCTCGTGATCCTGGGGCTCGTGTTCCTCGGGCAGGGCAACACGTCGGCGGCCCCGATGGACGCCTCGCACCTGCTGCCCCAGTGGACCGGGATCGCGTCGCTCGTGCTCGTGGTCAACAACTTCCTGTCCTACGCGGGCATGGAGATGAACGCCGTGCACGTGACCAGCCTGCGCAAGCCGGCCAAGGAGTTCCCGCGCTCGATGTTCCTCGCGATCGGCCTGGTGCTGCTGATCTTCATCCTCCCGGCGCTCGCGATCAGCTGGGTCATCCCGGCCGACCAGCTCAGCCTGACGGCGGGGGTCATGCAGGCGTTCGACGCGTTCTTCGCGAACTTCGGCGTGAGCTGGCTGACGCCGATCCTGGGCCTCATGCTCATCGCGGCCTCGCTCGGTGGCATGCTCACCTGGCTCGCCGGACCGTCCAAGGGCCTGCTGACCGTGGCGCGCGAGGAGGGCTACCTTCCGCCCTTCCTGCAGAAGCTCAACAAGCACGGGGTCCAGCAGAACATCCTGGTCTCGCAGGGCCTGGTGACCACGGTGATCGCGCTGCTCTACGCGTTCATCCCGGACGTCTCGAGCTCCTACTGGATCCTCTCGGTCATCACGACGCAGGTGTACCTGATCATGTACCTCCTGCTCTTCGTGGCGGCCGTCCGGCTGCGGCGGAACAAGCCCGACCACCCGCGCGGGTACCGCGCACCGGCGCTCACGCTGCTGTGCACCGTCGGCTTCCTCGCCTCGGTCGCGGCCATGATCATCGGCTTCGTGCCCCCCGCCCAGTTCTCGAGCGGCAGCAGCGGGGTCTACCTGCTGATCGTCGGCGGCGGGCTCGGGGTCGTCGGCATCCTGGTCCCCGCGCTCTTCTACTTCCTGCGCAAGCCCCACTGGAAGAACCCCGACAACGTCGGGGGCCCGGAGGAGCCGCTCGTCGACGCTCCCGCCGACGGACCGAAGGAGGCGTGACATGACCACGACGTCGACGACGGGGGGGCCTGGCGGAACCGACGGCCTGCCGCAGCACGAGGACGAGCCGGACGGCACCCGGCGCTGGATCGTCTACACCGCGGCCGCGATCCTGGCCGTCGGGGTCGGGATCCTCATGGCCGTGCTGTACAACAGCTACCACGCCTCGCAGGACCGCGAGCTCGCCGAGCAGCGGGCAGCCGAGCTGCACGGCAAGTTCGAGGAGATCGGGATCACGGCGTTCGACGAGGACCAGATCGTCGCGGTGCTGGGCGCCGACGGCGGCGGCTTCTGCAGCGACCCGGCCGCCCTGGTGAAGGCGACGGCGAACCTCGGGTCCACGAACGGGGCCACGGGACCCGGCAGCAGGCCGTCGCTCGTCGACGAGCGACGGCTCGCAGGGGACCGCCTCGTGATCGAGGTCTACTGCCCCGAGCAGCTCGACGAGTTCGACGACTACGTCGACTCCCTCAACCTCGACGAGAACACGACCAACCAGGAGGAATCGTGAGCAGCGCCCCGGAAGATCTCACGCCCGTGCAGGAGCAGGTCGCGTCACTGCTGCCCCGAGCCCTCGACGACCTGCGGACCCTGGTCGCGATCCCGTCGGTCGCCGACGAGCGGCTCTTCCCCCGCGAGGACTGCGAGAGGGCCGCGCACTGGGTAGCCGACGCCTTCCGCGCCGAGGGGATCGACGACGCCCGCCTGGTCGAGACCCCCGACGGGTCGAACGTGGTGCTGGGCTACCGCCCCGGCCCACCCGGGGCCCCCACGGTGCTCCTCTACTCGCACTACGACGTGCAGCCCCCGCTCGACGACGCCGCATGGCACACGCCACCGTTCGAGCTCACCGAGCGCGACGGACGCCTGTACGGTCGCGGGTCGGCCGACTGCAAGGGCAACATCGTCACGCACCTCACGGCGCTGCGCGCCCTCCGGGCGCTCGGCGGCGACGACTTCCCGGTGGGTGTCCGGATCGTCATCGAGGGGTCCGAGGAACAGGGTACGGGCGGCCTGGACCAGTACGTCGAGGCCCACCCGGGCGAGCTCACCGCGGACGCGATCCTCATCGCCGACACGGGCAACGCGACGCTGGGCCTCCCCACGCTCACAGTGTCCTTGCGCGGTGCGACCAACGTCGTCGTGACGGTCGAGGCGCTCAAGGGCGAGATCCACTCGGGCATGTTCGGCGGCGCGGCGCCCGACGCGCTCGCGGCCCTCGTCCACCTCCTGTCCTCGTTGCGCGACGAGGAGGGGAACACGACGATCGACGGCATCCCCCCGGAGATCGCCGACGCCACCTGGCCGGGCGTCGACTACGACCCGGACCAGTTCCGCAGCGACGCCGGGATGCTCGAGGGCACCCGGCTCCTGGGGTCGGGGCGCGTCTCCGACCAGCTGTGGGCCCGGCCGGCCGTCACGATCCTGGGGATCGACGCCCCGAACGTGGTGGGCTCGGCCGCAGCGATCCAGCCCCGGGCCGCGGCCCGGCTCAACCTGCGGGTCCCGCCGGGGGCGGACGCGCAGGACCTCCAGGACAAGCTCGTGGCCCACCTGGAGAACCACGCGCCCTGGGGTGTCAAGGTCACGACGACGCGCGACGCCGTCGGGCAGCCGTTCCAGGCCCGGACCGACGGGCACGTGTTCGACACGCTCTCGCGTGCGCTGGCCGACGCGTTCGGCAAGGAGACCGTCACGGCGGGCCAGGGCGGGTCGATCCCGCTGTGCAACGTGCTCGCGTCCGAGTACCCCGACGCGCAGATCGTGCTGCTCGGCGTCGAGGAGCCCGCGTGCCTCATCCACGCGCCCAACGAGTCGGTCGCGCCGAGCGAGATCGAGCAGCTCGCGGTGGGCGAGGCGCTGTTCCTGTCCCGGCTGGGGGCAGGGGCGTCCCAGGGCTGAGGCGGCGACGGAGGGCTACCGCCCGGCTGCCGCCTCCTGCGCGAGCGCCCACCGGTAGCCCTCGTCGCGCGCGATCAGCTCGGCGTGGGTGCCGCGTGCGAGCACGGTCGCGGGGCTCTCGGGGTCGGCGTCGTCGGTCCGGCCGAGGAGCAGCACCTCGTCGGCCGCGGCGAGCGCCGAGAGCCGGTGGGTCGCGACGACCACGCCTCGCCCGCGCGTCCGGGTGGTCTCCACGAGGTGGGTGAGCAGCTCGTCGGCGGTCGCCGGGTCGAGGTGCTCGGCGGGCTCGTCGACGAGCAGCAGGGGAGCGGGGGCCAGCAGGGAGCGTGCCACGAGGAGCCGACGGCGCTCCCCGCCCGAGATGGTCGTCGCGTCCGGTCCGAGGGTCGTGCCGACGCCGTCGGGCAGTCCAGCGAGCCACTCGCCGAGCCCGACCTCGACCAGCGCGGCCTCGGCCTCGTCCGGGGTGACGTCGCCGCGGGCGACGCGCAGGTTCTCGAGCAGCGTGGTGTCGAAGACGTGCCCGTCCTCGGCGACGAAGACGACCTGGTGCGCGACGTCGTCGGGCGGCAGGGACGAGATCGGGGAGCCGTCGAGGCTCACGTGTCCCGCGACCTGCGGGATGAGACCCGCGGTCGTCATGAGCAGGGTCGTCTTGCCGACGCCCGAGGGGCCCACGATCGCGACCGCCCGCCCGGGGCTGACCGTGAGGTCGATCCCGGTCACCGCTGCGCGACCGTTCCAGCCGCACGAGGCGCCGGCCACGGTGATCTCGGGGACGGGGGCCACGGCTTCCGAGGTGTCAGAAGTGGCCCGGGGGATGGCCCGGTGTGCTTCTGACAACCTGGTGTCGCCAGCGTGCGTGTCAGAAGTGGCCCGGGGCATGGCCCGGTGCGCTTCTGACAGGTCAGCGGGGCCGGGGTTCGTGGCAGAGACCGCGGTGGACCCGGTGGTCCCGTCGTTCCCCGCGAGCACCTCGGTCCCGGCCGCCGCGTCGAGCAGCTCCATGATGCGCCGCGCGGCCTGGCGCGACCGGTGCATCTGCACGGCTGCGGCGGGCAGCACGCCCGCGGCCTCGAACACCGCGAGCGGGGTCAGGACGATCACGGCGAGCTCGACCGGCGCCAGGGTCCCCGCCGCGACCGCCGGGATGCCGAGCAGCAGCGACGCGAGCACGGCGAGCCCGATCGCGGCGTTGTTGATCGCGGCGGCCGTGCCCGAGGTCCGTGCCCCGGAGTCGGTCACCGCGGCGAGCTCACGGTCGGTGCGCCGCAGCGCGTCCATGCGCTGGGAGAGCCGACCCGAGACCGTGAGCGGTCCCGAGCCCTCGAGCGTCTCGAGCACCGTGGACGTCATCTCGGCGCGGGCGGCCGCGCCGCGTTCCTCGGTGCGGCGCGCGGCCCGCGCGGAGAGCCAGGGGCCCAGGACGCCTGCGAGCAGGAGGCAGAGGAACAGGGCGACGCCCGCCGAGGGCAGGAACACCCCGACCAGGATCACCGAGCCCGCGGACACCACGAGGGCCACGCCCGCGGGGATGATCGCGCGCACGACGACGTCGCCCACCGAGTCGACGTCGGCGCCCACGCGCGCGAGCAGGTCGCCGCGACGGACACCCGCGACCGCGGCTGTCCGCCCGGAGGCCAGCGAGGTGTAGACGTTGGCGCGGAGCGAGGCCATGCCGCGCAGCGCGACGTCGTGCGAGGCCAGTCGCTCGAGGTAACGGAACACCCCGCGCGAGATACCGAACGCGCGCACGGCCACGGTAGCGACCGAGAGCTGGAGCACGGGAGGCATCTGCGAGGCGCGCGCGATGAGCCACGCCGCGACGGCCGCGAGCCCGACCGAGCTGGCCAGCGCGAGCGAGCCCAGCCCGATCGCGCGCGCGGCGCGTCCCCAGCTCACGTCGAGGAGCCGCACCGCGCGCCACAGGGGATCAGCGCCCGCGCCGTCGGCCGTGCCGGCGCCGCGGACGGGAGAGTCGCGGGACGTGTCGAGGGCGCTCATGCGACGGCTCCAGACGAGGTGGGTGAGGAGGTGGGAGCGTCGGCAGCATCGCCGGGGGTCGGGGGCAGCGCGGCCGAGGAGACCGTCACGACCTGGTCGGCGAGGTCGACGAGGCTCGTGCGGTGCGCGACCACGACGACCGTGCGCCCCTGGTCGCGCCAGGCCCGGACGGCGTCGAGCACGGCGCGCTCGCCGCGCGCGTCGAGGTGCGCCGTGGGCTCGTCGAGCACCACGAGCGGCACGCGCGACGGGTCGCCCAGCAGGGCCGCGGTGAGGGCCACGCGCTGACGCTGGCCCACGCTGAGCCCCACGCCGCCCTGGCCGATCGGGGTCGCCCAGCCCTCGGGCAGGACGTCCAGCACGGCGTCGAGCCCCGAGAGCCGCGCGGCCTCCGCGAGGTCGTCGTCGGAGACCTCGCGCCCGTCGAGCACGACCTCGCGCACGGTGCCGGGCGTGAGCGTGGGGCGCTGGGGTACCCACGCGACCTGCGGCCACCACGTGGCAGGGTCGATCTCGGCGAGGTCGACGGGCTCGCCGACGCGAGGGGTCACCACGACGCGCCCGGCGTCGGGCGCGAGCAGGCCGAGCAGGACCAGCGCCGTGGTCGTCTTGCCGGACCCGCTGGGCCCGGTCAGGGCCACCACCGTGCCCGACGACGGAGCGCCCGACGCGGAGCCCGCCTCGCCGGCAGCGGAGCCGAACGTCGTCGTGAGCGCCGCGGGGGCGAGCACGTCGCGGTCTCCCGCGCGCACGCTCACCCCCTCGAACGTGATCCGAGCACCGGCCAGGGAGGGCGCGGGCGTGGTGCCGACGGGACGAAGCGGTTCGTCGAGCACCTCGAACGCCTGGTTGGCCGCGGCGATCCCGTCGGTCGAGGCGTGGAAGTGCATCCCGACCTGGCGCAGCGGCAGGTAGACCTCGGGGGCCAGCACCAGCACGGCCAGCGCGGGCTCGAGCCCGACCTCGCCGTACACGAGGCGCAGCCCGATCCCGACCGCGACGAGCGCGACCGACAGGGTCGTGAGCAGCTCGAGGACCATGCCGGACAGGAACGCGACACGCAGCGTCCCCATGGTGGCCCGGCGGTTGGCGTCGCCGAGCGCCCTGACCCGCTTCTCGGGCCCGTGCTCGCGACCGAAGGCGCGCAGCGTCGGCAGCCCGGCCATGAGGTCGAGCACCTGGGAGCCCAGGCGCTGCATGACCTTGAGCCGCCGTTCGGACGTCCCCGCCGTGAGCTGGCCGACGAGGATCATGAAGACCGGGATGAGGGGGATCGTGACCGCGATGATGATCGCGGAGATCCAGTCGAGGCCCAGGACCACCGCGAGCGTCGCGGGGGTCACGGTCGCCGCGAGCAGGAGCTGCGGCAGGTACCTGACCATGTACGGCTCGAGGTCGTCGAGCCCGCGCGTCGCGAGCGTCGCGACCGCCGGACCGCGGCCGGTCGCCAGCCAGCGGGGCCCGAGGGCCACCGCATTGCTGACGACCTGCTCGCGGAGCTCCGCGACCGTCTTCGTCGCGGCCTTGAGCGCGAACCGCTCCTGCGCCCACGCGACCCCGGCGCGCACCGCCACGACCGCAGCGAGCAGCGCGAGGGGAGTGCCGACGTCGGGCAGCGAGAGGCTGCCCTGGATCGCGGGGGCCAGGACGCTCGCGATGAGCAGCGCCTGCGCCACGACGAGCCCGGCCGTCACGAGGCCGAGCACCGCCGTGAGCACGACGTACCCGCGGGCCGCCCGCGCCTGGCGCAGGAGCCGTGGATCGAGGGGCTTCACTCGGAGGTGTCCCCGGTGCCGCGCTTGCGCGAGCCCGACGACGTCGCGCCCGTCCCGGCGTCCTTCTCGTCCTCGGCGGGGGTCAGGTCGAGCGACCTGGCACTGCCCGACGACGGGCCACCGAACGCGGCGTCCTTGATCTTGGTGAGCGACAGGCCGATGGGCGGCGGGATGTCCTTGGTCGAGAGGCGGCGGCGGAACACCCAGTAGGTCCACGACTGGTAGAGCAGCACGACCGGGACGAGGATCACGGCGACCCAGGTCATGACGGTCAGCGTGTACTGCGTCGAGGACGCGTTGTCGATGTTCAACGAGTTCGCGGGGTCGTGGGCCGGCATCACGTCGGGGTACATGGACCCGAAGATCAGGACCGTCGCGGCGAGGATCGCGAGCGCGGAGAACAGGAACGCCCAGCCCTCACGCGCCTTGGCGTTGGCGATCACGACGCCGACCAGGGCGAGAGCCGCGACGACGACCGCTGCCCACGTCCACGGCACCGAGTAGGCGACCTGGGCCCACACGGCCCAGCCGCCGGCCACGACGACCGCGGCGACCGAGAAGTACCCGGCCAGGCGGCGCGCCTTGACCCGCACCTCGCCGTCGGTCTTGAGGGCGATGAAGACCGCACCGTGCATGAGGAACAGCACGAGCGTCGTGAGGCCCCCGAGGAGCGCGAAGGGGCTGAGCAGGGCCCAGAATCCGCCGACGTACTGGTGCGCGGCGTCGAGCTCGACCCCGCGGACGAGGTTGGCGAACGCGACGCCCCACAGGATCGCGGGGATCCACGAACCGAAGATGATCGCCTGGTCGCAGCGCGCCCGCCAGCGGTCGTCGTTGATCTTTCCGCGGTACTCGAACGCGACACCGCGCACGATCAGCGCGAGGAGGATCAGCAGCAGCGGGATGTAGAAGCCCGAGAACAGCGTCGCGTACCACTCGGGGAACGCCGCGAACGTCGCGCCACCCGCCGTGATGAGCCAGACCTCGTTGCCGTCCCAGACCGGGCCGATCGTGTTGATGATGAGCCGGCGCTCGGTGTCCTGCTTCGCCTTGTCCTTGTTGCGGGACAGGATCGGCATGAGCATGCCGACACCGAAGTCGAATCCTTCGAGGACCAGGTAGCCGATCCACAGGATCGCGATGAGCACGAACCAGAGAATGGTGAGTTCCATGAGTACTGGGTCTCCTTGAGCCGTCAGAGCGCGTCAGTACGCGAAGGACAGGGGGCGTTCGGACTCGTCGGTCGAGTCCGGGTCGTCGGGGTCGCCCTTGGCGCGCGCCTCGGGGGAGTCGTCGTGCACGGTCTCCGGCACGCCCTCGACCGTGTAGCGGTGGATGAGCTTGAACCAGACGACCGCGAGGGCCCCGTACACGAGCGTGAAGACGATCATGGAGGTCAGCACCACGCCCGGGCCGACGACCGTGGACACGCCGCGCTCGGTGAGCAGGCGGATCGAGTCGATGCCTGACGGGTTGGGGGCCACGACCCACGGCTGACGTCCGGTCTCGGTGAAGATCCAGCCGAACGACGACGCGATGAACGGCATGGGGATGGCCCAGATCCCGACGCGTGCGAACCACTTGTTGTCGGTGACCTTGCCCTTGCGGGTGAGCCACAGCGCCATGAGCGAGAGCGCGATCGAGCCGACCGCGAACCCGATCATGAGGCGGAAGCTCCAGTAGGTCAGGCCGAGGTTGGGGGAGTAGTTGACCGGCTCGCCGTCCGCGGTGACGTCGCCGTAGCGCTCGGTCATGGACTGCTGGACCTCGTCGACGCCCGGCAGCGGGGCAGTGAAGCTGCCCTTGGCGAGGAACGACGTCATGCCGGGGATCTCGAGGATGTGGTTGACGCCCTCGCACGAGTCGGACAGGTCGCCGATCGCGAGGATGGAGAACGGCGCGCCGTCGGGAGAGCTCTCGCACAGGGCCTCGGCGGCTGCCATCTTCATGGGCTGCTGCTGGAACATCAGCTTGGCCTGGAAGTCACCGCTGACCGCGACGCCGAGCCCCGCGATGATCATGGTGATGACGCCGAGCGTGATCGCCGGACGGTAGACGCTGCGGGCGAGCTCGATGTTCTCGGCCTTCTTGGTGCGCACCAGACGGACCATCCACCACGCGGCGATGCCGGCCACGAACGTGCCCGCGGTGAGGAACGCAGCGGCCACGGTGTGCGGGAACGCCGCCCACAGCGTGTTGTTCGTGAGCACCGCGCCGATGTCGTTCATCTCGGCACGGCCGGTCTCGGGGTTGTAGATGGTCCCGACCGGGTGCTGCATCCACGAGTTGGCCGCGAGGATGAAGAACGCGGAGAGGTTCACGGCGATCGCGACGGCCCAGATGCACGCGAGGTGCACGCGCTTGGACAGGCGGTCCCAGCCGAAGATCCACAGGCCGAGGAAGGTCGACTCGATGAAGAACGCGGCGAGCGCCTCCATGGCGAGCGGGGCACCGAAGACGTCTCCGACGAAGCGCGAGTACTCGCTCCAGTTCATGCCGAACTGGAACTCCTGCACGATCCCCGTCACGACGCCGATCGCGAAGTTGATGAGGAGCAGCTTGCCGAAGAACTTGGTGAGCTTGAGCCACCGCTCGTTCCCCGTGCGGACCCATGCGGTCTGCATGATGGCGACGAGGGGAGCGAGCCCGATCGTCAGCGGCACGAAGATGAAGTGGTAGACGGTCGTGATGGCGAACTGCCACCTCGCGAGATCGAGGACGTCCACAAACGCTCCTGGGGGGTTTCCTGGGGGCTACCGGGGGATTCTGAGGGTGAGCTCAGGGCAGGGTCAGCAGTCGTACTCCTGACGCTAGGACCAATCTGCACCATCGGCGAGGCAGGGAAGCGCCAAAACTCTCGGGAAACGACAGTTTGTGAGAACCTTCACAAGGTCCGGATCGGGACCTTGGTCCTCTGGACGACACGGCACCCGACCCTGTACCTGCCCATCTGATCGACCTCGGCTGTGCGATACTTGACCAAGCCGGGGGGACCACATCTCCCACTGGCCCAGTACGTGCTCGTCGCAACCGCGATCCGCGGCTCGCGGAGCGCCGCCGACCGGGATGAATGGCCCGGACGGCGAGGCGCCCCCCGCCGCTCGCCCTTGCTCGAGCCGCCACCGCCGACTTCCGTCGCGGGGACGACAGCGCTGTGATGCGCACGCCCCGGCCGACGACTACCGCCCGAGGGGCCGCACGATGTGGGGGCGATCCTTCGGGGTACCAGGAGCGCATCGCGTGACCCTCGACAACACCCCTGACACGACGAGCCCGTCGAACGGTCAGGACGCAGCACCCGCCAAGAAGCCGGCCCGACGACGGGTCACTCGCACCACGGCGGCCCCCGGCACCCCGGACGCACCGTCCGCAGCCCAGATCACCCTCCCTGCCGTCACGTCGCCCGCTCAGCCGCCCGCGGCGAACCCCTCTGCGCCCACGGGCTCGCTCGGCATCGAGCTGCCCACGGCCGAGGCCGCGCCGCGCCGCTCGCGCCGTGTCGTACGACCGACCACCACGCTGGTCGAGGCGCCCGCCGCTCCGGCGACCGCGGAGCCGGTCGTCGAGAAGGCTCCCGCGCAGGAGCCGGTCGTCGAGAAGCCTGCCGCCGAGAAGGCCGTGTCCGCCCCCGCCGTGCAGGACGCCCCGCCCGCAGCCCCGCGTCGCGGCGGCAAGCGCGGCGCCGCAGCCCGTGCCGCCGCCGACGCGCCCGTGCTGGACGTGCTGTCCGAGCTGGGCCTGGCGCCCGCCGCCGAGCAGGACGCCCCGGCCGAGAAGCCGGCCCGCGCCCGTCGGACCCGCAAGCCTGCCGCGGAGGCCGCCGTGACCGAGGCTGTTGCCCCTGTCGAGACCCCGGCCACCGAGGTCACTGCTCCCACCGAGCCCGACGCTCCCACCGAGCCCGCCGCACCGCGGGCCGCCACGCGTCGCCGGGCGACGCGTTCGAGCGCTGTCGAGGCGGCCCCGGTCGAGGCGCCCGCCTCCGTCGAGGAGCCGGCCGAGGCCGCGCCGGTCGAGAAGGCCCCGGCCAAGCGTCGCCGTGCGACCTCGAAGACGGCCACGACCGCCGCGCCGGCCGAGGCCGTTGCCCCGGTCTCCGAGGCCCCGGCTGCCGAGGCTCCGGCCGAGCCCGCTGCGCCCAAGGTCCGCTCGCGCCGCGTCAACAAGGCCTCCGCGGCCCAGGCTGCTCAGGCCGCTGCCGCTCCCGAGGTCCCCGCCACGGAGTCCGCTCCCGCGCCGTCGACCGCGTCGACCGGCGGCGGCTCCGCGACGCCGCGCCTCGCCACGACCGCGCTGCTCTTCCAGGCTCCCGACCCCGCCGCTGCGCCTCGTCGCTCGCGCCGCGTCGTGCGCCCCACGACGTCCCCGTTCGCGGCGGACGCCATGCCGAGCTTCGCGACGCCGACCGCCCGGACCCCCGAGGAGCCCGCGGCCCCGGCCGAGGCCCCCGCGGCTCGCGTCGAGCCGGCTCGCCGGGCCCCGGTCGCCGAGCAGGCTCCTGAGCCCGCCGTCGAGCAGCGGACGGAGGCTCCGGCGCGCACCCGCGGCGGACGCGGACGTTCTGCCCGTCGTGGCGCGGGGGCTCCCGCGTCGGCAGGCAGCACCGCAGCTCCGACCACCCAGCCCGCAGCCGAGGCAGCCCCGGTCGCCGCACCCGAGGTGGCCCCGGCCGCTGCGGAGATCGTTCTCGTGGGCGCGGACCTCGCCGCTGTCGAGGAGATCGAGCTGATCGAAGCAGAGCTCGTCGCCGAGGGCGTCGAGATCCCGGCCGACGCGCTCGAGCTGGACGACCTCGACCTCGTGGTCGAGGGTGACGACGTCGCCGAGCCCGCACCCGCCTCCGACGTCGAGGAGGACGACGCGCCGCGTCGCCGTCGTCGCCGCGGTGGACGCGGTCGCCGTTCGCGCGGCGGCGAGTCGCGAGCCGACGGCACCGAAGGCTCTGACGGTGACGAGTACGGGGACGACGAGTCCGCGCACGAGCAGCAGGCGTCGTCCACCGACGCGACCGACGCGGCCGAGCCCTCGGCCGAGGCCGAGGACCAGCACGACGAGCACACCGACGAGCACGACGGCGAGGAGGGTGCCGGTTCGAGCCGTCGCCGTCGTCGTCGCCGCCGTGGCGGTCGCCCCGAGTCGGGCGACAGCGCGGGCGTCACCGTGACGACCTCGTCGTCGACCCGCACGCGGACCCGCGAGCGCAGCAGCAGCGCGTCGGACGAGGTGACCGCGCTCAAGGGCTCGACGCGCCTCGAGGCCAAGCGCCAGCGCCGTCGCGAGGGCCGCGACGCGGGCCGCCGTCGCCAGATCATCACCGAGGCCGAGTTTCTCGCGCGCCGCGAGTCGGTCGAGCGGGCGATGGTCGTGCGCGAGAAGAACGGTCGCACGCAGATCGCGGTGCTCGAGGACGGCGTGCTCGTCGAGCACTACGTCTCCCAGCAGTCGCAGGTCTCGATGGCCGGCAACGTCTACCTGGGCCGTGTCCAGAACGTGCTGCCCTCCATGGAGGCCGCGTTCATCGACGTGGGCAAGGGCCGCAACGCGGTCCTGTACGCCGGTGAGGTCAACTGGGACGCGGTCGGCCTGGACGGCCAGCCGCGCCGCATCGAGCAGGCGCTCAAGTCGGGCGACTCGGTGCTCGTGCAGGTCACCAAGGACCCGATCGGCCACAAGGGTGCGCGCCTCACGTCGCAGATCACCCTCGCCGGCCGCTACCTCGTGTTCGTCCCCGGCGGCGGCATGACGGGCATCTCGCGCAAGCTCCCGGACACCGAGCGCGCGCGCCTCAAGAAGATCCTCCGCGAGATCGTCCCCGAGGGCTCGGGCGTCATCGTCCGCACCGCCGCCGAGGGGGCGAGCGAGGACGAGCTGCGCGCCGACGTCGAGCGCCTGCAGGGCCAGTGGGAGGCGATCGAGAAGAAGTCGAGGTCGGCCTCTGCCCCGGCGCTGCTCCAGGGCGAGCCCGACCTCGCGATCCGCGTCGTCCGCGACATCTTCAACGACGACTTCAGCTCGCTCGTGGTCTCGGGCGACAACGCCTGGAACGAGATCTCGAGCTACGTCGCCGAGCTCGCGCCGGACCTCAAGGAGCGCGTCTCGCGCTGGACGTCGGAGAAGGACGCCTTCTCGGCGCACCGCGTCGACGAGCAGCTCGCCAAGGGCATGGACCGCAAGGTCTGGCTGCCCTCGGGCGGTTCGCTCGTGATCGACCGCACCGAGGCCATGACGGTCGTCGACGTCAACACGGGCAAGTTCACCGGTTCCGGTGGCACGCTCGAGGAGACCGTGACGCGCAACAACCTCGAGGCCGCCGAGGAGATCGTCCGCCAGCTCCGTCTGCGCGACATCGGCGGCATCATCGTCATCGACTTCATCGACATGGTGCTCGAGTCCAACCGTGACCTCGTGCTCCGTCGCCTGGTCGAGTGCCTGGGCCGTGACCGGACCAAGCACCAGGTCGCCGAGGTCACCTCGCTCGGCCTGGTCCAGATGACCCGCAAGCGCGTGGGGCAGGGCCTGGTCGAGGCGTTCAGCGAGACCTGCGACCACTGCAACGGTCGCGGCTTCATCGTGCACACCGATCCGATCGAGAAGTCGGGCGGCTCGAACAACGGCGGCGGGCAGCAGCACCAGCACGCCCCGGCGCCTGCCGCTCCGGCAGCGGAGGAGCCCGCCGCCGAGGCGGAGGGCTCGCGGTCGCGCTCGCGCCGCAAGCGTGTGACCAAGGAGAGCGCCCCGGTCGCCGCGGCTCCCGCGGTGCCGGTCCTGCCCGAGGTCACGTCGGAGGCCCGCGAGGCCGTCAAGGCCACGCTCGCGACGATCGCCGCAGCAGCGGCGCACGCCCACGAGCACGAGCACGACGGCGTCGCACCGGTCGAGGAGACCGTCACCTCGGAGGTCATCACCGAGGCCGAGACCGAGGTCGTGGGCGTCGAGACCGTCCTGACGGACGTCGAGGCCGTGGAGGGCGCCCCGGAGGTCGCCGACGAGGGCCAGTTTCCGGTCTCGGGAGACGAGTCCGGAGCGACAGTCGAGCCTGGAACGACAGTCGAGCCTGGAACGACAGTGGAGGCTGACGCCGAGCCGGCCACCGCTGGCGACGAGGCTGCTGGGGAGCCTGCGCCGACGGCTGGGCTGAACGACGAGGAGACGGTCGCGGACGACGAGTCGCGCGACGACTCCTGACCTGCTGAAGGACACGTGACGGCGAGGGACCCGCGGGTGCCGGTCTACGGCGTCGGGCATGCTGCCCGGCTCCGAGGCTGGCGGCCCGCGGACCTCGCCGTCTTCCGTGAGTGGCTGCGGCCCCATCACGAGTGGCACGACTGGGACGGGCCGTACTACCCCGTGCCCGACGACGCGCAGGCAGACGCCCGCGTCGCGGCCCTGGCTGCGGCCCCTGCCGGGGCGGTGGACGGGATGCCGCCTCGGACCGTCGTGGTCGCCGACGCCGACGACCGGTTCGTGGGGACCGTCTCCTGGTACTGGGAGTCGCAGGAGACGTCGTGGGCGCGCATGGGCGTCGGGGTCTACGACCCGGCCGTTCGTGGGCGGGGGATCGGGCGCGAGGCGCTCGCCCTGTGGACCACCTACCTGTTCCAGGTGACCGACTGGGGTCGGCTCGACTTCGCGACGTGGTCGGGGAACCTGCCCATGCTGGGGGTCGGACGCAGCCTCGGGTTCGTCGAGGAGGGACGCTTCCGCGATGCGCGGATCGTGCGCGGGGAGCGGTACGACGCGGTGGTCATGGGGGTGCTCCGCAGCGAGTGGGAAGCACGCGCCTGACCTTCGGCGGGCCCGTGTCGGACGCCGGTGCTGTACTGGCCCGGTGGAGGACGTGAGGCGGGGACGGGTCGAGGTCATCAGCGGGCCCATGTTCGCGGGCAAGACCGAGGAGCTGCTGCGGCGTGTGCGCCGGGCGCAGATCGCGGGGCGCCGCGTCGAGGTCGTGCACCACGAGCTCGACGACCGGCGCGGCGAGGGAGTCGTCAGCTCGCACTCCGGCCTGGGCATCCCGTCGCGTCCTGCGGCATCGGCAGCCGAGATCCTGGACCGCCTCGACCCGTCGGTCGAGCTCGTGGCGGTCGACGAGGCCCAGTTCTTCGGGCCGGACCTCCTCGACGTCGTGCAGCGCGGTGCCGACGGCGGCCTCGTGATGATCGTCGCGGGCCTCGACGTGACGTTCGACGGCCGGCCGTTCGAGCCCATCCCGGCCCTGGGGGCCCTCGCCGAGCGTGCCGACCGTCTCACGGCCGTCTGCACGGTCTGCGGCGAGGACGCCCCCTTCCACGAGCGCGTCGTCGCCGCCGCGGACGGGGACGCCCTGACGGCGGGTGCGGAGCACGTCGGCGGCCTCGA
The DNA here is from genome assembly GCF_001428945.1 of Oerskovia sp. Root918. NCBI lineage: Bacteria > Bacillati > Actinomycetota > Actinomycetes > Micrococcales > Cellulomonadaceae > Oerskovia > Oerskovia sp. Root918. The sequence continues at coordinate 59,149 of NZ_LMJG01000011.1, forward strand.
GTCCTACCAGGCGCGGTGCCGGGTCCACTTCTCGGCGGCGCGCTGGCGTACGGGCACTCCCGGTGCAGCGGCTCCTGACGATCCGACGGTCACGAGCCGATGAGCGGGACAAAGCTGTAGGTGCCGTGCCGGCTCGTGACGGTGCCCGTCAGGTGCTGCTCGACGAGTACCAGGACGTGCTGCACGGGGATCACGAGGCGCCCGCCGATCGCGACCTGGTCGACCAGCTCCTGCGGCAGGACCTGGGCGGCCGCCGACACGAGGATGCGGTCGTAGCCGCCCATCGTCGGGCGCCCCAGGAGTCCTGGCTCTGCGACCTCGATCCGCGCCCAGGACATCGGGTAGCTCGCGAGGTTGGAGGCCCCCCACTCCGCGAGGTCCGGGTCGATCTCGACGCCCACGACGCTGCCACCCGGGCCGACGAGGTGAGCCAGCAGCGCGGTCGTCCACCCCGAGCCCGACCCCACGTCCAGGACGCGCGCCCCGCGCGGCACCTGGAGCAGCCGGAGCGTGTCGGCGACAGTCCGTGGCTGCGAGTTCGTCTGCCCGTGCCCGATCGGCAAGGGTCGGTCGTCGCGCGCGTACGGGCGCTGGTTGCGCGGCAGGAAGCGCCGCCGGTCGATCGCGGACATCGCTGCTGCGACGTCGCGCGCGGTGGTCTCTTGAACCCTGTGACCGTTCGGCACGTCGGATCGCCTCCTCGGGACCTGCTTCCAGGGTAGGACGACGAGGCGCCGGAGGGGCGGGAGCCGGCCCGGCGGACGGTAGGGTCCCGCCCATGACGAGACGGGCATCGGGCGGGCGCAGGTCGGCGCGGAGAGGACCGGGTGCGGTCGGGCGGGTGCTCGCAGGAGCCGCCGTGTGCGCGGTCGGTGCCGGAGCGCGAGCTCGTCGGATGTGCCGGGGACGCCGTGCCCGTGAAGGGCTGGGGCTACCCGGACGAGTCCGACTGTGGTGAGCCCAAGCCGGGCCTGGTGCCGGGGGAGATCGACGTGCCGGTCGGCTGACCTGCACCGATGTGGTGCGCGAGGCGGGACTCGAACCCGCACGTCCGAAGACACCAGGACCTAAACCTGGCGCGGCTGCCAATTACGCCACTCGCGCGCCCGCACAGTCTACGGGCGCGCGAGGGGTGCGTCGTTCGTCGGCTCGCCGGGTGTGGCACCGGCCCTGACCGGGGCGCTCGGCGACCGCCCCGGGCGCCCGGACGCCGACGGGCGGCCTACTTCTTGGGGTCGAGGCCCAGGTCGCGGCGCAGCTTGGCGACGTGGCCCGTGGCCTTGACGTTGTACTGCGCGAGCGCGACCTTGCCCTCGGGGTCGACGACGACGGTCGAGCGGATCACGCCCGTCACGGTCTTGCCGTAGAGCTTCTTCTCGCCCCACGCACCGTAGGCCTCGAGCGTCGCCCTGGACTCGTCGGACGCGAGGGGGAACGTCAGCAGCTCCTCCTCGGCGAACTTCACGAGCTTGGGCAGCGGGTCCGGCGAGACACCGACGACCTGGTAGCCCGCGCCCTGGAGCGAGGCGAGGGAGTCGCGGAAGTCGCACGCCTCCTTGGTGCAGCCGGGCGTCGACGCGGCCGGGTAGAAGTAGACGATCACGGAGCTGCCGCGCAGCTCGGAGAGCGTCACGGAGCCGCCGTCGGCGGTCGGGAGGGTGAAGTCGGGGGCGTCGTCTCCGACGGCAAGGCGCGTGCTCATGGGACTCCTCGGGAAGCGTTCACGGATCCCTCCGAGCGTAGAGGACACCGGTAGCGTGGTGGGCGTGAGCACGACGAACCCCAGCACCAGCGACAGCCCGGCGCCCGAGCCGGCCCCCACCCCGCGCGAGCGCGCCTCCGGGAGCCCGGCGGCGCCGTCGGGCAGCACGCCCGAGCGCCTGCCGCTGCGCATGCTGCACGACCGCCTCCTCGTCCTGCCCGAGGTCGACGCGTCCGAGCGGCAGTCGTCCGCGGGGCTCGTGATCCCCGCCACGGCCGTGGGGCCCAAGCGGCTCGCGTGGGCGCAGGTCGTCGCGACCGGGGAGAACGTCCGGCACGTGCGCCGCGGGGACCGCGTGCTGTTCGACCCCGAGGAGCGCGCCGAGGTCGAGCTGGGCGGCAAGAGCTACGTGCTGCTGCGCGAGAAGGACGTGAGCGCCGTCTCGCAGCCCGAGGAGAGCGACGGCAAGACCGGGCTGTACCTGTAGGTCCGGGGGCGAGGAGAGGCCGGGCGCACCCTGCACGAGGGCGGTTGTCGTGCAGGTCACAGGCCCGCCCGGCCTCCTGATTTGTCTCTACCGGGCCTGTTCAGTAGTGTTTCTTCTCGCGCGCCATTAGCTCAATTGGCAGAGCAGCTGACTCTTAATCAGCGGGTTCATGGTTCGAGTCCATGATGGCGCACCACGATCACGGCCCCGGAGACGGGGTCGTCGTGACGTCCGACCAGCACCACCGCACCACCCAGCAGTACCAGCGCGCCATTAGCTCAATTGGCAGAGCAGCTGACTCTTAATCAGCGGGTTCATGGTTCGAGTCCATGATGGCGCACCACACGAAGGCCCCTCACCTGCGGAGACGCGGGGAGGGGCCTTCGGCGTTCCCGCCCGCCGCCGCGCGGCCGGCCCCCCTCACGCCCTTCCTTGCAGGCCACTGGTGAGACCCGTTTCACACCCCGTCCGTCGTCGGCTATGGTCACCGGTGTGAACCTGCTCACCGCGCACACCTGGTGGCCCGACCACTGACGGTCGGACGCTGTGGCGTGCTGACCGAGCCCGACGACGGGCGGTCCAGCAGGTCTCCCGGAGTGGATCGCCCGGAACGTGCCCATCCACGAAGGAGAGTCCCTTGACGACGTCCCCCGTCTCCACCCCCGCGGCGCCCTCGGCCCCCGCTACCCCGACCGCGCGCTCGCTCGAGCCGCTCGGTGTCGAGATCCCCTCCACCGTCCCGACCCACTGGTACAACCTCAACGCGGACCTGCCCGAGCCCGTGCCGCCGCACCTGCACCCCGGCACGCTCGAGCCGCTCGTGCCCGAGGACCTGGCCCCGCTGTTCCCCATGGCGCTCATCGAGCAGGAGGTCAGCACCGAGCGCTACATCGAGATCCCGCAGACGATCCGTGAGATCTATGCGATGTGGAGGCCCGCGCCGCTCATCCGCGCACACCGCCTCGAGCGCGAGCTCGGCACGCCCGCCCGCATCTACTACAAGTACGAGGGCGTGAGCCCGGTCGGCTCGCACAAGCCGAACACGGCGATCGCGCAGGCGTACTACAACGCGATCGAGGGCACGACGCGGCTCACGACCGAGACGGGCGCGGGGCAGTGGGGGGCCTCGCTCTCGATGGCCGCGGCCCTGCTCGGCCTGACGTGCGAGGTGTGGCAGGTACGTGCGTCGTACGACTCCAAGCCGTACCGCCGCTTCCAGATGGAGGCGTACGGGGGCGTGTGCCACTCGTCGCCCTCGGAGCTGACGGCGTCGGGGCGTGCGATCCTCGCGAGCGACCCAGACACCACGGGCTCGCTCGGCATGGCGATCAGCGAGGCCGTCGAGGTCGCGGCGCAGGACCCGCAGGCGCACTACTCGCTCGGCAGCGTGCTCAACCACGTGATGCTGCACCAGACGGTCATCGGGCAGGAGGCCCTGGTCCAGCTCGAGGAGGCGGGCGAGACGGGCGCGGACGTCGTGTTCGGCTGTGCGGGCGGCGGGTCGAACCTCGCGGGGCTCACGTTCCCGTTCCTGGGGCGCAACCTGCGCGAGGGCACGACGACGCGGCTCGTCGCGTGCGAGCCCGCGGCCTGCCCGTCTCTCACCCAGGGCGAGTACCGCTACGACCACGGTGACGTCGTGGGGCTCACGCCGCTGCTCAAGATGCACACGCTCGGCAAGGACTTCGTGCCGCCCGCCATCCACGCGGGCGGCCTGCGCTACCACGGCATGTCGCCCATGGTGTCGCACGCCGTGAACCTGGGGCTCATGGACGCGGTCGCGATCGACCAGGACGAGGCGTTCCGGGCGGGGCTCGAGTTCGCCCGGTCCGAGGGCATCATCCCGGCGCCCGAGTCGACGCACGCGGTCGCCGCGGCGATCGCCTACGCGCGCACGGTCACGGAGCCCGAGGTCGTCGTGATCGGGCTCTCGGGCAACGGCCAGCTCGACCTGCCGGCGTACGCGCAGTACGTGTGACGTCGTCGGGCAGCGAGCGCTCGGGCGGGGCCGCCCGTTCCGCCCTCGCTGCCGCCGGCGCCGTCGAGGCGTAGCCCCCGCGCGTGAGGCGGGCCTCCAGGAGGTCCGCCTCACGCGCGCCCGGGGTCCGCCCCGGGGCCCGCCTAGACTTGTCGGGTGCCCGAGACCCTCGACGAAGCCCGCGAGCAGGGCTTCCGTACCGACATCGTGTCCTTCGTCCGTCGCAGCGGCCGCCTCAACCCTCGCCAGCAGCGCGCGTGGGACGAGCACGCCGCGCAGCTCGTCGTCGACGTCCCGCGCGCGGAGGCCCGGACCTCCGTGGACCCCGCCTACGTGCTCGACGTCGCCGCGACGTTCGGTCGCGAGGCTCCGCTCGTGGTCGAGGTCGGGTCGGGCCTGGGCGAGGCCGTGGTCCACGCGGCCGAGGCGACCCCGGAGCGTGACTTCCTGGCCGTCGAGGTCTACACGCCCGGGCTCGCGCAGACCGTGCTGCGGGCGACCCAGCGCGGGCTGACGAACGTGCGCCTGCTGCAGGCCAACGCGGCCGAGGTGCTCACCACGACGCTCCCCGAGGGATCGGTCGACGAGCTGTGGGTCTTCTTCCCGGACCCGTGGCACAAGGCCCGGCACCACAAGCGTCGCCTCGTCACGCCCTCGCTCGCGGAGCTCGCTGCGCGCGCGATCCGCCCCGGCGGCACGTGGCGGCTCGCGACCGACTGGGCCGAGTACGCCGACCAGATGCTCGAGGTCATCGGAGCGAACCCGTCGTTCGTCAACGTCCACGGGGTCGGGGCGGTCGCGCCGCGCTTCGAGGGGCGCGTGCGCACGAGCTTCGAGGGCAAGGGGCACGCCGCGGGCCGCTCCATCACGGACCTGGAGTTCCGCCGGGTCTGAGTGCGGCTCGGGCCGGTCCGGCAGGGCGCGCTCCCGCCGAGAAGTGAGAATGCGCTTCTCGGCGAGGGGCCGCGCGACCTAGGCTCCGGTCATGCCTACGACCTCCCTGCCCGACGGCGCCGCTCACCCCGGTCAGCCGGCTCCCGTCCTGGTCGTCACGGGGGCCATGGCCTCCGGGAAGTCGACCGTCGCCGAGGCCCTGGCCCGCTCGTTCCCGCTCGCGGCGCACGTGCGCGGCGACATGTTCCGGCGCTTCGTCGTGAGCGGCCAGGCCTCGATGGACCCGCCGCTCTCGCCCGCTGCGCGCGCCCAGCTCGACCTGCGGCAGTCCCTCGCGGCCCACGCCGCGGACACCTACGCGGCCGCGGGGATCACCGCCGTGGTCCAGGACATCCTCCTGGGGCCCGACCTGGCCCGGTTCACGGCGAGCCTGCGCACCCGGCCGCGCTACGCCGTCGTGCTGACGCCCGACGCGGCGACCCTCGCGGCGCGCGACGCCGCCCGGCACAAGCAGGCCTACGGTGCCTGGACCCCCGAGGAGTTCGCCGAGGCCGCTCGCGAGACCCCGGGAGGGCTGCGCCTCGACACGACGGGGTGGACCGTCGCCCAGACGGTCGCGCAGATCCTCGACCGTCTCGACGAGGCGCGCGTCGCCTGAGCGGCCGGCAGCCGAGCTGACCGCCCCCGTCGTTCGGCGAGCCGACCGCCCGACGCGCAGCCCCGCGCCCTCCGGGTCACGATGGGAGGCATGAGCAGCAGCGACCCCCGGACCCAGGCCACCCCCGACGAGACGTTCGACGTGATCGTGATCGGCGGTGGGCCCGTCGGCGAGAACGCGGCCGACCGCGCGAGCCGCACGGGCCTGAGCGTGGCCGTCGTCGAGGCCGAGCTCGTCGGCGGCGAGTGCTCCTACTGGGCGTGCATGCCATCCAAGGCGCTGCTGCGCCCCGGAGCAGCGCTCGCGGCCGCGCGCGCCGTGCCGGGCGTCGAGGCGAGCCCCACGCTCGACCCCGGCCCGATCCTGGCGCGCCGCGACGAGATGGTCTCGCACTGGGACGACTCGGGTCAGGTCCAGTGGCTCGACGGCGCCGGCATCTCGCTCGTGCGCGGCCTGGGGCGCCTGGTCGGGCCGAGGCTCGTCGAGGTCAGCCCCGAGGATCCCGACGCCGACGTCGACGACCTCCCCGCGACCCGGCTGCTCGCGGCGCGGCACGCCGTGATCGTCGCGACGGGCAGCGTGCCCGTCCTGCCCGACACTCCCGGCCTCGCCGAGACCGACCCGTGGAGCAGCCGCGAGGCGACGAGCGTGCAGGACGTCCCGGCCTCGCTGGTCGTGATCGGCGGGGGAGTCGTGGGGGTCGAGATGGCCACGGCCTTCACCGACCTCGGGTCAAAGGTCACGCTGCTCTCGCGCGGCCGTCTGCTCGGGCGCTCGGAGCCCTTCGCGAGCGAGGCCGTCGCGGCGGGCCTGAGGGCGATCGGGGTGGACGTCCGGCTGGGGGTCAGCGTCACGGGAGCGACGTCCCTGCCCGACGGCGGAGCGCGCCTCGCGTACGACGGCCCCCAGGGCAGGGGATCGGTCGCGGGCGCGCAGGTGCTCGTCGCGACCGGTCGGGTGCCGCGCACGGGGGACCTGGGGGTCGAGGCGGTCGGGCTCGAACCCGGGAAGGGGCTCGCGGTCGACGACCAGCTTGAGGTCCAGGGCGTCGAGGGCGGCTGGCTCTTCGCGTGCGGCGACGTGACGGGACGGGTCGCGACCACGCACCAGGGCAAGTACGAGGGCAGGGTCGTCGGCGACGTGGTCGCGGCGCGGTTCGGGAAGGTCCGGCCCGAGGAGGCACGGGCCGCAGGGGCGAGCGGCTCGGCGGGCGAGGCCCCCGAGCCCTGGAGCCGCTATGCCGCGACCGCGGACCACGGAGCCAAGACGCAGGTGGTGTTCACGCGTCCCGAGGTCGCGTCCGTGGGGCTGACCGAGGCCGAGGCGAAGAAGGCGGGCCTGCCGGCCCGTGCGGTGTCCTACAAGCTCGGGTCGGTGTCCGGGGCCGTGCTCGTGGCCGAGGGCTACGAGGGGACCGCGCAGATCGTGGTCGACACCGAGCGCCAGGTGATCGTGGGCGCGACGTTCGTGGGCCCGGACGCGGCGGAGATGCTGCACGCCGCGACCATCGCGATCGTCGGGCAGGTGCCGCTTGCACGCTTGTGGCACGCTGTGCCCGCCTACCCGACGATCAGCGAGGTCTGGCTACGGCTGCTCGAGACCTACGGCTTGTGACCGTCTGCCGCGAGCAGCCGCCTACTCGTCAGCCGAGCTGGCCGTCCGAGGAGAACACGAGGCCGAGAACGATCTCGCCCTGCAGGAGGGCGGCCTTGGTCAGCGGGCCGCCCACGTCGAGGTTGACGAAGTTGGTGATGTTCAGCCCGTACTTCTCCTCGAGACCGGGCTCGCAGAACGCGCGCTCGGGGCACTCGGGCCCGGCCCCCAGCGTGATGCCCCCGGGGCAGGCCTCGGCGAGCTCGCTCAGCGTCGAGACGTCGTGCTCCTCGGCGAAGGCCGTCGTGACGGCGAACGCGTTCTGGTCCTGGGCCGACGACGGCTCGCCGAACGTCAGGCCCTTCTGCGCACCGAGCTCACGCAGGGCCGCGACCGTGGTGTCCAGGTCGCCGCTCGCGAGGGGTTCGGCGTCGGGGCCGTTGATCTCCTTGTTGAGGAACTCGGTGAGCGTGCCCACGTACTCGGGGAACACGCTCAGCTGGCCCGACTCGAGCGCGGGCAGGTACGTCTCGCGCGCGTCGACGGTCTGCACCGTGACGTCGTACCCGCCCGAGCGCAGCACGGCCGCGTAGATCTCCGCGAGCGTCGTGCTCTCGGAGAAGTTCGCGGCCCCCACTACCAGGGACGTGCCCGTCCCCGGGGTGTCCTGGGCCGCGAGGCCCTCGTCCTCGACGAACTTCTGGGCCACCTGGGAAGAGGTCTGCCGCTCGACGTCGACGGCCTTGTTGAGCGCGATGAGCTTGTCGGTCGTCAGGGCCGCGGACACGGTGTCGAGGAGCTCGAGGACCGCGGGCTGGTTCGCCACCGCGGCGGCGTTCGCCGCAGGGATGATGTTGTCGACCGTCTGGAGGTGCTTGTCGTCCTCCAGGACGACGAGCGCGTCGCCCGCGACCGGTTCGCACGCGGCGCCGCTCGCTGTGGACGTCGAACCGCCGGAGGTGTTCCCTCCGGTACCGGAGGAGCCGGCCTCGCCGCACGCCGCGAGGGCCAGGACGAGGAGGGCGGAAGCGGACAGGGTGCGAAGGGTGGTGGATCGCCGTGACATGTGTGTCGGGGCCTCTCGATCGTCGGCTCGCACGGACAACCCATTCCACCCCCGGCGCCGGAGACCGGCAACCCGAGCGACGCCTCAGCGCAAGGTCCCGGCCCTGGTCCGCAGAGGCGCGGGGGTCACGGCACGCTGGACCAGTGCCAGGACGGCGTCCACGACCAGGCACAGGACCGCGATCACGACGCCCACGGCGAGCACCTGCCCGTACCGCTGGTTGGAGAAGCCGACCCGCAGCGGGACCCCGAGCCCCCCGCCCCCCACGAACGCCGCGAGGGTCAGCACCGCGATGACCTGCACGATCGCGGTGCGCAGACCCGCCGCGATCAAGGGCACGGCGAGCGGCACCTCGACGAGCCACAGCGAGCGCTGCGACGACATGCCCATGCCTCGCGCGGCGTCCTTGACGTCGGGGTCGACCTCGGCGACGCCCGTGTAGGCGTTCGCGAGGATGAGCGGGATCGCGAAGATCACGGCCGAGATGACCGCCGCACGGTTCCCGAACAACCCGCCCGCCGCGAGGATGAGCAGGATCCCGAAGGTCGGGAGAGCGCGCGAGGTGTTCACGACCACGATGGTCGGCCCGGCCCCGCGCCCGGAGTGCCCGAGCCAGATGCCGACGGGCAGCGCGACGAGCGCCGCGAGGAGGACCGCGACGGCCGTCATCTCGAGGTGCTCCCCGGTGCGGACCAGGAGCCCGTCCGGCCCGGTCCAGTTGAGGGGGTCGTTGAGCCACGTCAGGGCCTGCTCGACGACGTTCATGCGTCCCGCACCGCCGTCCGGTCCCGCGGTTCCAGCGGTTCCCGCGACTCGGACCCCGTGGTCGCGCTCGCGGTGCCGGCCGCCGGCCGGGAACCGGTCCTCGACGAGGCGCCCCGCGTGCGGGACCAGGGCGTCAACGCCCGCCCCAGGAGCAGCAGGAGGAGGTCGAGCACGACGGCCAGGAGCAGGCACAGGAGGGTCGCGGTCATGATCTGGGCGTTGTAGCTCGAGCGGAAGCCGCGGAACATGAGCGTGCCGAGCCCGCCGTACCCCGCGACGAACCCGACGGTCACCAGGGCCACGGTCGAGACCGTCGCGAGGCGCACCCCGGTCATGATGCTCGGGAGCGCGTTGGGCATCTCGACCGAGGCCAGCAGCCGGGTCGATCCGTAGCCCAGACCCCTGGCGGCGTCGCGGACGTCCGGGTCCACGCCCTGGAGACCCACGAGGATGTTGCGCACCAGGATCAGCAGGGCGTACATGACCAGGCCGATGAGCACGGGCGTCCGCCCGATCCCGGTGAACGGGACGAGGATCGAGAACAGGGCGAGGGACGGGATGGTGTACATGACGCCCGTCATGCCGAGCACGGGCACGGCCAGCCAGCGCACGCGGTGCGCGAGAGCCGCGAGCGGCAGCGCGATCACGAGCGCGATGAGCACGGCCTCGAGGGTGATCGTCGTGTGCTCGACGAGCGCCTGGGAGATCTCTCCCCAGTTGTTCTGGACGTAGCTCCACGAGAACCACGGGTTGGGTGGCATGCCGTCGAACCTATCCCGAGCCGCCCACCGCTCGCGCGACGACGTGGGGCGCCCGGTAGCGTCGGGGCATGGCGAGCTCCACGACAGGCACCAGCGAGGCGACCGCAGCGTTCCCGACCATCACCGACGAGGCGGCCATCGTGTTCGACGGCGTCCGCAAGGAGTACCCCAACGGCACGGTCGCGGTGGGCGACCTCTCGCTGAGCGTCCGTGAGCACGAGATGCTCGCGCTCGTCGGGCCGTCGGGCTGCGGGAAGTCCACGACGCTGCGCATGACGAACCGGCTCGTCGAACCCTCGGCCGGGCGCATCCTGCTGCGCGGCGAGGACATCACGCAGGGCGACCCCGTGGCGCTGCGCCGCAGGATCGGGTACGTCATCCAGAACGTCGGCCTGTTCCCGCACCGGACCGTGGCCCAGAACGTCGCGACCGTGCCCGGGCTGCTCGGCTGGGACAAGGCGCGGACCAGGGCGCGGGTCGGCGAGCTGCTCGAGCTCGTCGGCCTGGCCCCCGACACCTACGCCAAGCGCTACCCGCACGAGCTGTCCGGGGGCGAGCGGCAACGGGTGGGAGTCGCCCGCGCGCTCGCGACCGACCCGCCCGTCCTGCTCATGGACGAGCCCTTCGGGGCGGTCGACCCCGCCGGCCGGCGTCGCCTCCAGACCGAGTTCCGGCGCATCCAGCGCGAGCTCGGGACCACGGTCCTGTTCGTGACCCACGACATCGACGAGGCCGTCCACCTCGGCGACCGGATCGCGGTCTTCAGCTTCGGAGGGCGTCTCGAACAGCTCGCCGAGCCGCTGACCGTCCTCGCGCACCCCGCGAGCGACGCGGTCCGCGAGTTCATCGGCGAGGGGGCGCCCGTCCGGATGCTCGGCCTGGCCACGGTGCAGCAGGGCGACCTCGACGGCGCCGAGCTGATCTCGGCCCCCGCTCCCGAGCCCATCCGGCTCGGCGCCCCGCTGACAGAGGCGTTCGAGGCCATCGCGGCCCTGCCCGGGTCCGCCATGGGCAGGGTGCCCGTCGCGGACGAGGCGGGCGACGTCGTCGGCTCCTTCACCGCGGACGGGATCCTCGCCGCCCTGCGGCGCACAGCCGATGCCGCCGCGGTCTAGCGGCGCGACGCAGATCTCACCCGGTCCCACGTGTTCAGTGAGCCCAGGGCGTCTAGGCTCTTGTGGGTGACCACCACCTCGCGCATCGCCGTCGCCACCTGCTCCGTCCTGCCGCACCTCGACCCCGACGACGCTCCGCTCGTCGGTGCCCTCGCCGCACGGGGCATCGAGGCAGTGCCCTCGGTGTGGGACGACGAGACGGTCGACTGGACCTCGTTCGACGCGGTCGTCGTGCGCTCCGCCTGGGACTACGCGCCGCGCCGCGACGAGTTCGTCGAGTGGGCCGAGCGCGCCGGCCGGGTGCTCAACCCCGCTGCGGTCATCAGCTGGAACACCGACAAGCGCTACCTGCGCGAGCTCGAGGAGCAGGGCGTGCCGGTCATCCCGACGCTCTGGCTCGACCCGAGCCAGAACCTGTCGTCGCGTGCCATCCACACGCGCCTGCCCGCGCAGGGCGACTTCGTCATCAAGCCCGTTGTGAGCGCCGGGGCCAAGGACACCGGGCGCTACCAGTCGGGCGAGGCCCACTCGCGCGGCCTCGCGATCCAGCACGCCAAGAACCTGCTGGTCTCGGGGCGCCAGGTCATGGTCCAGCCCTACGTCCGCAGCGTCGACACGGCCGGCGAGACCGGCCTGGTCTTCATCGACGGCGAGTTCTCGCACGCGGTGCGCAAGAACGCGCTCCTCACCGGGCCGCACCGGCCCACCCAGGGCCTGTACAAGCAGGAGGAGATGAGCCGCTTCGAGGCGAGCCCCGAGCAGCTCGAGGTCGCGCAGCAGGCGCTCGCGGTCGCGGCGAAGGCGGTCCCGGGTCAGGAGCCCAACCTCTACGCACGCGTCGACCTGGTGGGTGGGGACGACGGCGCACCCATGGTCATCGAGGTCGAGCTCACGGAGCCGTCGCTGTTCTTCTCGCTCGGCAAGGGGTCGCTCGACCGGTTCGCCGACGCGGTCGCACAGCGGCTCGTCGCGGCGCCCACGGCCTGACGGCCCGACGCCGACGCGGTGACGATCCCCGCGACAGCAGGCCCCCGGGCCCGGACGTGATGAAGGGCCGACGAGCTGGTGCTCGTCGGCCCTTCACCATGCCGGGAGATTCTTGCCGGGTGATCTGCCGTGCGGGTCGTGCGGGTCGTGCGGTGGAGCCGGTCCGAGATCAGACCTTGGCGACCTCAGGGGTGGTCGTCGAGGGACCGGCGGCCAGGGCAGGAGCTGCTCCGATGCGGCGCAGTGCGTAGCCGAGGAGGCCGAACAGGACACCGAGGCCCATGACCAGAGCGCTGACTCCGTAGGAGACGACCGAGGTGAAGAGCGAGGCGCGGAGGAACGAGCCGTTCATGACGGTCGCACGGGCCGGGTCCTCCTTGTCGAGCTCGGCGTAGGTCTTGCCTTCCGAGGCGGCCAGCGCGTGCTTGTTGATGACCTCGGCCTGTGCGTACGCGGTGAACGGGCCGCGGACCTGGGAGCCACCGAACATCGAGGCGTCCTCGGAGACGGTGATCTTCTCGGCCGCGAGCTGCGAGGAGATGGTGGCCCAGGTGGCTGCGCCGGCGAGCAGCAGCACGAGGCCTGCGATCATCGTGACGAGGCCGATGAGACGGACGGACCGGGCGGGACCAGCGGTGCTGGTGCTCATGGTGTGACTCCCAGAGGAAGAGGTCGGACGACCTGTGACGGAGGAACGGAAAGGGCCGATCTTCGGTGCGAACCCGGGGCTGGGAGCGCTTCGATATGTTGACCCTAACGTGCTTGTGAATGCCTTCACAAGCTTGAGAATGTGGCCTCTGTCACGCGGAGATGACAGATTGTCAACGAGAGGAAGTGTGATCCGACGAGGCCCGTCGGGGCGTAGTGCCGAAGGGTTCGGAGGGGCGGGACCAAGGTCCCGACGGCCCTCGACGGAGCGCCTGCCCGCGACGACGGAGCACCGACAGGAGGCGGACGGATGACCGACGAGGAGCACGACCTCACGGCCGAGCTCGAGGTGGTCGAGGCCGACTGGGGGAGGGCGATCGTCGACAACGACGCCGACGCGATCGGCCGCTTCACCACCGACGACTGGCAGATCGTCGGAGAGGACGGCATCACGTCCCGCGAGACCTTCCTGGCCCTCGTCCGCTCAGGCGATCTCACGCACGAGACGATGAGCAAGATCACCGGCAGCGTGCGAGGCCTGGGGGACGTCGCCGTCCTCACCGGGCGCGGCACCACCACCGGCCGCTATCGCGGGCAGGCGTTCAGCTCCGACGAGTGGGTCACCGACGTGTTCGTCCGAGGCGCCGACGGGTGGCGGTGCGCCCACACGCACCTCACGACCGCGCGCGACGGGTCCTGACCCCTCCTCGCCGCACGCGACCGCCTACGGTGCGCGGCGCTGTCGGGCCTACGGGGTCCAGTCCGGGCGCAGCGGGAAGTCCGCCGCCCCACCTGGCTCCGGACGGACCGCGAGGACCTGGTGCAGCTGGATCTCGTTGCGCTCGAACGCGAGCCGCGACCCCGCCATGTACACGCCCCACACGCGGGCCGTGCCGATCCCGACGTCGGCCACGCACTCGTCCCAGTGCCGCGTGAGGTTCGCACCCCACTCGCGCAGCGTCATCGCATAGTGCTCGCGCAGGTTCTCCGCGTGCCGCACCTCGAGACCCACGTCCTGCATGGTCGAGATGATCCGGCCCGATCCCGTGAGCTCCCCGTCCGGGAAGACGTACCGGTCGATGAAGCCGCCCGCGCGGGGGCGGGCGGTGTTGGTCGGGCGCGTGATCGAGTGGTTGAGCAGGCGCCCGCCATCACGCAGGCGTCCCTGGAGGAACGTGAAGTACGAGCGGTAGTTGGCGACCCCGATGTGCTCGGTCAGCCCGATCGAGCTCACGGCGTCGAAACCGCCCTCCGTGACGTCCCGGTAGTCGGCGTAGCGGACCTCGGCGAGGTCCGCGAGACCCTCGGCCTCGATCCGCGCCTGCGCCCACTCGGCCTGCTGGCGCGACAACGTGACCCCGAGGGCCCGGACGCCTGAGCGGGCCGCGTGCCGGACCATGCCGCCCCAGCCGCAGCCCACGTCGAGCAGGCGCATGCCCGGGTGCAGGCCCAGCTTGCCCGCGACGAGCGCGTACTTGTGCTCCTGCGCCTCCTCGAGCGTCGACTGCGGGGTGGGGAAGCACGCGCACGTGTACGTCATGGACGGCCCCAGGACGCGCTCGTAGAACGCGTTCGAGACGTCGTAGTGGTGGCTGATCGCGTCGGCGTCGCGACGGCGCGAGTGACGCAGGCCCTCGGTGAGCCGGCGTAGCCGCGACAGGTGCTCCTCGGGCGGAGGATCGGGCGGGCGCAGGACCCCCAGGCCCAGGCCACGAGCGATCCGTGCAGCCTCGGCCGCGCTCGGACGACGCAGCCGCAACCCGTCCGCGGCCGCCTTGAGCAGCGGGTACGGGTCGCCTGCCGGTACCCCGTCGACCTGGAGGTCGCCCGCGACGTACGCCCGCCCCAGCCCCAGCCCGCCCGGGGCCGTCGCGACGTAGCGCAGGCCGCGCTCGTTGGCCAAGTGGACGTGGAACGGGGCGTCCGCAGGCCCCGCGCTCGACCCGTCGTACGCGGTGAACCCGAACGGGAGCGGGCCGTCGGCCAGCTGGTCCAGGACGTCGGCCACTGCGATCTGCGTCATGCTCCCTGCACCGCCTTCTCGTAGAGCGTGGGCGTGCGCCCCGCCGGGTCGTAGCGGTCCTTGACGGCCGCGTAGTCGAGGCCGCCGTAGAGGGTGTCGAACGTCTCGCGGCCGTACGTCGACGTCGAGTAGAGCGACTTGTGCCCGTGCCGGACGGCGACCGCCATCTCGATCTGACGGTTCACGTCGCCGTCGTGCGCCCCTTCGGCGATCGGGACCCCGCCCCAGAACCCCACGTTGACGTACACGCGGTGCGGTTCGAGGGGGTACAGGGGCCACGGCTCGGGCGACGCGAGCCGCAACGGGCACAGCCACACCGGGGACATGGGGACGTGGCCCGTGAACCACGCCATGAAGCTCTCGACCTGGTCGAGCGGCACCTCGACGTCCTGGACCACGCGCTCGTTGCGCGGCCGGTGCCGCAGGTCGGCGAGGTGGCCGGTCAGGTCCAGGCGCTCGTCGAGGCCCACGATCCTGCGGTAGACGTCGGAGCGCCGCCAGCGCCGCGGCCACAACCTGCGCACGAGCGGGTTCTGCACCCCGAACGCGCGCGAGCACCAGAACCAGTCGGTGTCCCAGCGCCACAGGTAGTCCTGCGTGCGCAGGACGTCGATCGACCGCTCGCGCAGCGACAGGTAGTAGATCTTCTGGCCCGTGTAGTCGCTCGGGGCGGGAGCGAGCGTGCGGGCCTCCTCGCCCGCCACGAACCTGCCCAGGCACAGGTACACCTCGCCCGGGTCGAACAGCACGCCGTCGCAGAAGTCGACCTGCTCGCCGTCCCACGACCCGTCCGCCGCGATCTTGCCGATCGCGGCCGCGACCTCGGCGACCGAACCGAAGCGCACGTTGCGGACCGCGACGAACGGCTCGGTGCGGTCCAGCCGCAGCCTCGCCCGCGTCGCGTACCCGAGCGTGCCGTAGGAGTTGGGAAACGCGCGGAAGAGGTCGGCGTGCTCGCCCGTGGGCGTGGCCGTGACGACCTCGCCCGCGGGCGTCAGGACGTCGAGCTCGAGGACCGCCTCGTGAGGCAGGCCGTTGCGCAGGGAGCTCGACTCGATGCCCAGGCCCGCCAGCGCCCCGCCGACCGTGATCGTGCGCAGCTGCGGGACGACGGTCGGCACGAGGCCGTGCGGGAGGGTCTCGGCGACCAGGTCCTCGTACGTGCACATGCCCTGGACGTCGGCCGTACCCGCCTCGGGGTCGATCGAGACGACGCCCGTCAGGCCCGACGCGTCGAGGCCCGGCCCGTCCGACGGACGTCTGGGACGGAAGAGGTTCGTGGTCCTCTTGGCCAGGCGCAAGGGGCGGCCTGGCTCGACGGCGGCGGCGGAGCGGACCAGCGTGGCCACGGCCTCGGCGTGCTGGTGCTCACCACGGACGGCAACGTTCGCGGGGGCTGACACCTCACCCACTGTAGGTGGGGCTGGCGAGGTCGCCACCGGTGAGCGGAATCACACCCGTCGCCCGTGCGGGGCGGGGGCCGTCCGGAACGAGAAGAGGCCCCTCGCGCGAACGCGAGGGGCCTCTCTCCGTGGGGTGAGTAACGGGACTTGAACCCGCGACCCCCTGGACCACAACCAGGTGCTCTACCAGCTGAGCTATACCCACCACGGCCTGCTCGAGCTCCGAAGAACTCTTTAGCAGCCGTCGAAAAGTGTACCTGGTTTCTGAGGGGTCTCAGGACAGGGGTGCGGCCTCCGGCTCGGTCCCGGTCTCGGCGGCCGTTCCGGACGCCCCGATCGACTTGGAGACCGAGGTCTCCTTGATGCGCTCGGCGACGGCCTTCGCGGTCTTGGAGTCGGTGCCGGGCTGCGGCACGAACAGCGCCTCGCGGTAGTAGCGCAGCTCGTCGATGCTGTCGAGGATGTCGCCCAGCGCACGGTGGCCGCCGGTCTTGGCGGGCGACGCGAAGTACACGCGCGGGTACCAGCGCCGTGCGAGCTCCTTGATCGAGGAGACGTCGACGATCCGGTAGTGCAGGTGGCCCACCAGCTCCGGCATGTCGCGCTCGAGGAACGTCTTGTCGGTGCCGACCGAGTTCCCTGCGAGCGGTGCCTTGCCCGGTTCGGGGACCCAGGTGCGGATGTACTCGAGCACACGGGCCTGCGCGTCGGCCATGGTGGTGCCGCCCGGCAGCTCCTCGAGGAGCCCGGACGTGGTGTGCATCTCGCGGACGAAGTCGCCCATCTGCTCGAGCGCCTCGGCCGGCGGGGCGATGAGGACGTCGATCCCGTCGCCCAGGACGTTCAGCTCGGAGTCGGTGACGACGGCGGCGACCTCGATGAGCGCGTCGGCGCCCAGATCGAGACCGGTCATCTCGCAGTCGATCCACACGATGCGGTCATTGGTGTTCACAGGGCTCACGCCCACAGCCTAGGCCGTGACGAAGGACGTGGCGGCCCGCGCTGCGAGCGGAGCGGGCCGGACCTACGGTCGAAGAAGACCCGGAGGAGGCTCCCTCGGGCTCCCCACCACCACGTGAAGGAGACAACCATGGCTGACACGGACCTGGCAGGCCGTCGCGTCCTCGCGATCGTGACGAACTACGGCGTCGAGCAGGACGAGCTCGTGGTCCCGCTCGAGCACCTGCGCTCCGCAGGGGTGGACGTCGACGTCGCTGCTGTGACGAGCGACCCCGTCGAGACCCTCGTCGGGGACAAGGACCCGGGCACCACCGTCCCGCCCACGCTCCGGCTGCAGGACGTCGACCCCGGCGGCTACGACCTGCTGCTCGTGCCCGGCGGCACGCTGAACGCCGACTCGTTGCGGCTCGAGGGCACGGCGGTCGAGGCCGTCCGGTCGTTCGCGACCTCGGGCCGACCGGTCGCGGCGATCTGCCACGGCCCCTGGGTGCTCGTCGAGGCGGGCGTGCTCGCGGGGAAGACCCTGACGTCCTACCCGTCGTTGCAGACGGACGTCCGCAACGCGGGCGGTTCCTGGGAAGACCGGTCGGTCGTGCGGGACGACGCCGAGGGGTGGGCGCTCGTGACGTCACGCAATCCCGGCGACCTCCCCGACTTCCTGCGCGAGGTCGACGCCGTCCTCAGCGAGAGCGCCGTGAGCGCCTGACGCGACCGTGGCCGTCAGCCCGCAGCACGAAGGCCCTGACTCCTGTGACGAGGAGGTCAGGGCCTTCGGTCGTGGGTGCCCGGTCGGCGGGAGATCACCGAGCGGTCGGGCGCCGTCATGCGGTGCGACGCGGCAGGCGTGCCTGCCGGGTGCGCGCCGGGATGCGGGTCGTCGTCCGTCGCAGGCTGCTGCGGCGCAGCGTCTGCTCCTGGAGCTGCTCGCGCCGGCCGAGGTCGGCGACGTCGTGCATGAGCTGGGGATGCATGGTGGTTCGTCTTTCGTGACGTCGGATTCGTGGACCTGGCCGGGTCCTCCACCGCCCGGTACTGACCGGACGGACGCCACCGCGGTGATAGGTGCAACACAACCACCTCCTCGCCGGGCGGTGCACGCCTTTTTCTCCCTAGGCTCTCTGGATGGGAGCAGACAGCGAGCCGAGCGACGCACGACGTGACGTGAGCGCGGGGGAGGTGGCGCCGTCGGGCACGGGGAGCGTGTGGCGCGCGCGGCTCGTCGCCGCCCTGCCCGGCCTGGTCCTGGTCGTGATCGGCGTGCTGGGCTTCCTGGTCGTCTACGACTCGGTGCGCGAGCGCGACGACCTCTGGTTCACCGATGACGCCGTGCTCGCGTGGATGGTCGCGCACCGGACCGTGGCCGCGACGTCGGTCCTGACCGTGGTCACGAACCTTTTCGGCCCGGTGGTGCTGCCGATCCTCGTCGGCGTGGGGTGCCTGTGGTGGGGGCTCGCGACCAAGCGCTGGTGGGAGCCCGGCCTGCTGGCCGGGGCCATGATCGCCTCGACGGTCGTGTCCTCGGTCCTCAAGGCGCTCGTGGCCAGGCCACGGCCCGACGACGCCGCCATGGTCGTCCCGGGCGTCGAGCGCAGCTTCTCGTTCCCGTCGGGGCACACGATCGGCGCGGCGACCCTCGTGCTGGTCGGTGGGTACCTCGTGTGGCGGCAGTGGCAGGAAGGGCGGCAGCGCAGGCTCGTGCTCGTGCTGTGGGTCGTCGTGAGCGTCGCGGTGATCGCCGTCGTGGGGGGCAGCCGGCTGTACCTGGGGTATCACTTCGTGACCGACGTGCTCGCGGGTGCGAGCCTCGCGGTCGCGGTGCTCGGGGGCGTGGTGGTGATCGACAGGCTGCACGACCTGGGGGAGCAGTCACGCGCCGGGAGCTCGGCCTGAGTGCTGCAGGTCCACCGAACGGTGGATGCGCGCATCCACCCGAGCCCAGCCGCAACGGTCGATGCGGCACGGGGTGGTGCGTCCATAGCCTCGCAGCATGACCGCACTGGAAGTACGACACCTGCACAAGCGCTACGGGCAGCACGTCGCCGTCGACGACGTCTCCTTCACCGTCGAGGAGGGGGAGATCTTCGGCATCATCGGGCCCAACGGTGCCGGCAAGACGACGACCGTCGAGAGCATCGCCGGCCTGCGGACGCCCGACTCGGGCTCGATCTCCGTGCTGGGGCTCGACCCGGTCACGGACCGGGCGGAGGTGCGTGAGCGACTCGGCGTGCAGCTGCAGGAGAGCAGCTTCCCCGACGCGATCACGGTCTCCGAGGCGCTCGATCTCTACAGCTCCTTCTACCGGGACCCCGTCGACTGGCGCGAGCTCATGGAGCTGCTCGGTCTCACCGAGAAGCGCAGCACGCGGTACAAGGCGCTCTCGGGAGGGCAGAA
Organism: Oerskovia sp. Root918; assembly: GCF_001428945.1. Taxonomy (NCBI): domain Bacteria; kingdom Bacillati; phylum Actinomycetota; class Actinomycetes; order Micrococcales; family Cellulomonadaceae; genus Oerskovia; species Oerskovia sp. Root918. The sequence goes on from NZ_LMJG01000011.1 coordinate 78,580, forward strand.
GCAGCGGCTCTCGATCGCGCTCGCCCTGGTCGGCAACCCGAAGGTCGCGATCCTCGACGAGCTCACGACGGGCCTGGACCCGCAGGCGAGGCGGGACACCTGGAGCCTCGTCGAACGGGTCCGTGACACAGGCGTCACGATCCTCCTCGTGACGCACTTCATGGACGAGGCGGAGCGCCTCAGCGACCGGATCGCCGTGATCGACGGCGGCCGGGTCGTCGCGGTGGACACGCCCGCGGGGCTGATCGCGCAGGCGACCGCGGAGCAGCAGATCCGGTTCCGTGTGAGCCGGCCGCTGGACAGGAGCATCCTCACCGAGCTTCCCGAGGTGAGCGGTGTCGAGGTCGTCGAGGGCTCCTGGCTGGTCACCGGCAGGGGGCAGCTCGTGAGCGGCGTCGCAGGTGCGCTCGCCCGGGCGCAGGTCGTCGTGGAAGACCTCCGCGTCGACCAGCGCACCCTCGACGACGCGTTCGTGGCCTTCACGGGACGCGCCCCGGAATCCACCGAAGGCTCCGAGAGGAAGGTCGGCTGATGCGCGCTCGCCTGAAGATGGTCACGGTCGAGACGAAGCTCTTCCTCCGCGACTCGGCCACCGTGGTCTTCGGCGTGCTGTTCCCGACGGGACTGCTGCTCGGGCTGGGGGCCGTCCCGGCGCTCGGCGAGGTGACGCCGGAGACCGGTGGGCTCCGAGCCATCGACGTCTGGGCTCCGACCGCACTGGTGTTCGGCATGGTGATGATCGCCGTGCAGCACGTCCCGGTGGTGATCGCGACCTACCGGGAGCGCGGCATCCTGCGCAGGCTGTCGACCACTCCGGCGCATCCGCGCAGCATCCTGTCCGCACAGATGATCGTGGCGTTCGGCTCCGTGGTCGTCTCTGCGGTGCTCTTGATCTTCTTCGCGTGGGCGGTGCTGGACATCGCACCGCCCGAGCGGCCGCTGGAGTTCGTCGTCGCCTTCGTCGTCGGCTATGCGGCACTGCTCGGGATCGGCCTGATCTCCGCCGCCGTGGTCCGCACGAGCAGCGCCGCGAACCAGATCGGCACCCTCCTTCTCGTTGCGCTAATGTTCTTCGGCGGGGCCTTCCTGCCCCGTGTCCTCATGCCCGACGCGCTGCGCGAGGTCGGTGAGGTCGTCCCGCCCGGGCTGCAGGCGCTCACCGCTGCGTGGTCCACCGAGGCGGGCGAGATCACCGCCACCGCCGGCGGGCAGCCGTTCTGGCTGCAGATCGCCATGATGGCGGGTATCGCGGTGATCGCGAGCGCGATCGCCGCACGACTCTTCCGCTGGGAGTAGGTGTCGAAGATGGGGGACGTCGGGGCCGACGAGCGGCCGATCCCTGCGACGCTCGAATCCACGGTCGCGGAAGAGGCGGAGATCGCGCACCGCTCCCGGTTGGCCTGGAGGAAGGAGCAGCTGCGGGTCTGGGACCTCCTGCAGCTGGTCACGCCGTGGCTCCTGCTGACGATCTCGACGGCGATCTACTTCTCGCAGGTGCTGCCGGCCTCCGGTGAACGCTTCTGGCCCGAGGGCGCCTCCGTCCTCGGGCTGGTCGCGGTCTCGGCCCTGTGGGTGCTGTTCGGGCAGACGCTGCCCCTGCGGCGCAGGGCGCTCCGGCCGGTGCCGGCCGGCATCTACTTCGTCGGGCTGCTGGCGCTGTGCGTCGCCCTGATGACGTACTCCGACGTGTTCCTCGTCTTCACGGTCGCGTGCTTCTTCCAGGCGTACCTCCTCAGACCGTGGCCCGTGGGCGTGCTCGCGGTGCTGGCCACCTCCGTGGCACTCAACGGCTCGGCGATGAGCGTGTGGGTCGACCCGACCCCGGAGGTGCTCGCGGAGCTCCTCCTGATCGTCGCGGTGCAGACCGCGGCGATCGGGGTGGGGATCCTGCTGACGGCGCGGAGCGAGCCGGAGGAGCGCAAGCGCGAGGAGCTCGTCGAGCGGCTCGAGGCGGCGCTGCACGAGAACGCCGGGCTCCACGCCCAGCTCGTCGCTCAGGCCCGGGAGTCCGGGGCGCACGACGAGCGGCAGCGGCTGGCCGGCGAGATCCACGACACCCTGGCCCAGGGGCTCGCCGGCATCATCACGCAGCTCCAGGCCGCGGAGCGTTCCGCCGGGGCACGGGGTGAGAAGGACGAGCACGTCGAGCGCGCGCTCCGGCTCGCGCGCAGCAGCCTGACCGAGGCCAGACGGTCCGTGCAGGCGCTCGCTCCTCGGGAGCTCGGCCGAGCGCACCTTCCCGACGCGCTGCGCACGTTGACCGAACGATGGTCGCAGGACCAGGGGATCAGTGCGCAGGTGGAGGTCACCGGCACCCGCGAGCCGCTGAGCCCGGCGATCGAGGTGTCGCTCTTCCGGGTCGCGCAGGAGTCGCTGACCAACGTGGCGAAGCACGCCGAGGCCTCGCGCGTCGGCGTCACGCTCTCGTACACGGGCCCCGAGGTGCTGCTGGACGTGCGGGACGACGGACGCGGGTTCGTGAGAGGGAGCGGGGCCGGGTTCGGCCTGACGAGCATGCGCCAGCGCATCCGGGGCGTCGGCGGTCACATCGAGGTGCAGAGCACGCCGGGCGAAGGGACGTCCGTCAGCGCGCGCGTCCCGGCGATCGCTCCCGGGGGCGCGCGAGCGACGGAGGAGACGGACCGATGATTCGACTGGTGATCGTCGACGACCATCCGATCGTGAGAGGCGGCCTGCGTGACACCTTCGCGGACGTCGAGGACATCGTGGTGGTCGGTGAGGCCGGCGACGGCGCCGAGGGCGTCGAACGGGCGACGGCGCTGGCTGCGGACGTCGTGCTCATGGACCTTCGGATGCCCAGGATGGACGGCGTCGCCGCGACGGCGGCCCTGCGTGAGCGGGCGCCGGATGCCCGGGTGCTGGTCCTGACCACCTTCGACAGCGAGAGCGACGTGCTGCCGGCGATCGAGGCGGGGGCGATCGGCTATCTCCTGAAGGATGCGCTGCCCGACGAGCTGATGCGAGCGGTCCGTGCGGCCGCGCGCGGAGAGTCGGTGCTCGCGCCGTCGGTGACGCAGCACCTCATGGGCCAGGTACGCAGGCCCGGCGCGGGCACGCTGACCGATCGCGAGAAGGAGGTGCTGCAGCTGGTCGCGAACGGCAGCTCGAACCGGGAGGCCGCTGCGACGCTGTTCATCGGCGAGGCGAGCATCAAGACCCATCTGCAGCACGTCTACGACAAGCTGGGCGTCCGCGATCGGGCCTCGGCGGTGGCCGAGGGCTACCGCCGTCGCCTGTTGACGTGACGCCACCTGGGCGCAGGCGGCGTTCGCCGGCGGGGCCGACGGGGCAGACGGGGCCGGCGGTGCCACGTCGGGCGGCGAGCTGCGCGACGGGAGTCGGCCGCTCGAGCCGGGAGCATTCTAAAGAACTCTTGCGCAAGACTTCTTTAGAGTCGTAGGGTGGCGGCATGCCAGCCAGCACCCCGCCCGACGACGTCGCGCACCCGCCCGCACAGGCCCCGGCCCCGGCGCAGCGCGACGAGGCCGTCACGACCTCCGACCCGGAGCGCATCCGGGCCCTGGCGCACCCGCTGCGCCTCGCGATCCTCGACCTGCTCGACGACGAGGGCCAGGCCACGGCCACGCGCTGCGCCGAGGTCACGGGGGAGTCGGTCGCGAGCTGCTCGTTCCACCTGCGCATGCTCGCCAAGTACGGGTTCGTCGAGCCCGCCGAGCGGGTCGGTCGCGAGAAGCCGTGGAAGCCCGTGGGCACCGGACGGACCAGCCGCTACGACCCTGAGCAGCCCGAGTCGCTGCGGGCCGCGGGCGAGCTCGCGCGGATCATCGTCGACCAGGAGGCAGCGCGGGTCGCGCACTGGATCGACAGCGCGCCCCGCCAGCCCCACGAGTGGCTGCTCGCCTCGGTCATGACCAAGAGCTCGTTCTGGGCGACGCCCGAGGAGCTGACCGAGCTCTCGCGCGAGCTCCAGGCGATCACGGACCGCTTCGAAGGTCGCTGGACGCACCCCGAGCTGCGCCCCGAGGGATCGCGGCCCGCGCGGTTCTTCGGCGTCGTCAACGCGGACCCGTTCGACCCCGACGCGCCGGCGGACGCCGGGAGCCCCGCGGCCCGGACCCCGGGCACGCCCGCGGACGGGCCGGTCACGGTCGAGCTGCCGACCGGCGAGGAGCCCCGCGTATGAGCACGACCACCGACGAGGCGACCCTGGTCAAGCAGGCGCTGCGTACCCGGCCCTTCCGCTTCCTCACGGTCGCGTGGGGATTCACGAACTTCGCGGACTCGGTCCTCGCGATCATCTTCGCGGTGTGGGTCAAGGACCTCACGGGCTCGAACGGCACCGCGGGCCTGGTCTTCGCGGCCCTGGGCCTCCCGGCGCTCGTCTCGCCGCTGCTCGGCCAGGTCGCCGACCGCGTCTCGCGCCGCCGCATGATGATCGTGGCCTACCTCGTCGGCGCGGTCTCGCTGCTCTCGTTGTTCGCCGTGCGCGGTCCTGGGCAGGTCTGGCTGATCTTCGTGGTCACGGTCCTGTACTCGGGGATCGGGTTCGCGACGGCCGCGGCCCAGTCGGGGCTCATCCGCGACCTCCTGCCCGACGAGGCCCTGGGGGCTGCCAACGGCCGGCTCACGACGATCGACCAGACGTTCCGCCTCGTCATGCCCGTCATCGGCGCTGGTGTGTACGTCGCGGTCGGGCCGCTGCCCCTCGTGGTCTCGGCCGTGGTCGCGTTCGTGGTCGCGGCGTTCTTCGTGTCCCGGATCGTGCTCGTGGAGACCCCGCCGACACCGCAGGACGAGCGCGAGCCGTTCCTCGCCGAGGTCACGGCGGGGTTCCGACACCTTTTCCGCACCGCCCCGCTCGGCGTCCTGACGGTGGCGCTCGCGGTCGGGTTCGGGGCCGTGGGTGTGCTCAACGCGGTGAGCTTCGCGATCATCGAGAGAGGCCTGGGGCTGGGGCCGGAGATGCTCGGGCCCATCTCGAGCGTCCAGGGCGTCACGGCGATCGTCGCGGGTCTCACGGCCGCGCGCATGATCAAGCGGATCGGGTCGCAGCGACTGGTCGCGCTCGCGCTCGGGATCGTGACGCTCGGCATCCTGCCCGCGCTGGGCACGAACCTCGTGGCGATCGTCGTGGGCATGGGCGCGATCGGCCTGGGGGTCACGTGGGCGATCGTCGGGTTCGTCACCGAGCGCCAGCTCAAGACGCCGGCCACGCTCCAGGGGCGCACGTCGGCAGCGACGAACATGCTGCTCAACGTCCCGCAGCTCGTCATGACCGTGGTCGCGGCGGCCGTCGTCGGGGTCGTCGACTACCGCCTGCTGGTCGGGCTGACCGCGGCCGGGCTCGCCGTCTCGATGCTGCTCTCGCTCAAGGGGTCGCGTGCGTCGGCGGCCGAGGAGGCTGCGGTGGCCGGGGCGACGGCTGAGGGCTGAGAGCTGACGGTTGGCGGCTGGGGGGCCGGCGACCGAGGGGTGAGGACCGCGAGCCGGTCGCCGCAACGACCTGCCACGGATGGGTTGTCAGAAGTGGGCCGGGGGATACCTCGGCCCACTTCTGACAACACGTGCCGGGGTGCTCGGTGTCCGTCCGGGGCCGTGCGTGGCTGCCGGTGGCGGTCCGGAACAGGCCGTGGCGCGGTCAGGCGGTCAGGCGGCCGCGAGCGCGTCCTGGACCGCAGCCTCGAAGCGCACGCGTGCCCGACGGCGCAGCGTCCGCCACGCGAGCACCGCACCCACCAGGAGGGTCGCCACCGCGAGCACCGACCACGGGACCGCCCACAGGTGAGCCTCGCCCGTGGCGGGGTCGAGGGCGTGGGAGGTGGCGTCGTCGGGCAGGGTGGTGGTCGCCGTCGTGGCGACCACGGGCGCGAGCGCGACCGACGCCGACAGGCGCCCGAGCGGCGCGACCCCCGTCGCGGTGCCCGTGAGGGTGATCGCGTCGCCGGGCAGGAGCTCGGGCAGGTCGCCCAGCGGGACCGAGACGGCCCCGACACCCATGGGGCCGGCGACCGTCGCCGCGAGCGGGCCCGTGAGACGCACGTTGCCCGTGTTGGTCACCGTGAACGTGAGGTGCGCGTCGCCCGTGCCGGCGGGGTTCCACGACCCGGCGTAGTCGGCGTCGACGTTCGTGACGGTCGCGGACGGGGCGAGGTCGCCCGCGACGCGGACCAGGACTCGTGTGCCGAGGCGCCGGTCGACCGCGACCCCACCCGCTCCCGCGCCCGCGCCCGCGCCCGTCACGAGCGAGGTCACGACCGCGGCCGTGTGGTCGCCCGGCGTGGCGTCGGCCGGGACCGTGAGGGTGAAGGGGACCGCCACGCGCTCACCGGGGGCGACCAGGACCTGCGGGACGTCGGTCGAGATCCAGGCGCCCAGGTCCTCGGACGGTGTGCCGGCGGGCAGGACGTCGAGCGCTCCCGTAGGTGAGGTGAAGGCGTCCGCGGCGTAGACCGCGAGGTCGAGCGGGACCTCGCCGTGGTTGGTCACGACGAGCTGGTCGGTGAGGGTCGCGCCGGGTTCCAGGGCGAAGTCGAAGGTCGGGGCGGAGGCAGGGGCGACGCCCCAGGTCACCGGCAGAGCGACGGGCTGAGCCGTGGCGCCGGCCGGGGCGGCGGACAGCAGCGCTGCCACCGCCCCGAGCAGGAGCGCCGCCGCGACACCGCGCACGGGACCCGCCGCGCTGCGGGACGGGAAGGTCGCCGTGCCGGTGTGCACGATGCGACGGGTCATGTCGGTCAGCCGATCGCCGTGAGGGTCAGCGTGGCCGTGTACGTCCCGGCCGCCGCGTCGACCGGGAAGCGCAGGTCCAGGTCGGCCCCGAGGACCGCGCTGCCCGGCTCGTGCCCGGCCGCTGCGGACCCGAGCAGGGCGGAGTCGGCCAGGCCGTTGCCGCTCACCAGGCCCGAGGCCACCGGAGCGCCGGCGAGCGTCCCGCCGCCGGCCGTGACCAGTGCGGGCGTCCACCCGAGGTGCTTGCCGGGGAGCGTGCGCGCCCCGGCGGTCGTGGTGAAGTCCCCGACCTGCGCCGAGACGGACCAGGCGGGGGCGGTCGCTCGGGTGTCCGTCACCGTCACGGCGCCCAGGCGGCCGGTCGCTGCGAGGTGGTCGCCCGCGAGCCGGGCCGTGCCGAGGTCGACCACGCGGGCGCCACCGTCGATCGTCCAGACGAACTCGCCCGGCTCGACGGGCGCGGCCGGGATGGTGACCGTGAGGTCGATCTGGCCGTCTCCGGGCTCGGCGCCGGGCACGTCGACGCCGTAGAACGTCGTGGTGCCCGAGACCTCGTTCCCGACGGCGAGGAGCGGCGCGCCCGTGGGCGAGTCGCTCGCCGGGACGAACGTGAGGCCCTCAGGACCCAGGTCGCCGGCCTCGGCGAGCTTCTCGGGCGTCGCCTCGGCGCTCACGGAGAAGCTGCGGTTGTTGACGTAGGAGACGTAAGTCGCCTGCGCGGGGTCGGTCACGTCGAAGACCGCGATCCCGCCCACGCGCTCGAAGCCGATGAACGCGTACGTGCGTCCGCCGACCTCACCCAGGGTGAGCCCCTCGGGCTCGGGCCCCTTGTCGTCGCTGCGCCCGTCGAACCCGGACTCGGTGTGGTTCGAGTTGAAGAACCCGGGCTCGACCGAGGCCACGAGCTGCTCGAACGCGTCGCCCGAGTCGAAGACCTGGCGGCCGTCGGTCGACCAGATCGAGAACGAGCGCGACCCGTACGAGTACAGCTCCTCGTAGCACGAGCCGTCGGCGCGCAGGCCGCTCGCGGTGCTGATGTTGAGCCGGCCCAGGTGGGCGTCCGCGGTGAGGTCGGCGAGCGTCGCGGGGTTGCCGGACGCGCCGACGAACGACGAGAACGCGTCGGCGCACAGGCCGGGCACGCCCTTCTTGCCGAGGTCCTTGACGCGCTTGACCTCGGACCAGGCCTTCCAGTCGCGCGAGTCGCCCTCGTTCGCGGTCACGAGGTAGGTCGCGCCGCCCGCCTGGTACGAGGCGATCGTGTCGGGCTGGTAGAGGCCCTTGACGGGCCAGGAGCGGATGTCGATCTTCCCGTCCTTGTCGGACGCGTCGAGCCCCTTGCCCGCGGCGAGGTGGTCCTGCGTCCCGAGCGGCAGCAGGTCGGTCACGGTCGCGCTCGCGACGTCGACGACCGCGAGCGCGTTCGCCTCCTGCACGCTCGCGTAGGCGACCGTGCCGGTCGCGTCCCAGGCGATGTACTCGGGCTCGAGGTTCTCCGAGACGGGCCGCTGGGGGACGCCCGTGCCCGCGGCTTCGCGGCCGCCGAACACCCGGACACCGGCCGGCAGCGTCCTGGAGCCGCCGGCCTCGAACGCGTGGAACGTCGCGGTGCGGACGTCGCCCTGGGCGGCGCTCGCGAGGCTCGCGGGGGCCGTGACGATCGAGATCGAGCCCTCGGGGTCGACGCTGTAGTCGTCCGCGGGCTCGCCCTCGTTCGCGACCGCGATGCGCGTGCCGTCGGGCGAGAACGTCACCATGTCGGGCAGCGCGCCCACGCGCACGGCGCCGAGGATCGCGGACGCGGGGGCGGCTCCCGGCGTGGTCACGGGCGCGGCGGCGTCGAAGAACACGAGCCACCCGTCGTCGGTCTTGGTACCGGACTCGACCGCGGCGACGGCGAGGCCGTCGGGACGGATCGCGACCGAGTTCACGACGGCGTCGGCCGCGACGACCGAGCCGTCCGCGGCGGCCGTGCCGCCGACCGCGAGCTCGAGCTCGAACAGGCGGGTCGGGGCCGTGGGGTCCTGGGCGTCGAGGACGTCGACCTTCCCGGACTGGGCGTTGACGACGAACAGGCGCTGGGAGGCCGCGTGGAACGCGACGATCTCCGCAGCGGACTCGTCGAGCTGGCCCGTGGAGTACGTGCCGAGCGGCGAGAGGGTGACAGCAGGGGGGACGGACGGGTCGGGGGCGGCGACGGCGGTGCCGACGACCCCGAACGTCCCGGCAGCGACGGCGACCGTGAGGCCGGCAGCCACGATCCCGGCCGACCTCGGGTGACGCAGGCGGGACTGGTGAACCACGCGCATTCCGTGCTCCTCGTTCCGATGGCCCTGCAGGGTGCAGGGCAGACGCTCGGAACCTAGGCGGGGCGGGTGTCGCGTCGGTGAACGGCGCCCGACGTGACGGGGGCGGCCGGGTGACGAGTGGGGCGGAGGGGACGAACCGGCCGTCTCGCCCCTTGCTGCGGCGAGTTGTCAGAACGTGGCCGGGCTCTGCCCCGACCACGTTCTGACAACGGGTCCGCGGCCTCGGTGGCGTCGTGGGGCAGGAGCGCGGCCGATGCCGGCCCGTCGTCCTGCCGACCGGTCGATGCCAGAGATGTCCCGCCGACTCGCGGGCGCGCGCCTCCACCGTCGCCCCGGCCCGACCACTAGTCTCACCGGGTGGACTCGACGCGGCGCACGACCTGGCAGGAGCTCGCACCGCAGGTGCGCACGGACGTCGAGGAGATCCTGGGGAGCCCGGTGGTCTTCGCCACGAGCCAGGTTCAGGGCTACTCGCCCGGCAGCGCCGACCGCGTGCGCACCGCCTCGGGCGCGCGCGCCTTCGTCAAGGCCGTGAGCCGATCGCGCAACGCCGACGCGTACGACATCCATCGGCGCGAGCTCGACGTGCTGCGCCGCCTGCCCGGCGCGGCCCCCGCGCCCCGGCTCCTGGGGGCGCACGAGAGCGACGAGTGGGTCGCGCTCGTCGTCGAGGACGTCGAGGGCCGGCACCCCGACCTGCCGCCCGAGCGCCGCGAGCTCATCGCGGTGCTCGGCGCCCTGCTCGAGCTCCCCGTGGTCCGCGACGGGTCCGGCACCTCACCGTTCCCCGACGCGACGACCGAGCTCGCCCCCACGTTCGAGGGCTGGTCACGGCTGCGCGCCGACGACCACCTGGCGGGGCTGCCCGCCTGGGCGCTCGAGCACCTCGACGAGCTCGAGGCGCTCGCGGCGACGGCCGCGCAGGCCGCGCACGGCGACCGGCTCGTCCACCTCGACCTCCGCTTCGACAACGTGCTGGTCGACCAGTCCTCACGCGTGTGGGTCGTCGACTGGCCGTGGGCCGGGACGGGCGCCCGATGGGTCGACGCCCTGACCCTGCTGCTCGACGCGCGCGTCAACGACAGCACGGTCGACGTCGACGCGATCGCGTCCTCGCACCCGCTCTTCCGCGGGGCGACACGCGACCACGTCGACGCCTTCCTCGCGGGGCTCGCGGGCTACTTCTTCGACGCCGCACGGCACCCCGCACCGCAGAACATGCCGACCTTGCGCGCGTTCCAACGGCGGCAGGGGTTCGTCGCGATCGACTGGTTGGCGCAGCGCCGGGCCTGAGGCACGAGGCGGTCGGCGGCGGCTCAGGCGTTCCAGGCGACCTCGACGTCGAGCACCCACGTCACGCCCGCCTGCACACGGGCCCGCGGTTCACGCCGCGCGAGGTCCCCGGGGGCGACGTCCAGGAGTTCGTCGCTGCGCGGTTCACCGGACGGCACGCGAACGACTGGCCGTGCCGCGGGAAGGTCGTCGTCGACCTGCCGGCCCGGGACGTGGCGCCGTTCGTCGAGGACGGCGTGGTCGAGGACCTGGGGCCCGACAAGTGCAGCGTCGAGGTGGGGTCGTGGTCGTGGACCGCGCTGGCCTCGCTCCTCGGACGTCTCGAGGCCGACGTGCACGTCCTGCACCCGCAGGAGCTCCGGCTGGCCTTCGGTGAGCTCGCCCAGCGGTTCCAGCGGGCCTCGGACCCCGGCGACCGGCCCGACTGATCCGCAGGTGGCGACCTCAGTCGTCGAACCCGCGAGCGCGCAGGGCCTCGCCCAGTGCGTCGGCCTGCCGCATCGCGCCCACGACGAGCGGCACGGCGAACGCGCGGACGTCGCGCTCGTGCCCGCGCGCCCGCTGCGCGTCGCGGACCCGCGCTGCGAGGTCGGCGATCACGGGCACGCTGCGCAGCGCGAGGGCGAGCACCAGCGCGATGCGCTCGACGTCCACGCCCACGCGCCCCAGGGGAGCGAGCCCGCGCTCGATCGCCCCGAGCAGGTCGCCGACCCGCGTGGTGCACGTGACGAGGCCCGCGAGCGCCACGAGGACCACGAGCCGCGCGCTGAGCACGGCCGCGGAGGTGAGATCCATGAGCCACCACTGGAGCGCGAAGAGCACGGGCACGAACACACGCAGGGGCCGCACCTGCCCCCACGCGGCGCGCCGGCCGACGCCGGAGAGCGCGTAGAGGCCTGCGACCGCGAGCGCGGCGAGACCCACGCCCAGCGGGGAGCGGACCAGCAGCAGGGCGAGCGAGCAGAGCATGAGGGCCGCGAGCTTGGGTCCGGCGGGGGCGCGGTGCAGCAAAGAGCGCCCGACGACGTAGGCTCCGGCCGCGTGACCCGTCGCGCCCCGTGCTGTGCTCGTCGGGGCGGAGCGGGGCCCACCTCGCGGGACGTCCGTGACGGCGGCCGGGCTCGACCCGCTCACGGCCGGTCGTCCAGGAGCCGGCGGTAGTACGCGATCGCGGGAGCGGGTTCGTCGTCGGCAACGACCTGACCCTCGTCGACCACGAGGACGCGGTCGTAGCCTGCCATGAGATCGAGGTCGTGCGAGACGAGCACGACCTGCTGCGGGATCTCGGCGAGCAGCGACGCGACGCGACGCGTGTTGCGCAGGTCGAGCAGCGTCGTGGGCTCGTCGGCCACCACGAGGCGCGGCCCGCTGACGAGCACCGACGTGAGGGCGAGGAGCTGCTTCTGACCGCCCGAGAGCAGGTGCGCGGGGTGGTCGGCGTGCCCGTCGAGGCCGTGGCGCGCGAGCCAGTCGGCGACGAGCCGGTCGCGCGCGGGACGGTCGTGCTCGCTGCGGCGCAGCGAGTAGGCGACGTCCTCGGCCACGGTCGGCATGACGATCTGGGCGTCGGGGTCGGAGAACACGAAGCCCACGCGCCGGCGCACCTGGGCGCCCGAGCGGCGGGTGTCCAGGCCGTCGACCCGGACGCTGCCGCGCGTGGGCAGGACGAGCCCGTTGAGCAGCCGGGCCAGGGTGCTCTTGCCCGAGCCGTTGGCCCCCACGATCCCGATGCGTCGCTCGCGCAGCTCCGTGGTGACCCCGCGCAGGACGTCGCGCTCGCCCAGGCGCACGTGCACGTCCTCGAGCCCGACGACGCAGCCCACCTCGGGTGGAGCGGTCGCCGTGGTCGTCGGACCGACGGCCGGCCGCCGATCGGCTGCGGTGGTGGCACCGGAACCAGGCCGCACGCCGTCGGCACCCGGACCGGTGCCCGTGGACCGCCGCGTGCGCAACCAGCTCATCGGACGACCTCGAACAACGCCGCCACTCCCAGGCCGCCGCCCACCGCGGCCGCCGCGAGGCCGAGCGCACCGGTCGGGGCCTCTGCGCGTACGAGCCTGCTGAACAGCCGCACGACCGACACCGCTCCGCTCGCCCCCCACGGGTGCCCCAGGGCCAGGGCGCCGCCGTCCGCGCAGAGGCGCGCGTCGTCGTCGGGCAGGCGGAGCGCGTCGGTGAACGCCAGGACCTGCGCAGCGAAGGCCTCGACGAGCTCGACCGCCGCGAGGTCGCCCGTGGTGCGGCCCGTGCGGGCGAGCAGCTCGCGCACCGCCGGGACCGGGCCCCACCCGGGCAGGCGTGGGTCGCAGCCGCGCGTCAGGCCGCCCACGAGCCGCAGACCCGGCAGGCCCAGCCGTGCCCGCACGTGCTCGGGGACGATCGCGACGGCCGCGGCCCCGTCGCTGACCGGGCTCGCTGTGCCCGCGGTCACGGAGCCGCCGGGCGTGAAGGCGGACGGGAGGCGCGCGAGCAGCGCGGGATCGAGCCTGCGGGCGCGCTCGTCGCGGGTGAGGCCGCCGACCGGGACGACCTCCGCGTCGAAGCGGCCCTCGGCGTGCGCGGCCAGGGCGCGGGCGTGCGAGCGGGCGGCGTAGGCGTCCTGGCGCTCGCGGCCGAGGCCGCGCTCGCGGGCCAGGACGTCGGCCGCGGCGCCCATGTCGGGGTCGCCGAGCGCGGCCGGGGTGAACGGGGCGCGGTCGTAGGGCACGGGCGGGGCCCCCGATCCGCGGGGCGGGCGGTGAGCGCGCAGCGGGGCGGTCGAGGCGCTCTCCACGCCTCCGGCCAGGACCAGGTCGCCGTCGCCGTCGCCGGCGCGGACGCCCTGGGCCGCGAGCAGGATCGCCGCCAGGCCGCTGCCGCACTGCCGGTCGATCGTGAGGCCGGGCACGCGGTCGGTCAGCGGGCCTGCGGGGTCGCGCAGGGCGGCGGCGAGGACCGCGACGCGGGCGAGGTTCCCGCCGGGTCCCGTGCAGTTCCCGAGCACGACGTCCTCGACGCCCAGCCCGTGGCCCGCCGGGAGGTCGGCGAGCACCGCGCCGAGGACGGGGGCGGCGAGGTCGGTCGCCGAGAGGTGGGCGTGCCCGTGGTTCGCCGTGCCGATCCAGGTCCGCCGCGCGGCGACGACCACGGGGGAGTCGGGGGACGCGCTCACCGCAGCGCCTCGTACGCGGGGCCGCCCGACAGCAGCGCCTCGCTGATCGCGCCACGTGCCGCCTTGCCCGACGGCGTCCGCGGCAGCTCGCGCACGCCGTACCAGCGCCGCGGGCGCTGGGCCGTGGAGAGCGAGGCCCGGGCGACCCGTTCGAGGTGGGCGCGCAGGCCTGGGCGGTCGGCGCACTGGACCACGGCCGTCACGACCGCGCCCAGGCGGCGGTGCGGGGTCCCGACGACCACGACGTCCTCGACGCCCGGGATCGCGCGCAGCACGACCTCGACGTCCTCCGGGACCACGGTCGCGCCCCCCGTGAGGATCGCGCCGTCACCGCGCCCGCGCAGGACCAGGGGGGTGTCCGGGTGGGTGGGGGTGGGGAGCTCCGCGAGGTCGCCCACGGTCGACCACTCGCCCTCGCGGCGGAACGGGCCGGTCGCGCGCGCGAGGTAGCCCTGCGCGACCCACGGCGACCGCACCCAGACCTCGCCGAGCGTGGCGCCGGGCAGCTCGCGCACCTCGACCTCGACCCCGGGGAAGGGGCGGAGGCCCGTGCCGTCGGTGTCGATCGCGACGAACGACAGCTCGACGGCCCCGTAGTAGGTCACGACGCCGACCCCGGCGCGCCCCGCGCGCTCGCGCACGTCCGCGGGGAGCGAGGCGCCGCCGACCACGGCGGTCCGCAGGCGGCTCGGAGCACCCGCCTCGATCGCGTCGAGGATCGGTTCGAGCGCCGAGGGGACGAGGTGCACGACGTCGGAGGTCGCCAGGGCCGTGGTGATCGCGGCGGCCCCCGTGGCGAGCTGGACGCACGCCCCCGTCGAGAGCGCATGCACTGCCGCGAAGCAGTAGAGCGAGGACGCGAGCGGGCCGGGCACCAGCACGGTGTCCTCGGGTCGGGTGCCCGTGAGGCGCGCGGCCGCAGGGAAGGACCTTGCCCAGGAGTCGCGGGTGCGGGCGACCGCGCGCGGGCGACCCGTGCTCCCCGACGAGAACCCGGCCCACGCGAGGGCCGAGGCCGAGGGCTCGGGGGGAGCGACGTCGTCGGGCAGGCTGCTCGTGACCGGGGCGCTCAGCGGGGCGAGCGCGTCCGCGGCGCTGCCGCGCGGGAGCGGGACCTCGACGAAGCCCGCCGGGGCGATCGTCCGCAGGACCTCGGCGCGCTGGGCGCGCGACCACGTGTGGTCGCAGACCAGGGGAGTCGCGCCCGCGAGGTCGACCGCGAGGAGGGCCGTGAGGAGGTCGACCGGGTCGGGCAGCGAGATCGCGACGACATCGCCCACGACCGTCCCGGTCGCCCGCAGGAACTCTGCTCCCGCCGCGACGTCGGCGGCGAGGGCTCGGTAGGTGCGGGAGCGCTCCGGTGAGCGCAGCGCGCAGCGACCCCCTGCGGAGCTGCGGGCGTGCGCGATGACGGCGTGGGCGACGGGCATGAGGGGATCGTAGGTCGATCAGGCCGCGGGGCTCGCGGCGGGCTGCTGCCCGGAGGCGCGCTCGGCGCGGCGCAGGGGCGACGCGGCGGGGTAGGCGCGGACCACGCCGACCGTGACCGAGGCCGCGATCACGGCCTTGACGACGTCGCCCGGGAGGTACATGAGCGAGCCGGTCGCGACGGTCTGGAGGGGGAAGCCCGTGACGAGCGCCTGGAGCGGGATGCCCAGGGCGTACATGACGAGCATGCCGCCCACGACGCTCGCGGCCAGGACCCGCCAGAACGTCAGGGTGCGGAACCGCTCGACGATCAGGCCGACGACCGCTGCTCCCACCACGAACCCGATCAGATAGCCCGCCGACGGGCCCACGAAGACCGCAGGGCCGCCGCGGCCGCCCGACAGGAGCGGGAGGCCCGCCGCGACCAGGGCCAGGAACGCGAGCATCGCGAGCGCGCCGCGCCACGCGCCCAGGAGGGCTCCGGCGAGCATGACGCCCAGGGTCTGGAGCGTGATCGGGACGGCGTTGCCGAACAGGGCCAGCGAGCCGGGCATGCCGAGGACCGCGGTGAGCGCGGCGAAGGTCGCGATGCGGGCGGCGTCGGCGGCGGAGAGGCGCCAGCGGGAGGAGGCAGGGTCCAGGGCCGCGGCCGGCTGGTCCGGCGCGGTCGGCACGTCGGGGTGCTCGCTGCCGGGCACGTCAGCGGGCAGGTCTGCGGGCAGGTCGGTGCGCACTGGGCGGGCCACGGGGTCTCCTCGGGAAGGGCGTGAGGTGCCGGGTGGCACGTGTCCACTCTTGTCGGGGACGGGGCGCTGGTGCGTCGGCGCCATGGATCACGGAGTGCTGGGAGCGTTGGCGGAAGTCGACAACCGGTTGGAGGAAACCTCCAACCGGTGTGGCCTCGCAGGGCCCTGGCTTGAGGAATCGTCTCGGCATGGTCGCCGGGGGTAGGCCTACGGGCGCTGGCGGCGACGCCCCACGACCTGCTGGTCGAACAGCGCGATCGCCGCACCGACCCGCCTGCGCAGGTAACGCTCCTCGGTCACGGTCCACCGGGGTGAGCAGTCGTCCTGCCCGACGAGCCACGGGACGCACGCCACGGTGAGCTTGCGGTGGCAGGCGTCCGCGACGCGCCCACGGTCTCCCCAGGGCGTTCCCGTGCTGCGCGCCATGTCGCCAGCCAGGTTCCATGCGTCGAGAGCCGCCTCGGCGTCGAGGGCTCGCCGGCGAGCGAGCCACTCGAGGGCAGGAGTCAGGTCCGTCCGCGTCGTCTCGTCGTCCGCCACGTCCCAGCCCTCGACGGCGGTTGCTGAGAAGCAGTCCTCGGGGCTCGCCCACGTGAGCACCCTGCCGCTCCGGGTCGCGACGACGTCGCCGCCATCGGCGCCCTCACCCCACCACAGGGCGGTGGACCTGTCGTAGCGCAAAACCTCGAGAGCGTAGCCGGATCGAGGGCCCGCTGATGCTGTGCTCATACCGGCATCTTGCCCCCTCGAGGGCGAGGATCCGCTCCTCGATGTGCCTGGACGTCCGGGCACACCCCGTCCCGGTGGGGACGGCCCCTGGGGTGGGAGGTGTCGTTCGCGCAGCCACCACCATTGTTGCGGCTGCGCGAACAACGCATCCCACCTCCAGGGAGAGTGGAAGGGCGCGCCCAACGTGGCAGCCGCGCCCGCCGTCGGGCCGCGTCCGACCTGATCGCACGCGCCAGAAGCGACACGCCCACGACGACCAGTGGCGCGGCCCCGGCCTCAGCCGGTGACCGCGCCACCCGTCACACCACCAGGGTCAGACCTCGCCAGGCATCGCCTTGCGGATCACGAGCCGCGTCCACCCACCGAGGTAGATGCGGTCGCCGTCGGCGACCTCGCGGCGCTGACCGGCCGGGATCGGGTCGATCGGCAGCTCGCCGCCCGCAGGGCTCAGGTACGTCCCGTTGGACGACTGGAGGTCCTCGACCCACCAGCGCTGCCCGTCGGTGTTGAGCTGGCAGTGCCGACGCGAGACGCCCGAGTCGGCGCCGCAGTCGATCTGCGGGTGGATGTTGCGCGAGGCCGACGGGCGCCCCACGAGCACGCTGCGCTCGCGCAGCACCACGAGACCGGGCAGCCCGGCCGACGGCAACGGGTCCTCGGCCTTCTGCGCCTGGTACCAGTCGGGGTCGATCCACACCTCGACGACCCACTGGTCCTCGCCCGGCACGGGCGGGGTGGGCAGGTGCGTCCCCGTGCCCGACGGCGTCGCGCCCGTCCGTGCGGACGTCGCCTCGCCCTCGGCCGGGTCTGCCGGGTCGGCAGGAGCACCGGGAGCGACGAGCGGACCCGTCCCCGGGTCACCGGCGGCGACCGCAGCAGTCGACGGGCCACCCGCCCCGGGATCGCCCCCGGGCGGCGTCAGGGCTGCCGGGGCCGACAACGGGTCGGCGGACGGCGCGGCCGCGGGCGACCCCGCAGGGGGAGCGACCGGGTCCAGGTCGAGCGACGACGCCGGGGGAGCGAACGGCCCGGACGCCCCGGCAGGCGCACCTGCCGGGACCGGGGTCGCCGCCGACGGTGCCTCGGCGGGCTCGGGCAGCGAACCCGTCGTGAAGTCGTAGCCGCAGTTCTCGCAGAACAGCGCACCGGCCGCGGCCGGGAACGAGCAGTGCGGGCACGTGATCGGCTCGCCGCTTCCGGCACCCTCACCAGCACCAGCGGCGGTCGCGCCGGGTCCCGCAGAGCCGGAGGACACGGCCCCCGACGCGCCGCTCGACGCAGCCGCCATGGGCTCGCCGCACACGTCGCAGTAGTCGGTCGACTCGGACGCGTGCCCGTTGGGGCAGATCGCGCTCATCGCTTGACCCGCGTGGTCTTTGTCGAGGCGGTGTCGAGGGCCATCTCGTCGAGCTTGTCGGTGTTGCGCTTGAGGCGCACCGTGCCCTGCTCCTCGCTCTCGATCTCCACGACCTTGCGCAGGCGCGAGGTCGCCTCGTCGTTGCCCGTCTCGGCCGCGAGCTGGACCGCGCGGCCGAGCTTGACCGTGGCCGTCGCCTCGTCGCCCGCGGCCTTGGCCGCGAGGCCCTCCTGGATCGCGGACGCGAGCTCGGCCTGACCCGTGTAGTGCGCGACCTCGGGGTTGATGCGCGTGGTGAGCGCGCCGTCGTCGGACCACTTGGCCTTGACGAGACCCGACGAGACCACCTCGCCGTTCACGGCGAGCTGCACGCGCGCCGCGAGCTGCTCGGAGCCCACGGGCTTCGAGGCCACGCGCACGGCCACGTGGTAGTCGCGCGTCTCGTCGCCCCACGACCCCGTGGGGTAGGAGCCCGTGAGCGGGTTGACCACGGCGCGGCGCGTCGTGAGGTCCTCGACCGTCGGGGCGACCTGGCGGACGAACAGCACCTGGGCGCCCTGCGGGGCCCACACGCGCAGGTCCGCGGAGGCCACGCCGCGCGACATGGACTTCTGGATGAGCGACGAGAAGTCGGCCGCGATCTCGCTCGGGTCGGCGATCAGGTCGACCGTCCCGAGCAGGGCCGTCGAGATCTCGCGCAGCTCGTCGACCTGCCAGCGCGACCCGACGCCGCGCGCGTCGCACTGGAACTTCCCGGTCACGTTGCGCACGACCTGCGAGAGGTTCTCGCGCGGCTCGGACTCGTTCTTGCCGTCCGTCAGCAGGATCGCGTGGCGCTGGGCGGCCTGGGGCACGGTGTCGAAGAGCTGGGCCGCGAGCTGGAGCCACGTGCTCATCGCGGTGCCGCCCGACGGGCTCATCATCGCGATGGCCCGCTTGGCCTCCTCGCGCGCCGCAGGCTCCATCTGGACCATCGCGACCCGCGCGTTGGGGTAGGGGAACGCGCGCTGCGCGACGTGGCTGCCGCCGACGATCGCGAACCAGGTCCCGTCGAGGATCTGGTCGACCGCGACCTGCGCCGCGTACTTGGCGGACTCCATGTTGCGCCCCGACATCGAGCCGGACGTGTCGACCATGATGATCTCGGCGACGCCGCCCCCGGAGGTCGCGGCGCCGGCCTGACCTGCCCCTCGGGCGGTCACCGTCACGATGGCGTGCACATCCGTGGCGCCCTCGGACAGGAACTCGTTCTGGAAGACCTCGGCGGAGAACTCGGCCATGGGTTCTGGGCTCCTTCGTGGATCAGAGGGCGCGCGTCGCGGGCTCGTCGCCCGTGACAGCGTCTGTGTGCAGGTTATCGGAGGTGGCCGAGGCGGGGAGCGCCTCGAACCGGGCGAGGGTCGCCGTGATGTTGTCGCGGCCGCCCTGGGCGTTGGCCCAGCGCACGAGCTCGGCAGCCAGCGCCCGGGGCTCGCGCCCCGTCGTGGCCTCGGTCGAGCGCACGAGGTCCGCGAGGTCGTCGGCCGCCGAGCAGTAGTTCCACAGGCCGTCCGAGCAGACCAGCAGCCAGCCCGACGAGTCCGGGACCGTCGGGGCGCACCGCGCGGCCGGGTCGGTCGAGTCGGGCCCGAGCCAGCGCGTGATCGCGTGCGCCTGGGGCGAGTTCTCGGCCACGTGGCGCGGGGTGCCCATGGCCATCAGCTCGTGCGCCCACGAGTCGTCGACGCTGAGCTGGCGGGCCGTGCCGGCGTCGGGGATCCAGTAGGCGCGCGAGTCGCCGACCCATCCCGCGACGATCAGCGGGCCGTCCACGACGGCCGCGACGAACGTGCACGACGGCGGCTCGGCCCGCTCGGCCTTGTCACCCACCGCGACCAGCACGGCGTCGTTCGCGGTCGTCGAGGCCGCGACCATGAGGGCCTGCCAGGCCTGGATGCGCTCGGTGACGTCCCCCGTGACGGGGGTGGCGCCGTCGGGCCCGCCGGACGCGAGCACGTCCCGGGCGGCACGCGCGGCCGCGAGGCTCGCGACGTCCGAGTCGGGCGCGGCCGAGACCCCGTCGCACACCACGAGCGCTGCGAAGCGCCCGGCCGTGGCCGGGTCGCCCGACGCGGCGAGCGCCATGGCGTCCTCGTTGCGCGCGTGGCGGATGCCGCGGTCGCACACGCCCGCGACCCACGGTGCGGGCCGCTCGGCCCAGTGGTCGCGCTCGACCTGGGCCTTCTCGCCGCACTGCTCGCAGTAGCCGTCGTCCGCGACGGTCCCGCCGCAGCTCGTGCAGGGGCGGTGCGTGGCGACGGGCGGCGGAGGCACCGGGTCGGCCGCGGGGTCGCCCGGGGGATCGGTCGGCTTGAGGTCGGCGGGGGGCTCGGGCAGCGCCGGCACCGGAGGGCGCGCCAGCACGGGCGGCCCGCCCGCAGTGCCCGTCGCGGGCCCGACGTCGGAGCCGCAGTTCTCGCAGAACCTCGCCCCGGGAGCGGGGAGCTCACCGCACGTGGAGCACGGTGCGAGCACGCCGGTCGGCGTGTCCTCCGCGCTCACGTCGTGGTCCAGCGGCGCACGGCGTTGGCCTGGTCGACCAGGTCGATGCGCGCGATCTTGTCCTCGGTCAGGGTCGCCATCTCGCGGTAGGCCCCCTCGAGAGCGTCGCGCAGCGGCGGCTCCTTGGGCTCGACCCCGCCGATGCGCACGGTGCCGACCTGCTTGGTGGGCGCGGCCGTGACCTCCTCGAGCGCCGAGCGGAGCACGTCGATCGAGAGCGAGACCCGCTCGCGCGGGGGGATCGCGACCGACTCGACGCTCGCGAGTGCCTCGGCCAGGGCCGGGAGCCCGCGGCCCGAGCCCGCGAGCAGGCGTGCGCGGCGCATGCGGGCGTCGGTGTAGGAGCTGCGGGTCGGGGTGACCAGGTCCAGGGCGTGCAGCGCGCCGTCGAGGTCGCCGCGGGCCTGGCGGATGCGGGCGAGCCCGAACGCCGCGGGGGCCGTGTAGTTGGCGTCCGAGCGGGCGCAGATCACGTAGAGCGACTCGGCGATGTCCGGCTCGCCGCTGACCTCGCACGAGACGGCGAGCGCGAGCTTGGGCGCGAGCTCGCCGGGCACCTGGCCGTAGACGGCGTTGAACGAGGCGCGGGCTGCTGCGGCCTCGCCGCGCGCGAGCTCTGCCAGCCCGCCGATCCACGCCGCGCGCCACTCCCACGGGTCGTCGGTGAGGATCGAGGCGATGGTCTTGTCGACCTCGGCGAAGCGGCGGTGCTCGATCGCGGCCCGGGCGTAGGCGAGGCGGACCTCGACCGTGCCCTCGGGGGCGGCGGCGAGCGCGGCCATGCGGGCAGCCGGGTCGGCGATGTTGACGCCCGCGAGCCAGCTGGCCATGGGGTCGGACTCGTCGACCTTGAGCGCGGGCAGCGCGTCCCAGGTCAGGGGCGCGTCGGCGTCGTCGGACACGGGGGCCTCGAAGAGCATCGACGCGGCCGAGTGGAGCGCCCCGCTGCCCGGTCCGCGGTCGGTCGCGACGACCTCGCGCAGGACCCCGATGAGCTGGGCGCGCATCTCGTCGATCGTGGCGAAGCGGTCGGACGGGTCGAGCGCGCAGGCCTTGGCGAGCAGCCGGTAGAACGAGTCGTACTTCTGGAAGACGGGTGTCTCGGCGACGGGCGGCAGGGAGGCGACGTACGTCGTCTGGTTGCCGCGGAAGTCGAGCACGAGCGTCGCGAGCGTGCGCCCGATCGTGTAGATGTCGGACGCGACCGAGGTCCCGACCTCCGCGACCTCGGGGGCCTGGTAGCCCACGGTCCCGAAGATCGCCGACGTCATGTCGTCGAGGCGTCGCACGCCGCCCAGGTCGATGAGCTTGACCCCGTCGCCCTGCTGGATCATGTTGTCGGGCTTGAAGTCGCAGAAGATCAGGCCCAGGTCGTGCAGGTAGGCGAACGCGGGCAGGATCTCGAGCACGAACGCGAGCGCCTGGTCCACGGGCAGCGGGTCCACCACGCCGTTGTTCTCGTCGCGGCGGTCCTTGAGGATCTCCTTGAGCGACTTGCCGCCCACGTACTCCATGACGGTGTAGCCCGCGCCGTCGTGCATGACGAAGTTGTAGATCTCGACGATGAGCGGGTGCTCGACCTCCGCCAGGAACTGGCGCTCGGAGATCGCGGCCGCGAACGCGTCGGGGTCCCCCGAGTTGAGCAGGCCCTTGAGCACGACCCAGCGGCCCGAGACGTTCTGGTCGCGCGCGAGGTAGATCCAGCCCAGTCCGCCGTGCGCGAGGCAGCCCACGACCTCGTACTGCCCGCCGACGACGTCGCCGGGCGAGAGCTGCGGGTCGAACGAGAACGCGGTGCGGCACTGGGGGCAGAAGCCCGAGGTGCGGCCCGGGACGCCGTCGCGCGAGCGGCCTACCTTGGCGCCGCACGTGGGGCAGAAGCGCTTGGACTCGGCGAGCTCGGGCACGGCCATGATGGCCTGGAGCGGGTCGCGGACCGGGGCGCTCGGGACGGTCGTCAGTCCCGCGCCGAGCCGGTGGCCGCGCAGGCGGGTCGAGGACGTGCCGACCCGGCGCGTGGACTTGGTGCCCGTGACGGCCGAGCGGGCCGAGCCCAGCGCGGCGCTCGCGAGCTGGGTCGAGCTGGTCCGGCCCGTGCGCGTGGACACGGCCTCGCCCTCGGGGCCGGGGCCGGCCGCATAGTTGGGAGCGGCCTGGGCGATCCCCGTGCCGAGCATGGCGGACGGCGACGCTGCCGCGCCGGGCGTCGTCGTGCCCGTGGCACCCCCCGTGGAGGGCGCGGGCGACGCGGACGATCCGCCCGGCGAGCCGCAGACGTTGCAGTAGCCGTCCTCGATGAAGCCGTCGCAGCCCGGCTGGGCGCACGGCTCCTGCGTGGTCGATGTGGTCATCAGGACGATCCTTCCTGGCCCGGGACGGGCGACGATCCAGGGGCGGGAGACGAGAGGTGAGCAGGCAGGTCGCGGGTCAGGAACTGGTACTGCTCGACGAGGAAGCGCAGGAGGACGACGTCGCACGGCACGGCCTCGCCGGCCGTGCGGGCCTCGGCGAGTCCCGAGCGGACCGTCGGGGACACGCTGCGCCCGTTCGTGTCGGCCCGCACCCGGTAGGCGTCGAGCCGGTAGCGGAGCTCGGCGCGCTCGCGCAGCGGCGCGGAGTAGGAGGCCTCGACCGTGTCGAAGGCACGCGCGACGGTCGCGAGGCGCGTGAGGAACCCGTCGAGCCCGGCCCGGTCCGCGGGGACCTCGCCGAGCCGAGAGACGTCAGGAACCGCGAGGCGCGGGGGAGCGGCGATCTCGCGCCGGCACCGGGCCGCGAGCTCGCGCAGCGAGGGCTCGCGCGCCTCGAGGGCCGCGTAGCGCTCGACGGCCTGCCTGCGGTCGCGGGCGAGCTCGCGGCGCTCGGAGGCGCCCACGATGAGGTCGCGCTCGGTGCGTGCGACCTCGGCCTCGAGCTCGGTGAGGGGGCCCGTGACGTCGGCGCCGTTCGACGCCTTGTCGCGCAGCCTCGTCCACCGCTCGCGCAGCTTCTCGACGCGCCCGCGAGCCGTGGTGTCGGAGCCCGCGAGCTCGTCGCAGCGTGCCAGCTCGGCACGCAGGCCGCGGAAGCGCGCGACCTCGTCGGCCGCGTTCGGGTCGAACGAGAGCCGCGTGCGCAGGGCGGACACGATCGCGTCGCACAGCCGCGTGGCCTCGACCAGCGAGACGAGCGACGAGCCGTCGGGCGAGCTGAGCCGGCCCCAGACGAGCTGGGAGATCTTCTCGCGACCCACCGCGTCGGCGCGCCCCGAGTCCCACACGACGCCCATCTCGTCGGCGCGCGTGCGGGCCGCCTGCCAGAGCGTCATGGCCAGCAGCATGTCGGCCGTGTACGTCTCGGGCGACGCGGCGGCCTGGGCGGCCGCGTCAAGGCGGTCGAGCTCGGTCCGCCGGGCGCGCAGCCACTCCTCGAGGCGCAAGAGGTAGTCGTACAGCTCCGCCGCGGGGATCGCCTCGCCGAGACGTCCGGGCGCGCTCGGAGCCTGCTGGGTCCGGGGGGCGACGGGCGGCCCGGCAGCAGGGGTGGCGGACGAGGCAGGGGTCACGGCGTGCGGCCGTAGACGGCGACGGGCGGCGCGGGGGCCGGGCCGAGCACGCCGAGCCACTCGTCGTACAGCGCCGTCCACGTGCCGTCGGTGCGCATCTGCTCCAGGACGCCGTTGACGAACTTGACCATGTCGACGTTCTGGGCCGGGATGCCCAGGCCGTAGGGCTCGTCGGAGATCGCCTGGCCCACGACCTTGGCGTACGGGTCCTGGGCCGCGAAGCCCGCGAGGATCGTGTCGTCGCCCGTGATCGCGTCGACCTTGCCCTGCTGGAACAGCGCGAGGCAGCCCGTGTGCGTGGTCGCGGGAACCGCGGTGATGTCGGGGTACTCCTGGAGGCGCTCGAGCGTCGTGGTGCCGTCCGGTGCGCACACCCGCTGGCCCGCGAGGTCCGCGATGCCCTGCGCCTCGGAGTCGCGCGTCACGAGGACCTTCTGGCCCGCGTGGTAGTACTCCGAGGAGAACGCGATGGTCTCCCAGCGCTCGCAGTTGATCGTGAAGGCGCGGGCGACCACGTCGACCTCGCCGTTCTCGAGGACCTCGAGGCGCTGGCCCGAGGTGATGACACGGAACTGCAGCCGGTCCGGGTCGCCGAAGATCGCGTTCGACACCTGGTGCAGCACGTCGATGTCGAAGCCCTCGATCTGGCCGCTGAGCGGGTTGCGGGCTCCGAGCTGGAGGGTGTCGGCCGAGACGCCCACGATGAGCGAGCCGCGGTCGCGGATCGCGGCCATGGTGCTGCCCGCCGGCAGGGCGCCCGGTCCGGGCAGGGGGCCGTCGGGGGCGTAGGACGCGACGGGGTTCTCGCACGTCGCCGCGGCGGCGACCGAGGAACCGGCCGCGCCGGCGGCCGCCCTGCTCGAGGTCCCCACGACCGAGGTGACCGGTGCTCCCGCCGCCGGTCCGGCGTCGGGCGTGGCGCAGCCGGCCAGGACCAGGGCACCCGAGAGCCCCAGCGCCACCAGGGCGCCCAGGCGCCCGCTCTTGCGGAAGGTCGAGGTGATCACCGGTACTCCTCCAGTCGGACGTTCAGGCCGCGCCAGGCGAGGACCGCCGCAGCGAGGCCCGCGGCCAGCAGGAGCCAGCCCGCGAGGGCCGAGCGGTTGCCGGCCGAGGCGAGGTCGGCCTGCGTGGCCTTGATGTTCTCGGCGATGTCGGACGTGACCGTCTGCGAGAACGCGGCGAACGCGGCGTTCGGGCCGCCCTCGTCAGCGCTCGTGGCGAGCGCGACCGCTCCGTCCCAGTCTCCCGCGTCGTCGAGCGCTCGGATCGCCTGGTGCTGGACGACCCAGTCGTCGAGGTACCCCGCGGAGGTCCCGTCGAGGTTCCCGTCGGCGGCTGCCTGGTCGAGGCGCTGCGCGGCGTCCGCGGTCAGCTCGACGAACGACTCCTCGTAGGTCTGGCCCGACCCGCGCTTGATGAGCGTGAAGCTCTCCATGGCCTTGGCGTCGTTGGCCTCGGAGTACGCGGTCGACGCCGCGAGCGTCGCGGCGTAGGGGCCGTCGCGGACCGCCGCGGCGGCGCTGTTGGTCTGGCTCAGCAGGACGGCCCCGCCCACACCCACGACCAGGAGCACGATGCTCGCGACCAGGAGCCCCACGTTGAGGACGCGGTGCGTGCGCTTGGCGAGCCACACCTGCGTGACGATCAGCAGCGCGAGGCACAGCAGGCCCGCCGCGAGGATCCACATCGCGTTGCGCACCATCGACAGGTCGGACGCGACGCGCTCGGCGTTGTCGTCGACGAGCGTCGTGAGCGTCGGCAGGATCTCGTCGCGCAGCAGGGTCGAGGCCTGGTCCAGGTAGGCCGAGCCCACCGGGAAGCCCTGCCGGTTGTTCGCACGGGCCTGCTCGATCAGGCCCGTGTAGACCGTGACCTGCGAGGCGACCACGCCCAGCTCGGTCGCGTCGGCGCTGTTGGAGCCCGCGAGCTCGGCGAGCCGGATCGAGGCGTTGGCGATCGCGTCGTCGTAGCGCGCGCGCTGGTCGGCGGGCTCGAGGCCGCCGACCAGGAACGCGTTCGTCGCCGAGGCGTCCGCGACGACCAAGTTGTTGCGCACGTCCTGGATGCCCACGAGCTGGCTCGTGTCCGAGCGCGCGTCCTCGAGCGCGATCCCCTGGACGCGCGCGGCCTGGAAGCCGAGCGCGCCGAAGACGATCGAGGCGAGCACGCACACCGCGAGGGCGATCCGCAGCTTGCCCGGGGTGCGGCGCAGCGCGCTGCGGACCCCGGCCCGGCGTTCCGCACGCTCCTGGGCCTGCGTCAGGGAGGCTGTCCCGGTCTGCCCGCCCGGCTGGCCGGGGTGGGCGGGCTGGACGGCCCGACCGGGCGCGGGGGCGGACCCGGGCGGCGGCGTCAGGGTCTGGCTCATGCAGGCTCCTCCTGAGGGGAGACGGTCGCGTCGGTGGGCTGGTCGTCGGTGGGCTGGTCGTCGTCGAGGGGGTCGGCGAGGTCGAGGGCGTCGTCCGCCGCGGTGGGCTCGTCGAGCACGTCCGCGGGCGGCACGTCCTCGGTGGGCGTCGTCTGCAGGATGCTCTCGGGGGCCTCGTCCGGGGGGAGCAGGTCCTCGGGCAGGAGCCGGCGCAGCTCGTCGAGCGTGGGCTCGGGCGTGTCCTTGAGGCGCCACGCGTGCCGGGCGATGGCCGCGTCCAGGACGTTGCGCGCGTGGCGGCCGTTGCCGAACCCCTCGGTGCGCGGCACGAGCGAGACCATCTGCTCGAACCGGTCGAGGGTCGTGGGCAGCGGCTCGAAGTCGGCCGAGGTGGCCATGCGCTCGAAGATCCCGCGCAGCTCGGCGTCCGAGTAGTCGTCGAACGTGATGGTCGTCGAGAAGCGTGACTCGAGGCCGGGGTTGGTCGCGATGAACCCGGCCATGGGGCCGGGGTACCCGGCGACGATCACCACGAGGTCGTCGCGGTGGTCCTCCATGTCCTTGACGAGGGTGTTGATGGCCTCGGCGCCGTACTGGTCCTCCGCGAGGCCGTACGCCTCGTCGATGAACAGCACGCCGCCGATCGCGGTCGCCACGACCTCCGAGGTCTTGACGGCCGTCTGGCCCAGGTAGCCCGCGACGAGCTCGGAACGGTCGACCTCGACCAGGTGCCCCTTGCTCAGCAGCCCGAGCGCGCGGTAGATCCCGGCGACCACTCGCGCGACGGTCGTCTTGCCCGTGCCGGGGTTGCCGAGGAACACGAGGTGGCGCGTGAGCGTGGGCCGGGTCAGGCCTGCGGCCGTGCGGAGCTGCTCGATGCGCAGGAGCTCGGTCTGCTGTCGGATCTCGTGCTTGACCCGGTCGAGCCCGATCAGCGCGTCGAGCTCGGCCAGGAGCTCCTCGAGCGACCGGGGCGGCTCGGCCTCGGTCTCCTCCTCGGCGGGGGCGTCGCCCGTGGTCGCGCTCTGCGCGCCGCCTGAGGCCGGGTTGCCCGGGGTTCCCGACGGCGCCGCGTGCGTCGCGGGGTCCGGGGCACCCGGGGTGCGCGCACCCAGGGCGTCGAGGATCGCGTCGACCGTCGGGAGGACGTCCTGCGCCGGGGGGCGCAGCCCGCCCGCGCCGACGAGAGAGCCCAGGTCGAACGGGTTCGTGCCGCTCGGGAGGGTCGGGTCGAACGCGGGCGTGGGGAAGCGGGCGGGCGCGCCGTGCGGCGGGTGGAGCGGGCCGGCCGCCGACGGCACCGCAGGGTGCGGCCCTGCGGGCTGCGGCGCGCCGGTGTGCGGCCTGGCCGCGGCCCGCTGCACGGCCGTCGTGGACGCGGCGTTGGCGGACGCCGCGAGCCCGGGGGAGCCCAGGGCGCCAGCCGCGTCGATCACGGTCGCGAGAGCCTCGGCGTAGGCGGCCGCGTGCTCCGAGCCGGCCAGCACGAGCGTCGTGAGCTGGTCGGTCGGGGCCGAGCGCCACCGGCGACCGCGCTGGGCGGCCTCGAAGAACGCGGTGAAGTCGTCGGGGGCGCGGCCCACGGCCTCGAGCCACGCGGGGGCCGCGCCCGTGGACGACTCGGCCACCGCGGCGGCGAGACGCTCGCCCTCGCGCGTGACGTCGTCGGGCACGAGGCCCCCCTGGCGGCCCACCTCGGTCAGTGCCGCGATGCTGCGGGCGAGCGCCCCCTGGCGCGCGGCGCTCATGGTCGTTCCAGCCCGCCCGGGGTGCCCGGCGCCTGCGGCTGGGCGGATCCGAGCCCGGCCTCGGGGGCCAGGGCGATCGAGGACGTCTGGAACTTCTCCGCGAGGAACTGCCCGTGCGCCACGAGCGCCACGGCGTCGGCGCGCGAGACCGCGTCGGAGATCTTGTCGAGCGTCACGCCCAGCAGGTCGAGCTGGTCGCACAGGATCATGAGCGAGGTCTTGCCGCGGTTGATGACGCGCGTGTCCGCGAAGTCGCGCGGCAGGCGCAGGTAGCCGCCCACGGCCTCCGGGAGGTAGCTCGTCGCGGTCGCCACGACCGTGTGCGCCTGGGCCGTGCCGCCGCCCAGGCGGTCGAGGCGCGGCGCCATGTCGTCGACCGTCTTCGCGATGCGGTTCACGCGTGCGGTCACCGCGGGCGGGACCCTGCCCTCGATCTGCGCCTGGACGGCGTCGACCGAGGCGAGGATGTCCGCGCTCGTGGGCGCCGGAGGCAGCGCAGGGATCTCCGGCGGGCGGTTGCGCCCGCCGCCGAACAGGTTCTGGAACCAGCCCATGGTGTCCGGATCAGACCTTTCCGAGGTCGAGCGCGCCCGTGGCGGCACCGGTCTGGTCGCCCTGGGCCACGCGGTCCAGGTACTCGCGGGCCTTGGTCGTCTCGGTCTCCAGGACACCGATGGTCTGCGCCATCGAGTCCAGGGCCTGGACCTTGAACGTCGAGATCGAGTCCATGGTCGCGTAGATGTTCTGGAACGCGGCCTGGAGCTGGGGGAGCCCGACGGTCGCGCTCGCGGCCTGCGACTGGATGGACGCCGACTGGTCCGCGAGCATCTTGGACGTCGAGGCGATCATGTTCGACGTCGTGGTGTTGAGCGCCGTGATCTGGTCCAGGACGAGCTTCTGGTTGGCGAGGGCCTGGGCCACGATGACGGCCGTGCGCAGAGCGGAGACGGTCGTGGTGGTCGCGCGGTCGACGCCCTTGATGAGCTCGACGTTGTTCTTGATGACGATGTCGATCGCGAGGTAGCCCTGGATGGACACCGCGAGCTGGGTCAGGAGGTCCTGGTGCTTCTGGCGGACGTAGAACAGGACGTCCTCGCGCAGGGCCTTGGCCTTCTCCGGGTCCGTCGCGTCGAGCTCGGCCGTCTTGGCGGACAGCTGCGCGTCGAGGCGCTCGGCCACGTAGATGTACTGGTTGAGGCGCGCCATGGTGTCCCACAGGTGCTGCTTCTCGAGGTTGAGGGCCGCGTTGTCCTTGCGGAGCTCGTCCTGGCCGTCGTAGAGCGCGCGGATGATCGCGTTGAGGTGGCCCTGTGCCGACTCGTAGCGGCGGAAGTAGTCCGTCAGCTTGTCGCCGAACGGGATGAACCCGAGGATCTTGCGGCCCATGCTGGCCTCGGACGGGTCGAGGTTCTCGACCGTGCGGCGCAGCTCGAGGAGCGTGCTGCCCACCTTGGAGCCCTCGGACAGCCCACCCTCCTTGAGCGCGCGCACGGGCGTGGCCAGCAGGCGGTTCGAGGAGTCGGCCGCGGTGCGGATGTCCTGGTCGCCCATGGTGCGCACGTCGTTGGCCTTGGCGGCGAACTCGGGAGAGCGGGCGTCGGAGGCCATGAGCGCGTCCAGGTAGGACGTGACCTTCTGGTCCAGGCCGGGGATCGCTGCCTCGTCGACGCGCGGGGCCATCGCGGGAGCCTGCGTGGTCGCGACGGGCTTCACGGGCTCGGGCGCGGAGAGCACGAGGTGCTCGGTCGCGGCGGGGGGCTGGAGCGGTGCTGCCTCGGTCATCGTGATCCTTCGCTCGTGTCTGCCGGTCGCCGGCCGGGGCGCTGACCGGTCGCCGATCCTGGAGCAGGGGTCGGCGCGAGACCCACCCCTGGAACCCGGCGAACCGGGCAAGCCGGTCCATCGACCGGTCCCGGGAGTATATCTGCGACGGGTGGCCGGTTCTTTACTCTTTCACGCCCTGAGGGGGGTGAGAACTCCCCATGGAAGGATTCTCGGCATGAGCGCTGAGATCACGGTCCACGTCCGCGGCAGCAACCGCGCAGGACGCCCCCTCCTGCTGCTGCTCCACGGGTTCGGCTCGCACGAGCACGACCTGCCCGCGATCGCCGGGCACCTGCCGCCGGTGTGGGACTGGGCGTCGTTGCGGGCACCCCTGGCAGCGGGCAACGGCGGGTTCTCGTGGGTACCGATCGAGGTGCCCGGGCGCCCTGACCCGCAGGTCGTGGCCGACTCGACCGCCGCGGTCCTCGCATGGCTCGACGTGAACGTCGAGCCGGGGACCGTCGTCGTGCCCGTGGGGTTCTCGCAGGGAGGGCTCATGGTGACCCAGCTCCTGCGGGCCGCGCCCGGGCGGTTCGCGGCGGGCGTCGTGCTGTCGGGCTTCGTGCTCGACGCGGTGCTGCCCGGTGACGAGGCGCTCGCGGCGCGTCGGCCGCCCGTGTTCTTCGGGCACGGCGACGCGGACCAGGTCATCTCGCCCGACGCGACGGCGCGGACGTCGGCCTGGCTCCCGCAGCACGCCGACGCGACCGAGGTCGTGTACCCGGGGCTGCCGCACTCGATCAGCGCCGAGGAGCTCGCCGACGTCTCGACGTTCCTGGAGAAGGTGCTGCCGGACGCCGCCGAGTAGCGGTGGGTGAGCCTCGGTACGGTGTGAGCCGACGGCGGAGCGCGCGTCCGCAGGGGCGTCTCGCCTGGGGCTGGGGCTGGGGCTGGGGCCGGGTGCTTCGGGGGTTGCGCCCGGGGCTGGGGGCCTTCCGGGGGCGGGTGGTGTTTCTGCGGAGCCACCACAATTGTGGTGGCTCCGCAGAAGCACGACCCTGAGGTCCCGGTTGGTTCGTCGGCCGTTGGTCTCACGACGAGAGCTGGAGGCGGGATTCGTCGAGCTCTCGTTCCGCGACGGTCAGGCGGAGATGTACGGAGCTCGTGACCCGAGCAGCGGCTTCATGCTCACCCATGTGGGGGGCGAGGCCGCGTGGGACTTCCTTGTGAACGTGGCGAGCGCTTGCGGGCTGACGATCATGCTGGCCGGGCTCGTCGTCGTGACGGATGCGCAGGCGCTGCGAGACCTTCCCGAGGAACTCCTTCAGGACGCCCGGGTGGCCACGAGCGGAGCCACGCTGCGGATGCTCCTGAAGGACGCGTAGCGGTGCCCCGAGCAGGACTCGAACCTGCAACCTACGGATTAGAAGGCCGTTGCTCTATCCATTGAGCTATCGGGGCGCGGGGACCATCGTAGTGGGATCCGGCCGTGACCTGCGCGCACGCGCGCGAGACGGTCGTGTCGCGGACGGTCCCGCGCGGACCCGCCCGCCCACCTCACCCGGCTCCTCGGCAGTCCGCGGCCCCGCGACCGGCGCGCGCGTTTGGCATCGCCTCGGGAACCACAGAAGATGAACGGGTGACGACCCGACATGCTGCCGACCGTGCCCCGCGGGCAACCCCCGCCTCGGGCAGGACGCCCGGCAACACCCCTGAGGAGATCGGGACGACGGTCTTCGACGTGGGCCGTGACCTGCGCCGCGACGTGGCCGAGGTCGAGCTTCCGCTGGTCCTCGACGGGGTCGAGGAGGCGGAGGCTGCCCGCCGGCGCCTGCTGAACCAGCTCGACGAGCACCTGCTCCCGCGCCTCAAGGAGCTGTCCTCCCCGGCGGTCGTGGTGATCGCCGGGTCGACGGGCGCGGGCAAGTCGACGCTGTACAACTCGTTGCTGGGCGAGGAGGTCTCGCAGGCGGGCGTGCTGCGCCCCACGACGCGCGAGCCGGTGTTCGCCTACAACCCGCTCGACGTCGACGTCCTGGTCCACAGCCCCACGACCGCGATGTCGCGCGTCGTCGAGCACGACGGCGTCCCGCGCGGCACCGCGCTCCTGGACGCCCCGGACCTCGACTCGCTCCTCGCGGAGAACCGCTCGACCGCAGCCCAGCTCCTCGAGGCCGCGGACCTGTGGCTCTTCGTGACCACGGCGGCGCGCTACGGCGACGCGCTGCCCTGGGTCGCGCTCGGCCAGGCCATGGAGCGTGGCGCGAGCGTCGCGATGGTCCTCAACCGCGTCCCGCAGCACAACCTCACGACCATCCGTGGCGACCTCCTGGCCCGCCTGCGCGAGCACGGCATGGAGGGTGTGCCGCTCTTCGTGATCCCCGACGTCGGGCCGCACGAGGGCATGCTCGACCGCGCGACCGTGACCCCCATCGCCCGGTGGCTGACCATGCTCGCGGGGCCGGACAGGTCGCGCGCCGTGATCGTGCGCACGCTCAAGGGATCGCTCGCCGCGCTCCCGGCGTGGGTCACGGGCATCGCGGACGCGGTCCAGCAGCAGGTCGAGGCCGCGGAGGTGCTGCGCGGCACGATCGAGAAGGCCCTGCCCGACGCCGAGGCCTCGGCCCGTGCGTCCGTCGCCGCGGGCGTCGTCGCGGAGGGCTCGGTCGCCTCACGCTGGGCCCAGCTCGCGAGCGCCGAGAAGATCGACCGTCTCAAGGTGCGCCACGGGCTGGCGCGCTCGACCAAGCGCCGCGGGCGTGCACGTGAGGCAGCGCTCGGACCGCTCCTCGACGAGGTCCGCGCCGCGGCGACGCGCACGCTGGTCGCTGCCGGCTCGAGCGCCGACGACGCGTTGCGCGCCGCGCTCACCGGCCCGGACGCGCCTCCCGGGGGTCCTGCGTTCGCGCCCGAGCACGGCGACCCGGCCCGTGAGGCGGCGCGCGAGAAGGCCGCCGCGACCCAGGTCCACGAGTGGGTCTCGGTCGCCGAGCGCGCGGTCGAGGCCCTGCGCGGCATCGACGAGCCAGGCGTCACCCCGCAGGACAGCGCCGAGAACCGCAGGGCAGAGGCCGCGGTCAAGGCGCTCGGGCCCACGGGGCTCGTCGCGCTGCTCCTCACGTCCGCCGCAGGGGTCGACGACGCCACGCGCCTCGTGCAGGCCCTGCTCGGCGAGCCGGGGGTCGCCTCGGCGCAGACCCTGGCCTCGGACCTCGCCGACCGCGCCGCCGCGATGGTGGCCCGCGAACCCGTCGACCTGCTGGAACGCCTCGACATCCCCGCCCTCGCGCCGGATGCCGCCGTCGGGCTGCGCCTGCGCCTCGCTGAGCTCAGGAGGCTCTCATGACGTCCCACGACTCTCAGCTCAGGTCCCGCGCGGACGACCTCGGCAAGGCCCTCGACCTCGCGGGCGACCGGCTCGACCCCGAGGTCGCGGACCGCATCCGGACCGCGATCGGCGGGGTGCGCGAGCGCCTCGCCCTGGGCGTCGACCACACGGTCGTGGCGCTCGCGGGCGGCACGGGCTCGGGCAAGTCGAGCCTGTTCAACCGCATCTCGCGCCTGAACTTCGCCGACGTCGGTGCCAAGCGCCCCACCACGGCCCGCATCACGGCGTGCTCGTGGAGCGACCAGGCCACGGCGCTCCTGGACTGGCTCGAGGTCGACCCGGAGCGGCGCATCACGCGGGGCAGCGAGCTCGACGGGGACGCCGAGGAGGGTCTCGACGGGCTGGTGCTGCTCGACCTGCCGGACCACGACTCGATCGAGCCCGCGCACCAGGCGGTCGTCGACCGCGTCCTGCCGCTCGTGGACCTGCTCGTGTGGGTCGTGGACCCCCAGAAGTACGCCGACGACGCGCTGCACTCGGGCTACCTGCAGAAGTCGGTCGGGCTCGAGGCGTCGATGGTCGTGGCGCTCAACCAGATCGACACGGTCCCGACCACCCAGCGCGGCAACCTCGTCGCGGACATGGGTCGCCTCCTCGAGGAGGACGGGCTGTCCGGGGTGTACGTGACCATGGTCTCGGCCCGCACGGGCGAGGGGCTCGGCCAGGTGCGTGAGCTGCTGCAGCAGGCCGTGGCCCGACGCAGCGTGGCTGCGAGCCGGGTCGCGGGCGAGCTCGACCGTGCGGGGGCTCTGCTGCTCGAGCAGACCCCGGGCGAGGTGCCGTGGACCATGAGCACCGCGGTCGACGAGGAGGTCTCCGCGATCGGCGAGGCGACCGGGCTCTCGGCCGTGGCAGGTCAGGTCGCCGCGGCCGTGCGCAACGGGTACGGCCGCCCCGAGTTCGCGCCGCCGCAGACCGACGCGGTCGCGCTCTCGCGCAGCCGGTGGCTGGCGCGCGCCGGCAAGTCCCTGCGCCCGGGCTGGAAGCAGGCGCTCGACGAGGCCGTCGCCCCGGCGGACCGCCTGGTCGAGGACACCCAGCGGGCGCTGTCCAAGGTCTCGCTCGACACGCGCGGGCCGTCCTCGGCCCGTGCCACGCGCACGACCGCGCTCGTGGCCATCGGCGTGGCCGTCGTCACGGGGGCGCTCGCGATCCTCAGCTCGTCGGGCGTGCTGGACCTCGACCGGACGATCGTCGCTGCGTCCGCGATCGTGGCGGGCGCGGCGGTCCTGGTGGCGCTCGGCTTCTTCCTCGCGGGGATCCAGATCCGTCGGACCCTGGCCCGTCGGCGCGAGGCGACCGTGCTGGCCTCGGGCCGCGGAGCGGTCGAGCGAGTGGTCCAGGAGACCATGGGCAAGCCCACGCAGAAGCTGCTCGACGAGCACCGGCGCGTGCGCGAGCTCGCCCAGTCCGCACGCGACACGGGCAGGACCGCACCGCTCACCGGGGCGTTGAGCTTGCCCACAGCCCACGATCTGGTCGCTCCGTCCACAGACGGCTCGACGTCCCCGGACACCGCTGCGCGCGAACCGTCAGCCTGAGGTCGCGGTCGGCACCAGGCCGGCCCCGCACCCAGGAGGAACGATGGGCAACGACGTCACGGTCACGCTGGCAGGCTTCATGGGCACGAGCCCCAAGCTGTTCGCGTCCCCGACCGGCAACGACTTCACGAGCTTCCGCATCGCGAGCACCACGCGCTACCTCGACCGCACGCGCGGCGAGTGGGTCGACGGACGGACCATCTGGTTCACCGTCAAGGCGTGGAGGGGCATGGCCCAGAACGTCGTGGCCTCGCTGCGCAAGGGCGACGCGGTCGTCGTCACGGGGCGTCTCGCTGTCGACGAGTGGACCAGCCCCGAGGGGCCTCGCACCAACCTCGTGATCGAGGCGAGCGCCCTGGGCCCGGACCTCACGCGGGGACAGGCGCGCTTCTCGCCCACGGTCCACCGCCCCACCACGCCCGACGGCGCCGCGCACGGCCAGGCGGCCGCCGCCCCCGAGCCGGGGGCCGGCAGCGAGAACACCTCGGGCCTCCTCGCTGTGGCGGGCGGCGACACGGAGTGGGACCTGGGCGCGCTGGGGGAGCCCGTCACCGAGGACGACGACGCCGAGCACGGCCTGGTCGACGACGCGCTCGGGCTGCTCGCCGCGGACGACGGCCACGCGGACGACGAGGACGGAGACGTCGACCCGGAAGACGTGACCCGCGAGCTCCTGGCGACGCGCTGAACCCCGACCGCGTAGGCTGAGGGGTCGAAGACGCCCGCCCCACCTGGGGCACCCCGGGTCCGGGGCGGGCGCACAGCATCCCGCGAGCGATCGAACGGTGGAACAGAGCCAGTGGCTGAGTTCATCTACTCCATGTACAAGGCGCGCAAGGCGCACGGTGACAAGGTCATCCTCGACGACGTCACCCTGAACTTCCTTCCCGGTGCCAAGATCGGTGTGGTCGGCCCCAACGGTGCCGGTAAGTCCACGATCCTGAAGATCATGGCCGGGCTGGAGCAACCCTCGAACGGCGACGCCCGGCTCTCGCCCGGGTACTCGGTCGGCATCCTGCTGCAGGAGCCGCCGCTGAACGAGGAGAAGACGGTCCTCGGCAACGTCGAGGAGGGCGTGGCCGAGATCAAGGGCAAGCTCGACCGCTTCAACGAGATCTCGGCGCTCATGGCAGAGCCGGACGCCGACTTCGACGCGCTGCTCGCCGAGATGGGCACCCTCCAGGAGGCCATCGACGCGGCCGACGCGTGGGACCTCGACTCGCAGCTCGAGCAGGCCATGGACGCGCTGCGCTGCCCGCCGCCGGACGCCGACGTGTCGGTGCTCTCGGGTGGTGAGCGTCGCCGTGTCGCCCTGTGCAAGCTCCTCCTCGAGAAGCCCGACCTGCTGCTCCTCGACGAGCCCACCAACCACCTGGACGCCGAGTCGGTCCTGTGGCTCGAGCAGCACCTCGCGTCGTACCCCGGCGCGATCCTCGCCGTGACCCACGACCGCTACTTCCTCGACCACGTCGCGGAGTGGATCTGCGAGGTCGACCGCGGGCGCCTGTACCCCTACGAGGGCAACTACTCCACGTACCTGGAGAAGAAGCAGGAGCGCCTGGCGATCCAGGGCAAGAAGGACCAGAAGCTCGCGAAGCGTCTGAAGGACGAGCTCGAGTGGGTCCGCTCCAACGCGAAGGGCCGCCAGACCAAGTCGAAGGCGCGTCTGGCGCGCTACGAGGAGATGGCTGCCGAGGCGGACCGCACCAGGAAGCTGGACTTCGAGGAGATCCAGATCCCGCCGGGCCCGCGCCTGGGGTCGGTCGTCCTGGAGGCCTCGAACCTGCAGAAGGGCTTCGACGGGCGCAAGCTCATCGACGGTCTCAGCTTCACGCTGCCGCGCAACGGCATCGTCGGCGTGATCGGTCCGAACGGTGTCGGCAAGACGACGCTGTTCAAGACGATCGTGGGCCTCGAGCCCCTCGACGGCGGCGACCTCAAGGTCGGCGAGACCGTGTCGATCTCCTACGTCGACCAGTCGCGTGGCGGGATCGACCCCAAGAAGACGCTGTTCGAGGTCGTCTCGGACGGGCTCGACTTCATCAAGGTCGGCAACGTCGAGATGCCCTCCCGGGCATACGTGGCGGCGTTCGGCTTCAAGGGGCCGGACCAGCAGAAGCCGGCCGGCGTGCTCTCGGGTGGTGAGCGCAACCGTCTGAACCTCGCGCTGACCCTCAAGCAGGGTGGAAACCTCCTGCTGCTCGACGAGCCCACCAACGACCTGGACGTCGAGACCCTCGGCTCGCTCGAGAACGCCCTGCTCGAGTTCCCCGGCTGCGCCGTCGTGGTCTCGCACGACCGGTGGTTCCTCGACCGCGTCGCGACGCACATCCTCGCGTACGAGGGCACCGAGGAGGACCCGGCGAACTGGTACTGGTTCGAGGGCAACTTCGCCTCGTACGAGGAGAACAAGATCAGCCGCCTCGGGGCGGACGCCGCGCGCCCGCACCGCGTCACGTACCGCAAGCTGACGCGCGACTGACCCGTCGCTGACGCGTGCCGCCCTGCCGGCGGCGGAGAGGGCCCCGACGAGGATTCGTCGGGGCCCTCTCGCGTGGACCGTGCCGCCCCGCGGGCTGGACCGGCCGCCCTCGTCGCTCCTCCCTGCCCGGCCGGTCAAGCCTGTCCCGTCCGGCCCCACGCGCTCCGGCCCGACGTCACCCGGCGCCCGCGGCGCGCTCACCGGTCGCTCGGCTGCCGGGTCCGGCAGACTGAGGCCCATGACCATCCCGAGCGACGACGCAGGCCGGACCGTCGGCGGTGACCCCGACGGCGGTGCCGCGCGCACGAGCGGCGACGGGCCGGGCGCGCCCGGCACCGGCGCGGGTCCCGGCGGAACTGGTCAGGACCTCGGCGCCCCGGCGCCCGGCCCCTCGCTCGACGAGAGCGGTCACGGTCGGCACGTCGCCGACGCAGACCCGGTGGTCGAGCGGTCGCTCGTGCGCGCTCCGCAGGCCGGCACGGACGAGCTCGTCGCGGCCCTCGACGTCCTGCGCGGCGAGCTCACCGCGCAGCGCCTGCCGCTGACGACGCCCGGGGTCGAGGAGGACCGTCGGACCCTCGCGCTCGCGGTCGACCAGCTCGACGACTACCTGCTGCCGCGCCTGCGAGCCCGCAGCGCCCCGCTGCTCGTGGTCGTGGGCGGCTCGACGGGAGCGGGCAAGTCCACGCTCGTGAACTCGGTCCTGGGGGAGAAGGTCACGACGCCCGGGGTGCTGCGTCCCACGACGCGCTCGCCCGTGCTGGTGCACCATCCCCTGGACGGGCGCTGGTTCAGCACCGACCGCATCCTGCCCGGGCTCGCCCGCGTGACCGGTGCGGTCGACCACACCGACGGCGCGTCGTCGCACCGCGCGGTGCGCCTGGTCGCGTCCGAGGTCCTGCCGCAGGGCCTCGCGCTCCTCGATGCACCGGACGTCGACTCGGTCGTGGTCGAGAACCGCGAGCTCGCGGCACAGCTCCTCGGTGCGGCGGACCTCTGGCTCTTCGTCACGACGGCCGCGCGCTACGCCGACGCCGTGCCGTGGGACCTGCTCCACGAGGCCGCCCGCCGCCGCGCCCAGGTGGCCCTCGTGCTCGACCGGGTCGACCCCGGCGCCGAGGCCGTGGGCGCGGACCTGCACCGCCTGGCCTCCGAGAACGGGCTCGGGCACGCGCCGATCTTCCTGGTGCCCGAGGCGCAGCTCGTCGACGGGCTCCTCCCCGAGACCGCGGTGGGGGAGATCTCGCGCTGGCTCACGGCCCTCGGTGGCGACGCGGGCGCGCGCTCGGCCGTGATCGACGCGACGCGCGACGGCGTGGTCGACGACCTGGTGCGCCGCGCGACCGACCTCGCGGGCGCGGTCGACGCGCAGCACGAGGCCGACGGGCACCTGCGCGCAGCCGTCGACGCCGCGTACGAGGACGCGCGTCGGACGATCCTCGCCGCGACGAGCGACGGCACCATGCTGCGCGGCGAGGTGCTCTCTCGCTGGCAGGACTTCGTCGGGACGGGCGAGTTCTTCCGCGCCGTCGAGCAGAAGGTCGGCTCGGTCCGTGACGCGGTCAGCGGCTTCTTCCGCGGCAAGGGGCGCAAGGTCCCCGAGGTCGAGGAGGCCATCACGCACGGGCTGGAGTCGGTCGTGCTCGACGCTGCCGAGGAGGCCGCCGAGCGCAGCTACCGCGCATGGCGTGCCGACCCCTCGGGGGCCGCGCTGCTCGACGGGCTGGACCTGTCCCGCGCGTCGGGCACGCTGCGCACGCGGGTCGCCGAGGAGATCCGGGGCTGGCAGGCGGACGTCCTCGCGCTCGTGAGCGAGCAGGCCGCGGCCAAGCGGGGCACGGCCCGCGCCCTGTCGTTCGGGCTCAACGGGCTGGGCGTCTCGCTCATGGTCCTGGTCTTCGCGTCGACGGGCGGGATCACCGGGGCCGAGCTCGGCATCGCGGGGGGCACGGCGGTGCTCGCCCAGAAGCTCCTCGAGGCCGTGTTCGGCGACGACGCCGTGCGCCGGCTCACGCGCACGGCCCAGGACCGTCTCTCGGCCCGCGTAGGGGCCGTGCTTGACGGCGAGGCCCGACGCTTCACGTCCCAGCTCGACGCGCTCGGCACGGGGGACGCGACCGGTACCCCGCTGCGAGCCGCGGCCGAGGAGGTGCGCCGGGCCGCGCGGCGCGAGCAGAAGGCCCGTGCCGCGGACGTGAACGGCGCGCAGGACCCCGGCTCCGTCGTCGGGCAGGCGGGGGCCCTGCGCGGGGCGCACGTGCGCGACCCGCAGACCCCCGACGCCCCCGCGGACGAGGCGCCGGGCACCGAGCGCCCCGGCTTCTGGCGACGCCTGTTCGGCGCGCGCCCGGCCGACGCGACCGAGGAGCCCTCGACCGACGAGCCCGGGGACGGGCGCTGATGGCCCGCCTCGACCTCGCCGACCGGGTCGCCGCGCTCGAGACCGCGGTCTCCGCGGGCGAGGGCCGCCTGCCCGCCCCGCTCCTCGACGACGCCCGAGCGGTCCTGGAGCGCACGGCCACGCGCAGCGCGCTGTCGGCCGAGCACACGGTCGTGGCGCTCGCGGGCTCGACCGGTTCGGGCAAGTCGTCGCTGTTCAACGCGATCGCCCGGGCGCCGCTCGCGCGCCCGGGCATCACGCGCCCGACGACGTCGCGCCCCATGGCGGTCGTCTGGGGCCCGGGCGCGGACCCGCTCCTGAGCTGGCTCGAGGTCGGGGACCGGCACCACGCCGCCGACCGTGCGACCGTGGCCACCCGGGGCCTCGTGCTGCTCGACCTGCCCGACCACGACTCGGTCGAGACCGAGCACCGGGCGATCGCCGAGCGGCTCGTCGAGCGGGTCGACCTGCTGGTGTGGGTCGTGGACCCGCAGAAGTACGCCGACGCGGCGCTGCACGAGCGCTACCTGCGCCCGCTCGCGGGGCACGGCGACGTCGTCGTGATCGTGCTCAACCAGATCGACCGGCTGACCCCCGAGGAGGCGACCGCGTGCCTCGCGGACCTGCGCCGCCTCGTGGCCGAGGACGGGCTCGCGGCGGCCCGCGTGCTGGGCGTCTCGGCGACCACGGGCCAGGGGATCGACGAGCTCGACACCCTCCTGGACCAGGCTGCGGCGCGGCGCGAGGCGGCCGTCGCACGCATGGTCGCGGACCTGCGCACGGTCGCGGCACGGATCGCGGACGCGTGCGGCGACAAGGTCCCCGACCGTTCGCAGAAGGCCGCGCGCGAGCGGCTCGTCGACGCGCTCGAGGCCGCGGCCGGGGTGCCCACGGTCGTGGACGCCGTGCGGGGGTCGGCGAACCGGCGCGCCCGGGCCGCGACCGGCTGGCCCCCCACGCGCTGGATCGGGCGGCTGCGCGTGGACCCGCTGCGCAGGCTCGGCCTGACGCGCGGCACGGACCGGCCCGAGCTCGCGCGCACCTCGCTCCCGCCCGCCTCGCCCACGCTCGCTGCCCGCGCCCACGTCGCGGTCCGCGAGTACGTCGGCACCATGACGACGGGCGCGCCCGAGGACTGGGTGCTCGCCGCGCGGGCCCGGGTCGCGGCGGGCACCGACGGTCTGGACGACGCGCTCGACCTCGCCGTGGCCGGCACCGAGCTCGAGGCCACGCGGCGCCCCCTCTGGTGGGGCGTGGTGAGCTTCGTCCAGTGGGTCGTGCTGGGCGTGCTGGTGGCGGGGCTGGTGTGGCTCGGTGTGCTCGCGGTCCTGGCGTACCTCCAGCTGCCTGCCCCCGAGACGCCGACCTGGCGCGGCTTCCCGTGGCCCACGCTCATGGTCGTGGGCGGGGCGCTGGTCGGTCTGGTCGTGGCGCTCGTCTCGCGCCTGGCGGGGGCGCTGGGTGCCCGACGGCGGGCCGCGCGCGCCCGGCGCAGGCTGCGGGAGAGCATCGGACGGGTCGCGGACGGCCAGGTGCGCCTGCCCGTGGCCGAGGAGCTGTCGGCCCTGACCACGTGCCGCGTGGCTGCCCATATCGCGGCGGGGTGAGGCGGGCGTAGGGTGGCCCGGGTGCCCCCACGTCCCGAGCCATCGGCCGCGACGTGGTGCGAGGCCCTGCGGAATCGAAGAAAGGACTTCCATGACCCGCCTGCACGTCCCCGTCGCCCTGCGTTGGTCCGACCTCGACGCCTACCAGCACGTCAACAACGTCGAGATGCTCCGGCTCCTCGAGGACGCCCGCATCACGGCTTTCTGGCGTCATCCCGAGGCCACGGTCGAGGAGAGCTGGCCCACGGCCGTGCTCGACACGGGCCCGCACGCGACCTCGCACACGCTCGTCGCCCGCCAGGAGATCGAGTACCTGCGGCCGCTGGGCTTCACGCGCAGCCCCGTGCGCGTCGAGATGTGGCTCGGGCACCTGGGCGGGGCGAGCCTCGAGGTCTGCTACGAGGTGCACACCGAGTGGCCCGAGCCCTCGGAGCGCACCGGGCCCTCGATCGGGAGCCGCCCCTACGCCAAGGCCGCGACGACGATCGTGGTCGTCGACGCGTCGACGGGGGCCCCGCGGCGCATCACCGACGCCGAGCGCGCGGCCTGGCAGCCGTTCGTCGAGGACCCGCTGGAGTTCCGGCGCAGGGGACGTTGACGAGGTGCTGAGAGGGGTGGTGACGAACCCGACGGTGACGGATGTCCCCGGTAGATGTCATGATGCGCGCGTGGACACCGTAGAGGTCGTCGGCGAGGCCGAGGCCGTCACCGCCGAACGCGAGACCGTCGAACCCGAGATCGCCGCGCCTGCAGTGCCTGCCGACCGGCGGGTGATCCCTCCCGTCTCCGAGGTCGAGGCGGAGCTCGACGCCGTGGACTGGCAGGGGCTCCAGGGGGCGTTCGGCCCGGCCGACGCGTTCCCTGCCCTGGTGCGCGCCGTCGTCGGGCCCGAGGGACCCGAGCGCGACGAGGCGCTCGACCTGCTGTGGCAGGTCGTCAACCACGACGGTGCCCTCTACGAGGCGTCGCTGCCCGCGCTGCGCGTGCTGGCCGCGGTCGTGCGCGACGAGGGGCTGGCCGAGGAGGTCCGCAGCGGCGTCGCGCTCCTGCTGCTGACCATGGGGGCCGCGCACCTGCCCGGCGAGCCCGCCGAGCAGGTCGACCTCCAGCTCGAGGTCCTGCTCGCCGCGCAGGAGCTGCTGCCCGGCCTGGACGCCGCGTTCCTCGGTGGGCCGCGCACACTGCAGGTCGCGCTGCTCGCGGTCCAGGCCGTCACGGGCGAGGCGACCTCGTTCGCCGGACGGGCCGCGATCGCCCGGCTCATCGCCTCGGACGACCCCCTGCTCGCCGCGATCGCCTC
The DNA here is from genome assembly GCF_001428945.1 of Oerskovia sp. Root918. Lineage (NCBI taxonomy): Bacteria > Bacillati > Actinomycetota > Actinomycetes > Micrococcales > Cellulomonadaceae > Oerskovia > Oerskovia sp. Root918. The sequence goes on from NZ_LMJG01000011.1 coordinate 120,970, forward strand.
GCTCGCGTTCGACCTCGTTTCGGGGGCCGTCCCGGCGCGCGGAGCGGTCCACCGGCCTGGCGTGCTCGACGAGGACATCCGCGAGCTCATCGAGGACTATGCGGACCTCACGGACGTGACCCTCGCGGGCATGGTCGTGAGCGAGACCGCGTTCGCGCTCGTGGACCGGATGCTCACCGCGGAGGAGTGACGACCCGGTCGGCCGTGCGCGTCGCGGCGGCTGCCCGTTCGGCGGCCTCGGCGATGTTCTTCTGCATGCCTCCGAACACCACGCCGTGGAACGGCTTGACGGACCACCAGTAGGCCTGGCCCGCGAGCCCGTGCGGGTGGAAGAGCGCGCGCTGCGCGAAGTACGTCCGGCCCGGGCCGGACGCGTCCTCGGGGGCGGGGCCGACGTCGTCGGGCCCCGTGACCTCCTCGGCCGCCTCGTCCACGCGCAGCTCGAGCCATGCCAGGCCGGGGAGCCGCATCTCGGCGCGCAGCAGCAGACGGCGCCCCGGCTCGATCGCCTCGACGCGCCAGAAGTCCAGGACGTCGTCGACCACGAGCGTGTTCTCGTCCCGGCGCCCTCGGCGCAGGCCCGGCCCGCCGGACAACCGGTCCATGAGCCCGCGGACCCGCCACGCGAGCGACCACGAGTACCAGCCGCCCTGCCCCCCGATCGACTCGACGACCTTCCAGAGGACGTCGGGCGGGGCGTCGACCACGCGGCGCCGCTCGTCGACGTAGAGCGAGCCGCCCGCCCAGTCGGGGTCCGAGGGCAGCGGGTCGCTCGGCGCGCCCTCGACCGCGGCCGACGACCAGCGGGTGGTCACCTCGCCGTCGTGGATGCGCTCGAGCGCGAGCTCGACCGCGCGCCGGAAGCCGATCAGCCCGCCGGGAGGGTCCGGGACGTACCGCGCGATGTCGTGCTCGTCGCACACGACCTCGTGGACGAGCGACTCGACGAGCGGGCGCGCGATGCTCGCGGGGACGGGGGTCACGAGGCCCACCCAGTGGCTCGACAGCCGCGGGGTCAGGACCGGGACGCTCACGATCAGTCGACGGGGGAGCCCGGCGACCTGGGCGTAGCCCTGCATCATCTGCCGGTAGGTCAGGACGTCCGGACCGCCGATGTCGAACGCACGCGAGACGTCCGCGGGCATCGTGGCGCTGCCGACCAGGTAGCGCAGCACGTCACGGATCGCGATCGGCTGGATGCGGTTGTCGACCCAGCGCGGCGTCGTCATCGCGGGCAGCCGTTCGGTCAGGTAGCGCATCATCTCGAACGAGGCCGAGCCCGAGCCGAGGATCACCGCGGCCTGGAGCACCGTCGTCGGGACCCCGGAGGCGAGGAGGATCTCCCCGACCTCCTTGCGCGAGGCCAGGTGCGGGGACAGCTCGGCGTCGTCGACGTCGGGGAACAGGCCGCCCAGGTAGACGATCCGGCCCACGCCCGCCTCGCGGGCGGCCTGCGCGAAGGTCAGCGCGGTGCGCCGGTCGCGGGCCGCGAACGAGCTGCCCGTGCCGAGGGAGTGGATGAGGTAGTACGCGACGTCGGCCCCTCGGAGCGCGTCGCGGATCTGGTCGAGGTCCGACGCGTCGGCCTGCACGAGGTCCGCGCGGCGTGCCCAGTCGCGTCCGGCCAGCCGCTCGGGCCGCCGGGCGAGCGCCCGGACGTGGTGCCCGGCATCCAGGAGCTCGGGGACCAGGCGGCCACCGACGTACCCCGTGACGCCCGTGACGGCGACGGTCAGGGGGGCCGGCGCGGAGCCCGCGGTCGGCAGGTCGGCAGGGGCGGTCGCGGTCGGCGGGGGAGCGGTGTCGTCGGCTGGAGTCATGATGCTCCCCATGGTGACCCGGGGCGCGGCCGCTCGCGACCCGCGGGTCAGGCCAGCAGGTCCAGCACCGCACGCTCCACCGCGGCCTGGCTCCGGCGCTTGCCCAGGAGCGGCGCGATGGTCCGCCCGGCCTCCCAGAGGTCGATCAGGCGCGGGTCGACGTACGACGACCGCGCGACGGCCGGGGTGTTGCCGAGCTCGTCGGCGACGTCCCGGACCACGCTCGCGACCACGGCCCGTCGAGCGCGGGCCGAGCGGGGCGGGTCGCCTGCCTCTGCCAGGGCGCGGGCCGCGAGGACGCTCGCGTGCCAGGTCCGGAAGTCCTTCGCCGTCGCGTCCTCGCCCAGGCGGTCCTTGAGGTACCCGGTCACGTCGGTGCTCGTGACGTCGTGCCAGACCACGCCGTCGGGCGTCTCCTCGCGCCAGGCGAGCAGCTCGTCGGCCCCGCGGCGCCGCACGAGCGTCGTGACGACCTCGCGGACGCGCTCGTCCTCGACGACGACGTCGCGCACCTGGCCCGACTTCGCGGGGTAGCGGAAGTGGACCGAGCCGTCGCGCCGCACGCGCACGTGCTCGGTGCGCAGCGTCGCGAGCCCGTAGCTGCCGTTCTGCTTCGCGTACGCCTCGCTGCCGGCCCGGAAGTACGCGAGGTCCAGGAGCCGGAACGCGAGAGCGAGGACCTTGTCCCGCGGCATCCCGTCGAGCGCGAGGTCCTTGGCGACGCGGCGGCGAGCCGCAGGCAGGCGGGCGCCCACCGCGAGGACGTGGTCGAACTTGCGGCGGCTGCGGCGCTCCCGCCACTGGTCGTGGTACAGGTACTGACCGCGCCCCGCGTCGTCGTACCCGAACGCCTGGATGTGCCCGTCCGGGTACCGGCAGATCCAGACGTCCGACCAGGCGGGCGGGACGACCAGGCGCGTGCAGCGCGCGACCTCGTCCGGGTCGGTCAGCCGCGACCCGTCGACGTCGAGGTACGAGAAGCCCTTCCCGTGGCGGCGTCGGCCGTACCCGGGCGAGGAGACCGAGACACGGCGCAGGCGGACCATCCGGTCATCCTGCCCCGCGTCCCGGCGGCTCGCCCGTCAGACCGGCAGCCGCAGCATGCCCTCCTGCGCGATGCTCGCCACGAGCGTCCCGTCGCGCGTGAAGACCCGGGCGGCGCCGAGGCCGCGCCCGCCCTGCGCGCTGGGCGAGGACTGGACGTAGAGCAGCCACTCGTCGACGCGTGCGTCACGGTGCCACCACATCGCGTGGTCGAGGCTCGCGATCGACGCCCCGGGCGTGACCCAGCTCGACCCCGTCTTGCGCAGCACGGGCTCGAGCATGATCTGGTCGCACGCGTACGCCATGAGGGCGCGGTGCAGGAGCTGGTCGCCCTCGACGGGGCCGCGCGCCTTCATCCACACCATCTGCTGGTCGGTGCGCTCGGCGCCGGGCCCCAGGTAGAGCGAGCCGCCCACGTGCCGCAGGTCGAACGCGGCCTCGTGCGAGCGCGAACGGGCCGCGGGGTGCGGGATCTTGCCGAGCTCGTCGAACGCCGACGGGAGCGTCTCGGGGTCCGGGGCCTCAGGCATGGGCGAGGTGTGCTCGACGCCGTCCTGCTCCTCCTGGAACGAGGCGATCATCGACAGGATCGGCTTGCCGTGCTGCACCGCGTGGGTGCGGCGCGCGCTGAACGAGCGGCCGTCGCGCAGCTTCTCGACCGCGAACTCGATGGGGGCGTCGAGGTCGCCCGCGCGCAGGAAGTAGCCGTGCATCGAGTGGGGACGGCGGTCGCCCTCGACGGTCAGGCCCGCGGCCATGAGCGCCTGGGCGAGCACCTGGCCGCCGTAGATCCGGGCGTTGGGCTGGTCGACGCTCAACCCGCCGAAGCGCACGTCTGCGCCGTCCGAGCGCGAGTCGTCGGCCGGCTTCTCCTCGAGCTGGAGCGCGCGCAGCAGGTTGCCCAGCGGGTCACGGGCGAGCTCGTCGGCCGTGACCTTGGTACGCAGGGGTTGGGTCTGGTCGCGTTGCTCGGACTGGTCGGCGCGGGGGGCCGTCACGTCGGTCACGTCACTCCTCGAAGGTGTTGATCAGCGAGTGGGCGGCACGCTCCAGGTAGTCCCAGAGCGTGGCCTCGTGCAGCGGGGCGAGGTCCAGGGAGTCGACGCCGGCGCGCATGTGGGCGAGCCAGCGGTCCCTCGCGTCGGGGTTCACCTTGTACGGCGCGTGGCGCATGCGCAGGCGCGGGTGCCCGCGCTGCTCGGAGTACGTGGTGGGCCCGCCCCAGTACTGCTCGAGGAACGTCGTCAGCCGGACCTTGGCCGGGCCGAGGTCCTCCTCGGGGTACATGGGCTTGAGCACCGGGTCCGCCGCGACGCCCGCGTAGAAGACGTCGACGAGCTTCACGAAGGTCTCGTGCCCGCCGATCTCGTCGTAGAACGAGCCGGTCGAGGCGAGCGACTCGCGCAGCCGCGGGGCGGCGGCGCTCACGGGGAGCGGCGCGGGCGAGGCGCCGGGGTGGGGAACAGGATCGCTGGTCACGCCGCCATCATCCCACCCGGCGTCACGCCCGGGGGTGCCGTCACGACGTGACGCTCGCCGCTCCCGTGCACCTCACAGCCCCAGCTCGTCGAGCTGGGGCAGGGCAGCCCGCACGACGGCGCGCGCGCCGGTCGCGCTCTCGGCGGCGAGCGCGAGCTGGGCGACCTCACGGCACCGGCCGATCGTGACCGCGCCGAGCAGCGCGGCGACGTCCGGGATCGCCCGCGCGGTCATGGACAACGAGGACACCCCGAGCCCGACGAGCACGGCCGCGAGCACGGGGTTCGAGGCCGCCTCGCCGCACACGCCGACGGGTCGTCCCTGCAGGTCCCCACCGCGACAGGTGGCGGCGACGAGCTGGAGCACCGCGGGCTGCCACGGGTCGGAGAGCTCGGCGAGCGACCCCAGGAGACGGTCGGCCGCCATGGTGTACTGCGTCAGGTCGTTGGTGCCGATCGATGCGAAGTGGGCTCGCGCGAGGATGGGGCCGGCCAGCAGGGCCGCGCTCGGGACCTCGATCATGACGCCCGCGGTCTCGAGGCCGTGCGCCGCGCAGCGCGCGACGAACCACTCGGTCTCGGCGACGGTCGAGACCATGGGGGCCATGACCCAGACCTCGGCCTCCTCAGCCGCGGCGGCGATCGCGATGGCCTCGAGCTGCTGCTCGAGGAGCTCGGGCCACTTCTCGGCCGTGCGCAGGCCGCGCACACCGAGCGCGGGGTTCTCCTCGTCGTCGACCGACAGGAAGTGCAACGGCTTGTCGGCCCCCGAGTCGAGCGTGCGGATCACGACCTTGCGCCCGGCGAACGCGTGGAAGACCGTGCGGTACGCCGAGACCTGCTCCTCGGTCGTGGGCGGCTGCTCGCGGTCGAGGAAGCAGAACTCGGAGCGGAACAGTCCCACTCCCTCGGCTCCGGCCGCCGCGGCGGGCTCGGCTCCCGCAGGGTCGCCGATGTTGGCCAGGAGCTGGACGCGGTGGCCGTCGGCCGTGCGCCCCTCGCCCGAGAACGTGCGGACGGTCGCCGCCAGAGCCCGGGCAGTGGCGACCTGCTGGTCGGTGGGGTGCACCAGCACCGTGCCCGCGGACCCGTCCACGAGGACCGTGTCGCCGGCGGCGAGCGCCTCGCTCGCGCCCGTCGCGGCGACGACCGCGGGGATACCCATGGCGTTCGCGACGATCGCGGTGTGCGAGGTGGGTCCGGCGCCGTCGGTCACGATCGCGAGGACGCGGGCGGGGTCGAGGCTCGCGGTCACCGAGGGGGCCAGGTCGAGCGCGACCAGCACGAACGGCTCGGGGTGGTCGGGTACGCCGGGGGCAGGCCTGCCCGAGAGCGCCGCGACGATCCGGTCGCGGACGTCGGCGATGTCGCGCGCGCGCTCGGCGAAGTATCCGCCCAGGGCCTCGAACTGCTGGGCGACGGACTCGGCGGCCTCCCAGACGGCTCGTTCGGCGATCAGGTGCTCGTCGATGACGCGGCGCGCGGCGTCGGCCGCGAGCGTCGGGTCGGCCGCCATGGCAGCCGTGGCCTCGAGGACGTCGCGCGTGTCGCCCGTCGCGCTCGCCGCGGCCCGCTCGAGGTCCGCCTGGACCTGAGCGGCGGCCACCGGGATGCGGTCGGCCTCGGCCTGCAGGTCCGCGGTGGGGCGCAACCGGAGCCCGGGCGAGGGCTCCGCGAGCGGTTCCGGCAGGAAGACGACCGGTCCCACGACCTTGCCGGGGCACACCCCGATACCGGTGATGGTCCGCTGTACCTCGCTGGCCACGTCGTCCTCCAGGGTCTTGGTCGGGTCCGGCGGTCGGCCGGTGTCCTCTCCCGCAGTGTTCCCCAGCCGCACGCGGACCGCCAAGCGGGCGGTGACCGCCGCGCACGAGGCGAGCGGCGCCGTCGGGCGTGCGAGGACGCCGAGAAATCGCCCGCACGCCTCACGCCCCCCGGGCACGGACTGAGACTAGGGTGGAGGAAAGAGGCCTGTTCGCAGTCCTTCGCACAGGCAACGGCGCCCGCAGCACAGGAGTCAGGAGTTCGTACATGAGCAAGGCACAGCAGATCCTCGAGGCGCTCGGCGGACAGCAGAACGTCGTCGACCTCGAACCCTGCATCACCCGGCTGCGTGTCGAGGTGACCAACCCGACGCTCGTGGACGAGGCGCGGCTCAAGGCCACCGGGGCGTTCGGTGTGGTGCGGTCGGGGCGGATCATCCAGGTGATCGTCGGCCCGGAGGCCGACAACCTCGCCGCCGAGCTCGACACCCTGCGCTGACGCGAGCAGATGCCCCGCAGCGGACACGACGCACGGCCCACGGGGCCCGGCTCGCCGGACGATGGGCCGGGCCTCGTTGTCGCAGCGCCGCTGTCCGGGACGGTCGTCGCGCTGGCGGACGTCCCTGACCCGGTGTTCGCCCAGGAGTTCGTGGGACCCGGGCTGGCGATCGAACCCCGCGCGGACGAGACCGGGGTCTCGGCGGTCGTGTCGCCGGCCGCGGGGGTCGTCGGGTCCCTGTTCCCGCACGCGTTCGCGCTCGAGACCGGTGACGGACGCACGGTCCTCGTGCATCTCGGCATCGACACCGTCCGGCTCGGCGGCGAGGGCTTCCGGCTCCACGTCGAGGCGGGCGAACGGGTCGTCGCGGGCGCGACGCTCATCACCTGGGAGCCCGCGCGAGTGGCCTCGCTCGGGCTGTCCACGGTGTGCCCGGTGGTCGCGCTCCAGGGGGATCCCGGGCTGCTCACGCTGCTCGTCGCACCCGGGACGCAGGTCGCAGCGGGCGAACCCGTCCTGACCTGGTCCTGAGGCTCGCTGCCCGACGACCGGCTTCCGGCTACCGCTCGGCCATCGGCGAGTCCTGGGGCGCCTCGCGCGGGGCGTCCGCACGCGCCGCGTCGTGGGGCGTGGCCGCGGGAGCCGACACCTGGGCGGGCGGCGTCCCGTGGACAGGGACGATCAGCTGGTCCGCGGGGGCCGCCTCGGTCGTCGAGGGGTCCTCGGCGCCGGCCATCGGGACGTGCGCCGCGGCGAGGCGCTCGCGGACCGCCTTGCGCAGCGCCCGGGAGATCTCGCCCTGCATCGAGGCCTGCGTCTTGACGCTGACCTTGAGCACGAGCTCCTCGGGGCTCATGGACTCGATGCCGGACACGGTCGGCTGCTCCAGGAGGTAGGTCCCCAGGACGGGGTCGGCGGCGACCTCCGCGCCCGCCTCGCGCAGGCACCGCTGGACCTCGTCGAGGTCCGCGAAGTACGCGACGTGCACCTCGGCCGAGGCCCGGCCCCACTCCTGCGACTTGTTGCCCGTGCGCAGGATCTCGCCGTTGCGGATGTACCAGAGGGTGCCGTCGCCGTCACGGACCTTGGTCACGCGCAGCGCGACCTCCTCGACCGTCCCGGACACGACCCCGAAGTCGACCGAGTCGCCCACGCCGTACTGGTCCTCGAGCAGCATGAACGTGCCGGACAGGAAGTCCTTGACGAGGCTCTGGGCGCCGAACCCGAGCGCGACGCCCACGATCCCCGCCGAGGCGAGGAACGGCGCGATGTTCATGCCGAGCTCGGTGAGGACCATGAGCACGATGGTCGTCCCGACCAGGATGTTGGCGGTCGAGCGCAGGACCGACCCGATCGTCCGGGCCCGCTGAGCGCGGCGTGCGCTCGCGAGCGGGTTGGCGCGCACCAGGATGGTGCCCATGGGCGACTCGGAGAGGCCCTTGAGGCCCTTCATGCCGCGCCGCTCGGTGATCGGGGTGCCGTCCGCGATGTGCTCGGTGACGTTGCCGATGATGCGCCGGACCACGGCGAGCGCGATCGAGCCGATCGCGATGATGAGGATGATCCGGAGGGGAGCACCGAGGAACCACTCGAGCCAGACGTTGGCCTGGTCTGCGATCTTGTCAGTGACGTCGTCGAGGGGGGTCGGGGTCGGTGATGCCATCCCGGCAGGCTACCGGTCCTCGCAGGGCGCCCGACGGCGTCGCGCACCCCGCGTGACGAGCCTCACCAGGAGAGCATGGGCGGGGTCTGCGCAGACGCCGTGAGGGACCTGCGACGGGACGCCACGGGTGCGGGTGGGGGCGTGGCCCGGCGGCCGGCGCGGCGCCGCGCCGGGCCGAAGGTCTGCCGAGCGGGTCGTGCTCTGGCAGGATCGCCTCGTGAGCGCTCTCCAACATGTCACGGCCGACGTGCCCGAACCGCTGGTCCAGCTGGCCGCGGTCCACGGAGTGGCGCCCGACTTCTGGGGGTTCGACGGGGAACGTCGCCCCGTGAGCGCACAGACGCTCGTCGCGGTGCTCGAGGCGCTCGGGGTGCCCGCCTCGTCCCCCGAGAAGGTCGCCGTGAGCCTCGAGCACTCCGAGGACGACACGTGGCGCCAGATGCTGCCGCCCACGGTCGTGGTCCGGCAGGGCGTCGGCGCACGCTTCCCCGTGCACGTCACGGACGGCGCGCAGGTCGAGGTGTGGGTCGAGCTCGAGCCTCCCGAGGCGCCGGGCTACCGGTCGACGGCCCCCGCGGTGCGCGAACGGCGCGACCTGCCGCAGGTCGACGACTACGTCGAGCCTCGCACGGTCGACGGGCGCGCCGTGGGCCGAGCGACCTTCGCCGTCCCCGAGGACCTGCCCCTGGGGTGGCACGAGATCCACGCGACGAGCGACGGCACGCAGTCCCGCGCGACGCTCGTCGTGACGCCGCAGCGCCTGGAGCTCCCTGATCCCCTGCGCTCAGGAGGCCGCGCCTGGGGCCTCATGACGCAGCTCTACTCGGTGCGCTCGCGCGCCTCGTGGGGCGTCGGGGACCTGGCGGACCTCGCCGACCTCGCATGGCTCGGCGCGCACCGGGCCGGTGCGGACTTCGTGCTCGTGAACCCCCTGGCCGCGGCCGAGCCACGAACCCCCATGACGCCCTCGCCCTACCTGCCCACGAGCAGGCGCTTCGTCAACCCGCTGTACATCCGCGTCGAGGACGTGCGCGAGACGGGCTATCTCACGGCGGCCGACAGGTCGCTCGTCGAGTGGGCCTTCGACCCCGTCCGCGACCTCAGCTCCGACCCCGGGCCGATCGACCGCGACGCCGCGTGGGAGGCCAAGAAGGCTGCGCTCGAGGTCGTGTTCGCCGCGCCGCGCTCGACGGCCCGGCAGGCGGCGCTCGACGCGTTCCGCGCCGAGCAGGGCAAGGGGCTCGAGGACTTCGCGACGTGGTGCGCGCTCGCCGACCACTTCGGTGACCAGGACTGGCCGCCGTACGCGCTCGACCCGTCCTCTCCCGGGGTGGCGGCGCTGCGCGAGCAGCTCGACGACCAGGTCGACTTCTACTGCTGGCTCCAGTGGGTCGCGGACGAGCAGCTCGAGGTCGCGCAGCGCACGGCCCGCGAGGCCGGCATGTCGATCGGCGTCATGCACGACCTCGCGGTGGGCGTGCACCCGCACGGCGCGGACGCGTGGGCGCACCGCGGCGTGCTCGCCGGGGGCGTGACGGTCGGCGCGCCGCCCGACATGTACAACCAGCAGGGCCAGAACTGGTCGCAGCCGCCGTGGCACCCGCAGGCGCTCGCCAAGGCCGGCTACGCGCCGTACCGGGACCTGCTGCGCACCGTGCTGCGGCACGCGGGCGCGATCCGGGTCGACCACATCATCGGGCTGTTCCGGCTCTGGTGGATCCCGGGAGCGGCGCGCGCCGACGCGGGAGCCTACGTCCGCTACGACCACGAGGCGCTGATCGGGATCCTGTGCCTCGAGGCGCAGCGCGCCGGGGCGGTCGTGATCGGCGAGGACCTCGGGGTGTTCGAGCCTTGGGTCCGTGACTACCTGACCGAGCGCGGCATCCTCGGCACCTCGGTGCTGTGGTTCGAGAAGGGGGAGGGCGGGCGCCCGCTGCCTCCCGAGGCGTACCGTCGGCTCGCGCTCGCCACGATCACGACCCACGACCTGCCGCCGACCGCCGGATACCTCGCGGGCGAGCACGTGGACCTGCGCGAACGGCTCGGCCTGCTGACCGAGCCCGCGTACGTGGTCCGCCGTGAGGCGCGCGAGGAGCGCGACACGATGGTCGGCCTGCTCGTCGAGCGCGGGCTCGTGGGCGAGGACCCGTCGGAGCGGGAGCTCGTCGAGGCCCTGCACGTGCTGGTCACCCAGTCGCCCGCGGTACTCCTCGGGGTCTCGCTCGCGGACGCCGTGGGGGAGCGACGCACGCAGAACCAGCCCGGCACGGACCAGGAGTACCCCAACTGGAAGGTGCCGCTGGGCGATCCGTCCGGCAACGTGGTGCTGCTCGAGGACCTGTTCGACAACGCCCGGCTGCTCTCGCTCGCGAAGGTCATGCGCGAGGCGCTGTCCTGATCCTGTCGCCGGGGTAGAGGCCTGCCGTCGAGACAGAGGGTTCCGGCCCTCTACGTCGACGTGATCCCGCTACCTCGTGCAGGCGCCGGGAACGACGGACGCCGGGGTGGAGGGACCTTCCCCTCCACCCCGGCGTCCTGTCGTCAGCGGTGCGTCAGCCTCAGACGTCCGCAGCCTGCGCTGCGAGCGCCCGCTCGACGCCTGCGAGGTTCTCGACGACCAGGCGGCGCAGCGCGGGGGCCGCGTCGGTGTGGGAGTCGAGCCAGGCCTGGGTCGCGTCGCGCAGCTCGGCGTTCGCGAGCGGCGCGGGGTAGAGCCCCACGACGAGCGTCTCGGCGATGTGGTAGCTCCGCTCGGCCCACAGCGTGGTGAGCGAGGCGAAGTACTTCTCGACGAGCGGGGCCAGCACGGCCGGGTCGTTGACGTGCTGGAACCCCTGCGTCGTGGCGCGCACGATCGCGTTGGGCGCCTCGTCCGAGTCCACGAGCGACGCGAACGCGGCGAGCTTGGCGTCGGTCGTCGGGGCCGTCGCGGTCGCACGTGCGGCCGACTGCTGGCCCGTGGCCGTGTGGTCCTGGGCGAGCGCGGCGTCGACCTCGGCCTGGTCCGCACGGCCCAGGAGGACGAGGCCCTCGAGGATCTCCCAGCGCAGGTCGGTGTCGATCTCGAGGCCCTCGAGCGTCACGGCCCCGTCGAGCAGCCCGCGCAGCGCGTCGGCGTGGGCCGGCGTCGAGGCCAGGTGCGCGAAGAACTTCACGAACTGGAACTGCGCGTCGGTGCCGGCCTGGGCCGACTGGGCCAGGCGCCACAGCTCGTCGCCGACGACCGCGAGCGTCGCGGCCTGCTTGCCCGGCGTCACGTAGGACTTCGCCGCGAGCGCGAGCTGGTTGAGCGTGGTGCGGATCGTCGTGGACTCGGTCTCGCGGGCGATGTTGCCGAGGACCAGGCGCACGTACTCGCCTGCCGGGGTCTCGCCGTCGCGCGTCGCGTCCCAGACCGAGCCCCACACGAGCGAGCGGGCGAGCGGGTCCGTGATGTCCGCGAGGTGCTCGATCGCGACCTCGAGCGAGGACTCGTCGAGACGGATCTTGGCGTACGCCAGGTCGTCGTCGTTGAGCAGCACGAGCTGCGGTCGGTCGAGCCCTGCGAGCTCGGGGACCTCGGTGCGGACGCCGTCGACGTCGATCTCGACGCGGTGCTCGCGCACCAGGTTGCCGCCGACCACGTTGTAGAAGCCGATCGCGAGGCGGTGCGGGCGGATCGTCGGGTAGTCGGCCGGGGCCTCCTGGAGCACCGAGAACGACACGATGCGGTGGTGCGCGTCGAGCTCGATCTCAGGGCGCAGGGTGTTGACGCCCGCGGTCTCGAGCCACAGCCGCGACCACGAGCCGAGCTCGCGCCCGCTCGTGGCCTCGAGCTCGGTGAGCAGGTCGCTCAGCTCGGTGTTCTTGTACTCGTGCTTCTTGAAGTACTGGGCCACGCCGGCCATGAACGCGTCGATGCCGACCCAGGCGACGAGCTGCTTGAGGACCGAGCCGCCCTTGGCGTAGGTGATGCCGTCGAAGTTGACCTGCACGTCCTCGAGGTCGTTGATCGTCGCGACGATCGGGTGCGTCGAGGGGAGCTGGTCCTGGCGGTACGCCCAGGACTTCTCCATGGCCGCGAACGTCGTCCAGGCCTCGTGCCACTCGGTGGCCTCGGCGGTCGCGAGCGTCGAGGCCCACTCGGCGAAGGACTCGTTGAGCCACAGGTCGTTCCACCACTTCATGGTGACCAGGTCGCCGAACCACATGTGCGCGAGCTCGTGCAGGATCGTCACGACGCGGCGTTCCTTGATCGCGTCGGTCACCTTGGAGCGGAAGACGTACGTCTCGGTGAACGTCACGGCGCCCGCGTTCTCCATGGCCCCGGCGTTGAACTCGGGCACGAAGAGCTGGTCGTACTTGGCGAACGGGTACGGGTAGTCGAACTTCTCCTCGAAGAACGCGAAGCCCTGGCGGGTCTTCTCGAAGATGTAGTCGGCGTCCAGGTGCGGCGCGAGGGACTTGCGTGCGAACACGCCGAGCGGGATCACGCGTCCGTCCGACGACGTGAGCTCGGAACGCTCGACCACGTAGGGGCCCGCCACGATCGCGGTGATGTAGGTCGAGATGACCTGCGTGGGCTCGAACGCCCAGGTCGAGGCCTCGACCGTGGAGTCGGTCGCGTGGGTCGCGGGGACGGGCGCCGGCGTCGGGGAGTTCGACACGACCTGCCAGGCGGACGGCGCGGTGACCGTGAACTGGAACGTGGCCTTGAGGTCGGGCTGCTCGAACGCGGCGAACACGCGGCGCGAGTCGGGGACCTCGAACTGGCTGTACAGGTAGACCTCGCCGTCGACCGGGTCGACGAAGCGGTGCAGGCCCTCGCCCGAGTTGGTGTACGCGGCGTCCGCGACGACGCGGAGCTCGTTCTCGGCGGCAAGGCCCGACAGCTGGATGCGGGAGTCCGCGAAGACCTGCGCGACGTCGAGAGCCTCACCGTTGAGGGTGATCTCGTGGACCGTCGGTGCGATCAGGTCGATGAAGGTGCTCGCCCCGGGGGTCGCGGCGAACCGCACCACCGTGGTCGAGCCGAACGTCGTGGGTCCGGTCGTGAGGTCGAGCGCGACCTCGTAGGAACGGACGGTGACGACACCAGCGCGCTCGGCGGCTTCGGCGCGGGTGAGGTTCTCTCCGGGCACAACATCTCCTCAGTACGGATCGGGCTGGCCGGTAGGCCACGACGATTCTCCCACGCGGCGACCGGCCGGTCGCGGACTTTGCGCAGCATGCCTGGCCTGCAGGAATGACCGGGGCACGGGCGACGTTGAGTGCTCGGGGAGCAGGTACGTCCTGCCCTCGCGAGACCTTCGACCCACCGAGGAGACCTGACCACGTGACTGCTGTGACGACGTCGGACATCGCTGACGACCTGCGCGAGACCGACGCCCCCGTGCGTACCGCCGACTTCTGGTTCGACCCCCTGTGTCCCTGGGCGTGGATGACGAGCCGGTGGATGGACGAGGTCTCCACGGTCCGCGACGTGAGCGTGCGCTGGCACGTCATGAGCCTGTCGGTCCTCAACGAGGGTCGCGAGCTGCCCGAGAAGTACCGGGACCTCATGGAGCGCGGCTGGGGTCCGGTCCGTGTCGTGATCGCGGCGCAGCAGGAGCACGGCGACGAGGTCGTCAAGCCGCTCTACGACGCGATCGGCACGCGCCTGCACCCCGATGGGCGCAGCGACTTCGACGCGGTGATCGCCGAGGCGCTCGCCGAGGTCGGCCTCCCTGCGTCGCTCGCCGAGCACGCGACGAGCGACCGCTACGACGCCGAGCTGCGCGCCTCGCACGCCGAGGGCATCTCGCGCGTGGGCGAGGACGTGGGGACGCCCGTCGTCGCGTTCGGCGACGTCGCGTTCTTCGGTCCGGTCGTGACTCCCGCGCCCAAGGGCGAGGACGCTGGACGACTGTGGGACGGGGTCGTCCTGGTCGCCTCGACGCCCGGCTTCTTCGAGCTCAAGCGCACGCGCACGCAGGGCCCGGTCTTCGACTGACGGACCCTCCCGCCCGACGGCGCGTCCCCGGCCCGGGCCGGAGGCGCGCCGTCGTCGTTGCTCGGTCGGGGCGGGCGCCTCGGCCGACGTGGAAGGATCGCGGCATGGCCTCCTGGAAGCAGTTCGTCGACGACGCCCCCGATCTCGCCGCGCGGGTGCGCGCCCGCTTCGAGGCGACCTCGCAGCACGTCCTCGCGACGCGGACGCTCACCGGCTCGCCCCGGGTCAGCGGCACCGAGGTCGGCTTCGCCGGGGACGAGGCGTGGATCGGCTCGGCGTCGCGCTCGGGCAAATCGATGGACCTGCGGCTCGACCCGCGGTTCGTGCTGCACTCCAACCCGGGCGACGGGTCGATGACCAGCGGGGACGTGAAGATCGACGGCACCGCCCGCGGTTCCTCGGCCGACGACGCGCTCCGCATCGGGGCGGCCGGGGCGGAGGGCCCAGGCGAGTCCTTCCGGCTGTTCTGGATCGACCTCGCACGCGTCGCGCTGACGACTGTCGACGGCGAGAGCGTCCGGACCGAGACCTGGCGGCCTGGGACCGGGGTCCACGTTCACGAGCAGGTGCGCTGACCCGCCCCGAGCAGGGGACAGGAGTCCGGAACGCCGACCTCGCATGGGGTGCATAGGGGACTCATCGGACAGGGGTGCGGTTCGACCGACGCAGGATCGTCGTGCCATGCTGCGTACTTCTGCCCCGAAACTGCGGGGTCCAGTCCCCTGAGGAGCTGTGATGTCCGGCAACGCCCCCGTGCCTCCGCCGCCCCCGCACTCCGAGCCTGCCCAGCGCCCGCCGGCCTTCCAGCCGGCGGCGCAGCAGCCCGTGACGTACCCGAACCCTCCGTCGCCCGACCAGCAGGCCACGGCGTACCAGCCCGCACAACCGTCGTACGGCGACGGTCAGGCGACGGCCTACCAGGCGCCCGTGCCCGCTGCGCAGCCGCCGGCCTACCAGCAGCCGCCGGCCCAGCCCGGCTATGGCCAGGACCAGCAGGCCACGGCGTACCAGCCCGCGCAGCCGTCGTACGGCGACGGTCAGGCGACGGCCTACCAGGCGCCCGTGTCCGCTGCGCAGCCGCCGGCCTACCAGCAGCCGCCGGCCCAGCCGGGCTACGGCCAGGACCAGCAGGCGACGGCGTACCAGCCCGCGCAGCCCGTCGCCCCCGCGGCCCAGCCGGTCTACGAGCAGCAGCCCGCGTACCAGCCGCCCCCGCCCGCGTTCGCCCCAGGCTCGGGCCAAGCCGCCCAGCAGGCCGCCTACCAGGCCCAGGTCGCCTACCAGCCGCAGCAGGCGGCTCCCCAGCAACAGGCGTACGCACCTCAGCCGGCCGCGCAGCCCTACCAGCCGACCTACGCCGAGCAGGCGCAGCCGGCAGGACCCGCGCAGCCCCCGGCACGGCCGAAGGGCCCGGGGAAGGGCGGCGGCTCGGGTGGTGGCCGTCGGCTCAGCCCTGGCTGGATCGCGTTCATCGCGGTCGACGTCGTCCTCGTCGCGATCGTCATCGCGTTCGCGATCAGCCTGGCGGGCGGCGGCGAGGACCCGGCGACGCCCGAGGGGCAGGGCACGGTCGCAGAGGCGCCCGCGGCGACCCCCGAGGCCCCGGCCGAGGACGCCCCGGTCGCGGTCACGGGCGAGACCGTCACGACGCCCAGCAAGAACATCACCTGCACGATCGGTGACCAGGGCATCTCGTGCGGGATCGCCGAGCTCGCGTCGCAGCCCGCACCCGTCGAGGGGTGCAAGGGCACCACGGGCTACCTCGTGACCCTCACCGCAGACGGGGTCGACATCCCGTGCGTCCCGGCCGCCGCCCAGCCGCAGAAGGCCGGCGACGACGTGGCCGTGCTCGAGTACGACCAGACCAAGACGGTCGGGACCTACACGTGCACGAGCTCCAAGACCGGCATGCGCTGCACGGACAGCGAGACCGGCAAGGGGTTCAACGTGGCCAAGGCCGGGCTGTCCTCCTTCTGACGCCAACCGCCCGGGTGCGTGACGCACCCGGGCGAGCGGCGCCGTCGGGCCGGAGCAGCCGCGGCGCACGCCCCGGCACCGCGACGCACGCTGCCCCGGTCCCCCGACGGGGACCGGGGCAGCGCCCGTCAGGGGAGGTCACCAGATGCGGACGCGCTCCTCCGGGGCGAGGTACAGCGCGTCGGACTCCGTCACGCCGTACGCCTCGTAGAACTCGTCCACGTTGCGGACCACGCCGTTGCAGCGGAACTCGTTGGGCGAGTGCGGGTCCGTCGCGAGACGGCGCACGACCTCCTCGTCACGGCCCTTCGACTGCCACACCTGGGCCCAGCCGAGGAACACGCGCTCGATGCCCGTGAGGCCGTCGATCACGGGCGCCTCCGACAACGGCCGGCCCAGCGCGATGCGGTACGCCTTGAGCGCGATCGACAGCCCGCCCAGGTCGCCGATGTTCTCGCCGATCGTCAGCGCGCCGTTGACGTGCGGGCCGTCCGCGGGCAGCTGGACCGGGCGGAACGCGTCGTACTGGGCGATGAGCGCCTTGGTGCGGATCTCGAACTCGGCCCGGTCCTCGGGCGTCCACCAGTCCTCGAGGCGGCCGTCGCCGTCGTACTTGGAGCCCTGGTCGTCGAAACCGTGGCCGATCTCGTGGCCGATCACGGCCCCGATCCCGCCGTAGTTGACCGCGTCCTCGGCCTCGGGGTCGAAGAACGGAGGCTGGAGGATCGCGGCCGGGAAGACGATCTCGTTCATGCCCGGGTTGTAGTACGCGTTGACCGTCTGCGGGGTCATGAACCACTCGTCGCGGTCGAGCGGCTTGCCGATCTTGCCGAGCTCGCGGTCCTGGTCGAACGCGTTCGAGCGGCGCACGTTGCCCAGCAGGTCGTCGGCCTCGACCACGAGGGCCGAGTAGTCGCGCCACTTGACCGGGTACCCGATCTTGGGCGTGAAGGCCTCGAGCTTCGCGAGCGCCTTGACCTTGGTCTCCTCCGTCATCCAGTCGAGCCCCAGGATCGACTCGCGGTAGGCCGCGACGAGGTAGGCGACCAGCTCCTCCATGCGGGCCTTGTGGGCCGGCGGGAAGTGCCGCTCGACGTACACCGCACCCACGGCCTCGCCCAGCGCGCCCTCGACGAGCGAGACGCCGCGCTTCCAGCGCTCGCGGACCTCCTGCGCCCCGGAGAGCGTACGGCCGTAGAAGTCGAAGTTCGCCTCGACCAGCTCGTCCGTGAGGTACGGTGCGCGCGCCGAGACCAGGTGGTAGACGGCCCACAGCTTCCAGTCCTCGAGCGGCACCGACTGCCACAGCTCGGCGAACCCGGTCGCGAAGCCCGGCTCGCGGACCACGAGGTGGTCGAGCGACCCCTCGGGCGCCCCCAGGGCCAGGACCCACGCGTGCCAGTCGAAGCCCGGCGCGGACCCGGCGAGGGCACCCAGCGTCATGGGGTTGTATGTGAGGTCGGCGTCGCGGTCGCGCACCACGTCCCAGTGGTGGGCTGCGAGCTGCGTCTCGAGCGCGAGCACGCGCTCGGCGGCCTCCTGGGGCGTCGCGCCCCACGTGTCCGCGGTGACGCCCGCGAGCGTCAGCATGCGCGCGACGTGCGGGACGTACTTGGCGCGCACCTCGGCGTACTGCTCCTCGTGGTAGTACGCCTCGTCGGGCAGGCCCAGGCCGCCCTGGTACAGGTACGCGACGTACTGCTCGGGGTCCTTGGCGTCGTTGTCGACCCAGAACCCGAACGCGCCGGCCCCGCCCGTGCGCTGGAGCGCGCCGAGCGCGCCCGTCAGCTCGGCCTGGGTCGTCGCGGCCGCGAGCAGCGCGAGGTCCGGGGCGAGCGGGGTCACGCCGCGCGCCTCGATCGTGCCGGTGTCCATGAAGCTCGCGAAGAGCGCACCGATCTGGGCCTGGACGCCCGTGGCGTCGCCCGCCTCGACCGCGGCCGCGGCATCCTTGATGATCTCGCGCACGTGCTCCTCGGCCTGGTCGTGCAGCGCGCGGAACGAGCCGTCCATCGAGCGGTCGGCCGGGATCTCGTGCGAGTCGATCCACCTGCCGTTGACGTGCCGGTACAGGTCGTCCTGCGGGCGGACGGCCGGGTCGATCGCGGACAGGTCGATGCCGGAGGTCACCGTTCGCGCAGTGCCGGCGGCGCCCGCCGTGCGACCCGCGACGTGTGGTGTGGTCTGTGTCATGCGTCTCAGGTTATGCGAGCGCGAACGCATCCGGGGCGTCCATCGGGGATGATGGGGGCCATGCGCGTTCACATTGCAGCGGACCACGCGGGGTACGAGCTCAAGGCTCACCTCGTCACGCACCTCAAGAGCTCGGGCCACGACGTCGTGGACCACGGCGCCCACGAGTACGACGCCCTCGACGACTACCCGTCGTTCTGCATCGCGGCCGGCGAGGCCGTCGTCGCGGAGCCCGGGAGCCTCGGCGTCGTGATCGGCGGCTCGGGCAACGGCGAGCAGATCGCCGCCAACAAGGTCGACGGCGTGCGCGCCGCCCTGGCCTGGAACCTCGACACCGCGAAGCTGGCCCGTCAGCACAACGACGCCAACGTCATCTCGGTCGGCGGGCGCCAGCACACGGTCGAGGAGGCCACGTCGTTCATCGACGCGTTCCTCGCCGAGCCGTTCAGCGGCGACGCGCGCCACCAGCGTCGCATCGACCAGCTGGCCGCCTACGAGGCTTCGCGCCACCAGGCGTGAGGTCCGACTTCTCCGTGGCCGGCGTGCGCGGGCTGTCGGCGACTTCCCGCGTGCGCGGGGTGTACGGCGCGACCCGTGCCTGAGGGCCACACCGTCCACCGCCTCGCGCGGACGTTCGGCGAGCTCTTCGCGGGCCAGGTCCTGGCGGTCTCGAGCCCGCAGGGCCGGTTCGAGGCGGGCGCGGCGCTGCTCGACGGATCACGTCTGGTCGCCTCGCGCGCCTGGGGCAAGCAGCTCTTCCTGGGCTTCGCCGACGCGTCCGCACACCCGGGTCCGGGCGGTGCGCCCACTGTCCCGCCCGACGACGAGCTGCGCTGGCTCCGCGTCCACCTGGGCCTCTACGGGGCCTGGACGTTCGCGGGGGACGGGAGCTCCGCCGTCGTGCACGCGATCGGTGCGCCCCGCAAGCGCATCGGCGAGCGCGACTCGATCCCCGCCGGTCCGCTCGCGTCGCTCGCCTCACCGGGCGAGGACGGGTGGACCCCTCCGCCGCCCCGCGGGGCCGTGCGCGCGCGGCTGGTCGGCGACCACGCGGTCGCGGACCTGACCGGTCCCACGGCGTGCGAGGTCGTGTCCGCCGACGAGGTGCGCGCGGTCGAGGCGCGGCTCGGACCCGACCCGATCCGCGACGACCCGCCCCCCGCGGGCGGCCCCGACCGCTTCGTGGCGGCCGTGCGACGCTCGCGCACGAGCGTGGGGCAGCTCCTCATGAACCAGGACGTCGTCGCGGGGGTGGGCAACATCTACCGCGCCGAGGCGCTCTTCCGCGCGGGTCTCGACCCGCTCGCCGCGGGCCGCGACGTGCCCGCCGAGACGCTGCGGGCGATCTGGGAGGACCTGGTCGTCCTCATGCGTGAGGGGGCCGCGACGGGCGCGATCGTCACCACCCGCCCGGAGGACCGCCTGCCCGACGGCGCCACGCACCCGCGCCCAGCTCCTGGTCCCGGGGCCCCTCGTCAGCAGGTGCGCCAGAACACCGACGGATCGGCCGGGGTGGTGCCCGCCGACCAGGCGTTCTACGTCTACCACCGCGACGGGCTGCCCTGCCGGGTGTGCGGCACGCCCGTGCTCATGAAGGACCTCGCGGGCCGCAAGCTCTACTGGTGCCCGACGTGCCAGCGGTGACCCGAGGCCTCGCCGACCGCTGAGCCGGTCCTCTCCTGGCCGTCGAGTGCATGGTTCGGCTGCGACACGCCCGGCGTGTCGCAGCCGAACCATGCACTCGACGTGGGGTCGGTCAGAACACCCAGCTCGACACGGGCGCCACGGGCCACCCGAACGCCGCGGCGGCGGCTCCCAGCGTGCCCGGCCGGTGCTCGGTGACGAGCCCGGCCGTCGCGAGCGCGGCGAGCGAGACTCCGCCCAGGAACACCGAGCCCAGCTCGCGCACGTCGAGCGACAGGTCGGCCGGGTCGTCGGTGCGCTCGCACGCCGCCTCGCCGAACGCCGTGGCGCGCAGCCGCCAGTGGCCCGAGTTGTCCGGGACGCGCTCGTCGCTCACGTGCAGGACGACGTCGACGTCCCCGGCGTACCGGCGTCCGGCGAGGGCCACGGGGACGTCGAGCACACGGACCCACAGGTTGTCGGCCACGCGCCCGGCCGCGGCGCGCGGGTTGACCAGGAGGTGGGTGATGGCGTCGTCGACCGGGATCATGAACGGCTCGATCTCGCTCGTGAGGTCGAGGTCCGTCAGCACGCCCCACAGGGCCCGGGCGGCAGCGGCGTCGAGCGCGACGACCTCGCCCGTGCTGACCGTGCCGCGCGGGCCCGTGGTCTCCCACGCGACCTTGCGGCGGAAGGTCGCGTAGCCGCGGGGCTCGCCGTCGCGCTCGACGACCACGATGCGCTCGGACTCGCGGCCCCGGCGGAACACGGCCGGGTCCGACCACCACGACTCCTGCAGCTCGGGCGTCTCGCGCGTGACCCAGCCGGGCCGGT
Source organism: Oerskovia sp. Root918 (assembly GCF_001428945.1). Taxonomy (NCBI): domain Bacteria; kingdom Bacillati; phylum Actinomycetota; class Actinomycetes; order Micrococcales; family Cellulomonadaceae; genus Oerskovia; species Oerskovia sp. Root918. The sequence continues at coordinate 141,835 of NZ_LMJG01000011.1, forward strand.
TGATCCCCGTGCCGTGACCGCCCGGGTCGGCCCCGGCAGCGCGGTGCAGGGTGTCGACGAGCTCCCCGTGCCGCGCGCGGTCGGCCTTCTCGATGCGGACCGTGTGCTCGTCGGCGCCCGCGACGTCGCGCAGGGCTGCACCCCGGGGGATGGTCAGGCGCAGGTCCTGCGCGGCCTGCCCGTAGCCGAAGCGTCCGTAGATCGGGGCCTCGGCCGCGAAGAGTGCCGAGACCGGCTCGCCCGCGGCCCTGGCCTGCTCGAAGTGGACGTCGATCATGGCGCTGAGGATGCCCCGGCGACGGTGCTGCGGATGCACGCCCACCCAGGTCAGGCCGCTCACCGGAAGCGTCCCGCCCGGCACCGGGAACTGGGAGAACGGGTACGAGGAGTGCATGGCCGCGAGCTCGCTCACGGTCGGGACCGCGCCGTCGAGCGGGACGGCGTCGGCGTCCTGGTGCTCGCTCACCACGCCGAACGTCCGCGACCAGGTCAGGGGCAGCGGGAGGTCGACCTGCTCGTCGAGGTCGACCTCGGAGGGGAAGGCCCACGTGTCCACGTCGAGGAGCGCGCGCTTGTCGGCCCCGGTGAGCGGCGCGATGCGGTAGCCGGCGGGCAGGGGACGGCGGGAGGGGGTGGTCATGCCCTCATCATCAGGGCGTGCGGGGCGAGCGTGCCAGGGGAATTGTCGGGGGGAAGCGCCGGGTACGCTCGCCCGGTGGACCACGCAACCGACCCTGCCGACGCCCGCCAGGAGTATGCGGACGCGGTGCTCGCTCTCGTCGCGGTGATCCCGAGCGGGCGGGCCATGACGTACGGCCTCGTCGCGGAGATCGTCGCGGAGTCCCTGGGCCGGGGTGGCCCGCGCCAGGTGGGCCAGGTGCTCGCGCGCTCCGACGGCGACGGCCCCGGCGATGCGGACCTGCCGTGGTGGCGCGTGGTCAACGCTGCGGGATCCCCACCGGCCCATCACCTGACGACCGCGCTCGCGAACCTGCGGGCCGAGGGGTGTCCCCTGCGGCCGAGCGGCGAGCGCGTCGACCTGCGCAGGGCGGTCTGGTTTCCCGAGCAGCCTTCCTGAGTCCCGGAGCCCCGTGCGAGCGACGCCTGGCGTACCGCGCACGGGGCTCCGCGATCGGCGGGACCTAGGCCCGGGCGAGCAGCCCCGCGACGGTGCGCACCGCCGTCGGGTCCCCCTGGACCAGGAGGGTCGTGACCGCGGTGCGGCGCCACGCCTCGAGGTCGTGGGCGATCTTGGCCTCGGGCCCTACGAGCGCGACGTCCTCGACCAGGGCGGTCGGGACGGCCGCGACGGCCTCGGCCTTGCGGCCCGCGAGGTAGTGCGCCTGGATCTCGTCGCACGCGTCCGAGTAGCCGAGGCGGTCGAGCGCGTCGCGGTGGAAGTTCGCGCCCTTGGCGCCCATGCCGCCCACGTAGAGCGCGATGAAGGGGCGCACCTTGTCGGCGGCCTGCTCGACGTCGTCGGCCACCACGACCGGGACGGTGGCCGAGACCTCGAAGCCGGCGGCGGGGGAGCGCTCGTCCGAGCGTCGGGCGAAGCCCTCGTCGAGCAGGCCGCGGAACAGGGGGTCCATGCGCGGGCTGTAGAACAGGGGCAGCCAGCCGTCGGCGATCTCGGCCGCGAGCGAGATGTTCTTGGGGCCCTCGGCCGCGAGGTGGATGGGGATCTCGGGGCGCAGCGGGTGCACGGTCGAGCGCAGCGCCTTGCCGAGCCCCGTGGTGCCCTCGCCGGTCAGGGGCAGCTGGTAGAACTGGCCGTCGTAGGTGACGGGGCCCTGGCGTGAGATCACGTCGCGCACGATCTCGACGTACTCGCGCGTGCGGGCCAGGGGACGCGGGTAGGGCTGGCCGTACCAGCCCTCGACGACCTGCGGGCCCGAGACGCCGAGCCCGAGGATCGCACGCCCGCCCGAGAGGTGGTCGAGCGTCAGTGCGGCCATCGCGGTCGCGGTGGGGGTGCGGGCGGACATCTGCGCGACCGCGGTCCCGAGCCGGATGCGCGAGGTGTGCGAGCCCCACCACGCGAGCGGCGTGAAGGCGTCCGAGCCGTAGGCCTCGGCGGTCCAGATCGAGTCGACGCCCAGGCGGTCCGCGGCGACGATCGCCTCCTGGATGCCGGGCGGGGGTCCGGCGGACCAGTAGCCGGTGTGGATGCCGATGCGCATGGCGTTCTCCTCGTGTGTTCCTCGGCGCTGAGGTGCGGACGGGTCCGCGGGCTCGACGTGCGTCGAGCGAGGTTCCCAGAACCGGGAGTCCTAGGAACCGCGGCTCAATCTACCGTGCCCGACGCCGGGTACCCGCCACGGCGGTCGGCCTGCGGAGGGTCGTGGTCTGGCCGGGAGCGCCCGGAGGCGAGGCGGCAGCGTGGCCCGTCGCCCCGGACAGCACAGGAGGGGCGGCGCGCGTGGCGCCGCCCCTCCTGTGCTCGGCCTGATGGCCGTCGGTCGTCAGATCACGTACTCGATGAGCAGCGACGGGTCCTCGGCCGGCTCGGCGGGCGAGACGACCGGCTCCGGGACGCGGTTGCGGGCCGGGACCCCCACGGCCACCGACCCCGCGGGCACGTCCTTGACGACCACGGCGTTGGCGCCGACCTGGACGTCGTCGCCGACCCAGACCGGACCGAGGATCTTGGCGCCGGCCCCCACGACCACGCGGTCGCCCAGGGTCGGGTGCCGCTTGCCGCGCTTCATCGAGCGCCCGCCGAGGGTCGACCCGTGGAAGAGCAGCACGTCGTCCCCCACGACCGCCGTCTCACCGATGACCACGCCCATGCCGTGGTCGATGAACAGGCGGCGCCCGATCTTGGCTCCCGGGTGGATCTCCACGCCGGTCGCCGCCCGAGCGACCTGGGCGATGATCCGGGCGGGCAGGCGCAGAGCGGGCTCGCGCCACATGCGGTGCGTGAGGCGGTACGCCCACACCGCGTGCAGGCCCGGGTAGATGAGCGCGACCTCGAAGCCGTTCCGCGCCGCGGGATCGCGGTGCCGAGCGGCCTCGAGGTCCTCCCTGAGGACTCTCAGGAAGCGTCGCAGGGGACTGGGAGGTCTCATCAGTCCAGCAGGTCGGCGTACAGCACGGAGGTCAGGTAGCGCTCGCCGAACGACGGGATGATCACGACGATGAGCTTGCCGGCGTTCTCCGGACGCTCCGCGAGTCGCAGGGCGGCCGCGATCGCGGCGCCGGACGAGATGCCCACGAGCAGGCCCTCCTCCTTGGCGGCGCGACGCGCGTACTCGACCGCGGTCTCGGCGTTGATGTCGATGACCTCGTCGTAGACGCTCGTGTCGAGGATCTCGGGCACGAAGTTCGCGCCGATGCCCTGGATCTTGTGCGGGCCGGGGGCGCCGCCGTTGAGGATCGCGGACTCCTCGGGCTCGACCGCGACGATCTGGACGCTCGGCTTGCGCTCCTTGAGGACCTGACCGACCCCGGTGATGGTGCCACCGGTGCCGATGCCGGCGACCACGATGTCGACCTCGCCGTCCGTGTCGGCCCAGATCTCCTCGGCCGTCGTGGCACGGTGGATCGCGGGGTTGGCCTCGTTGGCGAACTGGCGGGCCAGGATGGCGCCCTCGCGCTCGGCCACGATCTCGTCGGCCTTGTTGACCGCGCCCTTCATGCCCTCGGAGCCCGGCGTCAGGATGAGCTCGGCGCCGAACGCGCGCAGCAGCGCGCGACGCTCCTTGGACATGGTCTCGGGCATCGTCAGGACGATGTCGTAGCCGCGTGCCGCGCCGACCATGGCCAGGGCGATGCCCGTGTTGCCCGAGGTCGCCTCGACGACGGTGCCACCCGGCTTGAGCTCGCCCGAGGCCTCGGCCGCGTCGATGATCGCGACGCCGATGCGGTCCTTGACCGAGTTCGCGGGGTTGTAGAACTCGAGCTTGCCCACGACCGTGGCGCCGAGGCCCTCGGTGAGCTTGTTCAGGCGGACGAGGGGCGTGTTGCCGACGAGCTTCGTGACGTCGTCGTAGATGCGTGCCATGACTTCCTCTTCATCGTTGGTGGCCTGCGGCGAGAGCCGGGACCGAGGGGGATCAGCGGGAGCTGCCTGGGGTGGCACGGGGCTGCGACGGGGCAGGGGACGCGCCACGGGGCCTGTCGTCGGGTGGAGCGTCTCCCGGGGGAGGGGACGCTCTAGCGACAGGTGGGGCACGGACAACAGGACAGGGCGCGCGCGGGGGTGCTCACCGCGGGGGAGGAGCCGGCGTGACGCGTGGTCATGATCGCTCTCCTCGTCCTGTCTCGTCCTTGCCCGCAGTCGCTGCCCGCGCCGTGGTCGGCGAGGTGCCCTGCGGAGTCATGGTGCCTGGCCCGAGGCTATCGGCCCCTGCACCGGGCTGCAACGGTGTCTCATCCCCGACCGGACCCCTCGCGGGTGAAGTCGGTTGGCACGGCTCGCGGGGGAAGACGCGTGGGTCGTCGCACGCAGGCGCCGACGCCGTCGGGCGGGCTTTCCTTCCCGTCGCGAGGTGCCGGGCTCGCACCTGTCGTCGGGAACGTCCGTGTGCCGTCGCGCGGGGAGTTCTCGGGGACGATCCACTGGGCGCAGATCGACCTGGGTGACGACGATCACGGTCACCTGATCGATCCGGAGGACCAGCTGGCCGCAGCCATGCGGCACCAGTAGACGGTCGTGGGACGACGACGGCGGCCCTGGGATCCAGGGCCGCCGTCGTGGTGCGGAGCGGATGACGGGAATCGAACCCGCGTGATCAGTTTGGAAGACTGAGGCTCTACCATTGAGCTACATCCGCGCAGAAGAGACCGCCGTGGTGGCGAGGTCTGCGGCGCTACCTTAGCAAAGGTCCGGCAGGGTCGTCGCACCCGGGGCGCCCGTGCGGGACCTGCCCCGTGCGGGCGCGGGTCAGGTGAGGCGGAACGTGGCATCGCACGTGCGCGAGGACCCGTACACTTGGCCGTTGCTGGTGGTGGAGCGGTGCGTCTTCCCGAGGGGAGCTGCGTCTCGCCGCCGCCCGTCGCCTCCGGGTGACGTCTCCATCGGGGTGTGGCGCAGGTTGGTAGCGCGTCCGCTTTGGGAGCGGAAGGTCGCAGGTTCAAATCCTGTCACCCCGACGAGCACGAAGGCCCCTGTTCCGCCCACGGAGCAGGGGCCTTCGTCGTCCCGCGGGCAGGGTCGCGCTGGCAGGAACCTGACAGATCAGGCGAATCTGTCTTATGGGATGAGATGCGCAGGCCGTTTTGAGCACTTCGCCCGCTTAGGGTGGCAATAGATCGTTAGCGTTCCTTCCATATCGGTCGTCGTGACCGGTTGCCGCCGAGTCAACGTCGCCGCGGCGAGCCATCCGCGCCCTCGGGCGCACCTGGTATCGAAGCGGAGAACTCCTGTGACAGCCCTGCGCGGACAAAGACCTGCCCCGCTCCTCACCGGTCGCCCACCGGCGACCCACGACCGGTCGGGGCGCCCGCTCGAACCGGCGGACGCCCCGTCGTCGGGACGTGCCCGGTCGAGCGACCAGGCCGCCGTCACGCCGGGCGCCCCGCCCACGACGAGCGGGATGCTCCTCCCGTCCCCGCCGGACGACGACGACGTCTACCAGGACCTCGAACGGCTCCAGCGCTGGGTGCAGCCCGTGGGGATCGTCGCCACGCTCCCGATCCTCGTCGCTGTGTGCCTGTTCGCGGCGCGCTCGCCGTGGCTGTGGGGTCTCTACCTGACCGTCGGGCTGACCCTCGTGAGCATCACGCTGTGGCTGCTGACCGGGACGGCGCGCGGCCGGGTCACGCGTGCCTCGCACGAGCAGAAGGTCGCCGGGTGGACGCCGTCGACCCACCCGAGCATCGACGTCTACCTGCCCGTGTGCGGGGAGGACGTCCGGGTCCTGGACAACACCTTCGGGCACGTCGCCCGGCTCGACTGGCCCGGCGAGGTCGAGGTGTGGGTCCTCGACGACGGGGCCGACCCCGAGGTCGAGGCGCTCGCGGCCCGCCACGGCTTCCGCTACCGGGTGCGCCCGGACCGCGGCCACCTCAAGAAGGCCGGGAACCTCCGGTCGGCCTACCGCGTCACGACGGGGGAGGTGATCGTGATCTTCGACGCCGACTTCTGCCCCCGCACCGACTTCCTGCACCACCTGGTCCCGTACCTCGACGACCCGACCGTGGGCATCGTCCAGAGCCCGCAGGACTTCGACACCGACGAGTGCATGGGGTGGCTGCAGCGCACCGCGGGCGCGACGCAGGAGATCTTCTACCGCTGGGTCCAGCCCTCGCGCGACCGCTACGGCGCGACCGTGTGCTGCGGGACCAACGCGCTCTACCGGCGCTCGTCCCTCGACACGGTCGGGGGATTCCCGGAGATCGACCACAGCGAGGACATGTACACGGGCATCGCCCTGCTGCGCACCGGGTTCGTGACCCGGTTCGTCCCCGTGCGCCTCGCCCGCGGCCTGTGCCCCGACGAGCTCGCGCCGTTCCTCACCCAGCAGTACCGGTGGGCCAACGGCTCGGTGGCCCTGGTCGCGGACGGACGCGAGGCCACGGCGGGGCTGGACCGTCGGCAGCGGCTCGCCGTCTGGGCCGGCTTCGTCTACTACTCCGAGACGGCCCTGTTCGCGCTCAACCTGTACGTCCCTGCGATCGTCATGTGCTTCTGGTTCCCGGAGCAGGTCAGCCCGACGAGCTTCCTGGTCTTCCTCCCGAGCCTGTGGGTCCTGCTCGTGCTCTACCCGGCGGTCCACCGCACCAGGTGGCGGCCAGAGGTGCTGCGGGTCCAGCTCGCCCAGAGCTTCAGCCACCTCGTGGTGCTCGGGCACGCGCTCGTCGGACGCAGCGCAGGCTGGGTCCCGACGGGCGGCAAGGGCTCGTCGAGCGTGCTCGCCCGCACGATCGCGCGGGTCATGGTCGTCACGCTCGGCCTCGGGACCCTCGCCTGGGGTGTCGGCGTGGTGCTCGGGGCCGCGGCCCACGGCCTGGACCGGTACTGGGCCATGGTCGTGCTCGCGGGGTTCTACGCGTACGTCACGGTCCCTCTCGTCGTGGCCGGCCTGCGTGTCCTGGCGCCGCGGGGTCCGAGCCGGTCTGCTGCGGGGCCGAGCGCTCCTGCCGGCGGTTCGCGCGTTCCCGTCGTGGCCGAGCCCGCAGGGGCCCGAGCGTGAGCGCGCGCTCCGGAGGCGGTCTCCGCTGGCCCGCCGTCACGGCGCTCACGACGGCGATCGCGTTCGTGGGGCTCCTCGCGTCGGGCGTCTTCGACCCCATGATCGGGGCCTTGTGAGCGCGCGGACCGGGCGTGACCGGCCCGGGTTCCGCGGCGACGTCGAGGGGCTGCGGGGGCTCGCCGTCGTGCTCGTCCTGCTGTTCCACGCGAGCGTCCCGGGCGTGCCCGGGGGCTACGTGGGCGTCGACCTCTTCTTCGTCGTCTCGGGCTTCCTCATCACGGGGCTCCTGCTGCGCGAGCTGACGTCCTCGGGACGGATCGGCCTGCACGCGTTCTTCGCGGGCCGCGCGCGCCGCATCCTGCCCGCGGCGTGCGTGGTGCTCGTCGGCACGGCCGTCGCGGCCTGGTGGGTGCTCCCTCCGCTGCGAGCGCGCGACACCATGATCGACGTCCTCGCGAGCGCGCTGCAGGTCGCCAACCTGCGGTTCATCGCGCAGGAGACCGACTACATGGCGGCCGCGTCGGCTCCCAGCCCCGTGCTGCACTACTGGTCCCTCGCGGTCGAGGAGCAGTTCTACGTCGTGCTCCCGCTGCTGCTCGCGCTGACGGGGGTCCTCGCGGCGCGCACGCGTCGTCGCCCCCTGCCCGCCGCGGTGTGGGTGCTCGTGGTGGCCACGGTCGCCTCGTTCGTCGTCTCGCTGGTCCTGACCGCGAGCGACCCTGCGGTCGCCTACATGTCGCCGCTCACGCGGGCGTGGCAGTTCGGGGTGGGAGGCCTCCTGGCGGCGGCGCTGCTCGGCAGGCCCGACGGCGCCGCACCGCTCTCGCACGCGAGCCTCGCCCCGGCGCGTGGTCGCCGGGGGCTCCGGCGCGCGACGTGGACGCTGGTCGGTTGGGCCGGGTGCGCGGCGATCGGGTGGTCGGCCGTCGTCTACGACGAGGCCACGGCGTTCCCCGGGATGGCAGCGCTCCTGCCGACCCTCGGGACGGTCGCGATCCTCGCCGCGCCGGCGGACGTCCGGGTGGTTCCCGGGACCGTGGGGCACGTGCTGGCGACGCCGCCCGTGCGGTTCGTCGGGCGGCTCTCGTTCGCCTGGTACCTCGTGCACTGGCCGGTGCTCGTCCTCGCCGACGCCGCGTGGGGGCCGCTCGGATGGCCCCAGCGCGTGGTCCTGACCCTCGGCGCGGGCGGCCTCGCGTGGCTCGTGCTCCGGTGCGTCGAGGCCCCGCTCCGGCACTCCCCGGCCGTGGTGCTCCGGCCCTCGGCGAGCTATTCGGTGGGGTTCACCGGGGTCGTGCTGGCACTGACCGCGAGCCTGGGCGCCGGGTCGGCGGTCTACGGGGCGCTCGCGGACGAGGACGTCGCGGCGGCGGACGTCGCGCTCGACGAGATCTTCGATCCTGCCTCGCTCGCACGCACCGGGGGACCGGTGTCGCCAGGGCTCACGCGCGCGGCGCTCGACGCCCCGCCCGCCGAGACGCCGTGCCTGGGCTCGCTGAGCCTGAGCGCGACCGACTGGCCGGACGAGTGCGTCGTCGGACCGCCCGGCGGGCCCGAGGTCGTGCTGTTCGGCGACTCGAAGGCGTTCCAGTGGAGCGGGGCGCTGCGTGACATCGCCCTGGACCAGGGCTGGCACCTGACGATCGTGACCAAGGGAGGCTGCACGCCCTCTGCGCTGCCGCAGGCTCTGCTCGAGGAGTCGCAGCACTGCGAGAGCTGGCGCGACGCGCAGGTCGCCCGGATCGCCGCGCACGCCGACGTGGTGATCCTGGGGTCGAGCGCCGCGTACTTCCTTGACGAGCAGGCGGCCGACCTGCGGCTCGACGCCTGGCGTTCGACGTTCGACCGGTTCGCCGAGCACGACGTGCCCGTCGTGTACCTGCGAGACACCCCGACGCCCGTCTTCGACGTCCCGAGCTGCGTCTCCGGGGCGATCGACGACTGGGACGAGTGCGCGTTCGCCCGGGCCGAAGGACTGCCGCCCGACCCGCTGCTGGTCGACGTCGCGCTGGGCGACCTGCCCGGGGTCGAGGCCGTCGACGTCTCCGGGGTCCTCTGCTCGACCGAGCGATGCCCGGCCGTGCTCGGCGGGCTGCTCCTCTACCGCGACGGCAGCCACCTGACGGCCACGGCCGCCGGCGTGCTGCGTCCCGAGCTCGAGCGCGCGCTGCTCGCGACGTCGGCGCTCGGGGGCTGACCGGCCGGGGAGCCGGGGGACCGCGCGAGGGCGCGGCCGGGAGCGCAGGAGCCGGGCCGGGGGCCTCCCCAGCCCGGCTCCGTCGCCCCGTCGGTCCTCCCGGGCTGGGCCTGGTGTGCCGGGAGGGCTCGATGCGGGCGCCGGCGCCGGCACCGGTGCCCGCACCCGCGCCACCGCCACCGCCCCTGCTTCCGGCGAACCGACGCCCACGAGGTGTGGCGTACCATGGACGGGTTGTCCGTGCGCCCTTCCGGTCGGAGCCCTTCGAGGCTCCTGCCCGCACCGCTCGAGGCGACGCGATCGACCAGGCGCCAGCGCCTGCCCCGATCGATGAACGTTCGAACAGGTCCCGCTGCAACCGGCGGGACATGCACGCACCCCGTTGCCGCACGTCGGCTCCCCGATCAGTTGGAGATCATCGAAGTGAAGAGCGCCGTCGAGACCCTGGACCCCACCAAGGTCAAGTTGACCGTCGAGGTGGAGTACGACGAGCTCAAGCCGAGCATCGACCACGCCTACAAGCACATCGCGGAGCAGGTGAACGTCCCCGGTTTCCGCAAGGGCAAGATCCCCGCGCGCATCATCGACCAGCGCGTCGGTCGTGCTGCCGTGCTCGAGCACGCCATCAACGACGGCCTCTCCGGCTTCTACCGCCAGGCCGTCAACGAGTCGGGCATCCGCCCGCTCGGCCAGCCCGACGTCGAGGTCACCGAGGTGCCGCTCGACGCCGAGGGCTCGCTGCACTTCACGGCCACGGTCGAGGTCCGCCCGGAGATCGAGATCCCCGCGCTCGACTCTGTGAAGCTCACGGTCGAGGCCGCCGAGGTCTCCGCCGACGACATCGCGGAGCGCCTCGACGCGCTGCGCGAGCGTTTCGGCACGCTGGTCGGCGTCGACCGCCCCGCAGCCGAGGGCGACTTCGTCGTCATCGACCTCAAGGCCGTCATCGGCGACGAGGAGATCGACTCGGTCTCCGGCATCAGCTACCAGATCGGCTCGGGCAACATGCTCGAGGGCCTCGACGAGGCGCTCACGGGCCTCTCGGCCGGCGAGACCACGACCTTCAAGGCGCCGCTCGCGGGCGGCGACCACGAGGGCAAGGAGTCCGAGGTCACCGTCACGGCCACCTCGGTCAAGCAGCGTGACCTCCCCGAGGCCGACGACGAGTTCGCCGAGCTCGCGTCCGAGTTCGACACGATCGAGGAGCTCAAGGCGGACCTGCGCGAGCAGGTCGCGAGCATCAAGACCTCGAACCAGGCCGTCGAGGCGCGTGACGCTCTCGTCAAGCACCTCGTCGAGAACACCGAGATCCCTGTGCCCCAGGGCGCGGTCGAGGCCGAGGTGCACCGCCACCTCGAGTCCGAGGGTCGTCTCGAGGACGACGCGCACCGTGCCGAGGTCGTGGTCGACGCCACCAACGCGCTCAAGAACCAGATCCTCCTCGACACGCTCGCCGAGCAGCTGAAGATCAAGGTCGCCCAGAACGAGCTCCTGGACTACCTCGTCAACGCCTCGCGCCAGTACGGCATGGACCCGAACGAGTTCATCCAGTCGCTCGACCAGGGCGGCCAGATCCCCGCCATGGTCGGCGAGGTCGCGCGCTCCAAGTCGCTCGCCGTGGCACTGCGCCAGGTCGAGGTCAAGGACTCCGAGGGCAACGTCGTGGACCTGAGCGAGTTCATCGGCTCGGACGAAGAGGACGCTGCTGCTGACGCCGCGGCCGCCGCTGCGGGCGAGGACGTCACCGGCATCACCGACGAAGAGGGCATCGAGGTCGTCTCCGAGGACGAGGCAGCAGCCGACAAGGCCTGATCTCCCCGAGGAGCGGCTCGACGAGCTGCCCGACGACGGCCCCCACCTCCGCGCGGAGGTGGGGGCCGTCGCGCATGGTCGGGTCGGCGACGGCACGGGGAGGAGGGCCCGCTCCCGTGTCCGGCGAGACCCGCGGGGTCGCCTGGGCGAGGGTCCCCGAACGGGCCCGGGAACGTCTGGTGAGCGGCGCCGTCGGGCAGCGGGGGAGCCCTTCCTGCGCCGACAGCGAAAACCCCGGATATCGGGACGGTTTCCGCTCCCTGCCCGCGTTAGGGTCACAGCAACGGTGACTCCGTCGACGACGGACGAGCCGACCAGCCGCGACGTTCGAGCGTCGCGAGCGACGAGGGAACGACGAAGGAGATGGACGTGAGCGATCAGTTTCCGGTGGCACGAGCCGAGGGGCCGGGACTCGGCCTGAACGACTCCATCTACAACCGGCTGCTCAAGGAGCGCATCATCTGGCTGGGCTCGGAGGTGCGCGACGAGAACGCGAACGCCATCTGCGCCCAGATGATGCTGCTCGCGGCCGAGGACCCTGAGAAGGACATCTGGCTCTACATCAACTCGCCCGGCGGGTCGATCACGGCAGGCATGGCGATCTACGACACCATGCAGTACATCCAGCCCGACGTCGCGACCATCGCGATGGGCATGGCGGCCTCGATGGGGCAGTTCCTGCTCTCCTCGGGCACCAAGGGCAAGCGCTACGCGACGCCCCACGCCCGCGTCATGATGCACCAGCCCTCGGGCGGCATCGGCGGCACGGCGACCGACGTGCGCATCAACGCGCAGCTCATCATGCACATGAAGAAGGTCCTCTCGGAGCTGACGGCCGAGCAGACGGGCCAGCCCCTCGAGAAGATCCTCAAGGACAACGACCGCGACAGCTGGTTCACGGCTCCCGAGGCCCTCGAGTACGGCTTCATCGACCACGTCGTGACGAACGCTTCGTCGGTCACGGGTGGCGGCGGCACGACGAGCAGCTGAGCTCGCCGACAACCCGCCCACACGTCCACGACCCCACCCGAGGAGACACCTTGAGCTACTCAGCCAGCCAGGAATCGCAGTACATCTCGACCGCTCAGCGCCTCGCGGGCGCCGGCGCAGGCGGCGGCATCGCGCTCCCGCACGGCGCACCGTCCTCGCGCTACGTGCTCCCGCAGTTCGAGGAGCGCACGGCCTACGGCTTCAAGCGCCAGGACCCCTACACCAAGCTGTTCGAGGACCGCATCATCTTCCTGGGTGTCCAGGTCGACGACGCCTCGGCGGACGACGTCATGGCGCAGCTCCTGGTCCTGGAGAGCCAGGACCCGGACCGCGACATCATCCTGTACATCAACTCGCCCGGCGGCTCGTTCACGGCCATGACGGCGCTATACGACACCATGCAGTACATCAAGCCGCAGATCCAGACCGTGTGCCTGGGGCAGGCCGCCTCGGCCGCCGCGGTGCTGCTCGCGGCGGGCCAGCCCGGCAAGCGCCTCGCGCTCCCCAACGCCCGCGTGCTGATCCACCAGCCCGCGATGGAGGGCGGCGGCTACGCGCAGGCCTCGGACATCGAGATCCACGCGAACGAGCTCATCCGCATGCGCGAGTGGCTCGAGGACACCCTGGCCATGCACTCGGGTCGTGACGTCGAGCAGGTCCGCGAGGACATCGAGCGCGACAAGATCCTCACGGCCAAGCAGGCCCTGGAGTACGGCCTGGTCGACCAGGTCCTGGAGAGCCGCAAGCCGGTCATCCAGAACAAGCCCTGATCGGGACAATTCCTCCCGACCCACCGGGGTGCCCGGCTGACAACGGGCCCCCGGTGGTGTGCAATGGGGTGTAGGTCGGCAGGTGCCGTCCGGACCACCGGGTCATCGACACCGGCGGAGCAGCAAGACCGAGGCTAGGAGGCTCGTAGTGGCTCGGATCGGAGATGGTGCGGACCTGCTGAAGTGTTCCTTCTGCGGTAAGTCCCAGAAGCAGGTCAAGAAGCTCATCGCGGGTCCCGGCGTGTACATCTGCGACGAGTGCATCGAGCTCTGCAACGAGATCATCGAGGAAGAGCTGTCGGAAGCGGCCGAGCTGGGGCTCGTGGAGCTCCCCAAGCCGCGCGAGATCTTCGACTTCCTCGAGCAGTACATCATCGGCCAGGACGCCGCCAAGCGAGCGCTGGCCGTCGCCGTGTACAACCACTACAAGCGGATCCAGGCAGGCGAGACGGCCCGCCCGTCGGACGACTCCCAGGTGGAGATCGCCAAGTCCAACATCCTGCTGATCGGTCCCACGGGGACCGGCAAGACCTACCTCGCCCAGACGCTCGCGAAGATGCTCAACGTGCCGTTCGCGATCGCGGACGCCACGGCGCTCACCGAGGCCGGCTACGTCGGCGAGGACGTGGAGAACATCCTCCTCAAGCTCATCCAGGCCGCCGACTACGACGTCAAGAAGGCCGAGACGGGCATCATCTACATCGACGAGGTCGACAAGGTCGCCCGCAAGTCGGAGAACCCCTCGATCACCCGTGACGTGTCGGGAGAGGGCGTCCAGCAGGCCCTGCTGAAGATCATCGAGGGCACCACGGCGTCGGTGCCGCCCCAGGGTGGGCGCAAGCACCCGCACCAGGAGTTCATCCAGATCGACACGACGAACGTCCTGTTCATCGTGGCCGGCGCGTTCGCCGGGCTCGACGAGATCGTCGCGACCCGCTCGCGCAAGCGCGGCGTGGGCTTCGGTGCCCCCATGGACACGCACGAGGAAGCGGACCTCTTCGCCGAGGTGCGCCCCGAGGACCTGCAGAAGTACGGGCTCATCCCCGAGTTCATCGGTCGTCTGCCCATCATCACGTCGGTCGCCAAGCTCGACACCGACGCCCTGGTACGCATCCTGACCGAGCCGCGCAACGCTCTGGTCAAGCAGTACCAGCGCATGTTCCAGATCGACGGGGTCGAGCTCGAGTTCGAGGACGACGCGATCGCGGCCATCGCGGACCAGGCGCTCCTGCGGGGGACCGGTGCCCGCGGGCTGCGCGCGATCATGGAGGAGGTCCTCCAGCAGGTCATGTTCGACGTCCCGAGCCGTGACGACGTCGAGCGCGTGGTCATCACGCGCGAGGCCGTGCTCGACAACGTGAACCCCACGCTGATCCCGCGCACGGCGATCAAGCGGGCCCCGCGCGAGCGGAGCGCCTAGCCGGCGCCGCACTTCTGACGCACGACGAAGGGCCCGGACCTCACGGTCCGGGCCCTTCGTCGTGCGGCAGGGACCGTCGTCAGGCCTCGACCGACACCTGCGACCCGTACAGGTCGTCGATCGTGGTCGAGAAGTCCTTGAGGACCAGTCCGCGCTTGACCTTGAGCGACGGGGTCAGGTACCCGTTGTGCTCGGTGAAGTCGGTCGTCAGCACCTGGATCTTGCGGATCGACTCGGCCCGCGAGACGGCCTCGTTGGCGCGGGTCACGGCGCGGTCGAGGGCCGCGAGGACCGTGGGGTCCGCGGCGGCGGTCGCGACGTCCATGGACGGCAGTCCGTGCGTCGAGAGCCACCCCGGGAGCATCTCGGGGTCGAGCGTGACCAGGGCGCCGATGAACGGACGCTGGTCGCCGACCACGACGACCTGGCTCACGAGCGGGTGGGCGCGCAGGCGGTCCTCGAGCTGGGCCGGGGCGACGTTCTTGCCGCCCGCGGTCACGATGATCTCCTTCTTGCGCCCCGTGATCCGCAGGTAGCCGTCCGTGTCGATCGAGGCGAGGTCGCCCGTACGGAACCAGCCGTCCTGGAGCACCTCGGCGGTCAGGTCGGGCTGGTTGTGGTACCCGCGGAAGACGTGGTCGCCCCGGACGAGCAGCTCGCCGTCGGGGTCGACCTTGATCGCGGTGCCGGGGAACGCCGGGCCCACCGTGCCGATCTTGAGCAGGCCGGGCAGGTTCACCGCGGTCGGTGCCGTGGTCTCGGTGAGGCCGTAGCCCTCGAGGATCGTCAGGCCGACCCCGCGGAAGAAGTGGCCCAGGCGCTCGCCGAGCGGGGCCCCGCCCGAGATCGAGTGCGTGAGGTCGCCGCCCAGCGCGGCGCGCATCGTGGCGAACACCAGTCGGTCGGCCACCGCGTGCTGAGCCTTGAGCACGACCGAGGGGCCGGACGGCTTGTCCAGGGCGCGCGAGTACGTGATGGCGACCTTCGCGGCCCAGTGGAAGATGCGGCGCTTGGCGCCCGCGCCGGCCTTCTGCTCGGCCGCGTTGTAGACCTTCTCGAACACGCGGGGGACCGCGAGGAGGAACGTCGGCTTGTACGTGCCCAGGTCCGGCACGAGCTGCTTGATGTCCGCAGAGTGCGCGAGGACCGCGGTGGGCGACGCGATGCACACGACCTGGATGAAGCGCGCGAACACGTGCGCCAGGGGCAGGAACAGGAGCGTGCGGGCGTCGGGCGTCGCGACGATCTCGCCGAGGCCCTGGACCCCGTTGCGGGCGAGGTGCACGAAGTTCAGGTGCGTGAGCTCGACACCCTTGGGGCGTCCCGTGGCCCCCGAGGTGTAGATGATGGTCGCGAGGTCGTCGCGGCCCGTGGCCGCGCGGCGCGCGTCGATCTCGGTGCGCTCGACCGCGGAACCGGCGGCCTGCAGGTCGGCGACCGCGCCGTCGTCGAGCACCAGGACGTCCCGGAGGAGCGGGAGCCGCTCGCGGACGCTCGCCACGACCTGCGCGTGCGCGGACGTCTCGACCACGACGAGGCTCACCTCGGAGTCCGACAGGATCCACTCGACCTGGTCGGCCGAGGACGTCTCGTAGACCGGGATGGGGACGGCGCCTGCGGCCCAGATCGCGAAGTCGAGCAGCGTCCACTCGTAGCGGGTGCGCGACATGATCGCGACGCGGTCTCCCGCGGCGACACCGCGCGCGACCAGGCCGCGGGCGACCGCGATCACCTCGTCGTCGAAGGCGCGGGCCGTGACGGGCTGCCAGGGGCCGCCCTGCGTGAGGCGTCGCTCGATCACCGCGTCGTCACCGGACCGCTCCGCGCGGTCGGTGAGAAGGGTGCTGATGCTGCTGGTGGCCGGTACCTCGACGAGGCTCGGCGACGCGAATTCGGTCATGTCTACTCTCCGGTGAGTGGTGGGGCAAGGACCGACTTTACTGTGTACTCGGCGTCTCATGTTCTTCCGGCCGTGCTCCGGCGGGCTCGCAGGTGCCTAGGATCGACGGATGACCGAGCCCCACGCCGACGGCACGCAGGTGCCGCCCGTGCCCCCCGAGATCCTCACCCTCCGCCAGAGCATCGACAACATCGACGCTGCGCTGGTCCACCTCCTCGCCGAGCGCTTCAAGTTCACCCGCCGCGTGGGCGAGCTCAAGGCCCAGGGTGGACTCCCGCCCGCGGACCCCGCAAGGGACCAGCAGCAGATCGACCGCCTGACCGGCATCGCCGAGGCCTCGGGACTCGACCCGGCGTTCGCCGAGCAGTTCCGCGAGTTCATCGTGAGCGAGGTCATCCGCCACCACCGCAGCATCGCCGAGGCGCACCACGGCGAGGCGCCCGTGCTCGACACGTACTCCTGAGGCTCCGTGAAGGTTCCTGAGGCGTCCTGAGGCACGAGTCGGACGGGGTGCGCCTGTCGGCTGCGCGCCACCGGGGGCGTGGCCGCAGCCCCTGCCCGGGCGCGACCGCAGCCCCTGCCCGGTCCCGGGCGACGAAGCCGCGCCCCCGGTGGCGGTCGCCGTGCCCGTGCACCAGGCTGGTGAGGACATCGGGGCGGTCGGCCTCCGACCGTCCCTCCGACGATGGATGTCTAGAGGTGCCTGCATGAAGATCGACTGGCTCAAGCCCCTGCTCGGCCACCCCGGCCCCTTCGCGACCGTCTACCTCGACGCGACGCGTTCCAACGAGGCGGGTGATCGCGAGGTCGAGAACCGGTGGAAGGGCGTGCGCCGGGCCCTCGCGAACGCGGGAGCGCCGGCAAGCATCATCGACGAGCTCGAGGAGTCCGTCACCCTGCCCACGAGGATGCCCGGACCGCACGGCCGCGTCCTCATCGCCGACGAGGAGGGGGTCCTCGTCGACCGCGTGCTGAAGGACCCGCCCGCCGTGACCAAGGGGCTCTGGGGCCCCGTCCCCGCGCTGCTGCAGGCCGCTCGGGCGGCCGACGAGTCCGTGGACTACGTCCGCGTCGTGGTCGACCGCCAGGGGGCGGACATCACCTGGTCGGTCGCCGGGGGGCACCTGCCCTACGGCGACGCCGAGTCCGTCGAGGGCGGGCACGACGTCATCAACAAGGTCCGTACCGGTGGTCTCTCGCACAAGCGCATCGAGACACGCGCCGAGGACTCGTGGGACCGCAACGCCGAGGCCGTCGCGACCGAGCTCGACCGGCAGGTCCTCGAGCACCGCCCCGAGCTGATCCTCATCACGGGCGACGTCCGGGCGGTCCCGCTCGTGCGCGCCGCCCTCAACAAGGCCACCGACGAGCTCGTGGTCGAGGTCGCGGGCGGTGGTCGCGGGCCCGGCATCAACGAGGCGGCGTTCGAGGCCAAGGTCGCGGACGCGCTCGCGAGCTTCCGCGAGCGGCGCCGTGAGTCCGTGCTCGCGGAGTTCCGCCAGGAGCAGGGTCGCGAGGCCGCCGCGGTGACCTCGCTCGAGGACGTGGTCGCCGTCCTGTCGCGCGGACAGGTCAAGGAACTCATCCTGGCCGACGAGTACGGCCAGGACACCGAGCTCGACGGGCGCACGCTGTGGATCGGGCCGAGCCCGCTGCACATCGGCTCCGCGCGCTCGGACATCACGGACCTGGGCGTGAGCGAGGGGATCGAGGAGCTGCCCGCGACGGTGGCTCTGGTCCGCGCGGCGATCGGCCAGGACGCTGGGCTCACGTTCTCACCCGACGGCAGCGTCGACCTCATCGAGGGCGTCGGGGCCACGCTGCGGTGGAACGACGACGGGACGCCCAACGAGGTCGCCGCGACCATGTCGGGCGACGACAAGAGGCTCCGGGGAGAGATCGTGTGACCTCGGTCTGACGGACGACGCAGGGCCCCGACCGCACGTGCGGTCGGGGCCCTGCGTCATGCTGCTCGGCGGCGTCAGCCGCGGTTGCGCACCTCGGGCTCACCGAGCTCCGAGTGCACGACGACGATCCCGCCCTGGACGGCCGGGTCGCCCTGGCCCTCGCTCGCCTCGACGACGTCGAACGACCCGGTCACGCGGCCGGCGCCGCGGATGTCGACCTCGGCCGCCCGGACGCCCTCGATCGCGGCGGCCGGGACGGCGAGCTCGGCCGCGAGGATCGGGGTGCGCATGGACACCTTGGCCTCGGACTTGACCTTGCGCAGCGCGGCCAGGGCGTGACCGGCCCCCGTCAGGACCACGGGGTCGGCGTCGCCCGCACCTGCACGAAGACCTGCGGACGTGGGCCACGGTGCGCGGTGCACCGAGCCCGTGCGCCACCACGACCACACCTCTTCGGTGGCGAACGGCAGGTACGGCGCGAACAGACGCAGCAGGGTGTCGAGAGCCAGGGCGAGCGCGACGCGAGCAGACTGCGTCTCGGGCGTGACGTCGTCGGGCCCGGCTCCGGCGCCGTAGGCGCGGTCCTTGACGAGCTCGAGGTAGTCGTCGCAGAACGTCCAGAAGAACGTCTCCGAGAGCTCCAGGGCGCGCGTGTGGTCGTAGCTCTCGAGTGCCTCGGTCGCGCGGTCCACGACGTCGGCCAGGCCCGCGAGCATCGCCCGGTCGATCGGCTCGGTCACGAGGGCCGGGTCGAGCGTGATCTCGCTGCCGCCGAACGACAGCGCGAACTTGGACGCGTTGAGGACCTTGATCGCGAGGCGGCGGCCGATCTTCATCTGGCCGACCTCGAACGCCGCGTCGGTGCCGAGGCGGGCCGAGGCGGCCCAGTAGCGGACCGCGTCCGAGCCGTGCTCCTCGAGCAGGCCCATGGGCGTCACCACGTTGCCCTTGGACTTGGACATCTTCTTGCGGTCGGGGTCCAGGATCCAGCCCGAGATCGCGGCGTTGGTCCACGGGAGCGAGCCGTGCTCGAGGTGCGAGCGGACCACCGTGGAGAAGAGCCACGTGCGGATGATGTCCTGGCCCTGGGGGCGCAGGTCCATGGGGAAGACGCGCTCGAACAGATCCGGGTCCGACTCCCAGCCGCCCGCGATCTGCGGGGTCAGCGACGAGGTGGCCCAGGTGTCCATGACGTCCGGCTCGCCCACGAACCCACCGGGCACGCCTCGCTGCTCGGCCGTGTAGCCGGCCGGGACGTCCGAGGACGGGTCGATCGGCAGGAGCGCCTCGTCGGGGACGATCGGGTGCTCGTAGTCGGTCTCGCCCGACTCCAGGACCGGGTACCACAGCGGGATGGCGACGCCGAAGAAGCGCTGACGCGAGACGAGCCAGTCGCCGTTGAGGCCACCCACCCAGTTCTCGTAGCGCACCTGCATGAACTCGGGGTGGAACTTGAGCTCACGCCCGCGCTCGAGCAGCTCCTCGCGCAGCGGCACGTCGCGCCCGCCGTTGCGGATGTACCACTGGCGCGAGGTGACGATCTCGAGGGGCTTGTCGCCCTTCTCGAAGAAGTTCGCCTTGCGCTGGGTCGCGACGGGCTCGCCGTCCAGGTCGCCGGTCTCGCGCAGCGCGTCGACCACGGCCGTGCGGGCCGAGAAGGTCGTCTTGCCCGCGATCTCCTCAAACAGGGCGACCGCGCGCTCGGACGTCAGCCACGCCGGCGTCTCGCGCGTGATGCGTCCGTCGCGGTTGATGATCGAGCGCGTGGGGAGCTGCAGCTCACGCCACCACTGGACGTCGGTCAGGTCGCCGAACGTGCAGCACATCGCGATGCCCGCGCCCTTGTCCATCTGCGCGGCGGGGTGCGCCAGGACGGGCACCTCGACGTCGAACAGGGGGGACGTGACCGTGGTGCCGAACAGGCCCTGGTAGCGCTCGTCGTCGGGGTGCGCGATGAGCGCGACGCAGGCCGCGAGCAGCTCGGGGCGCGTGGTCTCGATGTAGACCTTCTCGCCGCCGGCGGCGTGGAACGCGACCTTGTGGAAGTGGCCCGGGTAGTCGCGCGCCTCGAGCTCGGCCTGCGCGACGGCCGTCTGGAACGTGACGTCCCACAGGCCCGGGGCCTCGGACTGGTACGCCTCGCCGCGCGAGAGGTTCCGCAGGAACGCCTTCTGCGCGACGATGCGTGCCGGCACGCCGATGGTCTGGTAGTGGTGCGACCAGTCGACCGACAGGCCCAGGCGGCGCCACAGCTCCTCGAACTGGACCTCGTCCTCGGCCGTCAGGCGCTCGCACAGCTCGACGAAGTTGCGCCGCGAGACGGGCTGCTGATCGGCGGCTTTGACGCTCTTGCCCTCGGCTCCCTGGAGCGGGGGCTCGTAGCCCTCGACGTAGGGCAACGTCGGGTCGCAGCGCACGCCGTAGTAGTTCTGCACACGGCGCTCGGTCGGCAGGCCGTTGTCGTCCCAGCCCATGGGGTAGAAGACCTCGCGGCCGCGCATGCGCTGGAAGCGCGCGACGACGTCGGTGTGCGTGTAGGAGAACACGTGCCCGACGTGCAGCGAGCCCGAGACCGTGGGCGGCGGGGTGTCGATCGAGTAGACCTGCTCGCGGGTCTTGGAGCGGTCGAACGAGTAGGTGCCCTGGTCCTTCCAGGCGGCGTCGAACTTGGCCTCGAGGCCGTCGAGGCTCACCTTGTCCGGTACCTCTCCGACCACGGCACGGATGACCTCGGTGCCCTCGACGGGGGCGGGTGCGGTGGTGGGAGGGGTGGCGGGTGCGGGCGTGGTGCCCTCGGCGGGTGAGCTCATGGTCGACATTCTCCCAGATCCGGCGGCATGGGCCGACGGCATCTCGGCGCCCGGTACGCCCCGCCGCGCCCCGGGCCCGTGCCCTGCGTGCGGCTGTCAGCCGCGGGCGGCCAGTGCCGCCACGAGGATCGCGACGGTCGCCGCGACCGGATACAGCAGCAGGGTCCGCACCACCCAGCGGTCGTCGCCCCGGCGCGGAGACGGCAGGGGGCCTGGAGGCTCGTGCGTCGCCTCGGTGGCCCTCCGTCCGTTCCCGTCGTGCAGGGCGCTCGAGAGCGTCGCGACCAGTCGCAGGAGCCACTCCCACGTCGCCGGGTCGAGGGTGACCAGGGGGCTTCGGCTGTACACGTAGAAGCGGTCCTCGATGATCTCGGCCGAGACGGGCGCTCCGAGCAGGGGCATGACGACCTCGACGGACAGGATCTGCCGGGCCACGTCCTGCGCGGCCCGGGGGCCGAGGACGCGGACGTGCTCGTCGAGCCCGCTCCCGAGCGTGAGGTCGAGCGAGCGCAGCGGGCGACGCGGGGCCGCGGTCCCGCGCGCGTCTCGGGTGCGGCGTCGCTCGAGGACGATGTGCGGGTGGGCGCGGTCCAACGGGAACGCCAGGTAGTCCCACGAGTGGCTCCCGCCGCGCGTGCTGTTCTCCTGGGACGTGTAGCTGCCGATCTCCACCGGACGCGGGCCCCGCGTGCGCAGGACGTCACGGACGACGCCGTCGACCCCGATCCGGAAGATCGACCCGGGCCGGTCCAGGTCCGTGGTCTCGGGCGTGAAGTCGAGCCCGTTCGCCGCGGCGAAGCGGCTCAGCCGGTAGGACCGCTCGCGCCGTTGCGCGGTGCCTCGGCGCACGCCCACGACGAGGAGTACGCAGACGCCCACGGCCGCGGGCACGGTGAGCCACGGGACGAGGGCGAACGAGGGGGCCACGTCCAGGGCGCCGTACACCCACTGCGTGATCAGGGTGAGGACGAGGCCGATCGTGACGGCCACGAGCGAGAGCGCGAAGGCGCCCAGCACCACTCCGAGGAGGGTCCCGACCACCACGACCGCGGCCGAGCGGCGAGCGGGTCCGTGGGAGCGGTCCGCGAGGACCGCGGAGCGGTCCACGGGCTCCACGAGTGCGCGCACGTCGAGGGGCCGCTGTCCTGCGGAGGGCGTGATCACCCGGCGACGATAGCCGAGGTGACCTCTGACGGGTGCGGGAAGGGCCGAAGGTCCCTGGTTCGCAAGGTCATCTACTCGTAACCTTCCAGCAAAGACATGGGCGCGTGTGGGTGTGCCCCGTCTCTCCGCCGCCTTCGTGCGAGGCCTGACCCTGGAGTAGCAATGACACTGATCGACAGCGTGGCCGTGCGCGGCACCGGCGCCCTTCCCGCCGGCATCCCCGCAGGCATGGTCCTTCCCCCCGCTGTCCAGGCCGCCCTGGATGCGTGCGCGAACATCATCGTCCCCTCCTCCCGCGAGGAGCTCTACCAGCTCTCGCTCGGGCCCCAGGGCGGGCCGCGGTTCACGGTCGAGTACGACGTGTTCGGCACGCTCGTCCCCGAGGCCGAGGTCGTGCGGTGCAAGAACGGCATCGCGGTGAACTACCCCGAGGACTACATGCGCCGTCGTGACCCGGACTGCATGCGCATCGCCGACGACCTGCCGACCGACAAGCCCCGCTACCGCGACGTGTTCGACGCCGAGTTCGACGCCGTCAAGGCCGAGACGCTCGACTGGCTCGCCGGTCAGGACCTCGTCGTCG
Source organism: Oerskovia sp. Root918 (assembly GCF_001428945.1). Taxonomy (NCBI): domain Bacteria; kingdom Bacillati; phylum Actinomycetota; class Actinomycetes; order Micrococcales; family Cellulomonadaceae; genus Oerskovia; species Oerskovia sp. Root918. The sequence goes on from NZ_LMJG01000011.1 coordinate 164,527, forward strand.
TGCCCTTCAAGGCAGGTGGCCTCACGCACGGCTACCCGTCGCTCGCGATCTGCCCGGTCAACTCGGCCTTCTTCGCACTGACCCTGGTCGACCTGCAGGGCTGGGTCACGTTCGACGAGCTGGGCCCGTTCGAGCCGCGCTCGATACTCTACGTCGCCCCGCCGTTCCGGCACACCCACTTCGAGGGCCGCCAGGTCGTGGTCCACGACCGCTCCGAGACGCTGCACGAGGTCTTCGCGTACAACCTGTACCCGGGCCCGAGCGCCAAGAAGGGCGTGTTCTCCGTCCTGCTCGACGTCGGCGAGCAGGAGGGATGGGTCACCGCGCACGCGTCCTCGGTCCGGGTCACGACCCCCTACGAGAACGAGACCGTGATCATGCACGAGGGCGCCTCGGGCGGCGGCAAGTCCGAGATGTGCCAGGAGATCCGCCGCCAGGAGGACGGGCGCATCCTGCTGGGCACCAACGTCGTGACCGACGAGCCCTACGTCATCAACCTCGGCGAGACGAGCGCCCTGGACCCCGTGACGGACGACATGACCCTGTGCCACGTCGACCTGCAGACGGGCGACGGGCGCCTGGTGGTCGCCGACGCCGAGGACGGGTGGTTCGTACGCGTCGACAACCTCACGGGCTACGGCCAGGACGCCCACCTCGAGCGGGCCTGCATCCACCCCGACCAGCCGCTCGTCTTCTTCAACATCGACGGCGTACCGGACGCCACCGTGCTGCCCTGGGAGCACACGCTCGACTCGACGGGCAAGCGCTGCCCCAACCCCCGCGTGGTCGTGCCCCGCCACCTCCTGACCGACGTCACGGGCGCCGAGGAGGTCGACGTGCGGACCTTCGGTGCCCGGATGCCGGCCTGCACCCGCGACAACCCGACCTACGGGATCATGGGCATGATGCACATCGTGCCGCCGTCGCTCGCATGGATCTGGCGGCTCATCGCCCCGCGCGGGGACAAGAACCCCTCGATCGGTGAGTCCAAGACCGCGACCGACAAGCTGGCCCACGGCGGCATGGTCGCCGAGGGCGTCGGCTCGTACTGGCCCTTCTCGACGGGCACCAAGGTCGCGGCCGCGAACCTGCTGCTGCGCCAGCTCGTCGACATGGACCGGACCCGCTACGTGCTCACGCCCAACCAGCACATCGGCGCGTACAAGGTCGACTTCGCGGCCGAGTGGCTCACGCGCGAGTACCTCGCCCGGCGCGGCGGCGGCAAGATCCGCACCGAGGAGCTGACGCCCTCGCGCTGCCCCCTGTTCGGCTACACGCTCCAGGAGATGAAGATCGACGGGCAGCTCGTCCGCCCGACGTTCCTCCGACCCGAGATGCAGTCCCAGGTGGGGGTCGAGGCCTACGACGAGGGGGCCAGGATCATCACGGACTTCTTCAAGAGCGAGCTGCAGCAGTTCCTCACCGACGACCTGGACCCCCTGGGGCGCCAGATCATCGAGGTGTGCCTGCGCGACGGCTCGGTCGAGGAGTACGCCGCGCTCACGCCGCTGTTCACGTGAGCAGCACCGGCTGAGACGAGGACGGCCGCCCGGTCCGCACGACCGGGTGGCCGTCCTGCGGCAGGTACCAGGTACCCCTGCGGCAAGTACCCGGTACCGACGCGAGAGGGCCGGGCGCCCGTACTAAGGTCGGTCCATGGACTTGACGATCGGCTACGCCGCGATGCTCGAGCAGTTCCACCCGACCGAGGTGATCGCCCTCGCCGAGTATGCGGAGAGCAAGGGCTTCTCCGGCGTCATGGCCGCTGACCACTTCCAGCCCTGGGTCCCCGCGCAGGGGCACTCGGCGTTCGTGTGGAACGTCCTGTCGGCCCTCGGCGAGCGCACGCGCGGAGACCTGGGTCCCGGCGTCACGGCGCCCACGTTCCGCTGGCACCCCGCGATGGTCGCGCAGGCCTCGGCGACCCTCGCCGCGATGTACCCGGGACGCCACTGGCTGGGCCTGGGCTCGGGCGAGGCGCTCAACGAGCACGTCACCGCGCAGTACTGGCCGGAGGCCCCCGAGCGCATCAACCGCATGTTCGAGGCCATCGACATCATCAAGAAGCTCTTCGCCGCATCGCTCGCGGGCAAGGACACCAAGCACTCGGGGCAGTTCTACAAGCACGAGTCCACGCGGCTGTGGACCATGCCCGAGGTCGCCCCGGAGATCCTCGTCGCGACCGCGGGGCCCGTCACGGCCAAGCGCGCGGGAAAGCACGCCGACGGGCTCATCACGGTGGGCGCACCGCTCGAGAAGATCTCGATGCTCTTCGGCAAGTTCGACGACGGCGTCCGCGAGTCCGGCCGTGACCCGCAGACCATGCCCAAGGTCCTCCAGCTCCACATGTCGTGGGCCGAGACCGACGAGGAGGCGCTCGCGAACGCCATGACCGAGTGGCCCAACGGCGGCATGAAGTTCCCCAAGGCAGACATCCGCTCCCCGTTCGACTTCGAGCAGATGGCCAAGCTCGTGCGTCCCGAGGACTTCGAGGGACGCCTCGTCATCTCGTCCGACCCGGACGTGCACCGCGCCTACATCCAGAAGTTCGTCGACCTCGGCTTCGACCGCATCTACCTGCACAACGTGGGCCGCAACCAGCGCGAGTGGATCGACACCTTCTCGCGCGACGTCCTGCCGAAGCTCGTCCGGTGACGGGCCCGTCCGTCCCGCTGCCCGACGGCGGAGCCCGCCCCGAGCGGGGGGCGTCGCCCGGGGCGGGGCACGCCGAGGGCGACGAGACCCGCTTCACGGTCGCGGCGCCGTCGGGCATCGGGGAGATCTCGCCCGGTGACGACCTGGCGCGCATCGTGGGCGACGCGCTCGACCGCGAGGGCGGGCTGCGCGACGGCGACGTCGTGGTCGTGACGAGCAAGGTCGTGTCCAAGGCCGAGGGGCGCGTGGTCGCTGCCGCCGACCGCGAGCAGGCCATCACGGAGGAGACCGTGCGCGTCGTGGCCACCCGGCCGTCGCCCGGGGGCGTGCTGCGGATCGTCGAGAACCGGCTCGGCCTCGTCATGGCCGCGGCGGGCGTCGACGCGTCCAACACGCCCGAGGGCACCGTGCTGCTGCTGCCCGTCGACCCGGACGCCTCGGCCCGCGCGCTGCGGGCGGCGCTCGCGGAACGGTTCGGGGCGCGGGTCGGGGTCATCGTGTCCGACACGGCCGGGCGCGCGTGGCGCGAGGGGCTCACGGACCTGGCGATCGGCGTCGCCGGGGTGGTCGCGCTCGACGACCTGCGGGGCGGCGTCGATTCCCACGGGCGCGAGCTGTCCGTGACCGTGACGGCCGTCGCGGACCAGGTCGCCGCGGCCTCCGAGCTCGTCCGCGGCAAGGCTGCGGGCCGACCCGTGGCCGTCGTGCGCGGGCTCGGGCGGTTCGTGACCGACGAGGACGGGCCGGGGGCGCGCGTGCTCGTGCGGGACTCGGAGACCGACATGTTCCGTGAGGGTTCTGCCGAGGCGTACGCGCGGGGCGTGACCGCGGGGCGTGCCGACGCGGCCGGGGCCGCCGCGATCGAGCCCGGCGATGCCGAGCGGGCCGCTCGTGAGGCCGGGTACGCCGACGGATACCGCGAAGGGTTCGCCGAGGGGTTCCGCGAGGGGACGGGCACTCCGCAGCAGGGGTGAGCGCGTCGTCGGTGGCCCGGGTGGCCCGGGTGGCCCGGGTGGCCCGGGTGGTCGGGGTGGCCCGGGTGCCGAGCACGAGGTTGCGGTCGTTCTGAGGGGTGTGGCGACCGCAAGGTCGTGGTCGACTGGACGGAAGGTCGTGCTCGATGACTGCTGCGGGTGGGCCGGTGGCGCGGCGGGAGCCGGGAGCGGGCCTGAGCCGGCTCGTACGGGACCTCGCGTTCTCCGGCGACCTGGCCGATGAGCACGCCCGCTGGGCGCTCTACGACCAGGCGTTCGGGCAGGGCCTGCACGACCTGGTGGCTGCTGCCGTCGCCGAGGAGGACGACCGGGTCATGGCGAGCGGGGTCGTCGTCGCCGCTCTCGAGCGTGTCCCGTCGGCAGACAGGGCACGCTGGGTGGCCCTCACGAGCGACTGGGCGGTGGCCGACTTCGTGGCCCGGCGGGCCGCGGAGCTGGAGATCCTCGAGTCGGTGTCGGGCGCCGTCCCCGCGCCGGGCGACTGGCTCCGACCGGAGGCCGAAGGGCTGGGCCTCGACGGCTGGTCCGACTGGCTCCAGCTGCGCGCGGCGAGCTCCGCGACGCGTGCCGACGTCCTGGGCGTCCTCGCCGCGAGCGGTCGGACCCGACGGATCCGGCACGTCGCGGCGACGACCCGCGGCCGCGCGGGCGGTGCTGGCTGAGCGTGTTTCGACCTTCTGGTCCGACGGTCCGCGATCGCTCAGGGGACCGGGTGCCGAGAACGAGGTTGTGGTCGTTCTGAGGGGTCTGGCGACCGCAAGGTCGTGGTCGGCTGAACGGAAGGTCGTGCTTGGCAGGGGGCACCGGCTCCGGACGTCCAGCAGAGAATCTGCTGGGCGGATCGGCCGGACGCTCGCTATCGTTCCTGGATGCTGCCTGCCTCCTGGATTTCGCACCGCCGCCCTGACGACCGTGAGCACATCGGGTGGATCCGTCCGGACGGCGACGCCTGGGTCGCCGTCTCGTTGCTGGGGCACGACCTCACCGGTCCGGTCGACTGGCTCGACGCCGAGGAGGCCCTCGACAGCACCGGACTGTCCTGGCTCGCCGACGTCTGGATGCTCGACGGCGACGGGCCGGAACCGGTCCGCGTCCGGCTCGTCGAGGTCACGCCCGAGCGCGTCGTGGTCCAGACCGACGACTTCGGAGCGATCGACGCTCCCGTGGTCCGGCACGAGCTGCCGTGGCCGGCGCCGGCACGGCTGCGGCCGCGACGCGCGAGCGACCCCGACGGGAGGATCGTGTTCGGGTCGGCGTGAGCGGCCCGGTTCAGTCCATCGTGGTGACGCCCTCGTAGAGGCCCAACCGGTTCCCGTCGAGGTCCTCGAAGACCGCCCACCAGCTCGTCGGGCTGATCTGCGACCTGCCCATGAGCACCTTGCCGCCGAGGGCCTCGACCTGGGCCAGCGACTCCTCGATCGAGTCGACCTCGACGTAGCTCCGCGGGCTCGTGAACCCTTCCTCGCGCGGAGCGAGGCCGCCGCCGCTGATCTGGTTGGGGGCCCGCCACATGGGGTAGCCCTCGAAACCGGGGGCCTCGGCGATGTCCCAGCCGAACAGCCCGCTGTAGAACGTTCGGGCGCGGTCGGTGTCGCCGACGGGGATGTCGATGTGCGTGATGTCACCGTGAGCCATGAGGTCCTCCCAGGGAACGGGCACGGGGCCGTGCCCTCTTCTCACGCTACGCGCGGGGTGGCGTGAAGGCTCTCGCAGGGACACCGGGAAGTCGACGTCCCAGGTGCCTGCGGCCCTGCCGCTCAGACCGCCTCGAAGTCGGCAGTGACCGCTGCCGTGACCACGATGTCGTCGGGCCGCATCTCGAACGCCTGCGCGCCCCCGGCGGGCGGCGGAGCGCCGCGCATGCCCGTCCCGATCCCGCCGCCGCCCCCGGAGACGTGGGGCCGCAGCCCGTCCTCGAACAGGGCGAGGAGCCGGACGTCGCCGTACCCGAGAGCGTCGGCGTAGGCGCGGGCGCGCTCGACCGAGTCCCGCGCGGCGTCGGCGCGCACGTCGCGCTGCAGGCCGTCGCGTCGGGCGTCCGTGAGCGCCCAGGTGATGCCGTTGACCGCCACACCCTCGATCGCGGCGACCTCTGCCGCCCACGCGGCGAGGGCTGCGAAGTCCTGGAACTTCACCTGCACGTCGGCGCCCGCGCGGAACCGCCGCACCTTGACCTGGTCGACGTTCGGGCTCGGCTTGACCCACTCGTCGAAAGCCCACGCGAGGACGGCCTGGGAGCCCCACCAGGTCGCGGCACCGCCGGCGACATGAGCCTTCGCACGGTCGACGACGTCCGCGTGCACGCGGGCCGCGTGCGCGAGGACGGAGGCCCGGTTCTCACCGCGGAACTGCACGGTCAGGCGGATGGTCCCGCGCTCGGCGGGCTGGTGCCGGGTCGCGTGACCCTGGACGGAGAAGACAGGCATGCGAGCGAACATACACCGCGTCGCAGGCGTCCCCGGGTGGCGTGCCGGAACGTCAGCCCTTGGCCGCGCGCTCCGCCTTCGCGGCGGCCTTGGCCGCCTTCTTGGTCTCGCGCACCTGGTCGAGCGAGTGCTGGTCGACGACGTCGGCGATCGAGCGCCGCGACCCGTCCTCGCCGTAGGCTCCCGCCGCCTCGCGCCACCCCTCGGGCTGGACGCCGTACTGCTTGCCGAGGAGCGCGAGGAAGATCTTCGCCTTCTGCTCCCCGAAGCCGGGCAGCGCCTTGAGCCGCTTGAGGACGAGCGGGCCGTCCGGGGCTCCACCGTCGGGCCCGGGGTCGGTCCACAGGCGGGTGACGTCGCCGTCGTACTGCTCGTCGACGACCTGGGCCACGGCCTGCACGCGACCTGCCATGGACCCCGGGTAACGGTGGATCGCCGGGGGAGTGGCGGCCATCGCGGCGAACGCCTCGGGCTCGGCGGAGGCGATGCGGTGCACGTCGAACGCGCCCATGCGCTGGGAGATCTTGAGCGGCCCGGCGAACGCGGACTCCATGGTGACCTGCTGGTCGAGGAGCATCCCGATGAGCAGGGCGAACGGGTCGGTGGACAGCAGCGCGTCGGCTTCCGGGTCTCCGGTGAACCACAGGTCGTGTGCCATGTCCCCATCATGGCAGCCGGGTCGCGCGGACGCCGTCGCGCCGGGCTGCCGCTCAGCGGGGCGGTCCCACCCGTCCGTCGAGGAGCTCGTCCACGCGCAGCCCCCGCAGAGCGATCCGGACGATGCCCGGCACGAGCCGGAGACCGGCGTCGCCGTGCAACCGTCGCAGGTCGTCGACGACGTAGCCGCGCCCACCTCGTGTCAGCCCGAACAGCCCGGCCGCCTCGACGTTCCTGAGCCAGTCGACGTCTGATCCATAGGTCAGCGCGATGATCACGCGGACCTCGCGCGGGGACGTGGCCGACGGGGGTTCGCGGAACGCCAGGACGGGGGTCGTGAACGGCCGTCCGCTGCGCCGCCCGCGATGGTGCACCGTCGCGAACGGCGGCACGCGCGACGACACGCGGAGCACGAGCGGGTTGACGTACCGCTTGTTGGTCCGGGTGACCAGGTGCGGGATGGGCATGTCAGCCATGGTGCGCGCGCGGGCGAGGTGCGGCCACCGCACGGCGCAACAGCGAGCGCTCGTCGAGCACGAGGTTGCGTGCACCCGAGCACGAGGTTGCGGTCGTGAAGCCCGCCATATCGACCGCAACCTCGTGCTCGGCACCCGAGGAGCTCCGGCGCCGCGGCGAGGCGGACCGTCAGGCCGCCCCTGACCCCGCCCCCACCCGCTCCCTGTGCGCCGTCGGGCTCATGCCCCGCACGCGTGTGAACGCGGCGCTCAGCGCGAACGGCGTCCCGTACCCGACCTGCCGCGCCACCGAGCCGACGGTCGCCCCCGGCTCCAGCAGCAGGTCGGCCGCGAGGGTCAGGCGCCACCCGGTGAGGTAGCCCATGGGCGGCTCGCCCACGAGCTCGGTGAAACGGCGCGAGAACGCGGCCCGTGACAGCCCGACGGTCCGCGCGAGCGACTCGACCGTCCAGGCCCTGGCCGGGTCGTGGTGCATGAGACGCAACGCGTGCCCGACCACGGGGTCGGCGTCCGCGCGGTACCACCCCGGGGCCTCGCCGCGGTCGAGCCAGGCGCGCAGCGCACCGATGAGCAGGATGTCGAGCAACCGGTCGAGCACGGCCTCCTGGCCGGGCCGGTCCTGCGAGACCTCGCGCGCGAGCAGCGAGACGAGGTCGGCGTCGAGGTCCCCGCGGCGGAGCACGACGAGCGGGGGCAGGACGCTCAGCAGCCGGCCGCCCACCTCGCCGTCGAGCGGGTAGGTCCCGGTCAGCAGCACGGTCGGCCCGTCGGGGTCGTTGCCCCAGGTCCGGACGCCGAGGTCGACGAGGGGCGAGGGGGCGTCGCCGATCGCCCGGCAGGCCCCGACGGCGTCGCTCACCATCTGCGGCGCCGTCCCGGGGGAGTCGGCCACGGTGTAGTGGCGGGGCCCGCGCACGAGCGCGACGTCGCCCTCGTCGAGGTACACCTCGAGAGACGGCTCGTCGGGCCGTGGACCGGCGTCCATCCCGATCCAGGCCGACCCGCGCACGACGGGCACGAGCGTCAGGGGTGCCTCGTCCTCGATGCGCATCGACCACGGCGGCGCGAGGAGGGAGCGCAGCAGGAAGGCGCCCCGTGCACGGGGCCCGTCGAGGAGTCCGGCGACAGCGTCCATGTCCCGACCGTACGCCGCCCACGTCCCCGACGGAAGACGAACGGACATGCGGTCGAGCCGTTCAGCCATGGAGCGTCTCGACGCTGACCGGTTGACTCGAACCACAGCACCGGACGACCGATCACAGGAGACCGACATGACCGCGAACCAGCCGCACCCCACCACCTCGACGGGCGACGCCGGTCGCCCAGCCCTCGTCGCCGTCGTCGGCGCGACGGGCAAGACCGGTCGCCGCGTCGCGGCCCGCCTCGCCGCACAGGGCATCGCCGTCCGCCCTGTCTCGCGGAGCACCGAGACCAGGCTCGACTGGGACGACGCCGCGACCTGGGCGCCGGCGCTCGCGGGAGCCGACGCCGCGTACGTCGCGGTCGCGCCGGACCTCGCGGCGCCGGGCATCCCCGAGGTCGTCGCCGGCTTCGCCCGGGTCGCGGCGCACGTGGGCGTGCAGCGCCTCGTGCTGCTCTCGGGCCGCGGTGAGCCCGAGGCGCGGCGCGCCGAGCAGCTCGTCGCCGAGGCGTTCCCCGCGCGCACGGTCGTGCGCTGCGCGTGGTTCGCGCAGAACTTCAGCGAGAGCTTCCTGCTGGACCCCGTGCTCGACGGCGTGGTCCCGCTCCCGGTCGACGCCGTGGTCGAGCCGTTCGTCGACCTCGAGGACGTGGCGGACGTCGCGGTCGCGGCGCTCACCGAGGACGGGCACGCGGGCCGGGTCTACGAGCTCACGGGTCCGCGGCTGCTGACCTTCGGCGAGGCGCTCGCGGAGGTCGGGGCGGCGAGCGGCCGGGACGTCAGGCTCGTGACCGTCACGGGTGACGAGTTCGCGGCGGGCCTGACCGCCGCGGGCGTCCCTGCTGACGCCGTCGATCTCACGCGCTACCTCTTCGAGGAGGTCCTCGACGGACGCAACGAGCACCTGACGCACGGGGTGCGGGAGGCTCTCGGGCGCGAGCCGCACGACTTCACGGAGTTCGCGCGTCGCGAGGCCGGGGCCTGGGCGCCGGTCTCCTCGCCCGTGTCCGCACCGGCCGCCCTGGACGAGGTGCACTGATGGACGCGCTCGGGGTCCTCGGGTGGGCGGTCGTGGCGGCGGCGGTCGGGTGCGGACTGGTCGGGGGAGTGCTCTTCGCGTTCTCGACCTTCGTCATGGCGGGCCTGCGCTCGGTCGCGCCCGACGTCGGTGCCGCAGCGATGGCCGCGATCAACCGTCACGCGACCAGGGCTCCGTTCGGGTCCCTCCTGCTCGTGACGACCGGGCTCGTGGTGGTCCTCGGCGTCGTGGCTGCCACGCGGCTGGACGAGGCGGGCGCGGGGCTCGTCCTGGCCGGGGCCGTCGTCTACCTCGTCGGTGGCATCGGGGTCACGGCCGCGGTCAACGTGCCGCTCAACGACCGGCTCGAGGCCGCGGACGCTGCGGTCTCGACCTCGGGCGCACGGTCGGGTGAAGCCTCACCCTCAGGTGGAGGGTCGGCTGGGACGAGGGTTCGTCCCGCCAGCCCGACGGCGGAGCGAGACCGGGTCTGGGCGGGCTTCCTCGAGCGGTGGGTCGCCTGGAACCACGTGCGGACCCTGGCGTGCGCGGTGGCCGCCCTGCTGCTGACCCTGGGACTGGTGACGCGACTCGCGGGGTGAGCCGCGCCGTCGGGCACCGGATGAACGGTGGGTGCGGAGTTCTTGTGCGACACGCCCGGCGAGTCGCGCAAGAACTCCGCACTCGGCGCACCGGAGGAGGGCGCAGCCCGGAATAGCCGTCCCCGCGCCGGGGTTGCCCCGGTATGAGCGCTGAGAGCTGGGGCGAGGAAGCCGTCATCCGCAAGGTCCTCGCGGACACCGAGACGTGGGCCGTAGTCGGGCTGTCGAACAACTCGGCCCGCGCCGCGTACGGGGTGGCCCGGCTGCTCCAGCGTCAGGGCAAGCGCATCGTGCCGGTACACCCGGCGGCCGAGACCGTGCACGGCGAGCAGGGCTACGCCTCGCTCGCCGAGATCCCGTTCCCGGTCGACGTCGTGGACGTGTTCGTGCGCTCCGACCTCGCCGGGGACGTGGCGGACCAGGCCGTCGAGATCGGTGCGCGGGCCGTCTGGTTCCAGCTCGACGTCGTCGACGAGGACGCGTTCGCGCGGGTCCGCGACGCCGGGCTCGACATGGTCATGGACCGCTGCCCCGCGATCGAGTGGCCGCGCCTGGGGCCCGCCGTCCCGGCACAGGGCTGAGGCCGACGTGACTGCGATCGACACGACGACCACGCTGGGTGCGCGCGCCGCCGAACGGCTCGACGCCGACCTCGTCGTCTGGCTCACGACGGTCGACCCCACCGGGACCCCGCAGCCGACGCCGGTGTGGCAGATCCGCAGCGGGGACGACGTCGTCATCCTCAGCGAGCCGCGCAAGGCCAAGCTGCGCAACGCCGCCGCCAACCCGCGCGCCGCGCTGCACCTCAACTCGACGCCTGCAGGATGGGACGTGCAGGTGCTCACGGGCCGGCTCGTCCTGGACCCGGTCGGCCTGAGCGCCGAGGAGCGCACGCGCTACGACACCAAGTACCGGTCGCCGATCGCCGGCCTCGGGATGAGTCCCGAGGAGTTCCACGCCGCGTACTCCGAGGTGCTGCGCTTCACGCCCGAACGGCTGCGCGGGTTCTAGGGCCCGTCGCTCCTCGTACCCCGGCGCCGGTGGGATCTGGGGTCGTGCAGGCGCCCGGGCCGAGCATGTGGTTGCGAACCCCAACCGCATGCTCGGCGCCGGGTGGCGCCGGGCATGCACCCGGCGACGCCGCAGGCCGTCAGTCCCCGAACACCAGCACCGGGCGACCCGTCCGCGGATGGGGCAGCACGTCGCACCGCACCCCGTACACGGGCTCGATCACGTCGGGGACCAGCACGTCCCGCACCGAACCCGCCGCGACGACGCGCCCGCCCGACAGGACCACGACGTGGTCGCACGAGGCCGCCGCGAGGTTGAGGTCGTGCAGGGCTGCGAGGACCGTCACGCCGTCCGCGGCGAGCTTGCGCAGCACGGTCATGGCCGCGAGCTGGGCAGCGATGTCGAGGTGGTTCGTGGGCTCGTCGAGGAGCAGCAGCGCGGGGTCCTGGGCGAGGGCGCGTGCCATGTGCACGCGCTGGCGCTCACCTCCCGACAACGTGGCGAGCGACCGTTCGGCCAGCTCCTCGACCCCGGCCCGCACCAGGGCCTCGTGGGCCACGGCGCGGTCCGCGTCGGTGTCGCCCGCGAGGAGCGAGCGGTGGGGGATCCTGCCGAGCAGCACGGCGTCGAGCACCGAGAGGGGCAGGTCGGTCGACGCGTCCTGCTCGACGAGGGCCAGCCTGCGCGCCCGGCGGCGCCGCGGCATGCGCAGCAGGTCCTCGCCGTCGAACCGGACCTCGCCCGCATCGGGTACCTGCGTGGCCGCGATCGTGCGCAGCAGCGTCGACTTCCCGGACCCGTTGGGGCCCAGCAGCCCGCTCACCGCTCCCGGGGGAGCCGTGCAGTCCACGCCGTCGAGGATCAGCCGCGACCCGGCCGACCACGAGACGCGCGAGGCATCGAGCCCGTGGGCTGCTCGCTCGCGAGGTGGCGGGCTGGCGGCGCGCGCGCCGGCGTCCGGCGCGCCGTCACGCGAGGTCGATGATCCACCGCGGTCGTGCGCCTCCCCGTGCGCCTCCGCGCGCCCGGTGCCCGCCATGCCCATCGTTCTCGGCTCCGTCACAGCGCCCGCCTCCCTCGCCACAGGATGATCGCGAAGACGGGCGCGCCGATCGCGGCCGTCAGGATGCCCACGGGGAGCTCGCGCGGGGCGAAGATGGTGCGGGCGAGCGTGTCGGCCCACACGAGGAACGAGCCGCCGAGCAGGGCCGCGAGGGGCAGCAGCACGCGGTGCCGCGCCCCGGTCAGGAGCCGGACGGCGTGCGGCAGGATCAGCCCGACGAACCCGATCGCCCCCGAGACCGAGACCAAGGCTCCCGTGAGCAGCGCGACCCCCACGAGCAGGAGCCACCGGGTCCGGTTCACCGCGATGCCGAGGCCCGCGGCCGCGGTGTCGCCGAACGTGAAGGCGTCGAGCACCGACCCGGTCGACGCGAGCAGCGTCCCCAGGACGAGCACGGCCCCGCCCGCGATCGCCACGGACGTCCACGTGGCCCCCGCGACCGACCCCATGAGCCACGACAGGATCTCGCGGTAGGAGTCACCGGTCGCGGACCAGAAGATGATGAACGACGTCGCCGCGGCCGCGAGCTGGCTCACCGCGAGACCTGCGAGCACGGTCCGCGTGGGGGTGATGGCCCCGAGCGAGCCCGCGAGCGCGAGGGCCGCGACCAGGGCCACGACCGCCCCGCCGAACGCCGCGACGGGCAGCAGGACGCTCACGCCGAGGACCAGGACGAGGACCGCGCCCAGCGAGGCGCCCGACGAGAGCCCGAGCAGGTACGGGTCGGCGAGCGGGTTGCGCGTGAGGGACTGCATGACGGCGCCGCAGATCGCGAGCCCTGCTCCCACGGCCGCGGCGGTCAGGACGCGCGGCAGCCGGAGCTGCCACACCATGCCGTCCTGCAGCAGGGGGAGCGGTTCGAGGCCGAGCGCCCCGCCGAGCCCGAGGTGCGTCGCGATCGAGCGCCACACGTCGCCCCACGTGAGGTCCGCGGGGCCGATCGTCACGGCGACCACGACGCTCACGACGAGCGCGACCGAGGCTCCGGCGAGCCACCACGGGGTGGCTCGCCGGAGCCTTGGAGTGCGGCGCGCAGAGCGGTGCACGATGGCGCGCGCTCCCGACGGGTCGGCGCTTGTCACGGGCACGAGGCTTCTCACCGGTGGGGGTCTCCTCAGGGGATGGTCAGCGCGGAGAGCTGTGCGCTGAGGTCCTTGACGGCGTCGACGTTGCGCACGCCCGCCTCGGTCGCGGGGAACGGCACGGTCAGGAAGCGGTCGCCCTGCACGGCCGTGAGGTTGGCCGTGGCCGGGTTGGCCTTGAGCGCGTCGATCTTCGACTGCGCAGTGTTCCAGGCCGAGTCGACGAGCACGATCACGTCGGGGTCGGCCGCGATGATCTCCTCGAACGAGAACGGCGTCCAGGTGTCCTGGACCGAGGCCGCGATGTTCTCGACGCCGACGGCGTCCATGATCATCTGCGGCGCACCGATCCCGGCACCCACGTAGGGGATGTCGGAGCCCGAGGAGTACCACAGCGCCGTGAGCCCGCGGTCGTCGGGCTCGAGGGCGTCGAGCTCGGCGCGCTGGGCCGACACCAGGTCCGCCGCGGTCCCGGCGACGTCGAAGATCTGACCGGCCTCGGTGATCTCGGCGAACACGTCGTCGAACGTGAGCGGGTCCGGCTTGTACGCCTCGTCCTTGCACGCCGAGGGCGAGACGTAGGTCTGGACGCCGAGCTGCTGGAAGGTCGCCCGGTCTCCGGCCCCCTCGGCCGTCAGGTTGGACTCCCACCCCGCGTACACGAGGTCCGGCTCGAGCGTGAGCACGGCCTCTGCTCCCGGGACCTTGTCGGCCATCGGGGTCACGACCGCGGGCACCGCGTCGGCCGCGTCGGCCCACTGGTCGGGCACGGGGCCGTCGGGGAACGCGGTCCCCACGATCCGGTCGCCCAGGCCGAGCGCGAGCATCATCTCGGTCGTGCTCGACTTGATGGTCACGACCTGGCGCGGGGCACCGGCGAACGTGACCTCGAACCCGCAGTTGTCGAGCGTCAGGGGGTAGGCCGTCGAGGCGGCGGCAGGTGGCGCGACCGGGGGCGTGGTCGCTCCGCCCGTCGCGAGGCTCCCCGCGTCCGAGCACGCGGCGAGGGTGAGGGACACGCCCAGGGCGAGCGCCGCCGTCGGGCCGGCGGAGAGGATGCGACGAGGGGACCTGCGGACGCGAGGGCGAGCGGACGAGGACAGCACGGGACTCCATGTCGGGGAGGTCGCCGGCTCGGCCGGTGCAGGGCACGGCGGCGCGGCGAGATGCGAGAGGGAAGGGCGCCACAATCCGCGACGAGGATCCGCGGCCCAAGCACGGGCCGCTGCGGCGAGCCAAGCAGGGCTCGCGATCCGCCTCCCAGCCTAGTAGGTCGGACGCGCACGAACCACGCACCCGATGCCGCGGCCTCGCGGACACGCCTCGCGGACTTACAGTGGGCGCATGAGCCCGACGACGGAGCCCGGCCCTCCCGGTACGTCCGGTCGCGCGCAGCACGAGACAGGCCGGGGCGCGGACCCGTCCCGGTGGTGGGCCCCGCTGCTGGGCGTCGCCTCGGCACTCGGCGCCTTCGCGGTGGCCGAGCTGGTCGCGCTGGTCGTGGGCTCCGGATCGAGCCCCGTGCTCGTCGTGGGGGCGGGTGTCGTGGACCGGGTCCCGCCGTGGCTCAAGGACTTCGCGGTCGAGACCTTCGGCACCGCGGACAAGACCGTGCTGATCCTCGGGATCGTCGTGGTGCTGGCGCTCGCGGCCGTCGCGGCGGGGATCCTCGAGACGAGGCGACCGCCGTGGGGGACGGTCCTGCTCGTGGCGGTCGGGGCCGTGGGGGTCGCAGCGGCCGTGACGCGGCCCGACGCGACCACCCTGTGGGCGCTGCCGACCGTGGTGGGCGTCGGCGTCGGGATCATGCTCCTGCGGACAGGGGCCGCGCGCCTGCGGGCGTGGCGGTCCTCGGCCCTCGCGGCCGAGGACCGGGCGACGGGGTCGGCGGTGCCGGGCGAGGCGCCCGAGACCCCGCTCTCGGCCCGACGGGAGCGCGAGGCGCTCGACCGTCGGTCCTTCCTCGTCTTCGCGGGCCTGACGACCGTGACCGCGCTCGTGGTCGGCGGTACGGCGCGCGTGCTGTCCGCGGGGTCGCGGGCCCTGACCGCCGTGCGGGACGCGATCCGGCTCCCCGCCCCGACCGGTCCCGCGGTCGTGGTCCCCGCCGGGGCGGACCTCGACGTGCCCGGTATCACGCCCTACGTGACGCCCAACGACGAGTTCTACCGCATCGACACGGCCCTGCGCGTGCCCGAGGTGGACCCTGACGACTGGCGGCTGCGCGTCGTCGGGCTCGTCGAGGAGGAGGTCGAGATCTCGTTCGCCGAGCTGCTCGCGCTGCCCCTGGTCGAGCACGCCACGACGCTGACGTGCGTGTCCAACGAGGTCGGCGGGGACCTGGTCGGCAACGCGGTGTGGCTCGGGTACCCGCTGCGCGACCTGCTGGCCCGCGCCCGCCCGCACGCGGACGCGGACATGGTGCTCTCACGCAGTGCGGACGGCTGGACCGCGAGCACGCCGCTCGAGGTGCTCACGGACCCGGGCCGCGAGTCGTTGCTCGCGGTCGGCATGAACCGCGAGCCGCTGCCGCTCGCGCACGGCTTCCCGGTGCGCATGGTCGTGCCGGGGCTGTACGGGTACGTCTCGGCGACCAAGTGGGTCGTCGAGCTCAAGGTCACGCGCTTCGCCGACGACGTCGCGTACTGGTCGACGCGCGGCTGGTCCGAGCGTGGGCCGATCAAGATGTCGTCGCGCATCGACGTGCCTCGCGCGGGGGCGACGGTGTCGCCGGACGCGGCGGGCGACGTGGTCGTGGCGGGCGTCGCGTGGTCCCAGCACTCGGGCGTCGCGGGCGTCGAGGTGCGGGTCGACGAGGGGGAGTGGGAGCCCGCCGAGCTCGCGGAGACCGTCTCGGCCGACACGTGGCGGCAGTGGACGTGGACCTGGAGCGGGCCCGGCGCGGGGGAGCACCGCCTCGCGGTGCGGGCGACCGACGCGGACGGGACCGTCCAGACCTCGACCCAGGCGCCGCCCGCGCCCGACGGGTCGAGCGGCTGGGACACGGTCGAGGTGCGCGTGGCGTAGGCCCCGCGCAGGGGGCGTCCCACGATGCGGGCACCCGGCCCGACGGCGCCGACCTCGCCTCGCCGGCGTGGCAAGGTAAGGGACGTGACGACCTCGCAGACCCCGACCCAGCCCATCTCCTCGACCTCAGAGGCCGCCGACGCGGACGCACCGACCCGGCGGGCCGTGGTCACCGGCGCCTCGTCGGGCATCGGCGCCGCGACCGTGCGCCACCTGCGTGCCGCAGGGTGGGACGTCGTCGCGTTCGCGCGCCGCGCCGACCTGCTCGACGCGCTCGCGGCCGGGACCGGCGCGCACCCCGTGGTCGGCGACGTCACGAGCGACGACGACGTCGCGCACCTCGTGCGCGAGGCCGAGGCCCGCGGGCCGGTCCACGCGGTGCTCAACATC
This sequence comes from Oerskovia sp. Root918, assembly GCF_001428945.1. Classification (NCBI taxonomy): domain Bacteria; kingdom Bacillati; phylum Actinomycetota; class Actinomycetes; order Micrococcales; family Cellulomonadaceae; genus Oerskovia; species Oerskovia sp. Root918. The sequence goes on from NZ_LMJG01000011.1 coordinate 181,070, forward strand.
GCGGGCTTCGCGAGCGGCACGGACCCGATCGACGCGAGCGACCTGGACCGCTGGCGGGCCATGTTCGAGACCAACGTGCTGGGCACCGTGCGCGTGACCAAGGCGTTCCTGCCCGCGATCCGCCGTGCGGGCTTCGGGACGGTCCTGGTCCTGACCTCGACCGCGGGGCACGACGCGTACAGCGGCGGGTCGGGATACGTCGCGACCAAGCACGCCGAGGCCGCGGTCGCGGACACGCTGCGTCTCGAGCTCAACGGCGAACCCATCCGGGTCCTGGAGATCGCGCCCGGCATGGTCCGCACCGAAGGGTTCTCGCTGACCCGGTTCGACGGCGACCAGGCCAGGGCCGACGCGGTCTACGACGGTGTCGAGGCGCCGCTGACCGCCGACGACGTGGCCGACGTCGTGACCTTCGCCGTGACCCGGCCCCAGCACGTCGCGATCGACACCCTGGTACTGCGTCCCGTCGCGCAGTCCTCGACCACGTTGCTGGCCCGCGGACCGCTCGTGACGCGCAGGTGACGGACAGGGGACGCACCCCGGCCCGGGGCGCTGCCCGGGCTGGGGTGACCCCAGTTCGCCGCTGAGCGCCGGGCCGAGACGCGCTTGTCGGCGCGCACGCGGGCTGGCATGATGGCGCCCGTGACCCCCGCCGCGCACCCCCTGAGCACCCGAGTGCTCGCCGTGCGCCCGCGGCCGGTCCGCACGTCGAGCTGTTGTTGAGGGCTCGCTGACGCTCCAGCAGCGTGCGACCTGGTGTCAGCGAGCAGTGCCACGCCCCTCCCTCTGAAGAGAGGGCGTGATGGTCACCGATCAGTTCTCCGGTCCTGGTCGGTCTGCCCTCGTGAGCACCCGCCTCGACACCAGGACTCCCCATGAACGCCATCGCACTGATCGCCCACCCGTTCGACACCGCCGGGGGCATCGATCCCCTCGGTCGCCTCGTCGCCCACGACCCCTGGTTCGGCGCCGCATCGCTGGGCGGCGCGCCGTCCGCTTCGCACGGCCCGACGGCGCAGCCCGCCCAGGGCGCCGCCCTCACGATCGAGTGGCTCGTCGCGCGCGACATCGACACCTACCGTGCCCGCCGTCGGGCCTCCTCGCGCGGTCGGTCGGTCGCGGGGCGCTGAGCGGCCCGGCCGTCGTGCGACGGCCGGCGCGTCGTCAGGTGCGTCAGGCCGACGTCACGGCGTAGGTGACGCGGACCAGCCCGTCGTCGGCCGTCGTGTGGACTCCGCGGACGGTGAGGCGCACGTCCCGGTCGAGCGCCCCGAACAGGCGCTTGCCCGTGCCGAGGAGCAGCGGTGCGACGGACAGGGTGAGCTCGTCGACCAGGCCGGCGGCGAGGAACGACTGGATCGTGCGACCGCCGTCGACGTAGACGCGTCCCGGGCCCTTGCGGTCGAGGAGCTGACGCACGTCCTCGACCGAGGGTGCGACGTGGATGCGTGGGTCGTCCGTGCGAAGGGTCGTGCTCAGGACGACGACGTCCTTGCCGTCGAAGGCCCACTCGTCGAAGCCGAGCACCGTCTCGTAGGTGGAACGTCCCATGACGACGGTGTCGACGGTCGGGAAGAACGTCTCCCACACGAGCGCCGGCGAGGTCGACGCAGGAGCGACGTGGTCCTGGAGCGCCGGAGCGGTGAGCCAGTCGAGGCTGCCGTCGGGGCGTGCGATGAAACCGTCCAGGCTGACGCCGATGAAGACGCATCCGGTCCACTCGCGGGTCGTCGTCATGTCCATGCCTCCATGAGCTGGTCGAGGGTGTCGGTCGGCGGAGAGGGGCGCAGGTCGACCCCGCGTCGATAGAGCGATCCGTGGAGTGCGTCGAGGAGCAGCAGCGCGCCGCGCGGTGGATCCACGAGCCGCGGGAGCCGCATCGCCGACAGGAGCTGCCCGAGGTACCTCGCTTGCTTGTCCCACCCCTCGCGCAGCAGGGAGTTCGACTCGGGCGTCCGCAGGTCCGCGAGGAGCTCCTCGAGGGCGAAGATCGCTGCGCCTGCCGACGGGGCCTCGAACTCCGCGGAGATGTAGGCGCGCAGCTCCTCTTCCGGCTCCTGCTCCGTGGGTGAGGACGGGACGAGATCGATCCATCGGCGAGCGAGGGCATGGAGCAGGTCGGCCTTGGAGCCGAACCGCTTGATCAGTCCGGCAGGGCTGATCCCCGCGGCCGGGGCGACCTCCTGCAGCGTCCACGTCCCCGACGTGCGTCGGGACGAGAGCGCGCGGTCGATGCGGTCGAGCAGGTCTTCGTCGTTCACGGTCCGCGGGCGCGTCATGGCAGTTAGTAAATCATGATTCACTAATCATTGTCGCCCCGGCGCGGCCCGCGGGCTCGTGTCCGGTCAGACCAGGGCGCGGACCTCGGCGTACCCGTCGGCCAGGACCGAGGGGGCCGGCGCCTCGCCGCCGAAGACCCGCGTGGCACCCGGGGCGTCCGACCACGCGCGCCATCCCGGTGTCCCCTCGAGCACGAGCGAGACGGCTGCACCGTGGAGCTCGCTCGCCAGGGCCTGGGGCGGGTTGCCGCCCGCGATGAAGTCCACCTTCTCGGCGTCGAGGCAGTCGAACCAGAACGGCACGTCGAGGCAGTGGGCGGCCCACCCGAGCTTCGGCGACGCCCACGAGAAGCGGTACACCCAGGTGGGGTGGGCGGCTCGGGCCTCGGCGACCCGGACGATCGGCGCGCGGAACATGCTGTCGGTCATGAAGCGGCCGAGCACGGCCGCCGTGCCCTTGCGGCGCTGCGGCCGGTTGGCAGCGAGGTAGGCCTTGCGCCGGTCACGGTCGGTGAGCAGCCTGCCCAGGACGAGCGAGGCAGGCACGAAGCGCAGCTTGTTCTTCTGGGCGTCGGTCGCCATGGTGAACTCGTCGTCCGTGGCGCCGAGCACGAGCGGCTTGTCGCCGCCCACGCCGCTGCGCAGCGAGTCGAGCGTCGGGCGGGTGATGAGGTCGCCGTCGATCATCGGGCCCCAGGGCAGTCCGTCCTGGAGCATCGCGGCGACGCCTGCCATCGGGTCGAGGTCGTCCGGGTTGGTCGCCGCGTCCTGCAGCTCCAGGACGCGGGTCTCCGGCAGGGACGCGAACCCGTCCCGCGTCGCCTCGACCCCGGCAAGACGCGCGAGCGTCTCGGCGAACGTCCTCGCCCGGGCCTCGGTGACGTCGGCGACGGCGCCCGAGAGGCACCACACCGACCGGAACAGGTGCTGTGCTGCCGGCATGCCGAGCAGCGTCAGCACCGCGCCGCCGCCCGCGGACTGGCCGGCGATCGTGACGCGCGCAGGATCGCCGCCGAACGCCGCGACGTTGCGCTGCACCCAGTCCAGGGCGAGCAGCCAGTCGTGCACGCCACGGTTGGACGGCGCGCCCTCGATGTACCCGAACCCGTCGAAGCCGAGCCGGTAGGAGATCGACACGGTCACGACGCCGTCGCGGTTGAACGCGCGCCCGTCGTACCAGGGGCTCGCCGGCGAGCCGGCCGTGTAGCCGCCGCCGTGGATGTAGACGAGAACGGGCAGGGCGGCGTCGGGCGCACCGGGTGAGGGCGTGTAGACGTTGACGTTGAGGGTCGAGTCGCCGGGGATCGAGGGCTCGGGGATCAGCGTGATCTCGGCGAGCTGCTTGCGCTGCGGGGTCGGGCCGAGCTCCGCGGCGTCGCGGACCCCGTCCCAGGGAGCGACGGGCACGGGCGCCTCGAACCGGAGGGTCCCGACGGGGGCCTCGGCGAAGGGGATGCCGAGGAAGGCCGCGGACCTCTCGCGCCAGATCCCACGGACCTGGCCCGAGTCGATCGTGACGACGGGGCGTTCCAGGGTGGGGTCGACCGACTCGGTGACGGTCTCGGGGGTGCTCATGCGGTGGTGCTCCGTTCGGAGGGGAAGACCCCGAGGGACACGAGCAGCCGCTCGATCTCGGAGGCCATGTCGATGGTGGGGTCCTGCAGCCAGAGGGTCTGCAGGCCGTCGGCGACGGCGGTGATGACGAGGCCCAGCGAGGCCGTGTCGACGTCGGTGGGGTACTGCCCGGCGAGCTTGCCCTCCTCGACGAGTCCCGTGAACATCGCCTGCATGCCCGCCCGGCGCTCGGCGAAGAAGGCGTGGGCCGGGTGCGCGTGGTCGCTCGCCTCGGCGTTGAGGCGCGTGTACAGCTCGACGAGTCCGGGGACCTCGGCGTTGTGCCGCATGACCTGCAGGAACACCCGGAAGGGGTCGAGCCTGGACTCCGTGCGGTAGGTCTCCAGATCAAGCTCGTCGCGCTTGCGCAGGATCGCGGTGAACAGCTCGTCCTTGCTGTCGAAGTAGTGCAGCAGACCCGCCTGGCTGAGGCCGGCCGCGTCCGCGAGCTCCTTGACCGATGCCCCCCGGTATCCCTCGCGGGCGATGACCTCGAGCGCCGTCGAGAGGATCTCCTCCCGCTTGGCGATGCCCTTCGCGTATGAACCTCGCTGTGCCATGCGTCGACCCTAGACCGGAGACCCTTGCACTTCAATACCGAGTGCCATACTGTTTTGGCGACGCTCAAGGATGAGCGCCTGTCCGACGAAGGATCCGCCATGACACTGCCGTCCGATTCCCCATCCACCGCTCCGGTCTCGGCCCCGACGCCCACCCCTGCGCCGGCGTTCGCTGTCGACACGTCCGCTGCCGCCGAGGAGTTCATCGAGGAGGCGTCCGGCCAGGACGACCCGCCCCCGCTCGTCCGGGGCACCCCTCGGCGCCTGCTCGGGTGGATCGTCCCGGCCAACTTCTCGGTCTTCATGATCTGGGGCGCCGTGGGCGGACTCCTGATGCCTCTCCAGGTGCAGCTCCTGGGTGAGGAGGACAAGGTCGCGAACCTGGCCGTGGTCGGGACGTTCGGCGCCCTGGCCGCACTACTCGCGCAGCCCGTCGCGGGTCAGATCTCGGACCGCACGCGCAGCAGGTTCGGCAGGCGCGCCCCGTGGCTCGTCCTCGGTGCCCTCGTCGGTGGCCTCGGCCTGCTGGCCATGGGCTTCGCGAGCTCGCTCGTCGGCATCGTCATCGGCTGGATGATCGTCCAGATCGCCTACAACTTCGCGCAAGGCCCCCTCAGCGCGATCATGCCGGACCGCGTCCCCCGTACCCTGCGCGGCACCTTTGCCGCGCTCTCCGGGCTGGGGCTGATGCTCGGAGCCCTCGGCGGATCGATCCTGGGTGCGCAGTTCGCGGACTCGATCCAGCTCGGCTACCTGGTCTTCGCGGGCTTCACCCTGATCGTGCTGACCCTGTTCGTCGTGTTCAACCCCGACCACTCCAGCAAGGACCTGGCCAAGGAGCCGTTCGACATCGGCGAGTTCCTGCGCACCTTCTGGGTCAGCCCGCGCAAGCACCCCGACTTCTTCTGGGCCTTCACCGGACGCCTGCTCCTGTACACGGGGTACTTCGCCGTGACCGGCTACCAGCTGTTCATCCTGCAGGACTACATCGGTCTCGGTCAGGCCGGGGCGGTCGCCGCCGTGCCGTTGTTCAGCGTCATCAGCCTCGCGGGCGTGCTCGTCGCGACGCTCGTCTCCGGACCGCTGTCCGACCGGTTCCAGCGCCGCAAGGTGTTCGTCTTCCTCTCGTCGGCGCTCGTCGGCCTGGCGCTCCTCATCCCCATGTTCGTGCCGAGCTTCGCGGGCTGGGCCGTCTTCACGTTCGTCTCGGGCCTCGGCTTCGGCATGTTCCAGGCCGTCGACACGGCGCTCATGAGCGAGGTGCTGCCGTCGGCGAAGTCGTTCGCCAAGGACCTCGGCGTCGTCAACATCGCCGCGACCCTGCCGCAGACGCTCGCCCCCGCGTTCGCCGGCATGATCATCCTGAGCTTCGGCGGGTACATCGCACTGTTCCCGGTCGGGATCGTCCTGAGCATTCTCGGCGCCTGCGCGGTCTGGCCGATCAAGGCGGTGCGCTGATGGTCGCCGACACGTCGCTGCCGCAGCCGCAGGAGGCGACCGACGCCGTCGTCCCCGCACCACGGACGCGTCGCCCGCGGGCGATGCTGGCCTGGTCGCTGGGCCTGGTCGCCGCGTTCGCGCTCATGGGTCTGCTCGTCGGGCTGAACCCGGCGGCGCCCTTCACGCAGCCGCTCGACGACTGGTGGCGTGCGCTCGTCGGCGTGTCCGCGGACGGGAGCATCCACACCTCGGCCGTCCCGATGTTCTTCCAGCACCTGGGAGAAGGCCCGGGCGCGCTCGTGGGGGTCGTCCTGGTCCCCGCGGTGCTCGCGATCGTCGGGCGCTGGCGCTCCGGGCTCTTCTTCCTCACGGTCACGCTGGTCGGCCCGGGGCTCTTCTCCCAGGGGATGAAGAACCTCGTGGACCGCCCGCGTCCCGCCGTCGACGAGACGCTCGGGCTGTTCGGGCCGCTGTTCCGGGTCGACCACGGGTCGTTCCCCTCGGGGCACGCCGTCATGGCCGGCGCGCTCGTCGTCGGTATCGCGGCCCTAATCCCGGCCACGCGGCGCTCCGCGCGCACGCTCTGGTGGACCGTCGGCGGCCTGATCCTGCTCGGCATGGTGTGGCAGCGCACGCTCATCAACGCGCACTGGCTCTCCGACACGGTCTTCGGACTCGTCGCGGGCATCGCCGGCGCACTCCTGATGTGGTGGGCGTTCTGGCCCCTGATCCAGCGCGACCACGGGCGCCCCGTGTGGTTCTGCCACCTCGGGCGCCGTCACCAGCCCTCCCCAGCCTGAACCGCGATCGAGAGACAAGGACGAGCACATGACCGACATCGACATCACCAACCAGGGGGCAGCGACGGCGTTCGCCGCCGACCTGACGCTCGAGGAGAAGGCGTCGCTGACCAGCGGCGCGAGCTTCTGGTGGACCAAGGGGGTCGAGCGTGCGGGCATCCCGTCCGTCATGCTCACCGACGGCCCGCACGGTCTGCGCAAGCAGCGCGGCAGCGCCGACCACCTCGGGATCGGCGACAGCGTCCCGGCGACGTGCTTCCCGCCCGCGGTCGGGCTCGGTTCGTCGTGGGACACCGCGCTCGCGCACCGCGTCGGCGAGGCGCTGGGCGTGGAGTCCTCGATCGAGGACGTCGCGGTCATCCTCGGCCCGGGCGTCAACATCAAGCGCTCGCCGCTGTGCGGCCGAAACTTCGAGTACTTCTCGGAGGACCCGATCGTCTCCGGTGTGATGGCCGCCGCACTCGTGCGGGGCACGCAGTCGACGGGGGTCGGCACGTCGCTCAAGCACTTCGCGGCCAACAACCAGGAGCACGACCGCATGCGCTCGTCGAGCGACGTCGACCCGCGTCCGCTGCGCGAGATCTACCTGCGAGGCTTCCAGCGCGTGGTCGAGGACGCCCAGCCGTACACCGTGATGTGCTCCTACAACCGCGTCAACGGCGTCTTCGCGTCCGAGGACCCGTTCCTCCTGACCCGGGTGCTGCGCGACGAGTGGGGCTTCGAGGGGCTCGTGGTCTCGGACTGGGGCGCGGTCAACGACAGGGTCTCGGCGCTCGCGGCGGGCCTGGACCTGGAGATGCCGTCCTCGGGCGGAGCGACCGACGCGCAGATCGTCGACGCGGTGCGCGATGGCTCGCTCGACGAGAGCGTCGTGGACGCCTCGGCCGCGCGGGTCGCGCACCTCGCGACGCGCTGGCAGGGCACGCCGCGCGTCGCCGGCCCGCTGGACGTCGATGCGCACCACGCGCTCGCGCGGGAGGTGGCCGGGCGGTCGATCGTCCTGCTGAAGAACGACGGGGGACTGCTCCCGCTCCGGGCGGAGCGCTCGGTGGCACTCATCGGGGCCTTCGTCGACCAGCCCCGGTACCAGGGGGCCGGGTCCTCGATGATCAACCCGACCCGGATCGACTCGGTGGCCCGCGAGGTCGCGATCAAGGTCGGTGAGGATCTCGTCTCCCAGGCGCAGGGCTTCACGCTCGACGGCTCGGGCGACGCGGCAGTGCTGCGGGCCGAGGCCGTCGCCCTCGCGGCGGAGAACGACGTCGCCGTGGTCTTCCTCGGCCTGCCGGCGGCCGCAGAGTCCGAGGGCTACGACCGCGAGCACATCGACCTGCCGGCCGTGCAGCTCGAGCTCCTCGACGCGGTGCTCGAGGTCAACCCCGACACCGTGGTCGTCCTGTCCAACGGCAGCGTCGTCGCGCTCCCGTTCGCGGACGACGTCTCGGCGATCCTCGAGGGCTGGCTGCTCGGCCAGGCCGGGGGCGGCGCGATCGCCGACGTGCTCTGCGGCGACGTCAACCCGTCGGCCAAGCTCACCGAGACGATCCCGGTGCGTCTGGAGGACAGCCCGGCATTCCTCAACTTCCCCGGCGAGGACGGTCACGTCCGCTACGGCGAGGGCCTGTTCGTCGGCTACCGCTGGTACGACGCGCGCAAGATCGAGGTGACCTTCCCGTTCGGGCACGGCCTGTCCTACACGACGTTCGGGTACGGGGACGCGTCGGCGTCCGTGGGCGCCGACGGCGACGTCGAGGTGCGTGTCACGGTGACCAACACGGGGGACCGCGCGGGCCGCGAGGTCGTGCAGGTCTACACGGGGTTGGCCTCGGAGGACGTGCAGCGTCCCGAGCGCGAGCTCAAGGCGTTCGCGCTGGTCGAGCTCGAGGCGGGCGAGAGCCGTGAGGTCGTCCTCACGGTCCGTCGTGCCGACCTCGCGTACTGGCACGTCCGCACGGACCGCTGGGTGGTCGAGGGCGGCGAGTACACGGTCGACGTCGCGGCGTCGAGCCGCGACCTGCGCTCGTCCACGACCGTCGAGGTGGCCGGCGACACGCTCGTCCTGCCGCTCACGCGCGAGTCCTCGCTGGCCGAGGTCTTCGCGCACCCGGTCGCGGGGCCGATCGTGCAGCAGGCCATGGCGCAGATGGCCTCGGCCATGGAGGGTGCCGCATCGATCATGCCCGAGGGCGTCGACATGGCGAAGATGATGGGCTCGTTCCCGATCGGGCGCATCGGCATGATCGCGGGCGACAGCCTCGGCCCCGAGCAGGTCGACCAGCTCCTCGCGATGGCCAACGGCGCCGGAGCCTGAGCCGTCCGACGAGGGGGAGGCCCCGGCACCGCACGGTGCCGGGGCCTCCTGTGCCTGCTGGCCCGCCTGCGTGCCTGCCGGCTCGCCGCCCGACTGCTCGACCGCCCGGCCGCCTTCCGGTCGGCTCGGGCGCGACCGGCAGGTGGCGCGTTACCATGGGGTCCACAGGCATCGACCCGGCCATCACCGGTGAGCCTCCGGAAGAACGGGCCCCGTCCGCGGGGCCTCAGTAGAACCGGACGGGTAGGCCCGTCACAGCCGTGTCGAGCGGTCGCCGCTCGGGCTCCTCAGGTGCCCGACGACGGCAAGCGGGGTGGTACCGCGGCTCGCCTTCTCCCTCGGGAACCAGGGAGGGGTGGTCGTCCTCGCACGAGCACGTCCCGGACCACCGCCTGCCACTCACGATGGAGCCACTGAGCCATGGCCTACCCGCTGCACCGCACCGACGACACCGCCCCTGACGGTCAGGGCCACCAGATCCCCGCCAGCCCCCACCTGCCCTCGCTCGAGCGCGGCGTGCTGTCGTACTGGTCCAAGGACGACACGTTCCGTGCGTCGATCGAGCACCGTGAGGCGGGCCAGGACGGCGACAACGAGTTCGTCTTCTACGACGGCCCTCCCTTCGCGAACGGTCTGCCGCACTACGGCCACCTCCTGACGGGCTACGCCAAGGACGTCGTGCCGCGCTACATGACCATGCGGGGCAAGCGCGTCGAGCGCCGCTTCGGATGGGACACGCACGGTCTGCCGGCCGAGCTCGAGGCCGAGCGCGTGCTGGGCATCACCGACAAGTCCCAGATCGAGGCCATGGGCATCGCCGCGTTCAACGACGCCTGCCGCGAGTCCGTGCTCAAGTACACGGACGAGTGGAAGGAGTACGTGACGCGCCAGGCGCGCTGGGTCGACTTCGACAACGACTACAAGACGCTCGACATCACCTTCATGGAGTCGGTGATCTGGGCGTTCAAGCGCCTGTACGACAAGGGCCTCGCGTACGAGGGCTACCGCGTGCTGCCGTACTGCTGGCGCGACGAGACGCCGCTGTCGAACCACGAGCTGCGCATGGACGACGACGTGTACCAGTCGCGCCAGGACCCGGCCCTCACGGTCGGGTTCCGGCTCTCCGGCGAGGACGTCGACGGCGTCGCCTCGCCCGCCGCGGGAGCGCTCGTCCTCGTCTGGACCACGACGCCCTGGACGCTCCCCTCGAACCTGGCGGTCGCCGTCGGGCCGGACGTGGACTACGTCGTGGTGCGCGCCGGGGCCGGCTCGGCAGTGGCCGGCGACAAGGTCGTGCTCGCCGCCGCCCGACTGGGCGCCTACGTCAAGGAGCTCGGGGAGGACGCCGAGGTCCTGGCGACCGTCAAGGGCGCCGACCTCGCCGGGCTGCGCTACACGCCGGCCTTCGACTACTTCACGGACCGCTCGGCCGAAGGCTGGCCCACCGCGCACCAGGTGCTCGTGGCCGACTTCGTGACGACCGAGGACGGCACCGGTGTGGTCCACCTGGCTCCGGCCTTCGGTGAGGACGACATGGCCGTGTGCGACGCCGCGGGGATCGTGCCCGTCGTGCCGGTCGACGCCCGTGGGCGCTTCACCAACGCGGTCCCGGACTACGCGGGCGAGCAGGTGTTCGACGCCAACCCCAAGGTCATCAAGGACCTCAAGGAGGGCACGGGCCCGCTCGCGCGCGTCGCGGCTGCCTCGCGCGCGGTCGTGCTGCGCCACGAGACCTACCAGCACTCCTACCCGCACTGCTGGCGCTGCCGGAACCCCCTGATCTACAAGGCGGTCTCGAGCTGGTTCGTGCGCGTGACCGAGTTCCGCGACCGCATGGTCGAGCTCAACCAGGACATCACCTGGACGCCCGAGCACATCCGTGACGGCCAGTTCGGCAAGTGGCTCGCGGGTGCTCGGGACTGGTCCATCTCGCGCAACCGCTACTGGGGCACGCCCATCCCCGTGTGGGTCTCGGACGACGCGAACTATCCGCGCATCGACGTCTACGGCTCGATCGCCGAGCTCGAGGCCGACTTCGGCGTGCCCGTCACGGACCTGCACCGGCCCTTCATCGACGACCTGACACGCCCCAACCCGGACGACCCGACCGGGAAGTCCGTCATGCGCCGCATCCCTGACGTCCTGGACGTCTGGTTCGACTCGGGCTCCATGCCGTTCGCGCAGGTGCACTACCCGTTCGAGAACGCGGACTGGTTCGAGCACCACTACCCGGGCGACTTCATCGTCGAGTACATCGGCCAGACCCGCGGCTGGTTCTACACGCTGCACGTCCTGGCCACGGCCCTGTTCGACCGCCCGGCGTTCCGTTCGGCCGTCTCGCACGGGATCGTGCTCGGCTCGGACGGGCGCAAGATGAGCAAGTCGCTGCGCAACTACCCGGACGTCTCCGAGGTCCTGGACCGGGACGGCTCCGACGCGATGCGCTGGTTCCTCATGAGCTCGCCCATCCTGCGTGGCGGGAACCTCATCGTCACCGAGGAGGGCATCCGCGACTCGGTGCGCCAGGTGCTGCTGCCGCTGTGGAGCACGTACTACTTCTTCACGCTCTACTCGAACAACGCGAACGGCGGCGCGGGATACACCGCGCAGCGCGTGGCACCGGAGCGCGTCGCGGACCTCCCGGCCCTCGACCGCTACCTGCTGGCGCGCACGCACGACCTGGTCGCGACCGCCACGACCCAGCTCGACGCGTACGACATCGCGGGGGCGTGCGAGACCGTGCGCGAGCACCTCGACCTGCTGACCAACTGGTACGTCCGCACGCAGCGCGACCGCTTCTGGGACGAGGACAAGGACGCGTTCGACACGCTCTGGACGGCCCTCGAGGTCCTCACGCGCGTCATGGCGCCGCTCGCGCCCATGCTCTCCGAGGAGGTCTGGCGCGGGCTCACGGGTGGGCGCAGCGTGCACCTGACGGACTGGCCGAGCGTGGCGGCGCAGGAGACGACCGACGGCACGGGCGACTCGCTCGCGGGCGTCCTGGTCGCCGACGACGCGCTCGTCTCCTCGATGGACCTGGTCCGTTCGGTGGCCTCCCTCTCGCTCGGTCTGCGCAAGGCGCACTCGCTGCGCGTGCGCCAGCCGCTGAGCACCCTGACCGTCGTGACCGAGGACCCGGCCGCGCTCGAGCCCTACGGCGACCTGCTCGCCCGTGAGCTCAACGTCAAGTCCGTGCGCTTCCTCGACCTCGAGTCCGGTGCGGCCGACGAGTTCGGCGTCTCGCAGAAGCTCACGGTCAACGCGCGTGCCGCGGGTCCGCGCCTGGGGCGCGGGGTCCAGGCGGCCATCAAGGCCGCCAAGGCGGGGTCGTGGCGCGTGGGCGACGACGGGTTCGTCGTCGTCGAGACGCCCGACGGCGACGTGCCGCTGCTCGGCTCGGAGTACGAGCTGACGACCGTGGTGCTCGCCGAGCAGGGCCACGACGAGGTCGACCCGGCGGCTCCGTCGATCGCGGCGGCCGTGCTGCCCACGGGCGGCTTCGTGGTCCTCGACCTCGAGCTGAACGACGCGCTCCTGGCCGAGGGCTACGCGCGCGACATCGTGCGCGAGGTCCAGGACGCCCGCAAGGCCGCCGGACTCGACGTCTCCGACCGGATCGACCTGTCGCTCTCGGTGCCCGGCCCCTGGCAGGGGGCGGTCGAGGACCACCGCGAGCTCATCGCGGGCGAGACCCTCGCCGTGAGCGTCACGATCGACCTGTCGCCCACCGACGAGCGCAGCGTGCTCGTCGCCAAGGCGTCGTCCGACCAGACCGACGGGGCGCAGGCATGAGCGGCGTCCGCGTCGGCCGTGGCGCCGGCGAACGCCCGGGGGACAAGGACGCCCGGCGTCCCGGAGGTGCCGCGCACCAGCGCACGGCCGAGGAGGCCGCCGCGCTCGAGGACCTGGCCACGGTGTACGCGCACATCATGGACCGGGCCCCCGAGCACGACATCGACCCGACGCTCGAACGCGTCGAGCGTGTCCTCGAGCTGCTCGGCGACCCGCAGAAGGCCTACCGCACGATCCACATCACGGGGACGAACGGCAAGACGTCGACCTCGCGCCTGGTCGAGCGGCTCGTGCGTGAGCACGGTCTGCGCACGGGTCGCTTCACGAGCCCGCACCTGACCTCGGTCACCGAGCGCATCGCGATCGACGGCGAGCCCGTGAGCCCCGCGCGCTTCGTCGAGATCTGGGAGGACGTCGCGCCGTACGTCGGCGTCGCGGACCGCGAGTCGCAGGAGGCGGGCGGTCCTCGCCTGAGCTTCTTCGAGGTGCTCACGGTCATGGCGTTCGCGGCGTTCGCCGACGCCCCCGTCGACGTCGCGATCGTCGAGGTCGGCATGGGCGGCGGCTGGGACTCGACCAACGTCGTGGACGGCGACGTCGCGATCGTGACGCCCATCTCGATCGACCACACGCGCTGGCTCGGTCACACGATCGAGGAGATCGCGTCCGAGAAGGCGGGGATCGTCAAGGAGGACGCGGTCGTCGTGCTCGCCGAGCAGAGCGACGCGGCCGAGGCGATCGTCATCGAGGCGGCAGCCGTCAAGCACGCGCGCGTCCTGCGCGAGGGCCAGGACATCGCGGTGGCCGGGCGGACCCCGGCCGTCGGCGGGCAGGTCGTCGACCTGCGCACGCCCGCGGGTCTCTACACCGAGATCTTCCTGCCGCTCATCGGTGAGCACCAGGCCCACAACGCCCTCCTGGCGCTGTCGGCCACCGAGGCGCTGCTCTCGGGCGGTCGCGCGCTCGACGGCGGTGTGGTCGAGGCGGCCTTCGCCGACGCGACCTCTCCGGGACGGCTCGAGGTCCTGCGGTCCAGCCCGACCGTGATCGTCGACGCCGCGCACAACCCGGCGGGCGCCGAGGCGCTCGTCGCGGCGATCGACGAGGCGTTCGAGTTCGAGCACCTGATCGGGGTCGTCGCGATCATGGGCGACAAGGACTCCGAGCAGATCCTCTCGGTGCTCGAGCCCGTGCTGGCGGAGGTCGTCATCACGCGCAACTCGGCCGAGCGCTCGGCCGACGTGACCGACCTCGCCGAGGTCGCGATCGAGGTCTTCGGCGAGGACCGGGTGCACACGGCCGAGCGTCTCGACGAGGCGCTCGCGATCGCGGTCGACCTCGCCGAGCGCGACGACTCGGTGGGCGTCGGTGTGGGCACGGGAGTGCTCGTCACAGGTTCGGTCATCACCGCGGCCGACGTCCGGATCCTGCTCGGGCGCGGCTGACCTCTCGGCGCGCGGCGCGCCGCAGCAGGTCGCGGCCCAGCGGCTCCGCTCGACCCGACCACGACGCAGGGTGTCCCTCGCTCCGAGGGGCACCCTGCGTCGTCGGGCGGACGGGACCTGCCCGGACGTCTCCCTGGGTGCCACGGCCGCTGCGGGGGTGTTTGATGGGGGGACGGGCGCCGGGGCACGAGCCACCGGCGCGCGAGCAGTGCACGCGGCCGGACGTGCCGCAGCAGTCCGACGGAGGGATGCGCCATGAAGAAGCTGCTCAACGACCCGCAGGATGCGGTGACGGAGTCGCTCGACGGGTTCGAGCTGGCCCACGCCGACCTCGTGGAGGTGCACCGGGCACCCCTGTACGTGTCCCGTGCCGGAGGCGCGGTGCCGGGCAAGGTCGGGCTCGTCAGCGGAGGCGGTGCGGGGCACGAGCCGCTGCACGCAGGCTTCGTCGGCGCGGGGATGCTCGACGCCGCGGTCCCCGGGGCGGTGTTCACCTCGCCCACGCCGGACCAGATCGTGCCCGCGATCCTCGGCGCCGACTCGGGCGCGGGCGTGCTCGCGATCGTCAAGAACTACACGGGCGACGTGCTCAACTTCGAGACGGCGCTCGAGCTCGTCGAGGCCGAGGGCACGCAGGCCGCGAGCATCCTCGTCAACGACGACGTCGCGGTCGAGGACTCGCTCTACACCGCGGGTCGCCGCGGCGTGGCGGGCACCGTCGCGGTCGAGAAGATCGCGGGAGCCGCCGCCGAGCGCGGCGACGACCTGGGCAAGGTCACCGAGATCGCCGGGCGGGTCGTCGCGAACGTCCGCTCGATGGGCGTCGCGCTCTCGGCCTGCACCGTGCCGCACGTCGGCAAGCCGAGCTTCGACCTCGACGAGACCGAGATCGAGATCGGGATCGGGATCCACGGCGAGCCGGGCCGGCACCGCATCCCCATGGCGCCTGCGGACGAGATCACCGGCATGCTCGTCGACGCCGTCGCGGAGGACCTGCGGCTCGCGGGCGGGGAGCGAGTGTTGCTGTTCGTTAACGGAATGGGCGGTACGCCCCAGTCCGAGCTCTACGTCGTCTATCGTCAGGCACGGAGGCTGCTCGAGGCGCGCGGCGTGGCAGTCACACGCTCGCTCGTGGGCAACTACGTCACTTCGCTGGAGATGCAGGGGGCCTCGGTCACCGTGCTCCGGCTGGACGACGAGCTGACCGCGCTGTGGGACGCGCCCGTGCACACCGCCGCTCTGCGGTGGTGACTCCAGCCGACCCCCGAGAGCCGGGGAGCGGCGCCCCGGACCCTGCTCCTCGGGAGCCGTGCCCGGGACAGGAACGAAAGGGCGAGGAATGACGCTGGACGTTGCGTGGGCTGTGCGCTGGATGCGAGGCGCGGCGACGATGATCGTGTCGTCGCGGGACGAGCTCACCGAGCTGGACCGTCAGATCGGTGACGGGGACCACGGCGAGAACCTGAACCGTGGGTTCCAGGCGGTCGTCGCCAAGCTCGACGGCCTCGAGGAGCAGCCCGCGCAGATCGGCGACGTCCTCAAGCTCGTCGCCACGACCCTCATGTCGTCGGTCGGGGGAGCGTCCGGACCCCTGTACGGCACCGCGTTCCTGCGCGCCGCGAAGGTCACGGGACTCACCGAGCTGGACTCGTCCGCCGTCGTCGCGCTGCTCGAGGGCGCGCTCGAGGGCATCACGGCTCGCGGCAAGGCGGTCCCGGGCGAGAAGACCATGGTCGACGCGTGGCAGCCCGCGGTCGACGCGGCCGTCGAGGCCGCGAACTCCGGCAGCGACCCGGCCGGGGTCCTCGAGGCCGCGCTCGCCGCGGCCGAGGCCGGGGCGCTCGCGACGGTCCCGATGCTCGCGACCAAGGGCCGCGCGAGCTACCTGGGCGAGCGCAGCGTCGGGCACCAGGACCCGGGGGCGACCTCGACCGTGGTGATCCTCCGGGCTGCGGTCGCGGCGGTCGATGCTCCCGGGGAATGATGTCCGGATGACAACCCCACACGTCGGCGACCGCGCGCGGATCGCCCTGGTCCTCGTGTCCCACTCGGCCCGGTTGGCGCAGGGCGCCGCGGAGCTGGCCGCCCAGATGGCCCCGGGTGTGCTGCTCCTGCCTGCGGGCGGCACGGACGACGGCAGCCTCGGAACCAGCTACGACGTGGTGTCCACCGCGGTCGCCGAGGGGCTCGTCGGGACCGAGGGAGTGGTGGTCCTCGCGGACCTGGGCTCGGCGGTCATGACGATCGAGTCGGTCATCGAGCTCGACGACTCGCTCGACGGGCGGGTCGTCCTCGCGGACGCGCCGTTCGTCGAGGGGGCGGTCGCCGCTGCGGTCACGGCCCACGGGGGCGGGACCCTCACCGAGGTGCTCGCCTCGGCCGAGGCCGCAGGCGGCACGTTCGCGCAGAGCGGGTCACCCGACGACCGTTTCGTGCCGTCCGCCAGCCCCGCGGACCAGCTGGCCGCGGCCGCCGGGCTCGAGGACGACTCGCCCGGGGCGCCGCGCTCGGTCACGCTCCGCAACCCGCTGGGGCTCCACGCGCGTCCGGCGGCGATCCTCGCGCGGCTGGTCGCGGGATACGACGCCAAGGTCACGATCAACGGGGTCAACGCCGCGAGCGTGCTGGAGATGATGAAGCTGGGCGCGACCGGTGGTCGCGAGCTGGTGATCGCCGCGGAGGGCCCGCAGGCCAACGAGGCCCGGGACGCGGCCGTCGCCGCGGTCGAGGGCGGCTTCGGCGAGGTGTGATCCGCGCCGGTGACGAGCGTCACGTGAAGACTGCATTGCCTGCAAAGTTGCACGACGTGTAAATTTGCTTGCTGTGCAGAACCTTGTCGAACCCTCCGTCGCCCCCACGGGGCTGCGCGAGCGCAAGAAGCGTGAACGCCGCGAGGCGCTCATCGACGCTGCCCAGACCCTCGTGCTCGAACGCGGGCTGGACGCGGTCACGGTCGACGACATCTGCGCATCGGTCGGCGTCTCGACGCGGACCTTCTTCAACTACTTCGCGTTCAAGGACGACGCCGTGCTCGGGGTCGAGGAGTTCTCGCCCTCGGCCGGTGCTGTCCAGGACTTCGTGGCGGGTGGTCCCACGGGCGACCTCCTCGACGACCTCCAGGAGCTCGTCGCCGACCTGCTCGCGCACCAGGTCATGTCCCTGGAGCGCGTGCACCGGGCGATCAAGCTCGTCGAGCGCGAGCACCGGCTCCTCGCCCGCCACATGTGGTGGATCGAGAACCTGCGGACCGGGCTGATCGACGTGTTCGACCGGCGCCGGACCCAGCACCCGTTCATGCCCGAGCCCGAGCTGCTCGCGATGGTCGTGATGGCGCTCCTGCGCACCACGACGCTCGAGTGGGAACGGCTCGGCCGCACGGGCGAGCCGGTCGACCACCTGGGCTCGGTCGTCGACCAGCTCCGGGCGCTCGTGTGTCCGGGACGCCCGCCGGGAGAACCCGGCAGCCCCGGCTGACCGCCACCACCACGCCCACGCCCACGCCCGCCGTCTCGCGTCGACGGGCGTCACCACCGATCTGACCCCACCCGAACGGATCCCTCATGTCCACCTCCCGCTCCACCACGTCGGCCGCGCCGACCGGGGCCGGCGCGTCTGCCGAGAACGGCAAGCCGCTCATCGTGCTGACGCAGCGCACGGTCTGGCTGATCTTCGGCGCGCTCATGGCCAGCATGTTCCTGTCCTCGCTCGACCAGTCGATCGTCGGCACCGCGATGCCCACGATCGTCGGCGAGCTGCACGGCGTCGAGCACCAGGGGTGGGTCATCACGGCCTACATCCTGGCGATCGCGATCGTCATGCCCCTCTACGGCAAGTTCGGCGACCTGTGGGGACGCCGCTGGCCGTTCCTCGTCGCGATCGGCCTGTTCACCATCGCGTCCGCGGGTGCGGGCTTCGCCCAGACGTTCCCCGAGCTCGTCGCGTGGCGAGCCGTCCAGGGCCTCGGTGGCGGTGGCCTCATGATCCTGTCGCAGGCCATCATCGCGGACATCGTCCCGGCCAAGGACCGCGGGAAGTACATGGGACCCATGGGCGCCCTGTTCGGCATCGCGGCCGTGATCGGTCCGCTCCTCGGCGGCTGGTTCACCGAGGGCCCGGGCTGGCGCTGGGCCTTCTGGATCAACGTCCCGATCGGCATCGCGGCGTTCCTCGTCGCATGGTTCACGCTCAAGCTCCCGAGCCACCGCTCGGGGCGCAAGATCGACGTCGCCGGCATCTTCTTCCTGGTCGTCGGGACCTCGGGGATCGTCCTGCTCACGAGCTGGGAGTCGCTGACCTCCAGCCGGGGCTACGACTGGTCCGACCCCAAGCTCCTGGGCATGGTCGCCGCGACCCTCGCCTCGATCGCGCTGTTCATCGTGGTCGAGCGGCGTGCGGAGGAGCCCCTCCTGCCGCTGCACCTCTTCAAGAACCGCACGTTCACCATCGCGACGCTCATCGGCCTCGTGCTCGGCATGGGCATGTTCTCCGCGCTGGCGTTCCTGCCGACGTTCCTGCAGATGTCGACCGGCGCAGGCGTGACCGAGTCCGGCTTCCTCATGCTCCCCATGATGGTCGGTGTCATGATCACGGCGATCGGGTCCGGGTTCGCGATCACCAAGACGGGCCGCTACAAGATCTACCCCGTCGTGGGCCTCGCGATCACGACCGCGGGCATCATCTGGCTCACGACGATCACGGGCGACATGTCCATGGTCCTGTTCGGCGCCATGATCTTCGTGATGGGTGCCGGCATGGGGCTCGTCATGCAGACCATCGTGCTGGCCGTCCAGAACTCCGTGGACCCCCACGAGATCGGGACCGCGACGAGCGCGAACAACTTCTTCCGCGAGATCGGCGCGGCCGTGGGCACGGCTCTCTTCAGCACGATCTTCACGACGCGGCTGTCGGCCAACCTCGCCGAGGTCATCCCCGGTGGCGCGGCCACGGGTGGGGGAGAGGCGTCGAGCCTGACCCCCGCCGCGGTCCAGGCCCTCCCGGAGCCCGTCAAGACGGGCGTGATCGACGCGTTCACGGACGCGCTCGCCCCGGCGTTCTGGTACCTCGTGCCGCTCGTGGTCGTCGGGTTCGTGCTCGCGCTGTTCCTCAAGGAGGTCAAGCTCTCGGGCGAGGCCGGCATGGTCGCGCGCGGCGAGGCGATCGCCGACCCGAAGGGCGCGCTGGTCGAGGGCGGGACGGACGCGCCGGTGCGCGACGCCGTCGGGCCTGACGGTGCCACCATCCCCACGGGCGACGACGCGGCGGGCGGCTCCTCCCGCCAGGACGCGCCGGTAAACTAAGCCCCGTGAGCTCCACCAACGAACCGGTCGACGGGTCCGTCGCGTCCTCCGCCCCCATGGCGGAGGGCGCGGCGGACGCGCCCCGCATCAAGGCCAAGAAGTCCGCGAAGATCCAGTTCACGTCGACGACGCTGATGCTGGAGGCGTTCCTGATCCTGTTCGCGACCCTCGTCGCGTACGGGCTGCGCAACGTCCCCTACGCGTGGCCGGACAAGATGCAGGTGCCCTCGGGGCCGGCGATCTGGATCGTGGGCGGCACCCTGATCGTCGTCCTGCTCCTGCTCAGCCGCATGGTCGGCGGGCCGGGCGGGTACGTCGCGGGCTCGGCCGTGCAGATCCCCGTCATCGCGTGCGGCTTCGCCGTCCCGCTGATGTTCCTCGTGGGCGGCATCTTCGTGGTGCTGTGGATCGTCTCGCTGCGCCTCGGCGGGCGCATCGACCGTGAGCGTGCCGAGTACGACGCAGAGCACCCGGAGACCGCGCCGAACATGTGAGCAGGGCCGGTAGGGTCGTGCGCATGACTGATGTTGCAGCCCCCGCACTGGCCGACGCGCTCTCCGAGACCATCGAGCGCACCCTCGTCCTGGTCAAGCCCGACGGCGTCCGCCGTGGACTGTCGGGCGAGATCCTCCGCCGTATCGAAGCCAAGGGCTACACCCTGGCCGCCGTCCAGCTCCTGGACGCCACCCCCGAGCTCCTCGCGGCGCACTACGCCGAGCACGAGGGCAAGCCGTTCTACCAGCCGCTGGTCGACTTCATGCTCTCGGGCCCGACGCTCGCGATCGTCGCCGAGGGCCAGGGCGTCATCCCCGGCTTCCGCTCGCTCGCCGGCACGACCGACCCGACCGCAGCCGCGCCCGGCACCATCCGTGGTGACCTGGGGCGCGACTGGGGCCTGAAGGTCCAGCAGAACCTGGTCCACGGCTCGGACTCCCCGGAGTCCGCCGCGCGGGAGATCGCGCTCTGGTTCCCGGGCCTCTGAGCGGCTCCCGCACGACCCGCTGACGCCCGGCACCGCCGGCACAGCCGGCACGGCACCCTGCAGACAGGCGCCCCCGTCCTTCGACGGGGGCGCCTGCCTGTGTCCGGGGCCGGGCCGGAACAGACCGTCACCTCCCCGGTTCACCCGCCACGTCGCACTAGGCTCTGACCCGTGCACCTCAAGACCCTGACCCTTCGCGGGTTCAAGTCGTTCGCGTCGGCGACGACCCTGCGCTTCGAGCCCGGGGTCACGTGCGTCGTGGGACCGAACGGCTCGGGCAAGTCCAACGTCGTCGACGCCCTGTCCTGGGTCATGGGCGAGCAGGGCGCCAAGTCGCTGCGCGGCGGCAAGATGGAGGACGTCATCTTCGCCGGGACCACGGGCCGCCCTCCGCTCGGTCGTGCCGAGGTGTCCCTGACGATCGACAACACCGACGGCGCGCTGCCGATCGAGTACTCCGAGGTGACCATCTCCCGGACGCTGTTCCGCAACGGCGGCTCGGAGTACGCGATCAACGGGTCGTCGTGCCGGCTCCTGGACATCCAGGAGCTGCTGTCGGACTCGGGCATCGGGCGCGAGATGCACGTGATCGTGGGTCAGGGGCAGCTCGACGCAGTGCTGCGTGCGACCCCCGAGGAACGGCGCGGCTTCATCGAGGAGGCCGCCGGCGTCCTCAAGCACCGCAAGCGCAAGGAGAAGGCGCTGCGCAAGCTCGACGCGATGCAGGCGAACCTGACGCGCCTCGGGGACCTGACGGCCGAGATCCGGCGTCAGCTGGGCCCGCTCGGACGCCAGGCGCAGATCGCGCGCAAGGCACAGGTGGTCCAGCGCGACCTGCGCGACGCGCGGGCGCGGCTGCTCGCGGACGACCTGGCCCAGCTCACCGCGACGCTCGAGCAGGAGATCGCGGACGAGTCGGCGCTGCGGGCCCGCCAGGGTGAGGTCGAGCGGTCGCTCGCGGCCGCGCGCGACGCGCTGGGGGCTCTGGAGACGCAGGCGGCCGAGGCCGCGCCCGCCCTGGCCCGCGCGAGCGAGGTCTGGTACCGCCTGTCCTCGCTCACGGAGCGGCTGGGCGGGACACGGACCCTCGCGGCCGAGCGCTTGCGCCTGCTGGGACGCCCGGAGACCGTGCAGCGCGGACAGGACCCGAACGACCTGGACGCGCAGGCCGCGCGCGCCCGGGCGGCCGAGCTCGAGCTCGAGTCGGAGGTCGCGGTCGCGCGCGCTGCGCTCGAGGCGGCCGTGGGGGAACGGACGGCGGTCGAGGAGCAGGCGCAGGCCGCCGAGCGGGCGCTCGCGACGCTGCTGCGGGGCGCTGCCGACCGCCGTGAGGGCCTCGCGCGCCTGGCCGGCCAGGTCGCCGCTCGGCGGTCGCGCGTCGAGGCGACCGAGGCGGAGATCGGGCGCCTGCGCGAGTCGCTCGCGGAGACCGAGCGGCGGGGGAACCAGGCGAACGTCGAGTTCGCCACGCTCGAGACGCAGGTCGTGGGCGTCGAGGAGGGCGAGGAGGGCCTGGACGCCGAGCACGAGGAGGCGGCCGACGCGGTCGAGCGCACCGGGGCCGTGGTCGCACGGCTGCGCGAGGAGGAGCAGACCGCGGACCGCGAGCGCGCGACCTGGAGCGCCCGCGTCGAGGCGCTCGAGATGAGCCTGGTCCGCAAGGACGGTGCGGGCGCGCTGCTCGCAGCGGACCAGGTGGGCGCTCTCGGCTCGCTCGCGGCGCTGCTGAGCATCGACACGGGGTACGAGGACGCGATCGCTGCCGCCCTGGGGCCGGCCGCGGACGCGGTCGCGGTCGAGAGCCTCGAGGCGGCCGTCGACGCGCTGCGCCACCTGCGCCAGGAGGACGCGGGGCGCGCGAGCCTCGTGGTGGGCGGGGGAGCGCCCGCCGAGGGCACGGTGAGTGCACGGTCCGTCGTCCTGCCCGACGGCGCCGCGTGGGCCGCGGACGTCGTCACGCCCGCGAGGTCGGTCGCCCCGGCGGTGGAGCTCCTGCTCGACGGCGTGGTCGTCGTCGACGACCTGGCGCAGGCCCGTGCCCTCGTGGCGTCGTCGCCTCAGGTCACCGCCGTGACCAGGGGCGGCGACCTGCTCGGCGCGCACGGCGCCTGGGGAGGCTCGGCGACCGCGCCCAGCGTCCTGCACCTGCAGTCGGCGCTCGACGAGGCGCAGACGGCGCGGGACGACGCCGTCGCGCGCGGCGAGCGGACCCGCTTCGCCCTCGTGGGCGCGCTCGAGGAGGCCGAGGAGGCGCAGCAGCGCTACGACGCGACCCTGGACCGGCTCAACGAGTCCGACGCGGCCCTGGCCGCGGTCGCCGAGCAGCTGGGACACCTGGGCGCGACGGCGCGCGCGGCCGCGGCCGAGTCCGCCCGGGTGCGTGCGTCCCTCGAGAAGGCGCAGGCCATGCTGGTGGCCGAGCAGACCGAGCTCGCGGGACTCGTCGCACGTCACGACGAGGCGGCCTCGGCACCCGAGCAGACCGAGGAGTCGGTCGCTGCCGCGACGGCCGAGCGCGACCGGGCGAACGGTCTCGCGACCGCTGCACGGGCGGCCGAGACCGAGGCGCGGCTCGCGCTGCGCACGAGCGAGGAACGTGCGCGGGCCCTGACGGGGCGCGCGCAGTCGCTCGCCCGTGCGGCGGCGACCGAGCGTGCCGCCCGCGAGCGCGCGGCGGCGCGGGAGGCGGCGCGCGTGCGTCAGGCCGAGCGTGCCGAGGCGGTCCGCGACGGCGCCCAGGTCGCGCTCGCCGCGCTCGACCGGTCGCTCGGACGGGCCCGCGAGGAGCGCGACACGGCGGAGGCCGCGCGGGGAGAGCTCGACCAGGCGGTCTCGGCACGGCGGGCCGAGGTCGACGCGCTCGCGAGCCAGCTCCGTGAGCTGACCGACGTGGCACACCGCGACGAGGTGGCTCGTACCCAGCAGCAGCTGCGGATCGAGCAGCTCCACGGCCGCAGCGTCGACGAGCTCGGCCTGGACCCCGAGGTCCTGCTCGACGAGTTCGGGCCTGACCGCCCGGTGCCGGTCCTCGCCGAGGACGGCACGGTCCGCGAGGACGAGGACGGTGAGCCCGTGACCGAGCCGTACGTGCGCGCCGCGCAGGAGAAGAGGCTCCGCTCGGCCGAGCGGGCGCTGGGCCAGCTCGGCCGGGTCAACCCGCTCGCGCTCGAGGAGTTCGCGGCGCTCGAGGAGCGGCACACGTTCCTCACGACCCAGCTCGCCGACCTCAAGAAGTCGCGGGCCGACCTCCTCGAGATCGTCCGCGAGATCGACGAGCGCGTCGAGCAGGTCTTCACCGAGGCGTACCACGACACGGCCGAGCAGTTCGTCCACGTGTTCGGTCGGATGTTCCCGGGCGGCGAGGGGCGGCTCGTCCTGACGAACCCGGACGACATGCTCACCACGGGCATCGAGGTCGAGGCGCGTCCCGCGGGCAAGAAGGTCAAGCGGCTGTCGCTGCTGTCCGGCGGTGAGCGCTCGCTCACGGCGGTCGCGCTCCTGGTCGCGATCTTCAAGGCTCGTCCCAGCCCGTTCTACGTCATGGACGAGGTCGAGGCCGCGCTCGACGACGTGAACCTGGGCCGTCTGCTCGAGATCTTCCGCGAGCTCCAGGAGGACTCTCAGCTCATCGTCATCACGCACCAGAAGCGCACCATGGAGATCGCCGACGCGCTGTACGGGGTCACCATGCGGGGAGACGGGGTCACGACCGTCATCAGCCAGCGGCTGCGCGACGAGGTCCCCGCGTAGCGACGAGCAGGCGGTCGGGTCGCGGCGCCGTGCGCGAGCGACCGGCGCGCGGGTACGGCTGCGGCCATCGAGGCGTGGAGGCCGGCGCCGAGGGCGTGTCCTGTGTCACCTCGCGGACCCGGTCCCGTGAAGATGCTGTGGCGAACATCGGACTCGCCGCCGCAGCGAAGGTCGCCTGGCCGTTCTCCCGTGATAATCGAACGATGTTCTGGATGTTCGTGTTCTTGGGGATCGCGCTCGTGGCGGCCGTCGTCGTCTTCCTGTTCGCGAGCGTCGTCACGCGCATCGACGACCGCAACGACCGGACGGGTCCGCCCGTCGGGCTCAAGGGTTTCTGGCGCGACTTCGTGTCGGGACTCACCTCCTGGCGTCGTTCCCGTCGCGACGAGCACGCCGGCAGGTCGACGGTCGAGCCCGTGGACACGGGCATGGACGAGTTCTTCGCGGCGACCGAGGTCGACGACCCGGCATACATCGACGCGGACGAGATCACCGACGTGCTGCACCGGGCCCGCGAGCGCGCGACCCACACGCTGCACAGCGCGGGCGTGCGCCGCCCCGCCACGGGGACCGTCCCGTCGGTCTCGTCGACGACGGCGCCGACCAGCCCCCCGGTCCTCCCGCAGGACTGATCTCTTCGCGCCTGCGAGGACGCCTGGCCCACCTGCCCGCACGTCGCGCCCGGATTTGAGACACTTCGACGGTGAACGATCTCCTCTGGCTCTGGATCACCCTCGCCGTCCTCGCCGTCCTCGGGCTCGGCTTCCTCGGCGTCCGTCGGCGCTCGGGGTCGCGCGACTCCCTCCCTCCCGCCCCGTCGGGCACGACCACGCTCGAGCGCGACGCTCCCGGGGAGCAACCCGCCGAGGCCGCCGAGGGCGGCGGTGTGGCGACGGCCGAGGCGCCCTCGGACCTCGAGGCTCCTCCTGCGGTCGAGGTCCCCGAGGCGGTCGGCGGCCGTCTCGCACGTCTGCGCGGGCGCCTCGCACGCTCGGGCTCGCCGCTCGGCAGCAAGCTGCTCGCCGTGCTCTCCCGCGACCACCTGACCGAGGACGACTGGGACGAGCTCGAGGAGACCCTGCTGCTGGCCGACGTCGGCGCCGGGCCCGCGGGCGAGCTCATCGACTCGCTGCGCACGCGGGTGCGAGTGCTGGGCGTGCGCGACGCCGCGAGCGTGCGCGCGCTGCTCCGCGAGGAGCTCGTGGCGCTCGTCGACCCGACCATGGACCGTTCGCTCGCCACGGCCCCGCAGACGGCCGAGGACGGGTCCCGGCTGCCCGCCGTCGTGCTCGTGGTGGGTGTCAACGGCACGGGCAAGACGACGACCGTGGGCAAGCTCGCGCGCGTCCTGGTCGCCGAGGACCGCACGGTCGTGCTCGGTGCCGCCGACACCTTCCGCGCCGCCGCGGCGGACCAGCTCGAGACCTGGGGCGCGCGCGTGGGCGTGCGCACCGTGCGCTCGGACCGGGACGGCGCGGATCCGGCCGCCGTCGCGTTCGACGCGGTCCGTCAGGGCCGGGAGGAGGGCGTCGACGTCGTGCTCGTCGACACCGCGGGCCGGCTGCAGAACAAGGCCGGCCTCATGGACGAGCTGGGCAAGATCCGGCGCGTCATCACCAAGGAGGCGCCGTTGTCGGAGGTGCTCCTGGTGCTCGACGCGACCACGGGCCAGAACGGGCTCAACCAGGCACGCGTCTTCGGGGAGATCGCGGGCGTCACGGGCATCGTGCTGACCAAGCTCGACGGCACGGCCAAGGGCGGGATCGTGGTCGCGGTCCAGCGCGAGCTGGGCGTGCCGGTCAAGCTCGTCGGCCTGGGTGAGGGGCCCGACGACCTGGCCCCGTTCGACCCGCAGGAGTTCGTCGACGGTCTTCTGGGCGACTGAACCCGCGGCCGGCCCGGGGGCGAGGACGCCGCCGGGCCGGCCTGGGCGGGGCCTTGACGAGCCCGGGTAACGCAACGTTTACACACGAGTGCACCGCGTCACACCCGCGTAACCGCGCGACAGTCGCAGGGAAACGCCGCTGGACGACTCTTGACCTGTCCGGCCGCCCGGCTGGCGAGGTGAGAGGCGACAGCGCATGCCCTTCGAACTTGACACTGGAAACACGGCCTGGCTCCTGACGTCAGCCGCTCTGGTGCTGCTGATGACCCCGGCCCTGGCGTTCTTCTACGGCGGTATGGTCCGCGGCAAGAGCGTCCTGAACATGATGATGATGAGCTTCGGCGCGATCGCCGTGGTCGGCATCATCTGGGTGCTCTGGGGCTACTCGATGACCTTCGGGTCCGACGTGGCCGGCATCTTCGGCAACCCGACCGAGTTCTTCGGTCTGGCCCCCCTGACCGACGACGCCAACAGCCTCCTGGCAGGCAGCGGCGTCCCGGCTCTCGTGGCGGCAGGGTTCCAGGCCACCTTCGCGATCATCACGGTCGCCCTGATCAGCGGCGCCATCGCGGACCGTGCGCGGTTCGGCGCGTGGCTCGTCTTCGCGGGTGTCTGGGTGACGCTCGTCTACTTCCCGCTCGCCCACATGGTGTGGGGCGGTGGCATCCTCGGTGCCGGCGAGAACGGCATCGCGGCGGCGATCTACGGCGTGACCGACGGGATCGCCAACGTGGCCCCGATCGACTTCGCCGGTGGCACGGTCGTCCACATCAACGCGGGTGTGGCGGGCCTGGTGCTCGCGCTGATCATCGGCAAGCGCAAGGGCTTCGGCAAGGAGCCCATGCGTCCCCACAACCTCCCGTTCGTGATGCTGGGCGCGGCGCTCCTGTGGTTCGGCTGGTTCGGCTTCAACGCCGGTTCCGCCGGGGCCGCCAACGAGGTCGCGGGCCTGGCCTGGGTCAACACCACGGTCGCGACCTGCGCCGCGATGGCCGCCTGGCTGCTCACCGAGCGTCTGCGCGACGGGCACGCCACGAGCCTGGGTGCCGCGTCCGGCATCGTCGCGGGCCTCGTCGCGATCACCCCGGCCGCCGCGGCCGTCAACCCGATCGGCGCGATCGCGCTCGGCGCCGTCGCCGGTGTTCTTTGCGCCCTCGCGGTCGGTCTCAAGTACCGCTTCGGCTACGACGACTCGCTCGACGTCGTCGGCGTCCACCTGGTCGGCGGCCTGGTCGGGACCGTCCTCATCGGTCTGCTGGGCACGGACACGGGCCTGCTCTACGGCGGCGGGATCGACCAGCTCGTGATCCAGGTCGTCATCGCCCTCGCGGCCGTGATCTTCTCCGGAGTCCTCACGTTCGTCATCGGCTTCGTCATCAAGGTGACGATGGGCTGGCGGGTCAGCGAGGACGCCGAGGTCGGCGGGATCGACCTCGCGGAGCACGGTGAGACCGCATACGAGACCATCGCACAGGGTCGTGTCATCCAGGAGGTCAGGGCATGAAGCTCGTCACAGGAATCATCCAGCCGCACCGTCTCGACGACGTGAAGTCCGCGCTCGAGGCCGCAGGGGTCCGGGGCATGACGGTCAGCGAGGCCAGCGGCTACGGCCGGCAGAAGGGCCACACCGAGGTCTACCGCGGTGCGGAGTACACCGTGGACCTGGTCCCCAAGGTCCGCATCGAGGTCCTGGTGGACGACGAGGACTCCTCGACGGTCACCGAGGCGATCGTCAAGGCCGCCCAGACCGGGCGGATCGGCGACGGCAAGGTGTGGACCGTCACGGTCGACGACGTCGCCCGGGTCCGCACCGGCGAGCACGGCGCCGGCGCCCTCTAGGTGATCCGGACCGGACAGGAGAACGGCATGGTGTCGTCAGCGGTGCAGCAGGGGGCGCGGTCGAGATGACCGGCGCAGCGCACGAAGGGACCCCCCAGGGGTCCGGCGAACCGGCGGAGGCCCCGTACCCACCTCGGGTGCGGGGCCTCCGGGCCGAGATGCTCGCGGTGGCCCGGGACCTGAGCGGCCCGGGCAGCTCGGGGGTGGCTCGCCGCTCGGCGGTCTGCGCCCTGGTCACGGACCGGCTCACGGCCCTCTGGCAGGAGGCCACGGCCGGCACGAGCACCGAGGGTGTGGCCCTCGCAGCCGTGGGGAGCCTGGGGCGCGCGGACATGGGGCCCGCGAGCGACCTCGACCTGGTGCTCGTGCACGACGGCCGCAGCCACTCGGCCGAGCAGGTCGCGGCGATCGCCGAACGCCTCTGGTACCCGCTGTGGGACGAGGGCGTCGACCTGGACCATGCGGTGCGGTCGCTGTCCCAGTGCCGCCAGGTCGCGTCCAAGGACGTCCCGGCGGCGGTCGGGTGGCTCGACGTCCGTCCTGTCGCGGGCGACGCGCTCGTGGTGCACCGGGCCGCGTCGGCCGTGCTCACGGACTGGCGCTCCGCCTCGCGGCGCCGCCTGCCCGAGCTCCTGTCCTCGACGAAGGAGCGGGCCGAGCGGTCGGGCGAGATCGCGTACCTGATCGAGCCCGACCTCAAGGAGTCGCGTGGCGGGATCCGTGACGCCGTGGTGCTCTCGGCCCTGGCCGCGACCTGGCTGACGGACCGGCCGCACGGCACGGTCGACCGGGCCCACGCGCACCTGCTCGACGTGCGCGACGCGATCCAGGTCGTCACGGGACGGCACACCAACAAGCTCCTGCTCGCGGACCTCGACGAGGTCGCGGCGCTCACGGGGTACGACGACCCCGACGAGCTCCTCGCGAGCCTCGCGGCCTCCGGGCGCGAGATCTCCTACGCGCTCGACACCACGGTCCGCCGTGCCCGCCAGGCCCTCCAGCGGCCGAGCACCACGCGCCGCCCGGTCCTCGTGCGGGGCCGACGGGCCGCGCCCCGGCTGCGGTCGGTCGGGGACGGGCTCGTCGAGCACGACGGCGAGCTCGTCCTGGCCATCGACGCGCACCCCGAGACGGACCCGATGCTGTCGTTGCGCGCCGCCGCGACGGCCGCACGGACGGGCCTGACGCTCTCGCCCGTCTCGGTGAGCAGCCTCGCGCACTGCCCACCGCTCCCCGAACCGTGGCCCGCCGCGGCGCGGGCGGCCTTCCTCTCGCTGCTCGGCAGCGGTCACGCACAGGTCGCGGTCTGGGAGGCGCTCGACCTCGCGGGGGTCGTCACGACCTGGATCCCCGAGTGGGCCGGGGTGCGCAACCGGCCTCAGCGCGCCGCGATCCACCGGCACACGGTCGACCGCCACCTCGTCGAGACGGTCGCGCGGGCCGCGCGCGACCGGAAGGAGGTCGCACGCCCCGACCTCCTGCTGCTCTCGGCGCTGTTCCACGACATCGGCAAGCGGCGCGGCGCGGCCGACCACTCGGAGGAGGGTGCGCGGCTCGTCCCGGGCATCCTGCACCGGATGGGCTTCGAGGACGGGGTGCCCGACGACGTCGCGCGCCTCGTGCGCCACCACCTCACCCTCTCGCGGCTCGCCGTCTCGGCGGACCCGGACGACCCGGCGACCGTCGCCGAGCTCGCCGACGCCGTCGGGCACCGACGGGACCTGCTCGAGGTGCTGCGCGCGCTG
Organism: Oerskovia sp. Root918; assembly: GCF_001428945.1. NCBI lineage: Bacteria > Bacillati > Actinomycetota > Actinomycetes > Micrococcales > Cellulomonadaceae > Oerskovia > Oerskovia sp. Root918. The sequence goes on from NZ_LMJG01000011.1 coordinate 210,809, forward strand.
ACCGAGGCCGACTCCTCATCGCTCGGCCCCACGGCCTGGACCTCGTGGCGCGCGCGCCTCGTGGACGACCTCACGGTCGCGACCCGGGCCGTGCTGCCCGAGCCGACGCCCCCGACCGGTAGGCTGGGCACTTCCCTGATTCACGAGCGGTAAGGATGACGCGGTGTTCGCCACGCTGTCAGATCGATTGACGTCGACCTTCAAGAACCTGCGGAGCAAGGGCCGTCTCTCCGAGGCGGACATCGACGCCACGATCCGTGAGATCCGGCGCGCGCTCCTCGACGCTGACGTCGCTGTACCCGTCGTCAAGGACTTCACCGGTGCCATCCGGTCCAGGGCCCTGTCGGCCGAGGTCTCCGGCGCGCTCAACCCTGCCCAGCAGGTCGTCAAGATCGTCAACGAGGAGCTCGTGGCGATCCTCGGCGGGGAGAGCCGCGGCCTGCGCCTGGCGAAGAACCCGCCGACCGTCATCATGCTCGCGGGCCTCCAGGGCGCCGGCAAGACGACCCTCGCGGGCAAGCTCGCGCTGCACCTGCGCGAGCAGGGGCACACGCCGCTCCTCGTCGCCGCGGACCTCCAGCGCCCCAACGCGGTCAACCAGCTGTCGGTCGTGGGTGAGCGCGCGGGCGTGCCGGTCTTTGCGCCGCTGCCGGGCAACCAGGGCTCCGAGGGCGAGTCGGGCACGAGCGTCGGCGACCCGGTCCAGGTGGCCCGCGACGGCGTCGAGACCGCGCGCCAGCGCCAGCACGACGTGGTCATCGTCGACACCGCAGGCCGCCTCGGCGTCGACGCCGAGCTCATGCGCCAGGCCGCGGACATCCGCGACGCGGTCGACCCCGACGAGATCCTGTTCGTCATCGACGCCATGATCGGCCAGGACGCGGTCGCGACCGCCAAGGCCTTCGAGGAGGGCGTCGACTTCACGGGCGTCGTCCTGTCGAAGCTCGACGGCGACGCGCGCGGTGGTGCGGCGCTGTCGGTCGCCCGTGTGACGGGCCGCCCGATCCTCTTCGCCTCGACCGGTGAGAAGCTCACCGACTTCGAGGCCTTCCACCCCGACCGCATGGCCTCGCGCATCCTCGACATGGGTGACGTGCTCACCCTCATCGAGCAGGCCGAGAAGGCGTTCGACTCCGAGCAGGCCGCGAAGATGGCCGAGAAGGTGGCCACGGGCCAGGACTTCACGCTCGCGGACTTCCTCGTCCAGATGCAGCAGATGCGCAACATGGGCTCCATGAAGAAGATGCTCGGCATGCTGCCGGGCATGGGGCAGATGCGCGAGGCGCTCGACAACTTCGACGAGCGCGAGGTCGACCGCATCGAGGCGATCATCCGCTCGATGACGCCGGGCGAGCGCGAGAACCCCAAGATCATCAACGGGTCGCGCCGTGCGCGCATCGCCCGTGGTTCGGGTGTCACCACGAGCGACGTCAACCAGCTCCTCGACCGGTTCGCGGGCGCGCAGAAGATGATGCGCCAGATGAGCCGCGGCGGCGGCATGCCTGGCATGCCGGGCATGGGCAACCTGCCGGGTATGGGGGGCAAGAAGGCCCGCGGGCGCGTCGCGCCCCCGGCCAAGGGGCGCAAGGCGAAGTCCGGCAACCCGGCCAAGCGGGCAGCGGAGGAGGCCGCGCGCCAGGCGCGCGCCCTGGGCGGCCCAGCCGCGCCGCCCGCGGCGCCCGGTGCAGCGTTCGGTGGGCTGGGTGGCGCGAAGGCCACCCAGAAGTCGACCGACGCGACCGACCTGCAGCTCCCACCCGACCTGGAGAAGTTCCTGGGGCGCTAGCGCGCTAGGTTATGTCCTGCAGGTCACGGTGGCTCACACCCGACCTTCGTCCGACCCCTCGTCCGACACCGTGGTCCGGCCCGTCCGGCTGCGCGACGGACGCACCCCGACCGTCCGAGAACCTGGAGACCGATGTCCGCGCTGGAAGGCCCCTCGCTGCACATCAGAGGTCGCATCCTCCTGGGAGACGACCGCGAGGTCTCCGACCTCTGGGTCAAGGACGGCCACGTCACGCTGACCCGCCCGTCCGCGCAGGGCACGAACATGGTCGCGATCGAGGGCTGGGTGCTGCCCGGGCTCGTGGACGTGCACTGCCACGTCGGTCTTGGTCCTGACGGGCCGGTCGACAACGCGACCGCACAGGCGCAGGCCGTCGCGGACCGCGACAGCGGCGTGCTCCTGCTGCGTGACGCGGGGTCCCCGCTCGACACCCGGTGGGTCCGGTCGCGCCGCGACCTGCCGCGCATCGTGCGGGCGGGGCGCCACATCGCGCGCCCCAAGCGCTACCTGCGCAACTTCGGTCTCGAGCTCGACGACGTCTCGCAGCTCCCCGAGGTCGTGCGCCAGGAGGCGCGCGCCGGGGACGGCTGGGTCAAGCTCGTCGGGGACTGGATCGACCGCGACCTCGGCGCCGACGGCGACCTGCGCCCCCTGTGGCCGCAGGACGTGCTGACCGAGGCCGTCGCGGTCGCGCACGCCGAGGCCGCGCGCGTCACGGTCCACGCGTTCTCGAGCGAGGTCGTCCCCTCGCTGCTTGCCGCGGGCGTCGACTGCATCGAGCACGGCACCGGGATCCACCCCGACGACATGTACACGCTGTCCGAGCGGGGCATCGCCGTGACGCCCACGCTCCTGCAGGTCGCCGAGTTCGAGAACATCGCCCGGCAGGCCGAGGGCAAGTACCCGCTCTTCGCCTCGCGCATGCGCGACATGCACGAGCGTCGGTACGAGCAGGTGCGCCAGCTCCACGAGGCCGGCATCCAGCTGTTGGTCGGCACCGACGCGGGCGGCACCCTCGGTCACGGCCGGATCGCCGACGAGTGCGCGGAGATGGTGGCCGCGGGCGTCCCGACGGCCGACGTCGTCGCGGCCGCGAGCTGGCAGGGGCGTGAGTTCCTGGGCTACGGCGGGCTCGTCGAGGGGTCGAGCGCGGACCTCGTGGTCTACCCGGAGGACCCGCGCGAGAACATCGAGGTGCTGCGGCACCCGAAGGCCGTGGTGCTGCGCGGGGAACTGGTGTCTCCGGTCTGAGGGGTGGGGCCCTCGCCTGGGCGCGTCGTGCGTGGTGGGTGGGGGTGGTGTCTCCGGTCTGAGGGGTGGGGCCCTCGCCTGGGCGCGTCGTGCGTGGTGGGTGAGGGTGGTGTCTCCGGTCTGACGGCGCGCGCTCGTGCGTGCCGGGTCCCGGAAGGACGGGTTGGTCGCACGGTGCCTGGTCTGGCACAATAGCCGGGTACTCGGCGTGCCCGGCCCCTCTCTCCGCGCTACGCCGTGTCCCGACCTCGTGCTCGCCTGGTCCCCACCGGGAGGATGCACGGGTCACCTCACCCAGAACCAGGAGAGACCACCACAGTGGCCACCAGAATTCGTTTGAAGCGTCTCGGCAAGATCCGTGCGCCGTACTACCGTGTCGTCGTCGCCGACTCGCGCACCAAGCGCGACGGTCGCGTCATCGAGGAGATCGGCAAGTACCACCCGACCGAGGAGCCGTCGCTCATCGACATCTCCTCCGAGCGTGCGCAGTACTGGCTGAGCGTCGGCGCCCAGCCGTCGCCGCAGGTGCTCGTGCTCCTCAAGATCACGGGTGACTGGCAGAAGTTCAAGGGCCTGCCGGGTGCCGAGGGCACCCTGCGCGTCAAGGGCGAGAAGGTCGACCCGGCCGCTGCCATCGAGGCTGCCGCTCAGGACGCCGAGAAGGCCAAGGCCAAGGCTGCCGAGAAGAAGTCCGCTGCTCCGGTCGAGTCCGCTGACGCGGCTGAGGCAGCCGAAGAGCAGGCCTGATGCTCGGCGAGGCGCTCGAGCACCTAGTGCGCGGGATCGTGGACAACCCGGACGCGGTCCGGGTCAACGCGAAGCCGCTGCGCCGGGGCGAGCTGCTCGAGGTCCGGGTTCACCCCGAGGACCTCGGACGCGTCATCGGGCGAGGCGGGCGCACTGCCCGCGCGCTGCGCACGGTGATCGGAGCCCTGTCGGTCGACGGTCCGGTGCGGGTCGACGTCGTTGACGTCGATCGCCGCTGACGCCTGCTGAGCGCAGAGCCGATTCACAGCACGACGTGACGGTCGGTCCGCCGACTGCACGGTACGACGAGGCCCGGTCCCCTCACGGTGGACCGGGCCTCGTCGTCTGTCCGACACCGGGCACGAGTGCGGCGATGCCGTGCGGGTGCCACGGTGGTCCCGTCCGGTCGAGCGGTCCGCGCCCCGGAACGACCAGCACGTACACGACGAGAAGGAGCACACGATGCAGCTCACGGTGGCCCGTATCGGCCGCGCCCACGGACTGCGCGGCGAGGTCGCGCTGGACCTGCGCACCGACAACCCCGAGGCGCGTCTCGTCGTCGGGTCCTCGATCGACACCGAGCCCGCCGAGGCGGGCCCACTGACGATCGAGCGCGCACGGCTGCACCAGGGCAAGTGGCTCGTGACCTTCGCGGGTGTGACGGACCGCTCCGCGGCCGAGCGCATGCGCGGTGTCACGCTCGTGGTCGAGGCCGACGTGTCCGACGAGGAGGACGCCTGGTACCCGCACGAGCTCGCAGGCCTGCGCGCCGAGCTCGAGGACGGGACGGTCGTCGGTGAGGTCCAGGGGCTCGAGCACCTGCCCGCCCACGACATGCTCGTGATCAAGGAGACGGACGGCTCGCGCACGCTCGTGCCGTTCGTGCACGCGATCGTGCCCGTGGTCGACGTCCCCGGCGGTCGCGTGGTGCTGGACCCGCCGGGTGGGCTCCTCGCCCGGGACGCGGACCGGCTCGAGGTCGCCGAGCCCACGCCGGGCTCGGGCGACGACGCCGACGACTCCGACGACTCGGCCGGTGCGGACGGGACGAACGACTGACGTGCGCATCGACATCGTCTCGATCTTCCCCGAGTACCTCGCCGCGCTCGACCTGTCGCTCGTCGGCAAGGCGCGCGTCGCAGGACTGCTCGACCTGCGTGTCCACGACCTGCGCGACTGGACGACCGACCGCCACCGCACGGTCGACGACACGCCCTTCGGCGGGGGAGCGGGCATGGTCATGCGCCCCGACGTGTGGGGGCAGGCCATCGACGAGCTGACCTCGACCGGACCCGCGCACCTGGTGGTCCCGACGCCGTCGGGCACGACGTTCACCCAGCGCACCGCAGAAGCCCTGGCGACCGAGGACCAGCTCGTCTTCGCGTGCGGGCGCTACGAGGGGATCGACGCGCGCGTGGCCGAGCACTACCGCGCCGCGGGGCACCGCGTGAGCGAGCTCTCGATCGGCGACTACGTGCTCAACGGCGGTGAGGTCGCCTCGCTCGTCATGGTCGAGGCCGTCGCCCGCCTGCTGCCGGGAGTGATCGGCAACCCCGAGTCGCTCGTGGAGGAGTCGCACGGTGCGGCCGGCCTGCTCGAGTACCCCGTGTACACCAAGCCGCCCGTCTGGCAGGACATCGAGGTGCCCGACGTCCTGCTCTCCGGCCACCACGCGAAGATCCGCCGCTGGCGCAGGGACCGCGCGCTCGAGAAGACCGCAGCCCGCAGGCCGGACCTGATCGAGACGCTCGAGGTGAGCACGCTCGACAAGCACGACCGCGCGTTCCTGGCAGGGCTCGGGTGGACGATCGCCGACGGCGCGTTGCGCCGCCCGGTGACGGTCGAGAACCCTGCTCCTGAAACAGGCCCGGGGACCGTTCCCGGCGGTGTGGCAGAATAGACCCTCGGTGTCCGCCGGTCGGGTCTCTGCCACAGGGGAGGCTCACCGCACGTCCGCGTGCGCGACCGATCTCATGCGAGCACCACCCTTGTACTGAACCGGACCCACCTCGCGGTGGGCCACGAGAACGCGTCTGACCTGTGGCAGAGCGGGGAGAGAACAATGCACACGCTGGACAGCGTCGACGCAGCATCGCTGCGTAGCGACATCCCGGAGTTCCGGGCCGGAGACACCGTCAAGGTCAACGTCAAGGTCGTCGAGGGCAACCGCTCCCGCGTCCAGGCGTTCCAGGGCGTCGTCATCGGCCGCCAGGGTGGCGGCGTCCGCGAGACCTTCACGGTCCGCAAGATCAGCTTCGGTGTCGGCGTGGAGCGTACCTTCCCGGTGCACTCCCCGACGCTCGAGACGATCGAGGTCGTCACGCGCGGTGACGTCCGTCGCGCCAAGCTGTACTACCTGCGCAAGCTGCGCGGCAAGAAGGCGAAGATCAAGGAGAAGCGCGACGCGCTTCCCGCCAAGTGATCCGGTCCTGACACCCCGTCAGCCGCACTGCACGCCCACGGGCGGTCACCTCTCGAGGTGGCCGCCCGTCGGCGTCCCGGCGCGCGCCGTTTTCCCCTCTCGGGCGTCGAAATGGCACAGTGAGCGCGTGACAGAGAGCGCCGCCCAGGCAGCAGCCCGACCCGAACCCGCCCCCGGTGACCATCCGGGGGCCGGTGCTCACGCAAGGAGCGAGATGGCAGAGCAGCAGCCCGGCGCGCGCCGCGCACCCCGCAGGCCGTCGCTCGTGCGCGAGACCGCGATCATCCTGGTCAGCGCCCTGGTGCTCTCGTGGCTCATCAAGTCGTTCCTCGTGCAGGCCTTCTTCATCCCGAGCGCCTCGATGGAGGACACGCTCGTCGAGGGGGACCGGGTGATGGTCTCCCGGCTCGTGCCCGACGCGTTCGACGTCCACCGCGGGGACGTCATCGTCTTCAAGGACCCGGGCAGCTGGCTCCCACCGTACGTCGCACCCGACCGCGGGCCGGTGGGCAACGCCGTGACGTCGGCCATGACGTTCGTGGGACTGCTCCCGCAGGACACGGGCGAGCACCTCATCAAGCGCGTGATCGGCCTCCCGGGCGACACCGTCGTGTGCTGCGACGCCCAGGGGCGCGTGAGCGTCAACGGCCAGCCCATCGACGAGACGTACATCAAGCCGGGCTCCGTCCCGAGCCAGGACCCTTTCGACACCGTGGTCCCGGAGGGCATGCTGTTCGTCATGGGCGACAACCGCCAGCACTCCGCCGACTCGCGCTACAACACGGGCAAGCCGGGCGGAGGGTTCGTGCCGATCAACAACGTCGTGGGGACCGCGTTCGTCAAGGTCTGGCCCCTGAGCGACTTCACGTTCATGCGCAACCCGGGCGACGTGTTCGCGGAGGTGCCGGAGCCGTGACGACCGACCTCGGTGCGCGCCCCGCGGCCGCGAACAAGCCCCGCAAGGCCCCCGCGAAGCGGGCGACCGGTCCCGTGCCGCCGACCATGCGCCACGAGCGCTCGATGCTCGACTCGGGGGCACGGTTCGTCGCCGGCATGGACGAGGTCGGGCGCGGGGCGCTCGCCGGACCGGTCAGCGTGGGCGTCGTCGTGGTCGACCTGACCACGGGCGCGTTCCCGGAGGGGCTGACCGACTCCAAGATGCTCACGCCCGCGGCGCGCGAGGCGATGCTGCCCGCGGTGCGCGACTGGGGTCTCGCATGGGCCGTCGGGCACGCCGGCCCGGCGGAGATCGACGCCCACGGGATCGTGGCCGCCCTCCGGCTCGCCGGGCGCCGTGCGCTCGCCCAGGTCCGCAGGTCGCTCGGACCTGTCGACGCCGTCCTGCTCGACGGCAAGCACGACTGGCTGACCCGCCCGACGGTCGACCTCTTCGAGGCCTTCGACCTGGACCCGGAGGACGACCTGGGGGCGCTGCCGGACCCGGCTGTGCGGACCCTGGTCAAGGCCGACCTCCAGTGCGCCTCGGTCGCGGCGGCGAGCGTGCTCGCCAAGTGCGAGCGCGACGGTCTCATGACGGGGCTCGCCCGGCAGTACCCGGCCTACGGCTGGGACGGCAACAAGGGCTACGGCGCGGCCGTGCACGTCGAGGCGCTCAAGGCCCACGGCCCGACGCCGCAGCACCGGCGCAGCTGGCGGCTCCCCGAGCAGGACGGGGCCTGAGCGCGAGGCTCGTCGGCGCGCCGCAGCGTGCGTGCGCGGGTGCGCGTCCCGGGTTCGGTCCGCCGATGGTCCATGATGGTCCAGTGAGCGCCGAAGACCTCGAGAACTATGAGACCGAGATGGAGCTGGCCCTCTACCGCGAGTATCGCGATGTGGTGGGTCTGTTCTCCTACGTGGTCGAGACCGAACGACGTTTCTACCTCGCGAACCAGGTGGACCTGCAGGTCCGCTCGGCCGCCGGCGAGGTGTACTTCGAGCTACGGCTGGCCGACGCGTGGGTCTGGGACGTCTACCGGTCGGCCCGCTTCGTGAAGTCGGTGCGCGTCGTGACGTTCAAGGACGTGAACGTCGAGGAGCTGGCCAAGGCGGAGCTCCAGCTCTAGGAGCCACGGGGCGGCGGCGGGTGCTGCTGAGCCCGTGCTGGCCCGCCCGTACCTGTACCCGTGATCGCCGCGTGCGGTGCTGCCGTCAGCCGCCGTGCACGGTCACGCGGCGGCCGCCCGCGGCTTCGAGCCGTGCACAGGTGCGTGACCCGCGGGGCTGTCCACAGGCCCTGCGCCCCCGCGCCCCGCGCCACCCCTGAGTGCGTCAGGGTGTGGCCCGGAGGTGGGACATGGGAGCGAAGGACGCTGTCGGTCGGTACGGGGAGAAGATCGCCGCGAGATACCTGGTCGAGGCCGGGTGGGTCGTGCTCGACCGCAACTGGCGCGGCACCCGGGGCGAGCTCGACGTGGTGGCCAGGGACGGCGACGTGCTCGTCGTCGTCGAGGTCAAGACGCGACGAGGCACGGCCTACGGGCATCCCGCCGAGGCCGTGACCCCGGACAAGCTCGCGCGGCTGCGCCGGCTGACCGGTGAGTGGATGGCCACCCACCCGGTGCGACCGGGCTCGGTCCGGATCGACGTCGTGGCCGTCGTGCTCCCGCAAGCAGGGGCCGCGCAGGTCGAGCACCTCGTCGGGGTCAGCTGATGACCCTCGGCACGACCTTCGCGGTCTCGCTCGTGGGCCTCTCGGGCCACCTCGTGGAGGTCCAGGCCCACCTGGCGGCCTCGGTCCCCGGGTTCACGCTCGTGGGGCTGCCGGACGCGGCGCTGTCCGAGTCGCGCGACCGGGTCCGGGCCGCGATCGCCTCGTCCGGCATCTCGTGGCCCCAGCGCAAGGTCACGGTCAACCTGTCTCCCGCGTCGCTGCCGAAGTCCGGCTCGGGCTTCGACCTGGCCATCGCCGTCGCGATGCTGGCCGGCGCTCGCCGGATCTCGGTGTCCGACCCCGAGAAGGTCGTGCACATCGGCGAGCTCGGGCTCGACGGTCGGCTGCAGCCCGTCCGCGGGGTGCTCCCTGCTGTGGCCGCCGCGGTCGCGGCCGGGCTGTGCGACGTCGTCGTGCCGCTGGAGGACGCGCAGGAGGCGCGCCTCGTGCCCGGGGCGCGCGTCGTCGGCGTCGCGAGCCTCGCCGAGGTCGCGGCCCTCTACGGCGCCGAGGTCCCCGGCATGGTCCTGCCGTCGGCCGCCTCCCGTGCGCCACGGGTCGAACGGCCACGACGGGCCGAGGGCGACCTGCGGGACGTCCTGGGGCAGGAGCAGGCCCGACGAGCCGTCGAGGTCGCCGCAGCGGGAGGTCACCACCTGCTGCTCGTCGGACCCCCCGGGGCGGGCAAGACCATGCTCGCGTCGCGGATCACGAGCATCCTGCCGGACCTCGACGAAGCAGAGGCCGTCGAGGTCACCGCGGTCCACTCGGTCGCGGGGGTGTTCGACCCCGGTCAGGGACTCGTGCGGCGTCCGCCCTACGAGGACCCCCACCACACGGCGACGGCCGCCTCGATCGTCGGAGGAGGGTCGGGCCTGCCTCGTCCCGGTGCCGCCTCGCGGGCGCACCGCGGGGTGCTCTTCCTCGACGAGGCCCCCGAGTTCGGCTCCCGGGTGCTCCAGACGCTGCGGCAACCGCTCGAGCACGGCGAGCTCGTGATCCACCGGGCCGCGGGCTCGGCGCGCTACCCGGCACGCTTCCAGCTGGTGCTCGCCGCGAACCCTTGCCCGTGCGGTCTCTCGATCGGCAAGGGGATCGAGTGCCAGTGCACGCCGATCGTCCGCCGACGGTACTTCGGGCGCCTCTCGGGGCCGCTGCTCGACCGCGTGGACGTCCAGGTCGAGGTCCGCCCCGTGACCCGGGTGGACCGTGCGGGCGAGGGGGACGTGGAGACGAGCGCGACGGTCGCCGTGCGTGTCGCCGACGCGCGGGCCGCGGCAAAGGCTCGGCTCGCGGGGACCCCCTGGTCGACGAACGCCGAGGTGCCCGGCACGTGGCTGCGCGAACGGTTGGGCGCGGGGCGAGGCCTGCTGGCCGACGTCGACACGGCGCTCGACCGCGGGACGCTCTCGCTGCGCGGGGCCGACCGGGTGCTGCGCCTCGCCTGGACCGTCGCGGACCTCGCGGGGCGGGCCGCGCCCACCCGGTCGGACGTGGGGCAGGGGCTCGCGCTGCGGACCAGGGGCCACCATGGGTGAGCGGCGTCGTGCCTCGTTCGACCTCTCCGACCCGCTGCTCGCGCGTGCGGCGTGGAGCCGGATCACGGAGCCGGGCGACCAGGTCGCGGGCGCGCTCGTCGCGCACCTCGGTGCCGCCGACTCTCTCGCGTGGCTCCACGAGGTCGTCGACGACCCCCACCGGCTGGCGCTGGGAGCGCTCGCGGGCTGCGACGAGCGACCCGCAGGGGACCGGCTCGTGCGCGCGGTCGAGCGCTGGCGAGGACGGTTGCCCGGCCTGGACCCTGCGCGTGAGCTGGGAGCCTTCGGCAGGATCGGCGGCCGCCTCGTGGTCCCGGAGGACCCGCGGTGGCCGACCGCGCTCGACGACCTGGGCGCCGCCGCCCCGCTCGCGCTCTGGGTCCGGGGCGACGACGACCTCGCCGCGCTCTCGACCCGCTCGCTCGCGCTCGTGGGGGCGCGCGCGTGCACGGACTACGGGCGGCACGTCGCCGCGGACCTCGCGGTGGGACTGGTCGACCGTCGCTTCACGGTGGTCTCGGGAGGCGCCTACGGGATCGACGCCGCCGCGCACCGCGGCGCTCTCGCCGCCGCAGGGCGGACGGTCGCGTTCCTCGCCGGAGGGGCGGACCGTCTCTACCCCGCGGGGAACACCGACCTGCTGCGCGCCGTCCTGGAGGAGGGGAGCGTGGTCAGCGAGGTCCCGCCGGGCTCGGTCCCGAGCCGGGTGCGCTTCCTGCACCGCAACCGCCTCATCGCCGCGTTCTCCGGAGCGACCGTCGTGGTCGAGGCGGCCTGGCGCTCGGGGGCACTGAGCACCGCGACGCACGCGGCTGCGCTCCTGCGCCCCGTGGGCGCGGTCCCCGGACCGGTCACCTCGATGGCCTCGGGCGGGTGCCACCGGCTGCTCCGGGACGCGAAGGCGGTCTGCGTCACCGACGCCGCCGAGGCTGCCGAGCTGGGAGGCACCGCGGGGGCCGACGCGGTCACGGTCCCGGAGGGACGCCACGAGCCGCAGGACGGGCTCGACGAGGTGGGCCGGCGGCTCTGGGACGCGCTCCCGGTGCGAGCCCACGCTCCGGTCGAGTCGGTGGCCCGGACGGCCGGGCTCGGCAGCCAGGAGACGCTCGGAGGCCTCGGCCACCTCGAGCTCGTGGGGCTCGCCGAGCAGTCGGGCGGGCGGTGGCGCCGGCTCGGCAGGTAGGGCTGCCGGGCGTGGCAGACCCGGCTCGGCGGTGGCGCTCCGCGAGACTGGGGCCATGAGCACTTCCGAGAAGCGTCCGCACGGTGCCGAGAAGGCCGGGCAGGACGAACCCGGGCAGCCGGAGGCCGCGCCCGACCTCCCGGCCGGGCTGACCGCCGCGGTCGCGGCGTTCGAGGAGCACCTGGTCGTGCAGCGCGGACTCTCTGCACACACCGTGCGCGCCTACACGGGCGACGTGCGCTCGCTCCTGGGGCGCGCCGTCGGGACGGGCGTGCGCGAGCTCGACGACGTCGACATCGCGGTGCTGCGCGACTGGCTCGCCGACCTCGGGGCGCGGGACCTGGCGCGCACCACGATGGCCCGCCGCGGCGCCGCGGCGCGCGCCTTCTTCGCCTGGACCACGAGCACGGGGCGCACTGCGCAGAACCCCGCACTGCGCCTCGCGAGCCCCCGCGTCCCGCGTCACCTGCCCACGGTCCTCGCGGTCGACTCGGCCGCACACCTCATGGAGACCGCCCGCGAGTCTGCCGCCGACGGCGACCCTGCCCGGCTGCGCGAGTGGGCCGCTCTCGAGGTGCTCTACGCCTCGGGTGTGCGTGTCGCCGAGCTCGTCGGGATCGACGTCGACGACGTGGACCTGGGGGAGCGGACCCTGCGCGTGGTCGGCAAGGGCGACAAGGAGCGGGTCGTGCCGTTCGGGGTGCCTGCCGGGCGGGCGATCCGTCGCTGGCTCGACGCCGGTCGCCCCGCGCTCGCGGTGGCCGACTCCGGACCGGCGCTCCTGCTGGGGGACCGCGGGCATCGATGGGGCCAGCGACAGGCGCGCGAGACGGTGCACCGGCTCGCGGCGCTCGCGGGCGTCGACGACGTGACGCCGCACGACCTGCGCCACAGCGCCGCGACGCACCTGCTGCAGGGCGGCTCCGACCTGCGCAGCGTCCAGGAGGTGCTCGGGCACGCGACGCTCTCCACGACGCAGCGTTACACGCACGTCAGCGCCGACCGGCTGCGGGCCTCGTTCGAGCAGGCGTTCCCGAGGGCGTGACGGGTCCCTGCCGCGGCCGGCGGGCGCGGGGCGTCAATCGCCTGGGCCTGGGCCTGGGCCTGGGCCCGGGGCCGCTGCTGCACCGGTACCGACGCTGACGCTGACGTCGACGCCGACGTCGTGCTCGGCCGGGCGAGGCTCAGCGCAGCGGCAGGAGCACGATCGGTTCACGCGGTGCCAGCAGGGCGAGCGGGTCCAGGTAGTGCTCTCCCCGCCGGACGCCCCAGTGGAGGCACGACGCCGGCACGCAGTGCCCGGCGGCGGCCCCGCCACCTCCGTCGGGGCCGCTCTCGAGAGTCCCGACGACCTCGCCGCGCGCGACCCTCGTCCCGGGACCCACGCTCCCCGCGACGGGTTCGAGCGAGGTGCGCAGCCCGTCGTCGTGCAGCACCACGACGACGCCGCGGTCCACGACCGTCCCGACGAACGTCACGACCCCGGCGTCAGGAGCGACGACCGCCGCCCCGGGCGACGCGCCGAGGTCCACGCCGCGATGCCCGGCGAGCCAGTCCTGGTCGGGTGGGAGGAAGGGGCGCAGCAGGACGAGGTCGCCGGCGACCGGCGCGACCCAGGGATCGCTCGCCGGCGGACCTGCGCCCCCGCCCAGTGCGAGGGGCGCAGGCGACGCGACGAGGGCGAGCGCGAGGGCCCCGGCGACGACGGCGGAGAGGCGGGCGGGGCGTGACAGGATGGCGGGCACGGGCCGAGCATCGCGCACCGCCGTGGCGTGCGGTGTGCCGGCATCCGAGCCTGTGGACCGGACCGATCCGCGAGGACCTGTGGACGGGTCCGGTCGGGGCCGCGCATCAGGTAGACTTAACGCCGCGATCGGCACGTTCATTCGGACGGCCCACGAGCACCTCCGGCGGAGTCCGCCGGAGACGCCACGGCCCCCGCTGCGCGCCGTCGACTTCGCGCGTCACTTCCCCGCCTCCCGGCTCGTCAGGGCCAGCGGCAGGGGCTGCCACGACAACGGTCCGGACCCTCGTTCGCCAGGGTCCGGCGTCGCCAGGCGGTGTGACGCCAGGGGTGCACGGCCAATCCCGGCCCGCACCGACAACCGAAAGCACCGACCGGACGCCGCGCGCCCGGTCGGACGAACGAGCGTGAGCAGCGGGAGGATCCCGCGTCACGCCTGAAAGGACGTGCCATGGCCGTCGTGACCATGCGCCAGCTCCTCGACAGCGGAGTCCACTTCGGACACCAGACCCGCCGCTGGAACCCGAAGATGAAGCGATTCATCTTCACGGAGCGCAACGGCATCTACATCGTCGACCTGCAGCAGTCGCTGTCCTACATCGACCGCGCGTACGAGTTCGTCAAGGAGACCGTCGCCCACGGTGGCACGATCCTCTTCGTCGGCACCAAGAAGCAGGCGCAGGAGCCCGTCGCCGAGCAGGCCGCTCGCGTGGGCATGCCCTACGTGAACCACCGCTGGCTCGGTGGCATGCTCACCAACTTCACCACGGTGCACAAGCGTCTGCAGCGCATGAAGGAGCTCGAGGAGATCGACTTCGACGACGTCGCAGCCTCGGGTCTCACCAAGAAGGAGCTGCTCGTCCTGCGTCGCGAGAAGGACAAGCTGACCCGCACCCTGGGCGGCATCCGCGACATGGCGAAGGTCCCCTCCGCCGTGTGGATCGTGGACACCAACAAGGAGCACCTGGCCGTCGACGAGGCGCGCAAGCTGCGCATCCCGATCGTCGCGATCCTGGACACCAACTGCGACCCCGACGTCGTCGACTACAAGATCCCGGGCAACGACGACGCGATCCGCGCCGTCACGCTGCTCACCCGCGTGATCGCCGACGCCGCCGCCGAGGGCCTGCTCCAGCGCCACTCGGGCCGCACGGGCGCCGAGGCCGGCACGGCCACCGAGGCAGAGCCCCTCGCCGAGTGGGAGCGCGAGCTCCTCGCCGGTTCCGAGGCAGAGGCCGCTGTCGAGACCGCAGCCGCCGCTGAGGTCGTCGCCGAGGTCGCCGTCGAGGCTGCTGCCGAGGCCGAGGTCGTCGCCGAGGCTGCTGCCGAGGTCGCTGAGGCTGCCGTCGAGGCCGCCGCTGAGGCTGAGGTCGTCGCCGAGGCCGAGGTCATCGCCGAAGAGGCCGACGAGTCCAAGTGACGACGTGGTGCGCGCCCCTCTCACGAGGGGCGCGCACCCGCCGCACCGCCCGCTCCACGTTCTCCCCGGGGAGCCCCGGGACCCCAGACAGGTAAGGACAGCACCATGGCGAACTACACCGCAGCCGACATCAAGGCACTGCGCGAGCGCACCGGCGCCGGCATGCTCGACGTCAAGAAGGCTCTCGACGAGGCCGACGGCGACTCCGAGAAGGCGCTCGAGATCATCCGCGTCAAGGGCCTGAAGGGCGTCGCCAAGCGCGAGGGCCGTTCGACCTCCGAGGGCCTCGTGGCCGTCGACATCTCCGAGACCGAGGGTGGCCAGGTCGCCACGCTCATCGAGCTCAACTCCGAGACGGACTTCGTCGCGAAGAACGAGAACTTCCTCAACCTCGCGGCGCGCGTGCTCAAGGCCGTCGCCGACTCGGGTGCTGCGGACACGGACGCGGCCCTCGCCGCGGACGCCGACGGCGAGTCCGTCCAGCTCGTGATCGACAACACCGCTGCGTCGCTCGGCGAGAAGGTCGTCCTTCGCCGTGCCACGCGCATCGCCGGTGAGCGCGTCACCGCGTACCTGCACCGCACCGCCAAGGACCTGCCGCCGTCGATCGGCGTCGTCGTCGCGACGAACGCTGCCGGCGAGGCCGTCGCCAAGGACATCGCGCAGCACATCGCCGCGCTGTCCCCGACGTACCTGACGCGTGAGGACGTCCCCGAGGACGTCGTCGCCAACGAGCGTCGCATCGCCGAGGAGACCTCGCGCAACGAGGGCAAGCCCGAGGCCGCGCTGCCGAAGATCATCGAGGGCCGCCTGAACGGCTTCTTCAAGGACGTCGTCCTCGTCGACCAGCCGCTCGCGAAGGACCCCAAGAAGACCGTCGGCCAGGTGCTCGCCGAGGTCGGTGGCACGGTCACCGAGTTCGTGCGGTACCGCGTCGGCGCCTGACGCACTCCACCGGTGGCCCGGTCCGCGCACCCGCGCGGACCGGGCTACCGCGCACCGGGACCCGGCCAGGTCCCGGCGCACCACGCAACACCCCGGGGACACCTCGCAGGACCGTCCTCGGAACGTCCTGGGGCAGACCTCGGGAGCTCGGAACGACGAAGAACAGGTGGCGCTGCACATGGGCGACAACATCGAGACCACGACCCCGGCACGACGAGTTCTGCTGAAGCTCTCCGGTGAGACCTTCGGTGGCGGACAGATCGGCCTGGCGCCGGACGTCGTCCAGCGCGTCGCGGGCGAGATCGCGGAGGCCGTGCGTCAGGGCGTGCAGGTCGCGATCGTCGTGGGCGGCGGCAACTTCTTCCGCGGGGCCGAGCTCTCGCAGCGTGGCCTCGACCGTGCGCGCGCCGACTACATGGGCATGCTGGGCACGGTCATGAACTGCCTCGCGCTCCAGGACTTCCTCGAGCAGGCGGGCGTCGACACGCGCGTGCAGACCGCCATCACGATGGGCCAGGTCGCCGAGCCGTACATCCCGCTGCGCGCCATCCGTCACATGGAGAAGGGGCGCGTCGTCATCTTCGGTGCCGGCGCGGGCATGCCCTACTTCTCGACCGACACCGTCTCGGTCCAGCGCGCGCTCGAGACCCACTGCCAGGAAGTCCTCATGGGCAAGAACGGCGTCGACGGGGTCTACAGCGCGGACCCGCGCACCAACCCGGACGCGGTCAAGCTCGACCACCTCACCTACACCGACGCCCTGGTGGGCGACCTCGCCGTCATGGACGCCACGGCCCTGAGCCTGTGCCGCGACAACGACGTGACCATGCGCGTCTTCGGCATGGGGGACCCGGGCAACGTGACCCGCGCCCTCCTGGGGGACAATATCGGGACACTGGTCACCACGAGCTGACCGGACGACCGACGCACGACCCGGGGCGCGCTGCGTCCCGGTGCGCCCCGCGGCGCACAGGACGGCAAGCCCTGCAACGCACGACGAAGGAGCACTGGTGATCGACGAGACCCTCCTCGAGGCCGAAGAGAAGATGGACAAGGCGATCGAGGTCGCCAAGGAGGACTTCGCCAACATCCGCACGGGACGTGCGAGTGGCGCGATGTTCAACAAGATCACGGTCGAGTACTACGGGGCCCCGACGCCCCTCCAGCAGCTCGCCTCGTTCAACACGCCCGAGGCCCGCACGATCGTCATCTCGCCCTTCGACAAGACCGCGCTGTCCGCGATCGAGAAGGCGATCCGTGACTCGGACCTGGGCGTGAACCCGTCGAACGACGGGAACATCATCCGGGTCGTGCTCCCCGTGCTCACGGAGGAGCGTCGCCGCGACTACGTGAAGCTCGCCAAGGGCAAGGCCGAGGACGCACGCGTCTCGGTGCGCAACATCCGTCGTCGTGCCAAGGAGCAGCTCGACCGCATCGTGAAGGACGGCGAAGCGGGCGAGGACGAGGGCACGCGTGCGGAGAAGGAGCTCGAAGCTCTCACCAAGAGCCACGTCGACACGATCGACGCGCTGCTCGCCGGCAAGGAGAGCGAGCTCCTCGAGGTCTGATGGCGAACTCCGAACGCACCGATGACACGTGATGCTGTCGCGTCCGAGCCCCGGCGGACGCCGAAGGCCGGACGCGACCTGCCGAAGGCGATCGCCGTCGGCGTCGGGCTCCTCCTCGTCGTGGGGGCCTCGCTGGGGTTCCGTCCGGAGCCGTTCGTCCTGCTGGCGATCGCCGCGGTGGGGGCGGCGCTCTGGGAGCTGAAGCAGGCCTTCCTGCGCCGCGACATCCACCTGCCGCTCCTGCCTCTCCTGGTGGGTGCGGCGGGGATCATGATCTCGTCGTACTACGCCGGGCCCGAGGCCCTCATGGTCTCGTTCGTGCTGACGGTGGCGGGCGTCGTGGTCTGGCGGGTGATCGACGGCTCGGGCACCGCTGCCGTGCGGGACGCCGCGGCCGGCACGTTCGCGACCGCGTACCTGCCGTTCATGGCGGGCTTCGTCATGATGATGCTGGCGAACCCGGAGAACGGACGGATCCAGGTCCTGCTGTTCATCCTGCTGGCGGTCGCGAACGACGTCGGCGGATACGTGGCCGGTGTGCTGTTCGGGCGCCACCCGCTGGCCCGCTCGATCAGCCCCAAGAAGAGCTGGGAGGGTCTGGCGGGCTCGTTCGTGCTCGCGACCGCGGTCGGCGTCGTGGGGGCCGTCTACGGTCTGGGTGCGAGCCCCGTGATCGGCGTCGCGCTGGGCGTCATGGTGCCGCTCACGGCGACCGTGGGGGACCTGGCCGAGTCGATGATCAAGCGCGACCTAGAATTGAAGGACATGGGGTCCCTCCTGCCGGGGCACGGAGGTGTCCTCGACCGCCTGGACTCCATGCTCCTGACTGCCCCGTTCGTGTTCCTGCTGCTGTCCGTCTCGCTCTGAGGCGGTCCCCGTGAGGGGCGGCAGGGCTCGTCCGTCCGCGTGCGTGCCGGCCTGCGTGAGAACGCACCGGCACGCTCGCACGCTCGCTCCGGACCGCCTCGGTGCGTGCCTGCTCTGACCTGTTCCACCCGTTCCAACCTCTGGATCCACCATGTCTGTTCGCCCGTCCGTCGAATCGAAGCCGCTGCCGCTCGTCATGTCGGCACCCCGCCGCGGGAAGCCCCCGCGTCACTTCGCCGACCTCTCTGCCGAGGAACGGACGGCGGCCGTCGTGGAGCTGGGGGAGAAGCCCTTCCGTGCCAAGCAGCTCGCGACGCACTACTACGCGCACTACACGAGTGCCGCGGAGGACATGACGGACCTGCCCAAGGCCTCGCGCGACCTGCTGGTCGAGAACCTGTTCCCGCAGCTGCTCACGCCCGCGCGTGTGATGCAGGCGGACGGCGGCACGACCGTCAAGACGCTCTGGAAGCTCTTCGACGCGGCCAAGGTCGAGTCGGTCCTCATGCGGTACCCGAACCGGTCGACGCTGTGCGTCTCGAGCCAGGCCGGCTGCGGCATGGCGTGCCCGTTCTGCGCGACGGGCCAGCTCGGTCTGACCCGCAACCTGTCGACCGCGGAGATCGTCGAGCAGGTGCGCTCGGCCGCGAAGTCGCTCGCCGACGGCGACATCCCCGGCGGCCCGGCCCGGCTCAACAACCTGGTCTTCATGGGCATGGGCGAGCCGATGGCCAACTACAAGGCCGTCATGGGCACCATCCGCCAGCTCATCGCCCCGGCCCCCGAGGGCCTGGGCATGTCGGCGCGCAACATCACCGTCTCGACCGTGGGTCTGGTCCCGGCGATGAACAAGCTGTCGGCCGAGGGCATCCCGGTCACGCTCGCGCTCTCGCTCCACGCGCCGGACGACGACCTGCGCAGCGAGCTCGTCCCGATCAACACCCGGTGGTCGGTCGACGAGACGCTCGACGCGGCACGCAACTACTTCGAGGTCACGGGTCGACGCGTCAGCATCGAGTACGCGCTCATCAAGGACATGAACGACCACGCCTGGCGGGCGGACCTGCTGGGCGAGAAGCTCACGGCGCGCGGTTCGGGCTGGGTGCACGTCAACCCCATCCCGCTCAACCCGACGCCGGGCTCGATCTGGACGGCCAGCGAGCGCGACGTGGAGGACGAGTTCGTCGCACGCTTGCGCGGGCACGGGATTCCGACCACTATTCGTGACACACGTGGCAGCGACATCGATGGTGCGTGCGGACAGCTGGCAGCCGAGGAGGAAGAGTGAGTGCGTTGTTCAGCACCGTCTCGAAGGTGCGCAACGGGTACGACCCCGAAGAGGTGGACGAGTTCTTCGACCACGCCCGTCAGGTCTACGAGGGCAAGAAGCCTGAGCGCCTGACGAGCACGGACATCCAGGTCTCGATGTTCGACCTGGTCCGTGGCGGGTACGACACCCACGAGGTCGACGCGGCCCTCGACCGCCTGGAGGGCGCGTTCATCGCCCGCCAGCGCGCCGAGTACGTCGCGGTCAACGGGCAGCAGGCCTGGATGAACGCCCTGGCCGAGCGGGCGCGCAGCCTGTACGGCCGGCTGGGTCGTCCGGACGGCGAGCGCTTCGCACCGGCAGGCCGCGGCGAGTCGGGCTACGACATGGACGACGTCGACGACCTGTGCGACCGCCTGGTGGCGTACTTCGACCGCCAGGAGCCCATCACGGCCGCCGAGATCCGCAGCGCGACGTTCGCGCGTCGCCGCGGCAAGGACGGCTACGCCGAGGGGCCCGTGGACGCGTTCTTCGCCCGGGCCATCGAGGTGCTGCTCGGCGTCGAGTGACGTCGTGCGTGAGGCCTGCCCGACGCCGCAGCGCGCCTCGGGCGGTCCTCGCACCTGGGAGGATGTCCCCATGAGTCTGCGCAGCGTGACCCTCCTCGGGTCGACCGGATCCATCGGCACCCAGGCGATCGACGTGATCTCCCGCCACCCCGACCGCTTCCGTGTGGACGCGATCTCGGCCGGCGGCGCGAACGCCGAGCTGCTCGCGCACCAGGCTGTCGCGCTCGGCGTGCAGCGCGTGGGTGTGGCGGACCCTGCACGGGCCGTCGAGGTCGAGGCCGCCCTGGCGGCCCGGGCTCCCCGCGCGGGGGCTCGGCCGGTCGAGGTGCTGGTCGGTCCGGACGCCGCGACCGAGCTCGCGGGGGCGGGATCTGACGTCGTGCTCAACGGCATCACGGGGTCGGTGGGCCTCGGTCCCACGCTCGCCGCGCTCGGCGCGGGCTCGACGCTCGCGCTGGCCAACAAGGAGTCGCTCGTCGTGGGCGGCGTGCTGGTCCAGGACGCGAGGCAGCGTCCGGACCAGATCGTCCCCGTCGACTCGGAGCACTCGGCGATCGCGCAGGCGCTGCGCTCGGGTCGGCGCGAGGAGGTCCGTCGGCTCGTGCTGACGGCGTCGGGCGGGCCGTTCCGCGGCTGGGCGCGGGACGACGTCAAGGCCGTCTCCCCGCAGCAGGCGCTCGCGCACCCGACCTGGGCCATGGGCCCGGTCGTGACGATCAACTCCGCGACGCTCATGAACAAGGGCCTCGAGCTCATCGAGGCGCACCTGCTGTTCGACGTGCCGACCGAGGAGATCGCGGTCGTGGTGCACCCGCAGTCGGTCGTGCACTCGATGGTCGAGTTCGTGGACGGTTCGACGATCGCGCAGGCCTCGCCCCCGGACATGCGGCTGCCCATCGCGCTCGGCCTGAGCTGGCCGGACCGCCTGGGCGAGGTGGCCGCCGGGTGCGACTGGACGGCGGCGACGGCCTGGACGTTCGAGCCGCTCGACGAGGCGCTCTTCCCCGCGGTGGGTCTCGCGCGCGAGGCGGCGTCGGCCTCCGCGACGCACCCTGCGGTGTACAACGCGGCCAACGAGGAGTGCGTCGCGGCGTTCCTGGAGGGCCGCATCGGGTTCCTGGACATCGTCGCGACGGTCGAGCGTGTCCTCGGAGAGCACCGGGGAACCTCGCGGGCGGCGGTCACGTTGGACGACGTGACGGCAGCGGAGACGTGGGCCCGTGCGCGGGCCCACGAGATCCTGGCGCAGCGCTGAGGTGGGCACGCGGCGGGCGCCTCACGGGGCGCGGGCGGTCTCAGGCATCGTCCAGCGATCGGCGGTAGGTTCGCCCCGTCCGGTCCGGGGCGGTCTGCCACGACCCTCCGACCGTCTCGCACCCGTCCTGGGGTCGTCCCGGACCCCACAACCTCCCCGAACGGAGCTCTCATGACCGCGGTGATCGCGATCCTCGTCGTGCTGGTCGGCATCCTGGTGTCGATCGCGCTGCACGAGGTCGGGCACATGGTCCCGGCCAAGAAGTTCGGCGTGCGCGTGAGCCACTACTTCGTGGGGTTCGGCCCCACGCTGTGGTCGCGCACCAAGGGCGAGACCGAGTACGGGGTCAAGGCGATCCCGCTGGGCGGCTACGTGCGGCTCGTGGGGATGTACCCGCCGGCACCGGCGGGCAAGAAGCAGTCGGACGGGTTCTTCGGGCGCATGGTCCAGGACGCTCGCGAGATGAGCGCCGAGGAGATCCTCCCCGGGCAGGAGCCGCGCGCGTTCTACAACCTCTCGGTGCCCAAGAAGGTCATCGTGATGTTCGGTGGACCGTTCATGAACCTCGTGATCGCGTTCGTGCTCATGACGATCGTGCTGGTGGGCATCGGTCTGCCGCAGGCGACCACGACGGTCGGGCTCGTCCCGCAGTGCGTCACGCCCGCCTCGGCTCCGGCCGACTACGAGTGCACGGCCGACGACCCGCTCACCCCGGCGGCCGAGGCCGGGCTGGAGCCCGGCGACACGATCGTCTCGTTCGACGGCGAGCCCGTCACGTCGTGGGACTCGCTCGTCGGCAAGATCACGGGGGCGGCGGGGGAGACCGTGCCCGTCGTGGTCGAGCGCGACGGCGAGCGCACGACACTCGAGATCACCCCGGCCGAGGTCGAGCGACCGGTCGTGGGCGACGACGGCCAGTACGTGCGCGACGACGCGGGAGAGCTGGTTCTCCGGCCCACGGGGTACGTCGGTGTCGCTCCGACCCAGGAGCGTGTCTCCGAGCCGCTGTCGGCGGTGCCGGAGGCCATCTGGCAGCAGGTGAGCGGCACGGCCGCGATCATCGTCTCGCTGCCCGCGCGGCTCGTCGACATCGGCCAGGCCGCGTTCGGCGACGAGGCGCGCGACCCCAGCTCGCCCGTCGGTCCCGTCGGGGTCACGATCGTGGCGGCCGACCTCCTGGACGCGGGCGAGGGCGACCTCGTGGGGCAGGTCGCGACCATGCTGAGCCTGCTGGCCTCGCTCAACATCGCGCTCTTCGCGTTCAACCTCATCCCGCTGCCGCCGCTCGACGGCGGTCACATCGCGGGTGCGCTGTACGAGGGCGCCAAGCGCCAGGTCGCCAAGGTCCGTGGGCTGCCGCGCCCGGCGCACGCCGACGTGGCACGGCTCGTGCCGCTGGGGCTGGCCATGTGGGTCGTCCTGCTCGGCATGGGGCTGCTGCTGATCTACGCGGACATCGTCAACCCGGTCCGGCTCACCTGACCGGCCGCACGGTGAAGATCTCGCGAAGAGTCGTGTGCGGAGCGGGGCGGGGTGGGTCCGTGGGCGCGGCCCGGGTGCTGGGCGGGGGATACTAGGTCCGTGAGCGTACCCATCAGCCTTGGCATGCCAGCAGCACCCCCGCCGGTCCTCGCGCCGCGCCGCAAGACGCGCAAGATCAAGGTCGGCAAGGTCGACGTCGGCGGCGACGCCCCCGTGAGCGTCCAGTCGATGACCACGACGCCGACGACGGACATCAACGCGACCCTCCAGCAGATCGCCGAGCTGACCGCGTCCGGCTGCGACATCGTGCGTGTCGCGGTGCCCAGCCAGGACGACGCGCTCGCGCTGCCGGCGATCGCGAAGAAGTCCCAGATCCCCGTGATCGCGGACATCCACTTCCAGCCCAAGTACGTGTTCGCGGCGATCGACGCGGGTTGTGCCGCGGTGCGCGTGAACCCGGGCAACATCCGCAAGTTCGACGACCAGGTCAAGGAGATCGCTCGCGCGGCCTCCGACGCGGGCACCTCGATCCGCATCGGCGTCAACGCCGGGTCGCTCGACCCGCGTCTGCTCGCCAAGTACGGCAAGGCCACCCCGGAGGCGCTCGTCGAGTCGGCCGTCTGGGAGGCGTCGCTCTTCGAGGAGCATGGCTTCCACGACTTCAAGATCTCGGTCAAGCACAACGACCCGGTCGTCATGGTGCGGGCCTACGAGCTGCTCTCCGAGCGCGGTGACTGGCCCCTGCACCTCGGTGTGACCGAGGCGGGCCCGGCGTTCCAGGGCACCATCAAGTCGGCCACGGCCTTCGGTGCGCTGCTGAGCAAGGGCATCGGTGACACGATCCGTGTCTCGCTCTCGGCCCCGCCGGTCGAGGAGGTCAAGGTCGGCATCCAGATCCTGCAGTCGCTCAACCTGCGCCCGCGCAAGCTGGAGATCGTCTCGTGCCCGTCGTGCGGTCGCGCCCAGGTGGACGTCTACACGCTCGCCGAGAAGGTCACCGCGGGTCTCGAGGGCATGGAGGTCCCGCTGCGCGTCGCGGTCATGGGCTGCGTCGTGAACGGCCCGGGCGAGGCGCGCGAGGCAGACCTCGGCGTCGCGTCGGGCAACGGCAAGGGCCAGATCTTCGTCAAGGGCGAGGTCGTCAAGACCGTGCCGGAGTCCATGATCGTCGAGACGCTCATCGAGGAAGCGATGCGCATCGCCGAGACCATGACGCCGGAGAACGACGCACAGGCCGGCCCGCCGGTCGTCACCGTCGGCTGAGCCTGCGGCGATGGCGCGCTGGCACCCCCCGGGGCCGTGGTCCCGGCCGGAGGCCGCCCGTGTCCTGACGGACGCGGACGTCCCGGCCGCGCTCGCGGTGTGCGCCCTGGACCCGGTCGGCTCGGTCCTGGCCGCCTCACGGATCGTCGAGGCGACACGACTGTCGCTGAGCGGCGGACAGGTGTGGGGCTTCCCCGCGCAGGGTCCGCTGCTCGCGATCTGCTGGGCAGGGGCGAACCTGGTGCCGGTCGTCCCCCTGGCCGGTGCCGAGCACGCGCAGGCGCTCGACGCGTTCGCGGCCCTGGCGCGCCGGTTCGGTCGCCGGGCGTCGTCGATCGTGGGCGAGCGCGCGGCTGCGCTGGGGCTGTGGGACCGCCTGGCCCAGCACTGGCCCGCAGCCCGCGACGTGCGCGACGACCAGCCCTCGCTCATGATCGACCGTGCGCCCGAGGTCGAGCCGGACCCGATGGTCCGGCGGTCGGTGCCCGCCGAGCTCCCGCTCGTGCTGCCCGCGTGCGTGCGCATGTTCGTCGAGGAGGTCGGGTACTCGCCGGTCGCGGCGGGCGGCAACGCGTACGCCGAGCGCGTGCGCGGGCTCATCACGTCGGGGCGCTCGTTCGTGCGGCTCGCGGGAGGCGTGCCCGCTCCGTCGCTGCCGAACGGGGACAGGGACCCGCTCGCCGCGGTCGCGCTGCCCGAGCGCACCGTGGCCTTCAAGGCCGAGCTCGGTGCGGTCACGTCCGCGGTCGCGCAGGTCCAGGGCGTGTGGGTCGATCCTCAGCTCCGCGGGCGTCGCCTGTCGGAGTCGGGCATGGCCGCCGTCGTGGAGATCACGCGACGCGAGATCGCACCGATCGTCTCGCTCTACGTCAACGCGTACAACGAGCGCGCGCTCGCGACGTACCGCCGAGTGGGGTTCGAGCAGGTCGGGACGTTCGCGACCGTCCTCTTCTGAGGGCGGCCGCCGGCCGCTAGCGCAGGAGCTTGGACATGCGCCGGTCGGCGAGCACCTGCCCGCCGGTCTGGCACGTCGCGCAGTACTGCAGGCTGCGGTCCGCGAACGAGACCTCGCGGACGACGTCCCCGCACACCGGGCATGCCTCGCCCGTGCGCCCGTGGACGCGCATCCCGCGTCGTTTGGCGTCCTTGAGCTCGGCGGCCGGCCGGCCCGACGACGTCGCGACGGCCTCGGAGAGCACGTCGCGGATCGCGGCGTGCAGGTGGGCCACGTCGTCGGCCTCGAGGCTGCGGGTCAGGCGGAACGGGCTCGTCCTGGCGGCGTGCAGGATCTCGTCGGAGTACGCGTTGCCGATCCCGGCGACGAGCCGCTGGTCGCGGAGCAACCCCTTGAGCTGCTGGTTGCGTGCCGCGAGCAGGCGTGAGAGCTCGGCGATCGTGAAGTCGGGGCCGAGGGGCTCGACGCCCAGGGTCGCGATCGCGGGGACCTCGGTGGGATCGCGGACCACGTGGAGCGCGAGCCGCTTGCGCGTGCCCGCCTCGGTCAGGTCGAACCCCGAGCCGTCGTCGAACCGGATCCGCAGCGCGAGGACCGCCCGCACGCCGCCCCTGCTCGAGGTGGGGCGCACCGGCGTGGTCGGCGCGTCCTCCGACCAGCGCAACCAGCCCGCCCGGGCGAGGTGGAAGACCAGGTGGAGCTCGTCGTCGGGCACTGCGCCGCCGGTCCCCGCCGGACCCGCGCCACCGGCCGCGTCGACGGCCTTGGCCCCGCCCGAGCTCGTGGCTCCAGCGGCTCCGGTGCCTGCCTCGGGACGCACCGCCAGGTCGAGCCACTTGCCGTGCCGCGACGCACCCGTGACTGTTCCGCCCACCAGGGCCGACAGGGGAGGGGAGAACGTCTTGAGGGCCACGATCGAGGCGAGGTCGGCCGCGACGACGACGTGACCGGTCGCGCGCTCGTCGAGGAACCGGACGAGCGCCTCGACCTCGGGCAGCTCGGGCACGCTTCCATGGTGCCCGCTCCCGCGCGGACGCGCACCGCCGGCGGGTCACGGACGGCTGACCGCCTCGGGGACCGACCGGGGGCGGTCGCGGCACCTCTGCGGGATGCCGTATCGCGCGACGGTAGGATCGGGCCCATGTCTTCAGCCTCCAGCCGGGTGGTCGGTCCCCCCGTCAAGCCCCTCAAGATGACCTCCCTGTTCCTGCGGACGCTGCGCGAGGACCCGGTCGACGCCGAGGTCGCGAGCCACAAGCTCCTCGTGCGCGCCGGCTACATCCGTCGTGCCGCCCCCGGCATCTACACCTGGCTCCCGCTGGGCCTGCGCGTGCTCGCCAAGGTCGAGGCGATCGTCCGTGAGGAGATGGAGGACGCGGGCGGCCAGGAGGTCCACTTCCCGGCGCTGCTGCCGCGCGAGCCCTACGAGGCCACGGGCCGGTGGGACGAGTACGGCGCGAACCTTTTCCGCCTCACGGACCGCAAGGACGGCGACTACCTGCTGGCCCCCACGCACGAGGAGATGTTCACGCTCCTCGTCAAGGACATGTACTCGTCCTACAAGGAGCTGCCGCTCACGCTGTTCCAGATCCAGACGAAGTACCGCGACGAGGCACGTCCGCGCGCGGGCCTCATCCGTGGCCGCGAGTTCATCATGAAGGACGCGTACTCGTTCGACGTGACCGAGGAGGGGCTCGAGGCCTCGTACCAGAACCAGCGCGCCGCCTACCAGCGGATCTTCACGCGCCTGGGTCTCGAGTACGTGATCGTGGCCGCGACGTCCGGGGCCATGGGCGGCTCGCGCAGCGAGGAGTTCCTCAACCCGACCGCGATCGGCGAGGACACGTTCGTCCGCTCGCCCGGCGGCTACGCGGCCAACGTCGAGGCCGTGGTCACGCCCGTGCCCGAGGCCCTGCCCTACGACGACGCGCCCGCGGCGCACGTCGAGGACACCCCCGACACCCCGACGATCGACTCGCTCGTCGCGCTCGCCAACGCGCGTTTCCCGCGCACCGACCGCGAGTGGACCGCGGCCGACACGCTCAAGAACGTCGTGCTCGCGCTCACGCACCCCGACGGCCGCCGCGAGGTGCTCGTCGTGGGCCTGCCCGGCGACCGCGAGGTGGACCTCAAGCGCCTCGAGGCGTCGGTCGAGCCCGCCGAGGTCGAGCCCGCGGGCGAGGCCGACTTCGCCGCGCACCCCGAGCTCGTCAAGGGCTACATCGGCCCCGAGGTGCTCGGCCCGCAGGGCCTCCAGGTGACCGTGCCGGCCGAGGGCAAGACCCCCGCGTCGTCGCACTCGGCCGTGCGCTACCTCCTGGACCCGCGCGTCGTCGAGGGCACCCGCTGGATCACGGGCGCGAACCAGCACGGCAGGCACGTGTTCGACCTGGTCGCCGGTCGCGACTTCACGGCCGACGGCACGATCGAGGCCGCCGAGGTCCGTGCGGGCGACCTCGCGCCCGACGGCTCGGGTCCGCTCGAGCTCGCGCGCGGCATCGAGATCGGCCACATCTTCGCGCTGGGGCGCAAGTACGCGCAGGCCCTGGGCCTGACGGTCCTCGACGAGAACGGCAAGCAGGTCGTCGTGACCATGGGCTCGTACGGGATCGGCGTGACGCGCGCGCTCGCCGCGCTGGCCGAGGCCAACCACGACGAGGCCGGCCTCGCCTGGCCCGCGCACGTGGCCCCCATGCACGTCCAGGTGGTCGCCACGGGCAAGGACCAGGCGGTCTTCGAGGCCGCCGCGTCGCTCACGGCCGAGCTCTCGGCGCGCGGCGTCGAGGTCCTGTACGACGACCGGCCCAAGGTCTCGCCCGGCGTGAAGTTCAAGGACGCCGAGCTCCTGGGCGCCCCGCTCGTCGTGGTCGTGGGCCGCGGGCTCGCGGACGGCGTCGTCGAGGTGCGCCCGCGCCAGGGCGGCGAGCCCGTGCAGGTGCCGGTCGCAGGCGTCGCCGACCTCGTGACCGAGAAGGTCGCCGAGCTGCTGGCCTGATCTCTCCCCAGCCGCCCCGGCGGCGGGGGCCGACGACGGACGGGCCGGGTCCGGGAGCGATGCTCCTGGACCCGGCCCGTCCGCCGTCGTGGAGGAGCGTCCTCAGCCGGCCGCCGGGGGAGTGGTCGACTGCTCGGGCAGACCCGGGAACGCTGCGAGGGGAGCACCCCACGCGACGGCCGCGAGGCTCGCCTCGGTCGACAGGTCGGCGAGCGGCAGGCGGGTCCCCGTGCCGGCCTCGGCCGTGAGCGCGGCGTACGACTCAGCGAGCGAGGACTCGAGCTGGACGGCGAGCTCCGCCGTCGGGACGTCGGCCGGGACCGAGTAGGCGACCCGGCGCGGGTCCTGCGCCCCTCCCGCGGTGCCCGCCGCCTGGGCCCAGGCCTCTGCCCGGGCGCGGTGCAGCACCGCGCGGTCGAGGGCTGCGGCGCGCCCGTCGCCGTCCGCGAGGGCCGCGCGGACCTCGAACGCGTACCCCGCGGCGTCCTCGGCCTCGATGATGGTCGACAGGTCCGTCGCGGTCAGCCCCGACGGCGTGGTCTCGGGCACGAGGAGACCGGTCGGGAGCGCGAGGGACTCGGGCAGGGGGGTGCCCGTCGAGGCCGCGAGCTGACGCGCAGAGGCGTCCTGCGAGGACACGATCGACGTCAGCAGCCGGGCGAACGGGCCGTCGTCGGTCTGGTCGATCCCCTCGCGCATGCTCGCGCTCGAGGCGGCCAGCGCGTCGAGGACCTCGGCGGCCGTCGCGGTCGTAGGAGTCGTCGGCTGGTCGGTCGCGCCGGACGTGGGCTCGTCGGTGTCGCCGTCGGGCTCGGGGAGGCCCGAGTCGTAGACGCCGCCGAGCTGCGTCACGTGGAGGTCGGCGAAGGTGCCCGTCTCGGCGAGCGACGCGAGCGAGGTCGCGTCCAGGCCCGACGACGTCGCGCCCGCCGCGACGGCGAGCTCGCCCACGAGGAGCGCCCCGTCGACCGCGTCGCGCCGCAGCGTCTCCTGGGCGTCGGGCACGGGCTCGGTCGGGGGCGGGGTCTCCAGGCGCAGCCCGCAGCCGGCCACGGTGAGCAGCGTGAGCGACGTGACGATCGACACCACCGCGCGACCGGCCGGACGACGCCACCGAGCCCGGACCCGTGAATATCCGGGCGAAGCGGACGGCGGGGCGTCGCCCGAGGGGCTCGACGGGTGGAGGCGCGGAGTCGGTTCGGCAGTCATCGAGGGTGATGATGTCACGTTCCTGGCGGGTGAGTCGTTAGGCTGATCCCGTACAACAGCACACCGGTCGATTCCTTCAGCCCGGTGGGCTCTGGAAGCCGACGGGAGACCGAGACATGAACAAGGCGAAGCAGGCCGGTGCGGACAGGGTCCGTCAGGTCGTGGAACCTGCGGTGCAGGCAGCGGGCCTGTACCTGGAGGACGTGACCGTCTCCCTGGCAGGCAGCCGCTCGGTCGTCCGCATCACGGTGGACCTGCCCGAGGACGCGGTGGGCAACCTGGACCTCGACGCCGTCGCAGAGGTCTCGCGCGAGATCAACAACGCGCTCGACGCCTCCGACGCGTTCCCCGGTGCGTACACGCTCGAGATCTCGACGCCCGGCACCTCGCGCCCCCTGACCGAGCTGCGCCACTTCAAGCGCGCCCGCGGCCGCATCGTCAGGCTCACGCTCACGGACGGCGCAAGCGTCGAAGGGCGCCTGCGCGAGGTCGAGGACGGCCGCCTGCTGCTCACCGGGGCTCCCGTGGACTCGGTGGCGCTCGACGACGTGACGCGC
The DNA here is from genome assembly GCF_001428945.1 of Oerskovia sp. Root918. Taxonomy (NCBI): domain Bacteria; kingdom Bacillati; phylum Actinomycetota; class Actinomycetes; order Micrococcales; family Cellulomonadaceae; genus Oerskovia; species Oerskovia sp. Root918. Next base: position 240,482 of record NZ_LMJG01000011.1, read on the forward strand.
GGCGCCATCCAGGTCGAGCTCAAGCGTGCGCTCGAGGCAGACCTCGGCCCGGAGATGGCTGTTGACGAGAACCCCGGGGCGATCGCCCCGAACGACGAGGAGGTCTGATCGATGGACATCGACATGAGCGCGCTGCGCCTGCTGGAGCGCGAGAAGGACATCAGCCTCGACATCCTGGTGGCAGCGATCGAGCAGGCGCTGCTCTCCGCCTACCACCGGACCCCTGACGCGCACGCCCGCGCGCGGGTCGAGCTCGAGCGCCGTACCGGCCACGTGACGGTCTGGGCGCGCGAGGAGATCCCGGCCGAGGAGGACGCCGACGACGCCGCTGACGAGGTGGACGAGGACGGCGAGCCCGTCCGGCGCTACCGGGCGCCCGTGCTGGGCCCCGAGTTCGACGACACGCCCAAGGACTTCGGGCGCATCGCGACCGCGACGGCACGCCAGGTCATCGTGCAGCGGCTGCGGGACGCCGAGGACGACCAGATCCTGGGCAACTTCCGCGGCAAGGAGGGTGAGGTCCTCGCGGGCATCATCCAGCAGGCCAACGACCCGCGCATGGTCCTCGTGGACGTGGGCGGCACCGAGGCTGTCCTCCCGCCGCACGAGCAGGTCCCGACCGAGGACTACGTCCACGGCGAGCGGCTGCGCGCGTACGTCCTGGACGTCGCACGCGGCATGAAGGGCCCGCAGATCACGCTGAGCCGCACGCACCCGAACCTCGTCCGCAAGCTCTTCGAGCTCGAGGTCCCTGAGGTCGCCGACGGCTCGGTCGAGATCATGGCGATCGCCCGCGAGGCCGGTCACCGCTCCAAGGTCGCGGTCCGTTCGCGCGTCGCGGGCCTCAACGCCAAGGGCGCCTGCATCGGCCCCATGGGTGGGCGCGTGCGCGCGGTCATGGCCGAGCTGCACGGCGAGAAGATCGACATCGTCGACTTCAGCGACGACCCGGCGGAGTTCGTGGCGAGCGCGTTGTCGCCGGCCCGTGTGACGTCTGTCACCGTGGTCGACGCCGAGGCTCGCGCCGCACGCGTGGTCGTCCCCGACTTCCAGCTGTCCCTCGCGATCGGCAAGGAAGGGCAGAATGCCCGGCTTGCCGCGAAGCTCACGGGGTGGCGCATCGACATCCGCTCGGACGAGGGCGCGCACCCCGGTGCGGGCGACGACCGGGCCCGTGGAGGCCTCGACGAGGTCGACGGACCGGGCTCCGGCGACGGAAACGGGTAACACTCGGTGAGCGGGCGCGCTAGACTGTCCCTGACTGGGCCACGGGTCCGGAATCCGTCGCACGACCCTTCAGGCGCTCACGCGCCCGTTCGGACGTGCGTCGGCTGCCGGGAGCGTGACCTACGGTCTGTTCTTCTCCGCCTCGTGGTGGACCAGCCTGACACTCCAGAGCCTCGGCTCGTCGTCGATGTCGGCAGGTCGCTCCCGGGGCGCGGCGCCTGGCTCCACGATGCTCGGCGTTGCCTCGAGCTGGCCGAGCGTCGACGAGCCTTTCCCCGGGCGCTGCGTCTCGCAGGACCCGTGGACCTCGCCGGAGCTCACGCCCATCTCGACAGGGAAGACTGACCCGTCGTCAGTCATCGCCAGTCATCGTCAAGTCGGCGGTCCCGGTCGGCGGCGCACCAGCGCCGCCCGAGCCGAGCCGCGCCAGTACCGCACGAACACCGCACGAATCGTCGACAAGGAAGCGGGTTAGAAGCCGATGGGCACCCGATGAGTACCCAGCGATGAGCACCCAGCACTAAAGACGGTCCTCCCTGTTTCGGGTGGGCCGAGACAGGAGAGTTGTGGCAAAGGTCCGCGTCTACGAGCTCGCAAAGGAGCTCGGGGTGGAGAGCAAGACCATCATGACCAAGCTGACGGAACTCGGTGAGTTCGTCCGCTCGGCATCCTCGACCATCGAACCGCCGGTCGTCCGCAAGCTGCGCGACACCTTCCCGGCCGGTGGCACGGAGAGCGCAAGCGCTCCCGCCAAGCCCGCCGCCGCGAAGCCCGCGCCGGCACGTCCGGCCGCGCCCAAGCCCGTGCCGGCCGCCGAGGCTGCGCCTGCAGCACCGGCTCCCGCTGCCCCCGCGCCGGCACCCGCCGCGCCCAAGGCACCGGCACCCCAGAAGGAAGCAGCGAGCCCCGCGTTCGTCGAGCCCACGCCCGCAGCCCCCGCTGCGGCCAAGCCCGCCGCCACGCCGGCTCCCGCTGCCGCGCGCAAGCCGTCGGCATCGCCCAAGCCGGCAGGTGGCGGCAACGCCCCCGCGCCCGGCCCGCGTCCCGCAGCAGCCCGCCCCGGCGGCTCCGGCGGAACCGGTGGGGGCGGCCGTCCCGGCTCCCCGCGTCCCGGCAACAACCCGTTCGCCTCGAGCCAGGGCATGCCGCGCGCCGGCTCCCCGCGCCCGGGCAACAACCCGTTCGCCTCGAGCCAGGGCATGCCTCGTCCGGGTGCACGCCCCGAGCGCGCCGCCGACCCGGCAGCGAACGCCAACCCCGCAGCAGCAGGCAGCGCCGAGCGCACCGGCGGACCCCGTCCCGGTGGTCCCCGTCCTGCACCGCGTCCGGGTGGTCCCCGTCCCAACCCGGGCATGATGCCCGGTCGTACCTCGATCGGTCGCCCCGGTGACCGTCCCGCTCCCGGCGGTCGTCCGGGTGGCGGCGCCGGCGGTGCCGGTGGCGGTCGTGGCGGCTTCGCCGGTCGTCCCGGTGGCGCAGGCGGAGGCCCCGGCGGCGCTCCTGGTGGTGGCGGCGGTTTCGCCGGTCGCCCCGGTGGCGGTGGCCGCGGTGGCGCAGGTCGTGGCAGCACCCAGGGTGCTTTCGGTCGTGCAGGAGGGCGCCCCGTCCGTGGGCGCAAGTCGAAGCGGGCGAAGCGCCAGGAGTTCGAGCAGATGCAGGCCCCCTCGCTGGGTGGCGTGCAGGTTCCCCGTGGGAACGGCTCGACCGTCGTGCGCCTGCGTCACGGTTCCTCGCTCAACGACTTCGCGGACAAGATCGACGCGAACCCCGCGAGCCTCGTGACGGTGCTCTTCCACCTCGGTGAGATGGCGACCGCCACGCAGTCCCTCGACGAGGACACGTTCGGCTCGCTCGCCGCGGAGCTCGGGTACGTCATCGAGATGGTCTCCGCGGAGGAGGAGGACCGCGAGCTCCTCGGTGCCTTCGACATCGACCTGGACGCCGAGCTCGAGGGCGAGGGCGACGACGAGCTCCAGGCCCGTCCGCCCGTCGTCACGGTCATGGGTCACGTCGACCACGGTAAGACCCGACTGCTCGACGCGATCCGCCAGACCGACGTCATCTCCGGCGAGGCCGGCGGCATCACGCAGCACATCGGTGCCTACCAGGTCCGTCACGAGCACGAGGGCGTCGACCGTCCCATCACGTTCATCGACACCCCGGGTCACGAGGCGTTCACCGCCATGCGTGCTCGTGGTGCCCAGGTGACCGACATCGCGATCCTCGTGGTCGCAGCCGACGACGGCGTCATGCCGCAGACGGTCGAGGCGCTCAACCACGCGCAGTCGGCCGGCGTGCCGATCGTCGTCGCGGTCAACAAGGTGGACAAGGAGGGGGCCAACCCCGCCAAGATCCGCCAGCAGCTCACCGAGTACAACCTGGTGGCCGAGGAGTACGGCGGCGACACCATGTTCGTCGACGTGTCCGCCAAGCAGAACCAGGGCATCGACGCGCTCCTCGAGGCCGTCCTTCTCACGGCGGACGCCTCGCTGGACCTGCGCGCCAACCCGGACAAGGACGCACGAGGCGTCGCCATCGAGGCGAACCTCGACAAGGGCCGCGGCGCCGTCGCGACCGTCCTTGTCCAGTCCGGCACGCTCCACGTCGGGGACGCGATCGTCGCGGGCACCGCTCACGGACGCGTCCGTGCGATGTTCGACGAGCACGGCAACAACGTCACCGAGGCAGGCCCCGCCCGCCCCGTGATGGTGCTCGGGCTCGCGTCCGTGCCCAGCGCCGGTGACACGTTCCTCGTGGCTCCGGACGAGCGCACGGCCCGTCAGATCGCCGAGAAGCGCGAGGCGGCTGAGCGCGCAGCCCTCCTGGCCAAGCGTCGCAAGCGCGTCAGCCTCGAGGACTTCGCCCAGGCGCTCGAGCAGGGCAAGGTCGAGACCCTCAACCTGGTCCTCAAGGGCGACGTCTCCGGTGCCGTCGAGGCACTCGAGGACGCGCTGCTGCAGATCAACGTCGGCGACGAGGTCCAGCTGCGGATCATCCACCGCGGCGTCGGTGCGATCACCCAGAACGACGTCAACCTGGCGACCGTGGACAACGCGATCATCATCGGGTTCAACGTCAAGTACGGCGAGCGTGTCGAGGCACTGGCCGAGCGCGAGGGCGTCGACGTCCGCTTCTACTCGATCATCTACCAGGCGATCGACGACGTCGAGGCTGCACTCAAGGGCATGCTCAAGCCCGAGTACGAAGAGGTGCAGCTCGGCACCGCCGAGATCCGCGAGGTCTTCCGTTCCTCCAAGTTCGGGAACATCGCCGGTTCGATCGTCCGCTCGGGCGAGATCCGACGCAACACCAAGGCACGCGTCCTGCGTGGGGGAGCCGTCATCGGCGACAACCTCACGGTCGAGTCGCTCAAGCGGTTCAAGGACGACGCCACCGAGGTCCGCGAGGGCTTCGAGTGTGGTATCGGTCTCGGTTCGTTCAACGACCTGCAGGTCGGCGACACGATCGCGACGTTCGAGATGCGGGAGAAGCCGCGTAGCTGACGTACCTCTCCGCTGACGCCTACCCGTGAGGTGTGGCGGGTCTACCGCGGGCCTGGCGGCCCGTGCCAGACCCACCACGACCCGCCACACCTCACGGCCCGGCGTCGGCGGAGCTGTTCGTTCAGGACGTGGCCCGAAGGGCCCACCAGGAGCTGACTTCCTGCGGGGCCCTCTGATGAAAGGACTGAACCATGGTCGACAAGCCCAGGGCTCGCAAGCTCGCTGACCGGATCAAGGTCATCGTGGCGCAGATGCTCGACACCCGGATCAAGGACCCGCGTCTCGGGTTCGTGACCATCACCGACGTGCGTGTGACCGGTGACCTGCAGAACGCCTCGGTGTTCTACACGGTCTACGGCAACGACGAGGAGCGGGCAGGGACCGCCGCGGCGCTCGAGAGCGCCAAGGGGATCATCCGCTCCGAGGTCGGCAAGCAGACGGGGATCCGGCTCACGCCCTCCCTGGACTTCCACCTCGACTCCGTGCCGGACACCGCCGCGCACCTCGACGTCGCCCTCCACGAGGCTGCACGTCGCGATGCCGAGCTGGCCGCGCTGCGCGAGAAGGCCACGTACGCCGGCGACGCCGACCCGTACAAGAAGCCTGCCGCTGACGACGAGGTCGAGGCCGACGGGTCTGCGGACTCCGACGAGGTCGCGCCCGCCTGACGGCGCGCCCGCGCACCCCACCGAGCCATCGGGCGGGTGCGGCAGCACGAGCACACGGAACGGCCGGTCCCTGCTGGGGACCGGCCGTTCCGCTGTCCTGGGCCACCTGCCCCGCACCCCACCGGACCCGTCCCAGCGGGTGCGCTACGCCGTCGGGCGGGCGGAGCGACGCGGCAGGAACGTCGCGGCGACCGCCCCCACCCCAACGCTCGCGGCGCCGACCCACAGCGCGGCCGGCAGGCCTTCCGTGAAGAGCTCCGGTGTCAGCGCTCCGCCCGCGGCCTGGAAGACCGCGACGAGGACCGCGACCCCCAGCGCCACCCCGACCTCCCGGAGCGTGGAGTTGGTCGAGCTCGCGGTCGCGTTGTCGGACTCGTCCATGTCGACCAGGACGGCCGTCGCGCTCGGCGCGAACGTCAGTCCCATGCCGATCCCCGCGAGCACGAAGGCGGGGACGAGCTGCGCGTACGTCGCGCCGGACGAGACGACGGCGAGCCAGGCGAGCGCGAGCGTCTGGAGGGTCAACCCGGTCACGAGGAGCGTCCGGATGCCGAGGCGCGGCGCGAGCATGCCGGCGACGGGTGCGACGAGCATGGGGGCCGCGGTCCACGGGAGCGTGCGGACCCCTGCCTCGAGCGGTGAGAGGCCCTCGGCGATCTGGAAGTACTGGATCAGCAGGAACACGGCGCCGAACATGCCGAGCGAGAACGCGAAGCCGGACACGTTCGCGATGGCGAAGCTGCGCGAGCGGAACAGGCGCATCGGGACGAGGGGCGAGCCGCCCCGGCGGGCGAGGTGCTGCTCCCACGCGACGAACGCCACGAGCAGCAGGATCGACCCGGCGAGCAGCGAGAGGACGACCGCGGACGTCCACCCGTCCTCGTTGCCGCGGACGATGCCCCAGACGCCCGCGAAGACCCCGGTCCCGGCGAGCGCGAGGCCCACGAGGTCGATCGGCCCGCGGCGGCCGAACGACTCGCGCAGCACGACGAGCACGAGCGGGACGGCGACGAGCGCGACGGGCACGTTGATCCAGAAGATCGCCTCCCAGCTCATGCCCTCGACGACCGCGCCGCCGACGAGCGGCCCGAGCGCGACGCCGAGACCCGAGACGCCGCCCCAGATCCCGATCGCGAGCGCGCGGCGGGCACGGGGGACGGCGTCGGCGATGAGCGCGAGGGACAGCGGCATGATCGCGGCAGCGCCCGCACCCTGCACGGCGCGGGCCGCGATGAGCGCGGACGGGGTGTCGGCGAGCGCGCACGCGACCGACGCGAGCGTGAAGACGGCGATCCCGACGACGAACACCCGGCGGCGTCCGAACCGGTCGCCGAGCGAGGCGGCCACGAGCATGAGGGTCGCGAACGCGAGCGTGTAGGCGTTGACGAACCACTGGAGCTGCTCGACGCTCGGCCGCAGCGCCTGGGAGATCACCGGCAGGGCGCCGGTGACCACGAGGTTGTCGAGCGTGGCCATGAACATGGGCAGCGAGGCTGCGACCAGGACCAGCGCGAGAGGCCGACGGCGGCGCGCGCCGGGGGAGCGTGCGTCGTCGATCGCGGTGGTGAGGCCCGCGGGGAGGGGCGCGTCGCTGACGAGGGTGGGCGGGCGGTCGGGGACGGCGGTCGTGGACATGAGGACTCCTCAAAGAGGTAAGCATCGGATGATTACTAGGATTCCGACGCTAGTAATCAACTGATAACCTTGTCAACATGGAGAGCGCACCGAGTTCCGCACGGGCCCAGGTCGCCGAGCCCGAGCCGTCGGCGCGGCGCATGTCGCGCGACGAGCGACGCGAGCAGATGATCGACGCCGCGACCGCGGTCTTCGCCGCCGGGGGCTACGCCGGTACCAGCGTGGACCAGGTGGCCCGCGCTGCAGGGGTGTCCCAGCCCTACGTCGTGCGGATGTTCGGCACCAAGCACGAGCTGTTCGCCGAGGTCTTCGACCGGATCGGCCGCCGCATCGTGGCCGCGTTCTCCGCGGTGCCCGCCGGGCCCGCAGCGGGCGACGAGCTCGCCGCGACCTACGTCCGGCTGCTCGCGGACCGCAACCTCCTGCTCGTCATGATGCACGGCTTTCTCGCGGGGGCAGACCCAGACTTCGGGGCCAGGTCGCGCGAGTTCTTCGTCGAGGTCTTCGAGGTCTACGTCGACCGCACGGGAGGCACGCTCGACCAGGCGCGAGACTTCCTCGCCCAGGGCATGCTGCTCAACACGCTGCTCGCGATCGGCGCCCCCGAGCACTTCGGCACGGACCCGCGCCTGGGCGAGCTCGTGCGGTGCGCGTTCGGCGACGCGCTGCCCGCGGTCGACCCGGCCGCCCAGCGGGCCGGGGAGCAGGGGCCTGACGAGCCCGGCCCCGTCGAGCCCCGCCCCGCCTCCGGGCGCTGAGCCCCCCGCCTCCACACCCTCCCGTTCCCGAGCACCGAGGACCCCTCCCGATGACGCACGACCCGAAGCCGGTGCGCGAGCGCCGACCCACCGCCCCCGACGGCCTCGTGATCGTCGACAAGCCCCAGGGGCTCACGAGCCACGACGTGGTGGCCCGCCTGCGCCGTCTCGCGGGGACCCGCAAGGTGGGGCACGCGGGCACGCTCGACCCCATGGCCACGGGGGTCCTGGTCCTGGGGATCGGGCGCGCGACCAAGCTGCTGACGTACGTCGTGGGCGCGGACAAGGAGTACACCGCGACCATCCGCCTGGGCGCGGCGACGACGACCGACGACGCCGAGGGCGAGGTCACCTCGCGCGCTGACGCCTCGGCCGTGACGCGCGAGGCGATCGACGCGGGAGTCGCGCTCCTGTCCGGTCCCATCGAGCAGGTGCCGAGCTCGGTGTCCGCGATCAAGGTCGACGGTCAGCGCGCGTACGCGCTCGTGCGCTCGGGCGAGCAGGTCGAGCTCACGGCGCGCCCCGTGACGATCTCGCGCTTCGACGTCCACGAGGTTCGGCCGGTCGCGGCCGCGGAGCCGGGCGACCTTCCCGCGCTCGACGTGGACGTCACGGTCGTGTGCTCGTCGGGAACGTACATCCGTGCCCTCGCCCGCGACCTGGGCGCGGACCTGGGCGTCGGGGGACACCTCACGGCCCTGCGCCGCACGCGCGTGGGCGGCTACGCGATCGACGGGGCCTCGACGCTCTCCGAGCTCGAGGCGCAGGTCGAGCGCGACGGCGTGCTCGTGACGCTCCCGCTCGCGGACGCCGCTCGTGCCACGTTCCCGGTGCGCGACCTGACGCCCGAGGAGCGCGACGCGCTGTCCTACGGCAAGTGGGTCGACCCGTCGCCCCAGGACACCACGACGGCCGCGATCGGCGACGACGGGTCGCTCGTCGCGCTGCTCGAGAACGTGGTGCGCGAGGGCAAGCACAAGGCCAAGCCCGTGATCGTGTTCGCCCCGGCGTGAGCCCGGGCAGGTCCGAGGGGTGACCGTCCACCGTTTCGATGGGGAACACCCGGGCGAGACGTGGCAATCTTGACCAGGCGCGCCGTGGGTGCGCGCCGTCGTCGGGCCTCCTGAGCGAGCCCGCCTCACACACATCTCGAGGAGTACGCGTGCACCTGTGGACGGACCTGGACCAGGTTCCGCCGGGATTCGGACCGTCGGTCGTGACGATCGGCAACTTCGACGGCGTCCACCGCGGCCATGCCGAGGTGCTCGGCCGGATCGTGTCCCTCGCCCGGGAGTCGGGCTCCCAGGCCGTGGCCGTGACGTTCCACCCGCACCCCGCGACGGTCCACCGGCCCGAGCAGGCGCCCGAGCTCCTGACCGGGATCGCCGACCGCATGGAGCTCCTCGAGGCCACGGGCCTCGACGCCGTGCTGCTCGTCGAGTACACGCTCGACTTCGCGCGCCAGAGCCCCGAGGAGTTCGTGCGGACCTACCTGGTCGACGGGCTGGGGGCGCGGACGGTCGTCGTGGGTCACGACGTGCGGTTCGGGCGCGACAACGCGGGGAACCTCGCGACCATGATCGAGCTCGGCCGGACGCACGGCTTCGAGGTCCGGGCGATCGACGACGTCGGGACCGTCGGGGGCGACGCGGGGCGCGCGAGCGCCTCCGACGACGCCGCCTCGACGGGCGGGGGCGCGGTGCCCAGCGGGCGCTGGTCCTCGACCGAGATCCGCGGCCTGCTCACGGACGGCAAGGTCCGCGAGGCCGCGGCGCTGCTCGGGCGTCACCACCGCCTGCGCGGCGTGGTGATCCACGGCGACGCGCGCGGGCGCGAGCTCGGGTTCCCCACGGCCAACCTCGGTGCGATCAGCGGCATGGTCCCGGCCGACGGCGTGTACGCGGGCTGGCTGCGTCGTCCCCAGCTCCTCGCGGCGGACCCGGGGAACGGCGACGGCGTGCTGCCCGCGGCCATCTCGATCGGCACCAACCCCACGTTCGACGGCGTCGAGCGCCGCGTCGAGGCCTACGTCCTGGACCGCACCGACCTCGACCTGTACGACGAGGAGGTCGTCCTGGAGTTCGTCGAGCACCTGCGCCCCACGCTGCGCTTCGACGGGATCGACGCGCTCGTGGAGACCATGCACGACGACGTCGCGCGAGCCCGCGTGATCCTCGCCTCGGGCGCGGGGACGCCTGCGGGTACGTCCGTTGGGCCCAGCAGGCCCGAAGCGTCCGCGACCGGGTCGGGGGAGTAGCCGTGTCGGTCAACAAGCAACCCGTGCTCGAGACCCGGGCCTTGCGCGTCGGTTACACCGAGGCGCCCGTGTGCGCGCCCGTCGACCTGGCCGTCCGGCCGGGCGAGCTGTGGGCGATCATCGGGCCCAACGGCAGCGGCAAGTCGACGCTCTTGCGTGCGCTCCTGGGGGTGCTCGCACCCCTGTCCGGCAAGGTGCTGGCGTTCGGGCGGGACGTCGACGAGCGCGAGCGCGACTTCCGCGCCAAGGTCGTCGGGATCCTCGACGACGACGCCTACTTCCCGGGGCTCACGGCGCGCGAGCACCTGGTGCTGACCGCGCGCGGTCACGGCGTGGCGGGTGCGGGGGAGGTCGTGGACCAGCTCCTCGACCGGTTCGGCCTCGCGGCGCAGTCCGGGGCCATGCCGACCGAGCTCTCCTCGGGTCAGCGGCGGCGCCTCCTGCTCGCGGCCGGGTTCGCCCGGCCCCGCGAGGTCCTCGTGCTCGACGAGCCCGAGCAGCGGCTCGACCCGGGCATGCGCGCCGACCTGGCCCGGATCCTGGTCGAGGAGGCCGGGCGCGGGGCCGCCGTCGTGTTCGCGACGCACGACCCCGAGCTGGTCGAACGGACCGGTGCGCGCGGACTCCTGGTCGGCGACGACGAGTGCCTGCGCCTGGGGCACCAGGCCGCGCTCGACGCGCTCGCCCGGGTCCGTTGAGGAGCGGGCGATGAACGCGGCCCAGGGCCGGGGCAAGAAGCGCCCGCACGGCCCGAGAAAGGGCTCCGATGATGCGGCGGCCGTGGCGGCCGCGGCCGCCGCTCCGGTTGGCCCAGCGGCGCCCGAGCCCGTGACGCCTGAACCTGAGGTCGAGCGCGCTCCGTTGCCGCTGCTCGTCGCGGACCCGGGCGAGGAGTTCTCGGGGCGGGAGATCCGGCGCCTGACCGCACGCGTCACGGCCTCGCGGGCCGACGCAGGTCCCGGTGAGCTGCTGGGGAACATCGCCTACGTCGTGGTGTCGATCGCCATCTCGATCGGCTTCGTGATCGGCGCGGCGAACGTGCTCCGCGAGACGATCTTCGTCGAGCCCGCGGGCGGCCGGGACGCGGTCCTGACGGCCGCCACGATCCAGGCTCTCGGCTCGGTCGCACTCCTGGCGCTCATGACGGGCATGGCCGTGCGGCTCGGGCCGCTGGGCACGGGCAGCGCAGGCGTGCGGTGGTGGGTGCCGATGCCCGTCGACCGGCGTGGCCTGCTCACCCCGTCGTACTGGCGCGGCGTCGCGGTGGCGCTCGTCGCGGGAGCTGGCGGGTTCGCGGTCGTGGCGCTGGCCTCGGGCGCGGACCCGGCCGTGGCAGGGCGCAGCGCGGCCCTGGGTGCAGCGGCGGGGCTGCTGCTCGTGGGGCTCGCGGGGCTGATCCAGCCCCGGACACCCGTCGCGGCGAGGGTCGCTCGCGTGAGCGACGTGGTGCTCGCGGCTGTCCCTGTCGCGGGCGTCGTGCTCGTCGCGGCCGGCTGGTCCGACCTGCGCGAGCTCACGATCCCCGCCTGGGTGATCGGTGCGCTCGGGCTGGGCGCGCTCGCCCTCGTGGTCGTGTGGTGGCGCCGGCTCGAGGTGCTCGGCGCCCAGGTGCTGCGTGCGCAGAGCGCGGTGGCCGACCAGGCGGGCGGCGCGATCCTCTCGCTCGACACCCGCGAGCTGGGGCGCGCCCTGAGCCGGGCCGGGTCGACGCGCGGCGGCAGGGTCCGCAGGCCCTCGCGCTTCGCGCTCGTCAGGGGGCCGGTCTCGGCGCTCGTCGCGGCCGACCTCACGCTCCTGCGCCGCAGCCCGTCGGCCCTCGCTCAGCTCGTCGGCCTCACGGCCCTGGTGATCGTCGCCCAGCAGGTGCCCGCGTTCACGGGCGGGTTCGGGCTGTTCGTGCTGCTGGTCGTCGCGGGCTTCCGCGCCGCGCAGCTCGGCGCGGAGGGCGCGCGCACCGCGGAGATGGTGCCCGTGCTCGACGCGATGATCCCGTTGTCCGCGCGCGACGCCCGGCTGGCACGGACCGTCGCGCCCTCCCTCACGGCGCTCGTGGCCCTCGTGGTCGGGACCGTACCGCTCGTGCTGACCACGCGTGAACCGCTCTGGTTCGCGCTCGTGGCCGTGGTCGCGGTCGGCATGGGCGCAGCCGCGATCCGCAGCGCCTACCGCAAGCCGCCCAACTGGTCCGGCCCGCTCATGGCGACCCCTGCCGGAGCGCTCCCGACGGGGGCGGCCTCGATGTTCGCCCAAGGACCCGACGCGGCCGTCCTCGGCGCGATCCCGCTCGGCATCTGCCTCCTCGTGGGCGCGCCCACGCCGGCGCTCATCGTGTTCCAGGGGATCACGGTCTGGATCGCGCTCGCCGTGGCATCGCACGTGCGGGCCACGGGGGCCAAGCCGCTGCTCGGCTGACCGCGTCGGACCGGGTCCAAGGACTCCCGCCGTCCGGACCAAAGGTCCTGGCGGCGGTGGTGCTCCGCAGGCAGCCTGGAACTGACGACAGGAGTCGGAGCCATGGAAGCAGTCGTGATCTACGAGTCGATGTTCGGGAACACCGCCGAGATCGCGCGGGCGGTGGCCGAGGGGCTGTCCGAGCAGGTGGACGTGCGGACGGTCGAGATCTCGACGGCGGCGCCGGGAGACGACGTCCTCGGGGCCGACCTGATCGTCATCGGTGGCCCCACGCACGCGTTCGGCATGTCTCGCCCGGGCTCCCGCGAGGAGGCTGCCGGGCGACGGCCGGGCAGCCCGGTCGTCGAACGAGGCATCCGCGAGTGGCTCGACGCGCTCGCCGACGGCGCCTCGGGGCGGTTCGGGGCGACGTTCGACACCCGGGTGAAGACCGTCAAGCACCTCCCGGGCAGCGCCGCGCGGGCGGCCGACCGGGTGGTCCGCCGCAGCGGGCTCTCGCCCGCCGGCTCGCCGCACTCCTTCTACGTCGAGGGCATGGAGGGGCCGCTGTGCCCGGGCGAGGTCGAGCGGGCGCGCGAGTGGGGGCGTGAGCTCGGCCGGACGGCGCTGGGGACGCGGTAGACGCGCGTCCGGTGCTTCAGACGACGCTCCGAGTCGGGCGTGTCGGGCGATAGAGTCGCTCCGACCACAGCATGAGGCACCCCCGTGGAGAAGCTCTTCGACTCGCCGGGGCGAGGGGGCCTGCCGATTCGGGGGATGCGTCGCAGAGGTTTGAGCAGGATCCGTCGTGGGATGGACGGTCGGGCGGGGACGAGATCTTCAGCGTCAGTTGCGCGCACACCTTCGGTCTCGGCGTCCTGATCGTCACGCATGGCACCTACGCTCATGTAAACCCCCACCGCGTCACGGAAGGCCGAAATGCTGCCCCCGACGCTGCGCGGCTCATTGGAGAGATGCGGGCAGGTTGATTCTCCGAGAAGGGGTGGCATGGCAGCTTGATCGGAGGATGATGAGTGAGCAGTTGAGTGCGGATGAGCAGCGACTGATCGGCTCGCTGATGGAAGGGGAGGTCATTGCGGTGTTCCGTTGGGGGATCATCCTGAACCTCGGACTTTCGCGCGTTGGACTCACCGACGCCCTATATATTGATGACGGAGATCACTATCAGGTGGGTGATCGTGTCCGCGGTTACCTGGACTGTTTCGACGAGCAGAAGAACAAATTCATCTTCAGGCCCCCTCATCAAGTCTCAGTCACGGAGCGTCTCGAGCGATCTCGGCGCCTGAGGGACGGCAGTTAGCGGTCACGTGTCACACTATCTAGTGGCACGTGCGTGATGTTCGTTCTTGACGGGGCGGCGATGGTGGTTCTCGGTGCCAACCTTCTCCAAGGAACCCCCGGCCGGATTGGTGAGCGCGGGGAGACGAGTTCAGTGCTCGCAGAGAAACAGTTGTGCCTCGTTCCGTGGGACAGGCTCCGCGCTGGCGGGGGAAACGCCAGCGGTGCGGGGGAAGATCTTCGTATGCTCCTGTTTGCCGAGGGAGATGCGGACGACGGTGCCTACGAACGGTTGGACAACGAGGTCGAGTCGCAGGGTGACCTGTTTCAGTGTGCCCCGGCGGTCGTCTCGGTGATCGTTGCGGCTGTCGCTGAGGGGTCGATTCCGGCGGCGAACCTGGCGTCCGTGTTGGACGTCCTCGGTCGGGTCGTCGCTGGCTACCCTGATCGGGACGAGGTCGCGGCGGGCAACGGTGATCTTCGTGAGCAGTGCCACGCCGAGGCCATGAAGGGCTACTGGTCCCTGCTGCGGGTGGCGGTCGAGCGGGATTCCTTCAATGCCTGGCGAGTGGCGCGCGACGTGGTGTCTGCGCTGGACGAGGAGCACTCGCGGCGGATCCTGAAGTAGGAGGGCTCATCTGGGACGAGGGTCCTGTGGCCGTGTGGTCGTAGGGCCCTCGTCCTCGGGTCAGGCGCCCAACGAGGCGACCTCGCCCGCCCCCACGAGCCGCCCGTCCGCCAGGTGCACCCGTGCGTCGACCGTGTCGAGCGTCGCCTCGTCGTGGGTCACGACGATGGTCGCGGCGCCGGTCTCGCGGGTCAGCCGGGTGACGAGCTCGATGATCTGGACGCCGCGCGCGTGGTCGAGCGCCGACGTGGGCTCGTCGACCAGCAGGACCTCGGGGTGGTTCATGAGGGCGCGGGCGATCGCGACGCGCTGACGCTGACCACCCGAGAGCTGGCCGGGCCGCTTGGCGGCCACGTCGCGGAGCCCGACGGCGTCGAGCAGCTCGAGCGCCCGGTCGCGGTGCGTCGAGGGCCGCTCGCCGCGCAGGTGGCTCATGAGCTCGAGGTTCTCGAGCGCCGTGAGCGAGGCGATGAGCTGCGGCTGCTGGAACACGATCCCGATCCGGTCGCGCCGCAGCCGCGCCGCGTCCGAGGACACGGCCGAACCGGCCGCGGCCCCGCCGGCAGGAGCGTTGACGACGTCGTCGCCGATGCGCACCTGGCCCGCGGTCGGGGTCGTGAGCGTCGCGGCCACGGCGAGCAGGCTCGACTTGCCCGAGCCCGACGGGCCGAGCACCGCGGTCGTGGTCCCGGCGTGGACGGTCAGGGAGACATCGTCGACTGCGGTGACGGTCGACTCGCCGTCGGGGTAGACGAGCGTGACGTGGTCGAGGGTGAGGTCCATGGTGTGCCTTTCAGGAGCGAGCTTTCAGGAACGAGACGCGGGGGAGCCGTCGCGAGCGCCGCAGGAGCGGCCGGCGGGCAGGCGCCTCAGCGGGCCGCGAGAGCCGCGTGCGGGTCGATGCGCGTGATCCGGATGATCGCCGCGACGGCACCGACCGTCCCGAGGACCACGAGGATGAGCGCGGGCAGGAGCGTCGTGGCAGGGGAGACGACGACGGGCATGACCTGGGCGGCGAGCGCCCCGGCCCCGGCCGCGAGCGCGGTCCCGACGCCGACGCCGAGCACGAGCAGGACGAGCGCCTGGCCGATCGCGTCGCGCAGCAGGTAGGAGGTCGAGGCTCCGAGCGCCTTGAGCACCGCGACGTCGCCGGCCCGGTTGATGGTCCAGACCGTGAAGAACGCGCCCACGACGAGGGCCGAGATCGCGAGCAGGAAGCCCTGCATCATGGTGAGCGACATGTTCTCGGCCGAGAACGAGCTGACCGCGGCGCGTGCGCCCATGGGCGTGAGGGCCGCGGTGCCGGTCTCGGTCTCTGCCGCGGCGAGCGCGGAGCCGCTCGGGTCCCCGGTGATCGCGACGACCGTCGCGACCTCGTCACCGGACGCTCCGCCGCCGCGCGCGCCGACGGTCTGCCAGTCGGTCAGGTCCATCCAGACGACGGGAGTGTGCGAGAAGTCGGCCTGGGTGTCGAGCACGCCCGCGACGGTCAGGGTCAGCGACCCGAGGGCGAGCTGGTCGCCCTCCTGGGCCCCCAGGTCATCGGCTGCGCCGCTCGACAGCAGCACGGTGCCGGGGGCGGCCTCGACGCCGTCGGGCACGAGGCCCGAGCCCGAGCGCGAGCCGAACGCGGTGACGGCCGCGGTGGTGCCGGTCTCGCCGTCCGCGCCCGCGGTGACCGACGCGCGCGTCGTGGCGATGCCCAGGGGCTCGGCCGAGTCGACGCCGTCGACCGCGGCCCAGGCGTCCCACTGCGTGGCGTCGACCTGGGACTCGGTGAAGCTGGGGTCAGCACCGTCGGTCACGGTGAACGCGAGCTGGTCGACCGGGAGGTCGGTGATGCCCGACGTGCTCGCGCGGGCCAGGCCCGCGGTCAGCGAGGCCAGGAAGCCCACGAGGAACGTGATGAGGACGATGACGGTGGACATGAGGACGAAGCGTCCCCGGGCGAAGCGCAGGTCGCGCAGCGCGACGAACATCAAGAGCCTCCGGTGGTCGGCGTGGATTCGATCTGCGTCCAGCCTCCCGCCGTCGGGCCCCGCGCGGATCGGGCCCGTGGAGGGTCTCCGGTGGCCGCAGGGTGGGTCCGAGGATCAACCTTTCGATGGATCGCCCGCGGCACGTCGCACCCGCCACGTCGCTAGGGTGGCGATGTGAAGCCTCGCGCCGTGATCTCCGCAGCCCTCGGGCTCCAGATCGCGCTCGACGTGCTCCTCGTGGCCCTCGTGGGGCTCGCGGTCGGGTCCCGCTGGGCCGAGGCCCTGAGCACCGGGGGACTGGACGCCGGGGCGTGGTGCGCGCTCGCGTGCGGCCTGGCGCTCCTGGCTGTGTACGGCGTCGGGCGCTCGCGGATCAACGTGCGCGACACCGCGGTCGACGCACCGCGCGGCGCCTGGTGGCCGACGGGAGCGTGGGTCGCGGCCCTGATCGTGGGGTGGGCCCTCCTGCTGCTCCTGACCCCGGTCGCGCTGTGGATCGCGTTCCCCCTCATGTTCCTCGAGATGCACGTGCTCGGTCCGCGTCGCGGGATCGTGGCCGTGGCCGCGACGACGGCGTGCGCGATCGGCGGCGCGATCCTGGGCGGGCAGCAGCTCGTGGGCTCGATCCTGGGCCCGACGTTCGGCGGGCTCGTCGCGATCGCCGTCGTGCTCGGCTTCGAGACGATCGTGCGCGAGTCGCAGGGACGCCAGGAGCTCATCGACGACCTGGTCCGCACGCGCGCGGACCTCGCGGCGTCCGAGCGCGAGGCCGCGGTCGCGACCGAGCGCGAACGCCTCGCGCGCGAGATCCACGACACGCTCGCGCAGGGCTTCTCGTCGATCGAGCTGCTGCTGCGCGCCGCGGACGCCTCGCTCGAGGAGGTCGTGGCGCCGGGGGCGTTCGCCCCAGGAGCCCCCGGCCCGACGGCGGCCCGCGCCGCGCGCGGCTACGTCACCCAGTCCCGGCTCGCCGCGCAGCAGAACCTGGCCGAGGCGAGACGCTTCGTGCGTGACCTGGCGCCCGCCGACCTCGAGTCCGCGACGCTCGTGGGTGCGCTCGAACGGGTTGCCGACCGCACGGCGCTCGCAGCCGGGGGAGGGCTGACCGTCACGGTCGAGGCCTCGGGGCAGGCCCGCCCGCTGCCCGTGCCGGTCGAGACCGCGCTGCTGCGCATCGCGCAGTCCGCGCTCGCGAACGTCGTCCAGCACGCGGGGGCCTCGCGAGCCGCGGTCACGCTGAGCTTCCTCGGCGACGCAGTGGCGCTCGACGTGGTCGACGACGGTCACGGGTTCGACCCGCGCCGGGTCGCGGCCGCCCGACGGGCCGCCGCCGTGCCGGACCCGACCCGGGACGCGCGTTCCGCCGTCGGGCAGGGGGACGGCGAGCCCGGTGCGGGCGCCGGTGATAGCCGCGCGCCCCGCTCGGGCTTCGGCCTGACGGCGATGCGTTCGCGCGTCGCCGAGCTCGGCGGGACCTTCTCGCTCGAGACCGCCCCCGGCGAGGGGACCGCGCTCGCGGTCCACCTCCCGCTCGACCCCTAGGAGCCTCGGTGACGACCGGACCAGAAGGATCGGCGACCATCCGCGTCGTGCTGACCGACGACCACCCCGTGGTCCGGGCGGGCCTGCGGGCCGTCGTCGACGCCGAGGGCGACATGGAGGTCGTCGACGAGCTGGCCACGGCCGAGGAGCTCGTGCGCCGCGTGGGGGCGGGGCTCGAGGCCGACGTCGTGCTGCTCGACCTGCGGTTCGGCGACGGGCGCATGGGCGGCGCGCAGGCCGCGCGCGAGGTCGTCCGCCTGGGCGGTCCGCCCGTGCTGATCCTCACGACCTACGACTCCGACCAGGAGATCCTCGCCGCGATCGAGGCCGGCGCCACGGGCTACCTGCTCAAGGACGCCCCGACCGACGAGCTGACCGCCGCGATCCGCGCGGCCGCGGCCGGGCAGGTCGCGCTCGGGCCCAGCGTGCAGCGGCGCCTGCTCGGGCGCATGCGCGCTCCCGGCGTCTCGCTCTCGCTGCGCGAGCTCGAGGTGCTCGGGCTCGTGTCCCAGGGCCTGTCCAACGACGAGGTGGCGCGTGAGCTGTTCCTGTCGAGGGCGACCGTCAAGTCGCACCTGGTGCACGTGTACGAGAAGCTGGGCGTCGACTCGCGCACGGCTGCCGTGGCCGAGGCGCGGCGGCAAGGGCTGCTGCGCGACTGAGGCCGGGACCGTCCCCGAGCCAACCCTGCTAGACTATGGGCGCCGTCAGAACGGCCGCGGAGGCTGGTCAGCCTGCCGAAGAGCCCAGGGATCTAGCCCTGAGGCGCCGCGCAACGAACACTACAAGGAGAGCCGTGCCCCTCGACACTGCCACCAAGCAGCGCATCATGACCGAGTTCGCCACGAGCGAGGGCGACACCGGTTCGCCCGAGGTCCAGGTCGCGATGCTGACGCAGCGCATCAAGGACCTCACCGAGCACCTCAAGGAGCACAAGCACGACCACCACAGCCGTCGTGGCCTGCTTCTCCTCGTCGGCCAGCGTCGCCGTCTCCTCGGCTACCTGCAGAAGGTCGACATCAACCGCTACCGCAGCCTCATCGAGCGCCTCGGTCTGCGTCGCTGACACTCCCTGACGCAGCCCGGTCCCACCAGGGACCGGGCTGGTCCGGTGTGATGTACCCGTAAGAAACCCACGCCGCCAGCCTTTCGTTCGGTCCTCGGTAGTGGCCCCCGGAACCCGCCTCGAGCGGGAAGACCGTGAGCCTCGATCGAAGACCGCCGAGCGTCGAGTGGATGCACCCTCGACAGGCACCGAAGGCGGCACTTCGAGAGTGAGGAGGGCACCCGTGGAGGGTCCCGAGATCGAATTCACCGAAGCAACGATCGACAACGGTCGCTTCGGAACCCGTACCGTCCGGTTCGAGACCGGACGCCTCGCGCGTCAGGCCGGTGGCTCCGCAGCCGCCTACCTGGACGGCGAGACCATGCTGCTGTCGACCACGACGGCCGGCAAGCACCCCAAGGAACAGTTCGACTTCTTCCCCCTGACGGTGGACGTCGAGGAGCGGCAGTACGCCGCCGGCAAGATCCCCGGTTCGTTCTTCCGTCGTGAGGGTCGCCCCTCGACCGAGGCGATCCTGGCCTGCCGCCTGATCGACCGCCCGCTGCGCCCCCTGTTCGTCAAGGGCCTGCGCAACGAGGTCCAGGTCGTCATCACCGTGCTCGCGATCCACCCGGACGACGCGTACGACACCCTGGCCATCAACGCCGCGTCGATCTCGACGCAGCTGTCCGGCCTGCCGTTCTCCGGCCCCATCGGCGCCGTCCGCGTCGCCCTGATCGACGGCCAGTGGGTCGCGTTCCCCAAGTACTCCGACAAGGAGCGCGCCGTCTTCGACATGGTCGTCGCCGGCCGTGTCGTGGGTGACGACGTCGCGATCACCATGGTCGAGGCCGAGGCCACCGAGGGTTCCTGGAACCTCATCAAGAACGAGGGCGTCGGCGCCCCGACCGAAGAGGTCGTCTCCGAGGGCCTCGAGGCCGCCAAGCCCTTCATCCGCGTTCTCGTCGAGGCGCAGCAGGAGCTCGCGGCCAAGGCCGCCAAGCCCGTGCAGGACTTCCCGACGTTCCCGGACTACCAGGACGACACCTACGCCGCGGTCGAGGCTGCCGCGTCGGCCCGCCTGGGCGAGGCCCTGAGCATCGCCGACAAGCAGGACCGCGAGAACCGTCTCGACGAGATCAAGGCCGAGGTCCAGGCCGAGCTCGCCGGTGACTTCGCGGGCCGCGAGAAGGAGATCTCCGCCGCGTACCGCTCGGTGCAGAAGAAGCTCATCCGCGCGCGCATCCTCACGGACGGCTTCCGCATCGACGGTCGTGGGCTCGCGGACATCCGCACCCTGTCCGCCGAGGTCGAGGTCCTGCCCCGCGTCCACGGCTCGGCGATCTTCGAGCGCGGCGAGACCCAGATCCTGGGTGTCACCACGCTGAACATGCTCCGCATGGAGCAGCAGCTCGACACGCTCTCCCCGGAGACGCGCAAGCGCTACATGCACAACTACAACTTCCCGCCCTACTCGACCGGCGAGACCGGCCGCGTGGGCAGCCCGAAGCGTCGCGAGATCGGGCACGGCGCACTCGCCGAGCGCGCGATCGTCCCGGTGCTCCCGAGCCGCGAGGAGTTCCCCTACGCGATCCGTCAGGTCTCCGAGGCCCTCGGGTCCAACGGCTCGACCTCGATGGGCTCCGTGTGCGCCTCGACCCTCTCGCTCCTCAACGCCGGTGTGCCGCTGCGCGCAGCGGTCGCGGGCATCGCGATGGGCCTCGTCTCCGACACCGTCGACGGTGAGACCCGCTACGCGGCGCTCACCGACATCCTCGGCGCCGAGGACGCGTTCGGCGACATGGACTTCAAGGTCGCCGGTACGCGTGAGTTCATCACGGCCATCCAGCTCGACACCAAGCTCGACGGCATCCCCGCCTCGGTCCTGGCCGGCGCGCTGACCCAGGCCCGCGACGCGCGCCTGACCATCCTCGAGGTCCTCAACGAGGCCATCGACGTGCCCGACGAGATGAGCCCCAACGCTCCTCGCGTCATCGCGGTCAAGGTCCCCGTGGACAAGATCGGCGAGGTCATCGGCCCCAAGGGCAAGATGATCAACCAGATCCAGGAGGAGACGGGCGCGGACATCTCCATCGAGGACGACGGCACCGTGTACATCGGTGCCACCGACGGCCCCTCTGCAGAGGCCGCCCGCGCGGCGATCAACGCGATCGCCAACCCGCACGTCCCCGAGATCGGCGAGCGCTTCGTCGGCACGGTCGTCAAGACCACGTCGTTCGGCGCCTTCATCTCGCTGTCCCCGGGCAAGGACGGTCTGCTGCACATCAGCCAGATCCGCAAGCTCGTCGGTGGCAAGCGCGTGGAGAACGTCGAGGACGTGCTGTCCATCGGCCAGAAGGTCCAGGTCGAGATCGGCGAGATCGACCCGCGCGGCAAGCTGTCGCTGCACGCGGTCGTCGAGGAGACCGACGCGCCCGCCGACGCCGAGGCACCTGCCGGGGACGACGCCTGACGTGCCCTGGAACCTTCCGCTCGTCCCCTCGGGCTCGCCCGAGGGTGAGCTGACCGCCGGGCAGGACGGGGCGACCATCCGTCGCTCCGTCCTGCCCGGCGGGGTTCGGGTCCTCACCGAGTCGATGCCGGGCCTGCGCTCGGCGACCGTCGGAGCATGGGTCGGCGTCGGCTCGCGCGACGAGACCGACGGTCACTTCGGCTCCACGCACTTCCTCGAGCACCTGCTCTTCAAGGGAACTGCACGCCGGTCCGCGATGGACATCGCCGAGGCGTTCGACGCCGTCGGCGGTGAGGCCAACGCCGCGACGGGCAAGGAGCACACCTGCTACTACGCTCGCGTGCTCGACTCCGACCTGCCGATGGCCGTGGACGTCATCACCGACATGGTGACCTCCGCACGCCTCGACGAGGACGAGCTCGAGACCGAGCGAGGCGTGATCCTCGAAGAGCTCGCGATGAACGACGACGACCCCTCGGACGTCGTGCACGAGGAGTTCGCGCAGGCCGTCCTGGCCGGGCACCCCCTGGGGCGCCCGATCGGCGGCACGCCGGACACCATCAACGCCGTGCCGCGCAGCGCCGTCTGGGAGCACTACCAGTGGCACTACCGCCCGGAGACGCTCGTCGTCGCCGCGGCCGGTGGCGTCGACCACGACACGCTGTGCGAGCAGGTCGCGACCGCGCTCACGACCGGTGGCTGGGACCTCGACCCTGCCGGCACCCCGCGTGCGCGCCGCGACAACGCGGACGTGCAGGGCGTGGGGACGGAGGCCGTCGAGCTCACGATCCGCCGGACCGTCGAGCAGGCCAACGTCATCATCGGTGGCACGGGCCTGTCCGCGACCGACGACCGCCGCTTCACGCTCTCGGTGCTCAGCGCCGTGCTCGGTGGCGGCATGAGCTCGCGGCTCTTCCAGGAGATCCGCGAGAAGCGTGGGCTCGCGTACTCGACGTACTCGTTCGCGTCGGGTCACGGCGGGATCGGGACGTTCGGCCTGTACGCAGGCTGCGCGCCCTCCAAGGTCGACCAGGTCACCGAGCTCATGACGAGCGAGCTCGAGAAGCTCGCCGAGTCGGGCATCACGGCGGCCGAGCTCGACCGGAGCATCGGTCAGCTCTCGGGCGGACTGGTGCTGGGGCTCGAGGACTCGGGCTCGCGCATGAGCCGCCTGGGCAAGTCGGAGCTCGTGTTCGGCGAGCTGCTGAGCGTGGCCGAGTCGCTCGAACGGATCCGTTCCGTGACGTCCGACGACGTGCGCAAGCTCGCGGAGGAGCTCGCCTCCCGCCCGCGCTCGACCGTGCGCGTGGGTCCCTTCGGAGACTGAGTCTCGACAGGTGACGTCAGGAGGGCCGGTGTGCATCATGCGCACCGGCCCTCCTCGCGTTGCGGCTAGGGTTGTCGGGTGACTTCGAACGACGTGACCCCAGGCCAGAGCGCTCCCCAGTCCACCCCGCAGCCCGCAGGCTCGACGCCCCTCAAGGTCGCCGTCCTGGGCGCGGCCGGGCGTATGGGGGCCACGGTGTGCGCGGCGGTCGAGGCTGCACCGGACATGGAGCTGGTCGCGCGCATCGACGCCGGGGACGACCTGGCGCAGGTCGCGGCGGCCGGGGCCCAGGTCGCGGTCGACTTCACGGTCCCCTCGGTCACCGAGGACAACGTGCACGCGCTGATCGACCTCGGGGTCCACGCGGTCGTGGGCACCACGGGCTGGACCGACGAGAGCCGGGGTCGGCTCATCGCGCACCTGGGACGCCGGGCCGCCGAGGGCACGAGCGTGGGCGTGCTCATCGCCCCGAACTTCGGCCTGTCCGCGGTCCTGGCCATGACGTTCGCGGCCAAGGCCGCGCGCTACTTCGAGTCGGCCGAGGTCATCGAGCTGCACCACCCGAACAAGGTCGACGCGCCCAGCGGCACTGCCACGCACACGGCCCACGCGATCGCCCGCTCGCGCGCGGCGGCGGGCCTGGGGGCGAGCCCCGACGCGACCGAGTCGGGCTGGGAGGCGCGCGGCGCCGACGTCGACGGGGTCCGGGTCCACGCGGTGCGCCTGCGTGGGCTGGTCGCGCACGAGGAGATCCTCTTCGGCAACGAGGGCGAGCAGCTGATCATCCGCCAGGACTCGTTCGACCGGGTGTCGTTCATGCCGGGCGTCCTGCTTGGCATCCGCGAGGTCGTCTCGCGCCCGGGCCTGACCGTCGGGCTCGAGAACGTCATGGACCTCTCGTGAGGAACCGCAAGGGCCTGATCGGGGCCGTGGTCGTCACGGCCCTGCTCGCGATCTACGTGTGGGCGATCCTGGGCCGTGCCCGTGGGCTCGTGAGCACGGGCGAGCCGGTGGGGATCGCGATCGGGATCGGCGTCCTGCTCATCCCGCTGCTCGTGATCGGCCTCATCGCGTGGGAGTTCTGGCTCGCCGTCACGGTCCAGAAGATGGCCGACGAGCTGGCGGCCGCGGACGAGCTGCCCGTCGACGACCTGCCGCGTTCGCCGGGCGGCCGCATCGACCGTGCCGCGGCGGACGCCGCGTTCGAGGAGCACCGCGCCCGCGCCGAGGAGCACCCCGACGACTGGCGCTCCTGGTACCACGTGGCCTTCGCGTACGACGCGTCGGGGGACCGCAAGCGGGCCCGCGCCATGCTGCGCAAGGCCGCGGGTATGTACCGCGCCGAGCGCAAGGCGTCTCGCTAGCGCGTGTCTCCCAAGTGGCGAGCGCCCAGCAGAGGCGCTGGGAGTCTGCCCCACCCTGGACACGTGGGTAGCGATTCAGCCAAGGGGCCGTGGGTTGCGGCGCTCCCGAAAGGCGAACCCAGCAAGGTCTCCTTGGGTCGCCTGGTCCAAGCGGACGGCGGGCGCGACGACGCAGAGAACGAGTACTACGAGCGGGCGGCAGATCCGTCGGCAGACCGCATCGAAACCGCTCAACTGCGATTCAGAGCGCAGTTCCGGCGCCGTCAACGCCACCGAGAGGCACGAGCGCGGAGAGACGAGATCCAGAGCTACGTCTAGGCGTTTCTCTAGCCGCTGAGCCGCTGAGCGATCATGCGGTCGGCGCCACGATCCGGGGCAGGTGCTGCTCGATGATGCTGGCTGCATCGTCCACGGCGAGCTCGACCAGTCTGGGCAGTTCGAGCACCGCTGCTGCGTCAGGTGTCAACTCGAGCGCGAGGACGTCGCCCTGCATGGTGAACCGAACGAGGCCGCCATAGTGCACGGCGGCGCCACCACGCACGATGGCGTAGGTGTCCTGGCCGAGGGCCACGTCCTGCGGGTTGTGGGCCAACGAGCGTTGAAACTCGATCGTGTCTCCCGACTCGACGTCCAGCAGCACGATCGCCTCGTAGTTGTCCTCGATGCTGCGCGTAGAGCTCACCGTGATCACAGCCGAGAGTCTGCCCCACCGAGAGACCATGGATGCGCGGTCACCTGACCTGAGAGGCACGCCCTAGCACGAGGCGCTCCTCAGATCGAGGCGCTCCACCGGTGCTCGACGACGTCGCGCAGGCCCGTGGCCAGCGTGCGGGTGCGGTGGTCGGGTCCCAGGCCCGCTCCTCCGAGGAACTGCTCGCGCGCGGAGTCGCCGTCGAGGATCCACGCCACGACCTCTTCCGAACCGTCCTGACGCAACCGGTCGACGGCTGCGGACAGGAGCCGCGACCCGTGCCCGGACCGCTGGTGGGACGGCTGTACCTCGAGCGCGACGAGCTGGCCGGGGGAGACGGCCGCGAAGCCGACGATCCGGTCCGCGGCGAGGGCGACGAGCACCGCGAAGCCCGGACCGGGCGGGGACGAGACCGCCCCTGCCCACTGCTCCTGCATCCGGGGGACGTCGAGCGCGTCGATCACCGCCGCGCCCAGCACGTCACCGTGCGCGGACCGCCAGGACTCGATCTGGATCGCGGTGACCGCGACCTCGTCACCGGGGACCGCCGGACGGACCGAGACGTCTGCCGCCTCGCTGAAGAGAGCCATTCGCCAGACCCTACCGGAGCGGGGCGCCCGGCCGTGGCGAGCGGCCCGGCGGGCTCGTCGACGCGCCTCGCCGTCAGGGGAACCCGAGCGCCCGCAGCCCAGCGGCGGTCGCGGCCGCGAGCACCACGACGAGCAGGAACGGGGCCCGCAGGGCGAGCGCGACGGCCGCGACGCCGAGCGCCGGCAGCCGGGCGTCGATCGCGATGCCCTGCCCGTCCCCGACGGTCTGGACCGCGACGAGCGCCGCGAGCAGGGACGCCGTGACCAGGGCCGCGGTGCGAGAGACGCGGTCTGACGCGAGCCAGTGCTCGGGGATGAGGTGCCCGGCGAGTTTGAGGCCCAGGCACACGAGGGACGCAGCGACCACGGTGGCCCACAGGGCGGCGTCGGACATCAGGGCTCCTCGGGACGGTCGGTCGCTGCGGGCAGGTCACCTGGGCCGCCCGGCTCATCCGGATCACCGGGGTCGGACGAGCCGGGCGTCGCCTCGCCGACGCCGTCCAGCGGGGCGTTCGCTGCGCCGTCGGGCACGTACTCCTTGACGGTGACGGGCTGGCGGGGCTGGCGCGCGACCTGGCCGATCACGATCGCCACGGCCCCCGCGGCCAGGACGGGGATGCCCGGCGGGACGAACGGGAGCAACGCGACCGCGACGACCACGGCCAGTGCCGCGGTGAGCTGCATGACGCGGCTCGCGAGGCGGGGCCACAGGAGCGCGAGGAAGGCCGCCCCGGCCGCGGCGTCGAGCCCCCAGGCCTTGGGGTCGCCCATGGCGTCGCCCGCGAGTGCCCCGATCAGCGTGAGCAGGTTCCAGACGACGAAGATGCCGATCCCGGTCCACCAGAACCCCGCGCGCAACGCGGCGCGGCTCTTCTGGGCCGTGGCCACCGCGGTCGACTCGTCGATCGTGAGATGGGCCGCGAGCACCCGTCGCCAGCCGTGCAGCGCGAGCAGCGGCGAGAGCTGGGCGCCGTAGAGGGTGTTGCGCAGGCCGAGCAGCCCGGCCGTCGTGATCGCCGCTGCGGACGTGCCGCCCGAGGCGACGACGCCGATGAGCGCGAACTGCGAGCCGCCCGAGAACAGGAGCAGGCTGAGCACCATGGTCTGCGCGAGGTTCAGCCCCGCGACGACCGCGAGCGCCCCGAACGAGACGCCGTAGAGCCCGGTGGCGATCGAGACGGACACGGCCTGCCGGACGGCGGCGCGAACTTCGAGGCGGTCCTCAGGGGTCACAGCGCGACGTACACGGTCTCGAGGTACTCCTCGAGGCCCGCCTCGCCGCCCTCGCGGCCCAGACCGGACTGCTTCATGCCGCCGAACGGCGCGCTCGCGTCGGACACGAGCCCCCTGTTGATCCCGATCATCCCGGCCTCGACCTCCTCGCCGACCCGCATCGCGCGCGCCAGGTCGCGGGTGTAGGCGTAGGCCGCGAGGCCGTACTCGGTGTCGTTGGCCAGCGCGATGCCCTCGTCGTCGTCGGCGAACGCGACGATCGGGGCGACCGGACCGAAGATCTCCTCGGTGACCACGCGCGAGCCCGCGTCGACCCCGGTGAGGACCGTGGGGGAGTAGAAGTGGCCGGGCGAGCGGGGCCGGTCCCCGCCCGTGAGCACCTGGGCGCCCTCGTCGGACGCGACCGCCACCAACTCGTCCACGTGCTCGACGGCCTTCTCCTCGATGAGCGGCCCGACCTGGACGCCCTCCGCGCTGCCCGGTCCGACGCGCAGCTCGCCGAAGGCCCGGGCGAGGCGCTGGCCGAAGTCGCGCGCGACGGCGTCGTGCACGAGGAAGCGGTTGGCCGCCACGCAGCTCTGGCCCGTGTTGCGGAGCTTGGCGACCAGGGCGCCCTCGACCGCGGCGTCGAGGTCCGCGTCCGCGAAGACGAGGAACGGCGCGTTGCCGCCGAGCTCCATCGAGGTCCGCAGGACCTGGTCGGCGGCGCCCTTCAGGAGGGTGCGGCCGACGCCCGTGGACCCCGTGAAGGAGAGCTTGCGCAGGCGGGGGTCCGCGAGCAGGGGGGTGGTCACCTCGGCGGCTGACGACGTCGGCACGACGTTGACCACGCCCGTCGGCAGGCCGCGGTCCTCGAGGTGCCCGCGGATGATCTCGGCGACCAGCGAGGTCGTGAGCGGGGTCAGGTGCGCGGGCTTGATCACGACCGTGCAGCCCGCGGCGAGCGCCGGGCCGATCTTGCGCGTGGCCATGGCGATGGGGAAGTTCCACGGCGTGATGAGCAGCGCGGGGCCCACCGGGCGCCGCGAGACGAGCTGCCGGTTGGCCCCGCTCGGGGCCGTGCGGACCAGGCCGTCGGTGCGCACGGCCTGCTCGGCGTACCACCGCAGGAACTCGGCCCCGTACACGACCTCGGCGCGGGCCTCGGCGAGCGGCTTGCCGCACTCGGCCGTGATGAGCGCCGCGATGTCGTCGGCGCGAGCCGTGAGCGTCGCGAAGACGGCCCGGAGCAGCTCGGAGCGCTCGCGCGGCGCCACGGCGCGCCAGGCGGGGGCTGCGGCGTGCGCGGCCTCCAGTGCGCGCAGGCCGTCGGCGGGGCTCGCGTCCGAGACGTCGAACAGGACCTCCTCGGTCGCCGGGTCCGCGACCTCGAACGTCCGTCCGGCCTCGGCCGGCCCCCACTGGCCACCGATCAGCAGCCCGGTCGGCAGGTGCGAGACCAGGGCGGGGGACAGGGCGTTCGTGGCGGGCGACATGCTTCGAGTATCACGCGACCGGCGCGGGTTCGCATCGACTCCTCACGACCGCGCGGTCGGGCACCCCCGCTCGGTCGGTCGGCCGGGCCGTGCAACGTCGAGGCGACCGACGCTCGGCGACGCGGCGCACCGAGTCCGCACGCGTGGACCGACACGCCGTTTCGGCCTCGCGCGCGGTAGTTTGTGCACATGGCACTTCCCCCCACGCAGGCGCGACCGTTCGGCTCCGTCCTGACCGCGATGGTCACCCCGATGACCCTCGCCGGAGAGATCGACCTCGACGCAGCGGTCAAGGTCGCCAAGCACCTCGTGGACAACGGGAACGACGGTCTGGTCCTGAGCGGGACCACGGGGGAGTCTCCCACGACGCACGCACCGGAGAAGGCCGAGCTCATCCGCGCGGTCGTCGACGCGGTCGGGGACCGCGCGCACGTCGTGGCCGGGGCCGGCTCGAACGACACCCAGCACGCCGTCCGCATGGCCGAGCAGGCCGCGGAGGCCGGTGCGCACGGGCTCCTCGTCGTGAGCCCCTACTACTCCCGCCCCTCCCAGGAAGGGCTGTACCGCCACATCACGGCCGTCGCCGACGCGACGCCGCTGCCCGTCATGGTCTACGACGTCCCGGGTCGCTCGGGCGTCCGCATCGCCCCGGCCACGATCGAGCGCCTCGCGGCGCACGAGCGCATCGTCGCGAACAAGGACGCGACGGGCGACGTCTACACCGCGGCCAAGCTCATCGAGTCGACCGGCCTCGCCTGGTACTGCGGGGACGACGCCATGCTGCTGCCGTTCCTCGCGCACGGCGCGTCCGGCATCGTCTCCGTGGCGGCGCACGTGGTCGGCTCGCGCTTCGCCCAGGTCGTCGCGGCGTTCGACGCCGGTGACAACGCGGCGGCCCTCGCGGCCTTCCGTTCCGTCACCCCCACGATCGACGCCATCAACGGAGCGGGCTTCCAGGCCGTCATGGCCAAGGCTGCGCTCCAGCTCCTCGGAGTCACCGAGAACCGATACCTCAGGCTGCCGTACGTCGCAGCCACGGACGACGAGGTCGCCGTCGTCCGCGCCGGTCTGGAGGCCTCCGGCCTGCTGGACCCGGTGACCCCGCGGCCACGCTGAACAAGCTGAACAACAAGCCAGGAGGCCCCGTGAGCCACCCTCACCCCGAACTGTCCCTACCCCCCGCTCTGCAGACCGGCGCTCTGCGCATCGTCGCCCTCGGCGGACTGGGCGAGATCGGGCGCAACATGGCCGTCCTCGAGTACGACGGACGTCTGCTCGTCATCGACTGCGGCGTCCTCTTCCCTGAGGACAACCAGCCCGGCGTGGACCTCATCCTGCCGGACTTCGACTACATCAAGGACCGCCTCGACGACATCGAGGCGATCATCCTGACCCATGGGCACGAGGACCACATCGGTGCCGTGCCCTACCTGCTGCGCCTGCGCCGCGACATCCCCCTGGTGGGTTCGCAGCTCACGCTCGCGTTCATCTCGGCCAAGCTCAAGGAGCACCGCATCGCCCCCGTGACCCGCGTGGTCAAGGAGGACGAGACGGTCGCGTTCGGTCCGTTCAGCTGCGAGTTCGTCGCGGTCAACCACTCGATCCCGGACGCGCTCGCGGTCGCGGTCACCACGGGCGCGGGCACGGTCCTGCACACGGGTGACTTCAAGATGGACCAGCTCCCGCTCGACGGCCGCGTCACGGACCTGCGCGCGTTCGCGCGCCTGGGCGAGAAGGGAGTCGACCTGTTCATGGTCGACTCGACCAACGCCGAGGTCCCGGGCTTCGTGACCCCCGAGGTCGAGATCGGCCCCGTCCTGGACGGTGTGTTCGGTGCGTCCGACAAGCGGATCATCGTCGCGTCGTTCTCCTCGCACGTGCACCGCGTCCAGCAGGTCCTCAACGCCGCGCACAACCACGGTCGCCGCGTCGCGCTCGTCGGACGCTCGATGGTCCGCAACATGGGCATCGCGGCCGAGCTCGGCTACCTCAAGGTGCCGGACGGCGTCCTGATCGACCTCAAGAAGGTCGACTCGCTGCGGGACGACGAGGTCGTGCTCATGTGCACCGGCTCGCAGGGCGAGCCCATGGCCGCGCTGTCGCGCATGGCGAACGGCGACCACAAGGTCTCGGTCGGCCACGGCGACACCGTGATCCTCGCCTCGTCACTCATCCCGGGCAATGAGAACGCTGTCTTCCGCATCATCAACGGCCTGACGCGCCTCGGCGCGCGCGTCGTGCACGGCGGCAACGCCAAGGTGCACGTCTCGGGCCACGCGAGCGCGGGCGAGCTCATCTACTGCTACAACATCCTGCGGCCCAAGAACGTCATGCCGGTGCACGGCGAGGTCCGTCACCTCGTGGCCAACGGTGCGCTTGCGGTCAAGACGGGCGTGCCCGCCGACCGCGTGATCCTCGCGGAGGACGGCGTGGTCGTCGACCTCGTCGACGGCAAGGCCTCGGTCGTGGGCGCCGTCCCGTGCGGCTACGTGTACGTCGACGGGTCGAGCGTCGGGGAGCTCACGGACGCCGAGCTCAAGGACCGTCAGATCCTCGGCGAGGAGGGCTTCATCTCCTTGTTCGCCGTGGTCGACTCCGCGACGGGCAAGGTCATCGCGGGCCCGCACATCCTGGCGCGCGGCTTCGCCGAGGACGACGCGGTGTTCGAGGACGTCCGTCCCCAGGTCGTGCAGGCCCTCGAGGACTCGATCGCGGGAGGTGCCACGGACGTGCACCAGCTCCAGCAGGTCATGCGCCGTGTGGTCGGGCGCTGGGTCTCCAACCGCCTGCGTCGCCGTCCGATGATCGTCCCGGTCGTCGTCGAGGCGTAGTCGCCTGATCGTCCGAGGGGCCCGTCCTCCCGCTCTGCGGGAGGGCGGGCCCCTCGTCGTCAGGGGGCAGAGAGGGAGGGAGCGGCCCGCAGCAGCGGTGGCCCGACGGCGAGGATCGCCTGCTCGTAGCGCCTCGCCGACGTCTCGGGACCCCCGGGCAGCAGACCACCGAGCTCGAGGCTCACGAGTCCGTGGACGAGGCCCCACAGGACCAACGAGGCCTCCTCGACGGCAGCCTGCAGGGCCTGCCGGGGTGGTGGGGTACTGCTGCCCTCTCGTGAGGCGGCCTCGAGCACCCGCGCCACCGCCTGCCGCAGGACGTCGAACGTCGGCTCGGCGACGGCCGGGATCGCGCCTCCGGCGGTTGCGGGGCCCTCGAACATCACGCGGTAGAAGTGGGGGTCGGCCAGTGCGCTGGTCCGGTAGGCGAGGCCCAGGGTCAGGAGGTCGTCGGTCGGCGAGCCGGTCGTCGGTGCGGAACCCAGGTGCACCGCGAAGCGCCGGAAGCCCTCGACGCTCACCGCGGCGACCAGCTCCTCGCGGCTGCCGAAGAGGGCGTAGACCGCGGACGCGCTGGTCCCCGCGGCCTGTGCGACCCCACGGACCGTGACCGCCGACTCGCCGTGCTCGGAGATCTGCTGCGAGGCGACGTCGAGCAGGGACGCGCGCAGGGAGTCGTCGTGAAGTCGGGGTCTGGCCACGGACAGGAGTCTAGATCTCTTGACGTGGGTTTGCGAACGGTGTTCTATAACAGTGTTCGTAAATTCCGCCGAGCCCGCTCGGCCGACCAGGGGAGGCCCTCGTGCTCGAGCTCACCGACGCCGTCCGTATCACTGCCGGGATCGTGCTCCTGACGATCGTCGGGATCGAGTCCGGCGGGTACTTCCTCGTCAAGGTCGTCACGGGCAAGGTTCCGGCCACGCCCTTCCAGACCTCGTTCTTCCGGGCGGGGCACGCGCACGCGGGGGTGCTCGTGATCCTGGGCCTGCTGTGCCTCGTGCTGAGCCAGGCGACCGCGCTCACTGGTTTCTGGAACTGGGTCGCGGGGGTGGGCGTCCTCGTCGGGGCGATCCTCCTGCCCGGCGGGTTCTTCCTGTCCGCGACCGGTGCGGGGCGTGGGGCGCCCAACCGGTGGGTCGTGCTGCTGCCTGCCGGGGCGATCGCCGTTGCCGCAGGGGTCGTGACGCTCGGGGTGGGCCTGCTGGTCGCGTAGGTCCTCGGGTCCGTGCTCGTGTGGGTGCGGGTCGCTAGCATCGCGGCCATGGCAACCTCAGCAGACTTCTCCGGCCTCGCTCCCGTCCTCCTGGTGACCCACGACTCGAGCTCGAGCATCATCTACTCGCCCGGCGGTCCCGAGTACCTCCAGCACAAGGAGGCACTCGAGCGGCACGGCGTCGAGGGGTCGGGGTACGACTTCTCGGGGGCGCTCCAGGCCGTGCTCACGGACGAGTCGCCCGAGACCCTCGAGGCGGTCGGGTTCGACCCGGAGGGCGGCATGGTGAGCGTCTACGGCACCGACCTGGACGCGCTGCTGGTCGCGGCCCGGCACCTGTCGCGGATCGTCGCCGACGACGCGGCGCTGGATGCGGCCCTCACCCGGTCGGTCGAGCTCGGCCTCGACGACTGACGGGCCGTCGTCGTGGCCGACCAGCTCTCCCTGACCGGGGTGCCGGCCCTCGGCGCGGTGTCGGTCGACCTGCTCGACGCGCACCGCTTCGAGGACGGCGAGGGGTTCCCGCCCTCCTACCGTCGGCTCGTGAGCCGTGCCGGGTTCTGCCGCCTGTTCGGCCTCTGGCTCGTGTACCCGCCGGCGCGCGACGGGTACGCCGACGGGTGGCAGCACCGCGCCGCGCACCTCACCGACCGCTTCCGTGCGACCTACCAGGACGGTCAGGCCGAGGGGTTCGACTGGATGGTCGAGCCCGACGGGGACTGGCCGGTCGCCCGGCGGCTCGTCGTCTTCGCGTTCAGCGAGAACGGCGACGCGCTGCTCTGGGACCCGTCGACGCGGACGGACGGCGAGCTCGCGGTCTGGTGCAGCACTGGTCTCGACGCGCTCACCCTCCTGGGGCCCTCGCTGACCGACGCGCTGCCACGGGTGAGGGAGCTCAGCGGGCCGTTCGCCGAGCGGGCGCCGGCCGACCTCGAGTGCCTGACCCCCGCGCGGACGGACGGCTGACCGGGCGTCGCGGGAGTCGCACGCGTGGTGCCCGGCCGTGCTCGGGTGGGTCCTGGGTGCTCTACGCCGACCGCGCCCGGCGCAGGTGGGCGAGCTGCCTGCGGTGCTCGCCCACGACCCACTCGCCCGTGACGCGGGGGTCGCCGGTGACGCGGAGGTCGTCCGAGGCGCCGGTGTCGTCCGTGTGGTCGCCGGCGGCCACCTCCAGGTCGTCGAGGTAGGCCCGGTCCGCCCCGAACCGCTCCCAGATCGCGTCGCTGCCCGTGCACACGTGCCCGTGACCCGGGACGAGGGTGTGCACGCCGTGCTCGGAGATCGCGTGCTCGAGCGCATCGAGGCCCGCGCGGTAGTCGCCCACGGGGTCGGGCGACTCGAGGTCCAGGAGCGGGACCTCGAGGTCCGAGAGCATGTCACCCACGACGATCACGCCCGCTCCCGGCAGGACCAGGGCGCCGTGTCCGGGTGCGTGCGCCTGGTGCTCGACCACGAGCACGTCCGGCTCGCCCGCCCCCGGACCGCCGTGGGCAGTCGTCGTCGCGCCCGACGCCGTCACGCCCCGTGGCGCGGCGGGCCACGGCAGGCGGACCGTGCCGGACGAGGCGCCCACGGTCGAGGAGTCCGCTGCGGTCGAGGGGAGGGGCGTGAGCCGGCCGAACAGCGCGAGGTCGTGCCCGGGCGCATCCCGCTCGACCTTCGTCAGGTCCTCGGCGAGGCTGCGCTCCTGGGCGCGGACCGCCGTCGGGCAGGCCCACCGCGGGACGTCGCCCAGCGAGCGGGACCACAGCACGTGGTCCCAGTGCGGGTGCGTCGAGAAGCCTGCGGTGACCCGCCAGCCCCGGCGCGAGAGCGCGGTCGCGAGCGACTCGACCTCCTCGACCGTGATGCCCGGGTCCACGACGAGGGCGCGCCCGTCCTGGGACACGACGACCGTCGTGATGCTCGTCCAGATCTCGGCGGTCGCGACGTGGACGCCGTCGGCGATCTCGTGCAGCTCGCGGGGGGCCAGGGGAGTGGAGGTCATGCTCCGATCCTGCCCCCGGTGCGCGACGGACGGCGAGCGCGGGGCGGGTGAGCCTGCCAGGGAACGTGCACGTCACATGACACGCACGCCCCAGGTGCGCGCTCGAACACCCGTGCGCAGGTACCGTGGTGCCTACTATGGCGACCCGGACGTCCACCTCGGCGAAACGGCCCGCGACCTCCCGCAAGAAGACCACGGCACGTGGTTCGACGGCCAGGAGATCGGGGGGCCCTACGAGCGCGTCACGCGCTCCGACGGGTTCGCAGGCGGGTCGTCGACCCGCCCCCTGGCCGGTCCGCGCGGTGCGCGGGCTGTGGCTGGGATGTGCGCACGCGGTCGGCGCGGTCGCACGCAGTATCGGTAAGGGAGCAAGAGAGCTGGACCCCTCACATCGGCGCGACGGCGTCGCGTTCCTCCTCCTGGCGCTCGCCGTGATCGTCGCGGCCCGTGAGTGGTGGGGGATCTCCGGCGCGTTCGGCACCGCGGTGCATGCGGTCGCCGCAGGAGTCTTCGGCGTGGCCGCAGTCGCCCTGCCGGTCCTCCTCGTGTGGCTCGCGGTCCGGATCATGCGTCATCCCGAGCGCTCCCAGGCGAACTCGCGCGTCGCGATCGGCCTGACCTTCATCGTGGTCTCGGTCTGCTCGCTCGTGCACATCGCCGAGGACCTGCCCGCCCCCCGTGACGGCTTCGCGGCCGTCCAGGACGCGGGCGGCGTGATCGGCTACCTCTTCGCGACGCCGGTGCAGACCGGGCTCACGCACTGGTTCGCGGTGCCGCTCTTCCTGCTCTTCGGGTTCTTCGGGATCCTCGTGGTCACCGCGACCCCGGTGCACGCGATCCCCAGCCGCCTGCGCGGCATCTACGACCGCCTGACGGGCAACCACCACGAGGGCGAGGACGGCACCGACCCGGACGGCCTCCAGCTGGCCGACGGCGTCTCGCGCCACGACGGGACCGACGAGACCGCGCCGCGCAAGAAGCGCACCGGGCGCACCCGCAAGACCAAGGCCGAGCGGGACGCGGACACCGCCGAGCGCGAGCGGCTCGACGGCGGCTACGTCGGCGACGAGGCGTTCGAGCGTGCGGCGATGCTCGAGGCCGAGGAGGAGGCCGCGCGCAAGACGGCCCGCTCCCGCCGGGCCGCGGCCGCGGCCGCCGCGCCCCCCGACGCTCACGAGGACTTCGGCGACCTGCCCACCCAGGTGATCCCCGCCGTCGGGCGGACCGCCGCGTCGCCCACCGCCCCGCCACCGCCTCCTCCCAACAACCCGGTCCCGCGCGGGGTCCAGCCCATGCTCGACGGCGACACGGTCTACGTGCTGCCCTCCGAGGACGACCTGGTCAAGGGCGCGCCCCACAAGGTGCGCTCGGCCGCCAACGACCGCGTGGTCGAGTCCCTCACGCGCGTGTTCGACCAGTTCGAGATCGACGCCAAGGTCACCGGGTTCACGCGTGGCCCGACCGTGACCCGGTACGAGGTCGAGGTCGGGCCTGCGGTCAAGGTCGAGCGCATCACGAACCTCTCCAAGAACATCGCCTACGCGGTGGCCTCGGCCGACGTCCGCATCCTCTCGCCCATCCCGGGCAAGTCCGCGATCGGCATCGAGATCCCCAACACGGACCGCGAGACGGTCGTGCTGGGTGACGTGCTGCGCTCCTCGGTCGCGCGCCGCACCGAGCACCCCATGGTCATGGGCGTCGGCAAGGACGTCGAGGGCGGCTACGTCGTCGCGAACCTCGCGAAGATGCCGCACATCCTCGTCGCGGGCGCCACGGGCGCGGGCAAGTCGAGCTTCATCAACTCCATGATCGTCTCGATCCTCATGCGGGCCACGCCCGAGGAGGTGCGCATGGTCCTCGTGGACCCCAAGCGCGTCGAGCTCACGATCTACGAGGGCATCCCCCACCTCATCACGCCCATCATCACGAGCCCCAAGAAGGCCGCCGAGGCCCTCGAGTGGGTCGTGCGCGAGATGGACGCCAGGTACGACGACCTCGCGACGTTCGGCTACAAGCACGTCGACGACTTCAACACCGCGGTGCGCGCGGGCAAGGTCAAGCCGCTGCCGGGCTCGGAGCGCAAGATCGCGACCTACCCGTACCTGCTCGTGGTCGTCGACGAGCTCGCCGACCTCATGATGGTCGCCCCGCGCGACGTCGAGGCCTCGATCCAGCGCATCACCCAGCTCGCCCGGGCCGCCGGCATCCACCTGGTCCTGGCGACGCAGCGCCCGTCGGTCGACGTCGTCACGGGTCTCATCAAGGCCAACGTGCCCTCACGCCTCGCGTTCGCGACGTCCTCGCTCGCGGACTCCCGCGTCGTCCTGGACCAGCCGGGCGCCGAGAAGCTCATCGGGCAGGGCGACGCGCTCTTCCTGCCCATGGGGGCCGCCAAGCCCATCCGCGTCCAGGGCGCGTGGGTCGGCGAGAGCGAGGTCCACGCGGTCGTCGAGCACGTCAAGGCGCAGCTCAAGCCCTCCTACCGCACCGACGTCGCGGCCGCGGCGGCGACCAAGAAGCAGGTCGACGAGGACATCGGCGACGACCTCGACCTGCTCCTGCAGGCCGCCGAGCTCGTCATCACGACCCAGTTCGGCTCGACGTCGATGCTCCAGCGCAAGCTGCGCGTCGGGTTCGCCAAGGCAGGGCGGCTCATGGACCTGCTCGAGTCGCGAGAGATCGTCGGCCCCTCCGAGGGGTCCAAGGCGCGCGAGGTCATGCTCACGGCCGAGGACCTGCCCGCGACGCTCGCGATGCTGCGCGGCGAGCCGGACCCGGGGGTCTACGACGGCCAGGGCGGCGGCGGTGGCGCGCCGGCGGGCAACGGCCGCGACTACTCGGACGGCGCCGACGGGCACATGCCGCCCGTCGCGCAGGAGTACCACGACGACGCGGGCGACGAGGCGGACTGGCGCGAGCGCTGAGCCTGCGGCCCCCTGGTGTCAGCCTCGGTAGGTGGGCAGATCGTCCGGGGGGACGGCCTCGGCGGTTGCTCCTGCAAGGGCCTCGGTTCCCAGGCGCGGGGCCGCTCCCGTCGCGACCGGGGGCGTGAGCCGCTCGGCCGCGGCAGCGCCTGCGGCCGCCCTGACCCGGTCGTAGCGAGCACCGAGCTCGCCCGGCGCCAGGGTCGCGGTGCCCCGGGCGAGGATCTCCGGCAGGACGTGCACCGCGTGCTTGCCCAACCGGTCGACGGTCGTCGCGGTCCACTCGAACCCCGTGACGCGGGCGGCGCCATCAGCAGGCTGGGTCACGGTCGCGGTGACCAGGAGCCCCGACTCGGTTCCCGGGGCGCAGCACGCGGAGTCCTGGTTGGACACGTAGTTGCCCAGGCCGTACGCGACCCACATCCCCTGACCTCCCGGTCCGCCCGGGAGCAGCTCGACCGGCTGCGGGACGTGGGCGTGGTGGCCGAGCACCAGGTCGACCTGACCCGACGCAGCGAGGGCCGTCGCGAGCTCGACCTGCTCCGTGGTCGGTGCCGTCGCGTACTCGACGCCTGCGTGCATGCTCACGACCACGAGGTCCGCGCCCGCCGCCCGAGCAGCCGTCGCACGGGCGACCAGGTCGTCGGCGGCGAGCAGCGTCACCGACCAGGGGGCCGACGAGGGGACGGGCATGCCGTTGGTCCCGTAGGTCGCGGACAGGTGGGCGACGACGATCTCTCGTCCTGCACGCTCGAGGACGTAGAGCGCGGGGCCGACCGCCTCGGCGGCCGACCGGGCCGTCCCGACGTGCCCCAGGCCTGCGGCGTCGAGCGCATCGAGCGTGGCGACGACCCCGGGCAGCCCCTGGTCGACGGAGTGGTTCGACGCGGTCGAGCACCCGTCCCAGCCCTGCTCGCGAAGATCGGTCGCCAGGTGGGAGTCCGCGGCGAACGTCGGATAGCCCGCAGGGCGCTGGCCCGGGGCAGTGAGCGGCACCTCGAGGTGGCACAGGGCCAGGTCTGCCCCCGAGACCCAGGCGTCGGTCCCTGCCAGGAGGGCGCTGAAGTCGTACCTGCCGGGCCCCGTACGGGCGGACGCGTGCACGGGGAGGTGTGGCAGCACGTCGCCTGCGGCGACGATCGTGAAGACGGTGTCCGGCTCGGGCGTGGGGCTGGGTTCGGCGGGAGCCGGCGCGGGGGTCGCCGACGCCTGGGCCGGGGGCACCGCACCGGAGTCGAGGAGGAGGGCCCCCGAGGCCGCTACGAGGCCGGCGACGAGCCCGGCGGCAAGGAGCTGGCCGAGCCGACGGCGGCGTCGGACTGCGCGGACGTGGCGTGTCACGCTGCGACCCTAGCCGTTCGGCGTGCGCATCTGACGAATGCGTGATATTGGCGGCCCGTTGTGTTCGGTCTTGTCCGAAGGGTCGGTTTCTGGATGTGGTCGGTCGACCGCTCCCGGAGCGCCTAGGCTTGTCCCGTGGTCACAGCCGTCCCGTCTCCCTGGAACTCCGCGAACGCGGTCACTATCGCCCGGATCGCCGTGGTGCCGTTCTTCGCGTGGGCTCTGCTCGCCGACGGCGGGCACACGGTCACCTGGCGCCTGGTCGCGACGGGGTTGTTCGTCCTCGCGGCCGCGACGGACCGGGTGGACGGCTACCTGGCCAGGAAGTACAACCTGGTCACGGATCTCGGCAAGCTGCTCGACCCCATCGCGGACAAGCTCCTGATCGGGGCCGCGCTCGTCCTGCTGTCGGCCCTCGGGGACCTCCCGTGGTGGGTCACGATCGTCATCCTGGCCCGCGAGCTGGGCATCACGCTCATGCGGTTCGCGGTGCTCAAGTACACCGTCATGCCGGCGTCGCGCGGCGGCAAGCTCAAGACGGTCCTGCAGTCCGTGGCGATCTCGATCTTCCTGCTCCCGCTCGACCACCTGCCGTCGTGGATCTCCGTGATCGGCTGGATCGCCATGGTGGCGGCTCTGGTCGTCACGGTCGTCACGGGTGTCGAGTACGCGTTCCAGGGCTGGCGCCTGCGCCGGGACGCGCTGCGCGCGGCCCGCACGTCCGGGCAGGACTGAACGGCTCGTCGTGGGCACCCCGGGCGAGTCCGACCTCCGCGAGGCTGCGGACCTGCTCGAGGCCGCGACGGCACGGGGTTGGACCCTGGCGGTCGCGGAGTCGCTGACGGGCGGTCTCGTGAGCGCCCGCCTGGTCGCCGTCCCCGGGGCGTCCGCGGTGCTGCGTGGTGGGGTCGTCGCGTACGCGACGGACCTGAAGGAGAGCGTGCTGGGGGTCGACGGCGCGCTGCTCGCCGAGCGGGGTGCGGTGGACCCCGCCGTCGCGCGCCAGATGGCCCAGGGGGTCGCCCGGGTGCTGGGGGCCGACGTCGGCCTCGCCACGACCGGGGTGGCCGGTCCTGATCCCCAGGACGGCAAGGCCCCGGGACTCGTCTACGTGGCGGTCGCGACGCCCGAATGCACCGAGGTCCGCGAGCTCCGGCTCGACGGCGACCGCGCGACGGTCCGCGACGCCGCGGGCCGGCACGTCCTCACCCTGGCACGGGTGACGATCACCGGGTGAAGTTGCCGTCCGGTGGGACGAGCAAGGCCGAGCGCGGGCGAACACGTGGAGAGTTCGTGAACACCAGGCAACCGTGTGGACTTCGGCGTGGTGCGGGAACAACCTGGGTGGGAGCGACGTTGAACAGCACGTGATCGCCAAGAGGCCATTCAACAGATCAGCACATGAGACTGCCCCGGGTGCGGGGTACGGTAGGACGATCCCCACGCGAGGGGCGCGGGGAACGACAGGTCAGCGAACCACCACCGGAGCCAGGCAGGCTCCGACGGTCGCACGGGACACGGAAGGGGGCCGCCAGATGATTGTTCTTCGTCGAGAGATCGGGGACGTGCTGCGAGACGCTCGCCAGCGACAGGGCCGCACCCTGCGAGAGGTGTCCTCGGCCGCACGCGTCTCCCTGGGGTACCTCAGCGAGGTCGAGCGCGGTCAGAAGGAAGCGTCGTCCGAGCTCCTGGGCTCCATCTGCGAGGCCCTCGACATCCCCATGTCGCTGGTGCTGCGCGAGGTCAGCGACCGGGTCGCCGTGGCCGAGGGTCTGATGATCCCGGACACGATCCCCGCAGACTTCGCCGTCACGCTCATGGGTCGGGGAGCGGCTGCAGAGAGCGCGCGGCGCATGCGCGAGGACCTTCAGCCGGTCGGCTGACGGAGCCTCAGGGCTTCTGACAGCTCGGACAGTAGAAGATCGGTCGCTCGAACGGCGCTTCGTTCGCCCGGGCGACAGCGACGGGCGTGCCACATCGGTGGCACGCCCGTCGTGCTCTGCCGTGGACGTGCCGCCGGACCGTGCCCACCCCCTCCGCGACGCTGCGGAGCATCTGGCCGCGCGCGGTCCGCAGCAGCGCCTCCAGGTCGCGGTCGGAGACGTCGGACACCTGGGTCCACGGCCACAGGCCCTGGGCGAACAGGCTCTCGGCCGTGTAGATGGTGCCGAGCCCGGCGACCCCGCGCTGGTCGAGCAGGGCGTCGGCCAGGGGAAGCCCTCGGGACCCGGTGCCCGTCGGGCCTCCCGCGGTCGCCTGCGCCGGGAAGCCGCCTGCTGCTGCCGCGCCGCGCAGGCGTGCGAGCGCGAGCAGGACGCCGGAGTCCGGGGAGCTGAGGAAGTCGTCCGCGAGGACGTCGGGGCCCAGGTGCCCGAGCAGGACGTGCTCGTCGCGGGTGCGGACCACGTCGAGCATGCCGAGCCGTTCAGCGACGCAGGTCCACACCTCGTTCGCGAGGACCGCCCGGACGTCGGTGCCGCGCGCGCCGGCTCCGACCGTGCCCGTGCGGGCGACGCGCCACTGTCCCTCCATCCGCAGGTGCGTGTGCAGGGTCGTGCCGTCGTCGAACCGGGTCAGGAGGTGCTTGGCGTACGGCCGGACCTCGACGACGGTCCGGCCCGTGAGGTCGATGCTCGCTGCGCTGGGCCACCTCAGCTCGGCACGTTCCACGGCCCGTCCGCGCAGCGCCGCGTCGAGGCGTTGCGCCGTGACCTTGACGACGTCGCCCTCAGGCACCAGGAGCCCCTCGGCCGGTCATGCGCGCAGGCCCCGCGGGGTGGGACGGAAGCCCGCCTCCATGAGGGCAGCAGTCACACCGAACGCGCGCGACGCCGTGCTGCCCGCTCCGGCGAGGGCGTCGATCCCGTCGATCCGTCCGATGACCATCTTGCCGAGCAGCCCGGCACGCGACGCGCGCGCGAGCTCGGCGCACGCCAGCGCGAGGCGGCGCGCCGAGGTCTCGGAGTCGTCGCCGAACGAGATCAGGGAGCGACCGCCGCGCTCGACGTACAGGACCAGGTCGCCGCCCGCGAGCACGACGACGGAGCCCACCTTGCGTCCCGGCCGGTGGGTCGCGCGCGCCACGGCGCGGGTGGGCTCGGTGCCCGGTACGACGGCGAGGGCGGTCGCGGCCCCCACGGTCGCGGTCGCCGACGTGCGCGCCTCCGACCGGCCGCCTACCGCGGCCCCGCCCCGCGCCC
Organism: Oerskovia sp. Root918; assembly: GCF_001428945.1. Taxonomy (NCBI): domain Bacteria; kingdom Bacillati; phylum Actinomycetota; class Actinomycetes; order Micrococcales; family Cellulomonadaceae; genus Oerskovia; species Oerskovia sp. Root918. Next base: position 282,063 of record NZ_LMJG01000011.1, read on the forward strand.
CGAGGCCGACGGGCGCCCCACCCCCCGGCTCGTGAGGGACCCGGGGCTCGGGCCACGGCAGGGCAGCACCGTAGGGGTTGGCCGGGTCGGTCGCGGCGAGCAGCAGCGCCGAGAGCTCGCGACGGCCCGCCGACTCCGCGGCGTGCTCGCGGTCCTGGGCGTCGGTGCGGAGCTGGTCGACGGCCCCCGGCAGCGCGAACTGCGAGCCGCCCAGGTGCTCGACGAAGTAGCCGCGCCGGACGGTGCCCGTGGTCTCGAGCTCCGACAGGACGCGGTAGACGCCTCGGAAGTAGTTCGTCACGCCCTCGGAGGGCGCCGCGCCGCGGGTCAGCACACCGTGACGGTCGAGCAGGACCCGGGTCAGGGCGTGCGTGCGCCGCGTGGGGTCGGGCTCGCGCGCGGGGAGCGCCGACCACCGGCCCGAGCCACCGCGCAGGTCGGACTCACCGCGCGCTGCGCCCGGTGAGCCGGCCCCGAGCGAGGCGAACCGGCCGCGCGACAGGGGGCGGGCGCGGACGGGGGCGCGCGGTGCGCGGTGCGCGCCGCCTCCCGGGCCGAGGCGGCTGCGCAGGGCCCCGAGCCCGTCGTTGGTGACCCAGCCCGCCCACACGAGGTCCCACAGCACCTCCAGCGTCGCCGCCTGGGACGCGCCCGCGAGCTCGGCGATACGGGGCAGGAAGAATCCCCCCGAGCCGGTGAGCAGGTCGACGACCGCCCGGTGCAGGTCGCTGTCGAGCGGGCCGTCCTCCTCGAGGGGCGTCACCTCGGGAAGGGTGAGCGGTGCGGCGTCGGCGAGGTGCAGGCTCACGAGCCCGTCCTTGCCACCGGGCAGCGACGAGTGCCCGCACCACAGGACCTCGCCCGTGGTGGTCAGCTCGTCGAGCAGAGCGGGCGAGTAGTCGATCACGCGTGCGGGCAGCACGAGCGTCTCGAGCGCCGAGGCGGGGACCGCAGCCCCCGAGAGCTGCTCGACGACCCGCAGCAGCCCGTCGGTGCCCCGCAGCGTGCCGATCCCGTGCCAGCGCGGGAGGAACACGCCCAGGGCCTCGGGGGCGACGGGCTCGACCTCGGCCCGCAGCGCGGCGAGCGACCGACGGCGCAGGGTGCGCAGGACCTCGGCGTCGCACCACTCCTCACCCGTCCCGCCGAGGGACTCGGGGCGCAGGCGGCCGCACACGAGCACCCGGGCGGCCTCGAGCCGCCGCAGGACCCCCGTGGCGACCGCGACGCCGATCCCGAAGCGCGACGCGACCTCGTGCGCCCCGAACGGTCCGTGCGTGCGGGCGTGGCGCCGCACGAGGTCGCCCAGCGGGTCGGGGACCGGCTCGGTGAAGACCTCGGGGATGCCGGTGGGCAGGGCGACCCCCAGCGCGTCCCGCAGCCGCCCGGCATCCTCGACCACGGCCCACTGCTGCGCGACGGCGTCGGGCACGCCGGCCAGACGCACCTGGATCACCCGGCGCGCCCCTTCGAGGCCCGTGAGCCAGGCGGGCACCTCCTCGCGCACCTCCTCGCGCGTGCGGCGCGCGACCTCCGCGGCCGGGAGCGGGCCGAGCCTGCGCAGCAGGTCCCACACGTCCTCCGCGTGCCGCGCCTGGCGGCTCGGCACCAGGGCGCCGAGCTCGGCCTCGGTCCGCTCGACCGACTCAGGGTCCAGCAGGTCCGCGAGCTGCGAGGCCCCGCCCTCGGTGCCGAGCAGCTCGGCCAGGAGCGTGGGGTCGAGCGAGAGCGCGGCCGCGCGGCGCTCGGCGAGGGGAGCGTCGCCGTCGTACAGGAACTGGGCCGTGTACCCGAACAGGAGCGACTGGGCGAAGGGGGACGGGGTCGGGGTCGTGACGTCGACCAGCCGGACCCTGCCCGCGGCCAGGTCCCGCATGAGCTCGGTCAGCGCGGCGACGTCGAAGTCGTCCTGGAGGCACTCGCGCGCGGCCTCCAGGACGATCGGGAACTCGGGGTACTCGCTCGCGACCGAGAGCAGCTGGGCCGAGCGCTGCCGCTGCTGCCACAGGGGCTGGCGCTTGTCGGGGCGGCGCCGGGGGAGCAGCAGGGCGCGGGCCGCCGCCTCGCGGAATCGCGCGGCGAACATGATGGAGCCGCCGAGCTCGGCACGGACCTCGTCGAGGACCTCCTCGGGGGCGAGGAGCAGGTCCTCGGCCGTCACGACGGGCGAGCCCGCGCCCCCCGGTCCGGCCGTGCCGCCGGGCTCGTCGCCCCAGCCGCCGTCGCCCAGGTCCGGCAGCCGCAGCACGATCCCGTCGTCCGAGTGCATGGCCGCGGCGTCCAGGCCGTAGCGGTCGCGCAGCCGAGCGCCCAGGACGAGCGCCCACGGCGCGTGGACCTTGGCCCCGTAGGGCGAGTGGATGACGACGCGCCAGTCGCCCAGCTCGTCGCGGAAGCGTTCGACGACGACGGTCCGGTCGTCCGGCACGCGGCCCGTGGCCTCCCGCTGGTCCGCGAGGTAGGCGACGAGGTTGTCGGTCGCCCAGGCGTCGAGCCCGGCGTCGCGCAGGCGTTCGGAGAGCGGCCCGCCGGTCGCGGCCAGCGACTCGAGCTCGCGCACCCAGGAACCCACGGCCCGGCCGAGCTCGGCGGGCCGACCGGGCGAGTCGCCCTTCCAGAACGGCAGGCGCCCGGGCGCGCCCGGCGCGGGAGTCACCAGCACGCGGTCCGGGGTGATGTCCTCGATGCGCCACGTGCTCGACCCGAGCGTGAACGTGTCGCCCACGCGCGACTCGTAGACCATCTCCTCGTCGAGCTCGCCCACCCGCCGACCACCCCGCGCCCGCGCACCCGTCGCGGCGCCGCCGGGCGCGTCGCCGAGCACCCCGGCGGTGTCCTCGGGGCCCGCGGTCGTGGAGGGGTCCGTCGCGAGGAACACGCCGTACAGACCCCGGTCCGGGATGGTCCCGCCGCTCGTGACGGCGAGCCGCAGCGCGCCGGGGCGCCCGCTGAGCAGGCCCGACGTCCGGTCCCACACGATCCGCGCGCGCAGCTCGCCGAAGTCCTCGCTGGGGTAGCGGCCCGCGAGCATGTCCAGCACGGCGTGCAGCGTCGCGTCGCCCAGGGCGCCGTACGGCGCGCTGCGCCGCACGAGGGCCGCGAGGTCCGCGACGGTCCAGTCGTCGAGCGCGACCATGGCCACGACCTGCTGCGCGAGGACGTCGAGCGGGTTCGAGAGCACGTGCAGGTGCTCGATCTGCCCGGTGCGCATGCGGTCCGCGATCACCGCCGAGGGCACCAGGTCGCCCCGGAAGGTCGGGAACACCACACCGTGGGACACCGCACCCACCTGGTGGCCCGCGCGCCCGATGCGCTGGAGCCCGCTCGCGACCGAGGGCGGCGCCCCGACCTGGACCACGAGGTCCACCGCGCCCATGTCGATGCCCAGCTCGAGCGAGGACGTCGCGACGACCGCGGGCAGGCGCCCGTCCTTGAGCTCGGTCTCGGTGCGGGTGCGCTCGGCCCGGCTCATGGAGCCGTGGTGGGCCCGGGCGATCACGGGCTCGGTGCCCGCGCTCGCGCCCGACTGGGCCAGGACCTGCGCGGGCTGGAGCGTCCCGACGTCCGGCACGTCCTCGCCCTGCCGCTCGGCCCAGACCTCGTTCATGCGGGCCGTGAGCCGCTCGGCCCCGCGCCGGGAGTTGGTGAAGACGAGCGTCGAGCGGTGCTCGGCCACGAGGTCCACGACGCGCTCCTCGACGTGCGGCCACACCGACGGACGCGGCGGGCGAGCCGTGGCCGGGCCCGAGAGGTCGGGTTCGCCGTCGGGCAGGGGCGCAAGGTCCTCGGCCCCGGTGGCCCTGCTGGGGCCTGGCGCGCTGCGCAGGTCGGAGAGGTCGGGGACCGGGACGACGATGTCGACCTCGATCTTCTTCTCCGAGGGAGGCTGCACGACGACGACCTCGCGTCCCTGGTCGTCCGGCCGGCGGTGCCCCGCGAGGAAGGTCGCGACCGCCTCGACCGGTCGGACAGTGGCCGAGAGGCCCACGCGCTGCGCGGGCACCGGGAGCAGGGCGTCGAGCCGCTCGAGCGAGACCGCGAGGTGCGCCCCACGCTTGGTCCCGGCCACGGCGTGGATCTCGTCGATGATGACGGTCTGCACGCCGGCCAGCCCCGCACGCGCCTGCGAGGTCAGGACGAGGAACAGCGACTCGGGGGTCGTGATGAGGATGTCCGGGGGAGCGACGCCGAAGCGCCGCCGCTCGCTCGCGGGCGTGTCGCCCGTGCGGGTGCCGACCACGACGTCCGGGACCGTGGTCCCGAGCCGCACGGCGGCCTGCCGGATGCCCGCGAGCGGCGAGCGCAGGTTGCGCTCGACGTCCGCGGCCAGCGCCTTGAGGGGTGAGACGTAGAGGACCTTGCAGCGCTGCGCACGGTCGTCGTCCGGCCCTGACGCGAGGCCACCCGGTGGCTGCTCGTCGGGACGCGTGAGCAGCCGGTCGAGCGACCACAGGAAGGCCGCGAGGGTCTTGCCCGAGCCGGTCGGGGCCACGACCAGCGCGTGCCGGTCGCTGCCGATCGCCTCCCAGGCGCCCGCCTGCGCTGCCGTGGGGCGCTCGAACGCACCCTCGAACCATGCGCGGGTCGGAGCGCTGAAGCCGGCGAGCGGGTCGGGGGACGTCACCTCGCCATTGTGGGCGCTGCCACCGACAACCGCTCCCTGCCGGTGGAGCCGCGTCGGACGTGCCCCCTGAGACGTGGCAGGCTGTCCCCGTGCGGTATCGAGAGTTCTGGCAGCTGGTGGACGAGGTCTTCGGATCGGCCTACGGTCGCGCCCTGACCAGGGACCAGGTGCTCAACGCCCTGGACGACCGCACCGCGGTCCAGGCCCTCGAGGACGGCGTCGAGCCGCGCTACGTGTGGCACGCGTTGTGCGACGCGTTGGAGGTGCCGGACGCGCAGCGGTGGGGCAAGGACGCGAACCGCCAGGCGCCGCCCGCGCGGTAGGCGCTCGTCGCCGGGTGGGCGGGTGTGCAGCCGCGAACCGCCAGGCGCCGCCCGCGCGCCCGCCCGTCGTGCGCGGCATCATGGCCGCATGAGGCATCGGCTCCCGTTCTCGCTGCACGACCTGACGGGAGCCCTCTGGTCCCTCGCGTCGACGACCGCCGGGCTGGGGCTCGCGATCTGGATCGTCCCGGGCGTGCGGATCACGTCGTGGTGGTCGGTCTTCCTCGCGGCGCTCGTCGTCGGGGTCGGCGACGCGGTCCTTCGGCCCCTGTGGCGTGTCGTCGCCGGGCGCGCGGGCGTCGTCGGGGCGCTGGTCTCGGGGCTCGCGGGCCAGGTGCTCGTGGCGTGGCTCGCGCTCACGTACCTGCCGGGGTTCGAGACCGACGACTGGGGCAGCGTCGTGGCGGTGCTCGTCCTGGCGGCGTTCTTCATGGCGATCGGCCGCTGGGCGATCGGCGCGAGCGACAACGACTACGTGATCGACAACCTGCTGCGGCGTGCCCGCCGGGCGCAGCGCACGGCCGCCCGCCGGGCCGCGCGGGCGTCGTCGGGCGGGGGAGGGAGCAAGGCCGGCGGCCCGACCGGGCCGCCGGGCGCTGCTGACCTGTCGGACAGCCCGCCGGCCCCCGTCCCCGGCTCCCGTCCCGCGGGCCTCCTGGTCGTCCAGCTCGACGGCGTCGCGCGCTCGACGTTCGACCACGCCGTCCAGGCCGGACTGGCGCCGAACCTCGCACGGTGGATCAGCGCCGGGACGCACGACCTCGAGACGTGGTGGGCGCGCGTCCCGTCGACCACGCCCGCGAGCCAGGCCGGGCTCCTGCACGGCACGAGCGAGCACGTGCCCGCGTTCCGGTGGTGGGACCGCGAGCAGGGTCGGCTCGTGGTGACCAACCACCCCGCCGACGCGGCGCGGGTCGAGGCCCTCATGAGCGACGGCCGCGGCCTGCTCGCGGGCGGTGGGGTCGCGGTCTCGACGATGTTCTCGGGAGACGCCGGGACGAACCTGCTCGTCATGAGCCGCGCCCGCGCGGGCCTGGGGCCCGGGCAGGTGTTCGTCCACTTCTTCTCGAGCCCGTTCGTGCTGGTCCGGGCGCTCGTGGGCACCGTGGGCGAGTTCTTCAAGGAGCTCTACCAGGGGTGGCAGCAGGCGGTGCGGGACGTGGAGCCCCGCGTCTCGCGCCTGGGGGCCTACCCCGTGCTGCGTGCGGTCTCCAACGTGGTGCTGCGCGACCTCAACACCTCGCTCGTCGCCGAGCAGCTCGTGCGCGGAGCACCCGTGGTGTTCGTGGACCTCGTCGACTACGACGAGATCGCGCACCACGCGGGCCCGCTGCGGCCAGAGGCGATGCGGGCGCTCGAGGGGCTGGACCGGGTGGTCGGGCTGCTCGAGCAGGTCGCCGAGGTCGCGCCCCGCCGCTACGAGGTCGTGGTGCTGTCCGACCACGGGCAGTCGCTCGGCGCGACGTTCGAGCAGGTCGTGGGCCGCTCGTTCCTGGACGAAGTGCGCCGGCTCATGGCGGTCCGGCCCGCACCGGGCGAGCGGCGCCGTCGGGCGTCCGGGGTGCGGTCCGCCGCGGGGGCCGACTCCGAGGCGTGGGGCGCGGTCAACACCGCGCTCAACGCGCTCGGCCGCGACCGGGGAGGGCGGGGCGGGGCGGGCGAGCACGACGAGCGGGCCGAGCGGGGCGGGCGCGTGCTGGTCGGTCCGGACCGGGACGCCGCGCCGGCGGACGCGGGCGAGCTGCCCGAGGTCGCCGTCGTCGGGTCGGGGAACCTCGGCCTCGTGTGGTTCCCGCGCTCCCCGGAGCGGCTCGTGGGCGACGAGATCCGGGCGCGCTGGCCCGCGCTCGTGCCAGGCCTGGTCGCGAACCAGGCCGTGGGGGTCGTGGTCGTGCAGGAGAACAGGCCCCCGGAGGGCGAGGTGCCCGACGTCGTCGCGTACGGCCCGGCGGGCAGCCGCCACCTGGTCTCGGGTCAGGTCCATGGCGAGGACCCGCTCGCGGCGTACGGGCCGCGCGCGGCGCCCGACCTCCTGCGGGCGGCCTCGCTCGAGCACGCGAGCGACCTCCTCCTGGTCTCGAGCGTCGACGACGCGGGTCTGGTCCACGCGTTCGAGGGGCTCGTGGGCTCGCACGGCGGGCTGGGCGGTGCCCAGAACGAGGCGATCCTGCTGCACCCCGCGAGCCTGCGGGTGTTTGACGGAGCGCGCGAGGACGTGGGCGGGACGCGCATGCTGGTGGGAGCCGAGGCGGTGCACCGCGAGCTCGTGCGCTGGCTCGAGGAGCTGGGGGTCCGGACATGACCGAGGAGCAGGTGGCCCCCGGGCTGAGGGTCACGTGGCTCGGCCACTCGAGCGCGGTGCTCGACGTCGCGACGCCCGACGGCCGCGTGCGGATCGTCACCGACCCCCTGCTGAAGCGGCACGCCGGGCTGCTGCGGCGACGCGGAGTGCGGCCCGCCGAGGTCTGGCGGGACGCCGACGCGGTCCTGCTCTCGCACCTGCACCACGACCACGCCGAGCTGGGGTCTCTGCGGCTGCTGGGGGACGTGCCGGTCCTGACCGCCCCCGCCAACGCGCGCTGGCTGCGTTCCAAGGGGCTCACCGGGGTGGGGCTCGGCACCGGCTCCGAGCACGACGAGCACCCGCTCGCGGGTGCTGTGCCGGGGCGTCCCCGGGTCCCGGGCGCGGCCGGGGAGCACGGCTCCTGGCACGACGTCGGAGCGCACGTCCGCGTCCACCTCACCCCGGCGGTGCACGGGCACCGGCCCATGCCGCACCGACCCAACGCCGCGGTGGGGCACCTCGTGCAGTCGGGCGGCTGGACCCTCTGGGCGCTCGGCGACACCGAGGCCTACCCCGGCATGGTGCACCTGCCGGCGCTCGCGGGCGGGCCGGTCGACGTCGCCCTGGTGCCCGTGGCGGGCTGGGGGCCGCGGTTGTCGGGCGGACACCTGGGACCGGCCGAGGCGGCGCGCGTGTGCGCGGCGGTCGGGGTGCGGCTCGCGATCCCGGTTCACTGGGGGACGCTGCACGCGCCGGGCGGGCAGAACCTGCCGCGCGGCTGGATGGACCACGCGGGGGACGCGTTCGCGGCCGCGGTGCACCGGTGGGCTCCTGAGACCCGGGCGGTCGTGCTGCGGCCGGGGGAGTCGTGGGAGGGCTGAGGGCGTGGGCGGGGCCCGCGACGGGGCGGTGAAGGCTCGTGCCAGTCGTGGGACCGGTGCGTCGCGGGCCGCGACGGGCGTGTGGCGGGCGCGCGGGGCGTGCTCGACGACACGCCGCACAGGACGGCCTCTCGAACAGGTGTTCGGGTAGAGTTGTGCACAGCACTCGCCGACAGCCCGTCATCCACAGGCAGGGCACGGGGGACGACGAGTGTCAGTGGCGGCACGTACCGTCGGGACACGACACAGGCTTCCTGAGGTCTTCGGCCTCGAACATACTTCGGCACGGTTCCGTGCCCCGCACGCAAAGGTGACCGACATGCCCGCACCCGCAGACCGCGAGAAGGCGCTCGAAGCCGCCCTCGCACAGATCGACCGCAACTTCGGCAAGGGATCGGTGATGCGCCTCGGCGACGAGGGTCGCGCGCCGGTCGAGGTCATCCCCACCGGGTCGATCGCCCTGGACATCGCGCTCGGCATCGGCGGCCTCCCGCGCGGCCGTGTCGTGGAGATCTACGGCCCCGAGTCCAGCGGCAAGACGACCGTCGCGCTCCACGCCGTGGCCAGCGCCCAGCGCGCGGGCGGCATCGCGGCGTTCATCGACGCCGAGCACGCGCTGGACCCCGAGTACGCGAAGAAGCTGGGCGTCGACACCGACGCGCTGCTCGTCTCGCAGCCGGACACGGGCGAGCAGGCCCTCGAGATCACGGACATGCTGATCCGCTCGGGCGCCATCGACATCATCGTCATCGACTCGGTCGCGGCGCTCGTGCCCAAGGCCGAGATCGAGGGCGAGATGGGTGACAGCCACGTCGGCCTCCAGGCGCGCCTCATGTCCCAGGCGCTGCGCAAGCTCACGGGTGCCCTGAGCCAGTCCGGCACCACCGCGATCTTCATCAACCAGCTCCGCGAGAAGATCGGCGTCTTCTTCGGGACCCCCGAGACCACGACCGGTGGCAAGGCCCTGAAGTTCTACGCCTCGATCCGCCTGGACATCCGCCGCATCGAGACCCTCAAGGAGGGCACGGACGCGGTCGGCAACCGCACGCGTGTCAAGGTCGTCAAGAACAAGATGGCCCCGCCCTTCAAGCAGGCCGAGTTCGACATCCTGTACGGCGTCGGCATCTCGCGCGAGGGCGGCCTGATCGACATGGGCGTCGAGCACGGCTTCGTGCGCAAGTCCGGGTCCTGGTTCACCTACGGCGGGGACCAGCTCGGCCAGGGCAAGGAGAACGCACGCAGCTTCCTGCGCGACAACCCGGACCTCGCCAACGAGCTCGAGAAGCGCATCAAGGAGAAGCTCGGCGTCGGGGCCAAGGTCGACGCCCCCGCGGACGAGGTACCCGCGGTCGCTCCGGTCACCCCTGCGGCGGCCCCGGCCGGTAAGGGCAAGAAGGCCGTCCTCTGATCGTCGACGACCCGCTGGACCAGATGCCCGAGTGGGCGCGTCCCCTTCCCGGTGAGGAGGGGGACGCGCCCATCGGCGCCTCCGGCACGGCGGGCGACGTCTCCGGGGCAGCGGGCGGCACCCCGGACCGGAGGGGGCCCGTGGCCCGCAGCGGCAGCGCTCCGAGCCGACGGAAGCCGACGCAGGGGGTGTCCGGGTTCGGCTCGTCTGGCCTCGGCGGTGGTAGGGCCACCGGCAAGAGCAGCAGCTTCGGCAGCAGCGGGTTCGGTGAGCGGTCTGCGAGCCGAGGATCGAGCACGACCCGGCGCCGCGACTACTCGGGGGAACGCAAGGAACGCAAGCCGCGTCCCACGATCGCCGACCGCGTGGAGTCGGGAGCCCTGGCCGGGGCCGAGCTCACCGAGCACGCCCGCGAAGCGATCCTCCGGACGCTCACGGCAGCCCCCAAGAGCCGCCGTCAGCTCATGGACGCCATGACCCGCAAGGGATACCCGTCCGAGGTCCTCGAACCGATCCTCGACCGTTTCGAGGAGGTCGGGCTGGTCGACGACGCCGAGTACGCCGGGATGATCGTCCGCACCCGCCACGGCGAGCGAGGCCTGTCCCGTCGGGCCATCGCACAGGAGCTGCGGCGCAAGGGCATCGACGACGAGACCGCGACGGGCGCCCTCGACCAGGTCGACGACGACGACGAGCACGACGCGGCTCGTGAGCTCGTCCAGCGGCGCCTGGCCAGGACCACCGGCCTCGACCGTGAGGTCCGCACCCGACGCGTCGTCGGAATGCTCGCCCGCAAGGGCTACAGCCCGGGGCTCGCGCTCACCCTGGTCCGCGAAGAGCTCGCCCGTGAGGGCGAGGAGGCGGACGACGAGCCCTACGGCGGGTTCGACGACCTCTGACGACGAGCCCCGCCGTCGGGCCGCGGGGCACTCCGCTCGCGCGGGACGTCGAGGTCGACGGACACGCAGCGGCCGTCCCGGGTCGTGAGACCCGGGACGGCCGCAGCGAGCCGAACACCTACGTGCCGGTCACTTCGGTGCAGGAGGTGCGGCCGGTGCCGTGCCGACCGGAGCCGCCCCGCGCGCCCCGACCGCGAGCCCGGGCGTCGCCGCCCGGACCGGGCCGGCGGTCCGACCCCGCAGGCGGCGCGCCAGGATCTCGGCGACCTTCGAGAGCACGTAGTTGATCGTGATGAACAGGATCGCCGCGATCAGCAGCGACTGCAGGATGTTGCCGTAGGCGGATCCGAGGCGACGCGACTCCTGGAGGAGCTCGGTGTACGTGATGATGTAGCCGAGCGCGGTGTCCTTGAGGACCACGACGAGCTGGGAGACCAGCGCCGGGAGCATCGCGATGAGCGCCTGCGGCACCTCGACCGACCGGAGCGACTGGCCCCGCGTGAGCCCGACCGCCAGAGCCGCCTCACCCTGCCCCTTGGGCAGCCCGTAGACCCCCGAGCGGACCAGCTCGGCGACCACGGACCCGTTGTAGAGGATCAGGGCGATCACGACCGCCATGAACGGTGCGTCGGGCACCTTGAGCTGGGCCAGGAAGAGCCAGAAGAAGATCATCATGAGCAGGACCGGGACGGCCCGGAAGAACTCGACGACCAGGCCCGAGAGCCAGCGCACGGCCTTGACCGCCGACAGGCGCCCGATGCCGAAGAGCAGACCGAACACGATCGCCCCGACGATCGCGACGCCTGCCGCGCGCAGGGTGTCGAGCAGGCCCGGGAGGTAGAAGTTCTCCCAGGCGTCGGCCGTGAAGATCGGCTGCCACTTCTCCGCGGTGAGCTGGCCCTCGCGGCCCAGCAGCACCAGGGCGTAGGCCGCGATGCCCGCGACCACGATCGCCCCCACGACGTTGCCGATCAGGATGGTGCGCCGGCCTCGAGGCCCGGGGGCGTCGAACAGGACCGTCTGCTGCTGGGCGGTCATCGCTTCACCGCCAGACGGCGCGAGAGCGCGGTCGTCGCGAGCCCGACCGGGATCACGAGGATCACGTAGCCGATCGCGAACGTCAGGAAGATCGCGATGATGACGTCGGAGTCGAACTCGATCATGGTCTTCATGAGGCTGGAGGTCTCCGTCGCGACGCCGGCCGCGGCGGCGACGGTCGAATTCTTGATGAGGGCGATGAGCACGTTGCCGAGCGGGGCCACCGAGCCACGGAAGGCCTGGGGGAGGATCACGATCCGTGCCGCCGGCAGGAACGAGAGGCCGATCGCGCGGGCCGCCTCGGCCTGTCCGATCGGCACGGTGTTGACCCCGGAGCGGATCGCCTCGCACACGAACGCCGCGTGGTAGACCGCGAGGCCCAGCACCGCGAAGCGGAAGAAGTTGGACGGGAAGTCGTCGGCGAGCTGGATCTTGAGCTGGCCCCAGACCCCGAGCGTCAGGAACACCATGATGATCGTCAACGGCGTGTTGCGGAACAGCGTGACGTACGTGGCACCGGCCCACTGCAGGCTCGGGATCGGGGAGATCCGCATGAGCGCGAGCACGGTGCCGATGACGAGCGCCAGGATCGCCGCCCAGAACGTGAGCTGGATATTGACCCAGAACGCGCCCAGGACGTCGTACGACTCGAAGAGCCGCAAGAACTGAGAGAGGTAGTCACCCACGACGGGTCACCCTTCACGAGGTGCGGCGCGGACGCCGCACGAGACCGGACCGGACGGGTGCTGCGCCGGGCGAACGCGGCCCCAGGGGGCACGCGCTCACCCGGCGCAGCAGCGGACCTGTCAGGCGCAGGCGTCCGGCGTCGGCGGGTTCTCCGAGGCGTTCGGGGTGTACCCGGTGCCCTCGGTGTTGGTCGTGATGGCCTCCTCCCACGACCCGTCCTCGATCATCTCGGTGATCGCGGCGTTGATGTCCTCGCACTTGTCGCTGCTCTGCGGGATCCCGACGCCGTAGCGCTCGGTCGAGAACGGCGCCCCGACGACCTTGACCTTGCCCTTGTTCGCGGGCTGCGCCGCGAGGCCGGCCAGGATGATGTCGTCGGTGGTGACCGCGTCGACCTGACCCGAGAGCAGTGCCGTGACGCACTCGGCGTAGCCGGGCTGCTCGAGGAGCTGGACCCCGGCCGCGTACTCGTCCTTGATGCGCTGCGCCGAGGTGGACCCGGTGACCGAGCAGAGGTTCTTGCCCTCGAGGTCCTCGGGGCCCTTGATGTCGGTGTTGTCCTCGGCGACGAGCAGGTCCTGCCCGGCGACGAAGTACGGACCGGCGAACGCGACGGTCTCCTTGCGCTTGTCGGTGATCGAGTAGGTCGCGAAGATCATGTCGACCTGGTCGGTGCTCAGCAGCGTCTCGCGCTGGGCCGACGGAGCTTCCTTCCACTCGATCTGGTCCTCCGAGTAGCCCAGCTTCTCGGCGACGTAGCGGGCGACGTCCGTGTCGAACCCCGTGTACGTGTCGCCCTCCTTGAAGCCGAGACCCGGCTGGTCGAACTTGATGCCGATGGTGATCTTCTCGCCGCCGCCGTCGGACGTCGCGGCGTCGGTCTCGCCGCCCGAGTCGTCGGTGCCGCCGCTGCAGGCGCCGAGGATCAGGGCGGTGGCCGCGGTGAGGGCGAGGAGCCCTCCGGTTCGGGTACGTGCTCGCATGGTGTCTTCCCCTTCGTCGTGCCGAGCCGTCACGGGGGACCTGGTGGTCACCCGCTCCGTCCGGCTGGTTCGTGGCCGGTCGAGCTGTCGGTTCTTGCAGGTGGTCGCCGGGCTCTTCGTCGAGGCCGGGATCCGTGGGGCGTGCTGTGCTGCGTGGGGAGGTGCTGGTCGGGGGTGGTGGGTCGGTGCTGGTGCTGTCGCTGCGGTGCGGTCAGTGGGTCAGGATCTTGGACAGGAAGTCCTGGGCGCGATGGCTCTGGGGGTTCGTGAAGAACTCCTCGGGCGGTGCCTCCTCGACGATCTGCCCGTCCGCCATGAAGACGACACGGTGCGCCGCCTTGCGCGCGAAGCCCATCTCGTGGGTCACGACGATCATGGTCATGCCCTCCTTGGCCAGCGCGACCATGACGTCGAGGACCTCGTTGATCATCTCGGGGTCCAGCGCCGAGGTGGGCTCGTCGAAGAGCATGACCTTGGGGTGCATGGCCAGCGCCCGGGCGATCGCCACGCGCTGCTGCTGCCCGCCCGAGAGCTGGGCCGGCATCTTGTCGGCCTGGTTCCCGATCCCGACGCGGTCCAGCAGGGCCAGCGCCTCCTTCTTGGCGTCCGCGGACTTCATGCGACGGACCTTGAGCGGGCCGAGCGTCACGTTGTCGAGGATCGTCTTGTGGGCGAAGAGGTTGAACGACTGGAAGACCATCCCGACGTCCGACCGGAGCCGGGCGAGCGCCTTGCCCTCCTCGGGGAGAGGCTCGCCGTCGATCACGATGGCGCCCGTGTCGATCGTCTCGAGCCGGTTGATGGCCCGGCACAGCGTCGACTTCCCCGAGCCCGAGGGGCCGATCACGACGAGCACCTCTCCGCGTCGCACCGTGAGGTCCACGTCCTTGAGGACGTGGAGGTCGCCGAAGTGCTTGTTCACCCCGCGGAGCTCGACGAGCGGGGCGCCGAGCTCGTCGTCACGGGACGCCCCGGCGGGCGCGGACAGGGGTGTGGTGGGCGACGCATCGGCAGCGTCGCTCGGGGTGTTCGGTTGCGCGTCCATTTCATGAACCTAGGGGGGATTTGTTGCGCACGCCACTGTTTCCGGCAACAGTTCGGCAACAGAAGGGCAACAGATGCCCGGCGGCCGGAGAACCAGCGTTTCGGCCGGGCGCTCGCGGCGCCGTACCCTTGACGGTGATGTTCTCCACCGCCCTGCGCCCCGATGACAGCCCCGTAGCGGGTCCCTCCGACGCGCCCGTGGCGGCCGCGCCGCGGACCTACATGGTCCGCACCCTGGGTTGCCAGATGAACGTGCACGACTCCGAGCACATGGCCGGCATGCTCGAGCAGGCCGGCTACACCCGCGCGGAGGCCGCCGACGAGGCCGCACACCGCGCGGACGTCGTCGTCATCAACACGTGCGCGGTCCGTGAGAACGCGGCCACGCGCCTGTACGGGAACCTCGGGCAGCTCGCGTCGATCAAGGCCAAGCGGCCCGGCATGCAGATCGCGGTCGGGGGCTGCCTCGCGCAGAAGGACCGGTCCGGCATCGTCGAGAAGGCCCCCTGGGTCGACGTCGTGTTCGGCACGCACAACCTCGACGCCCTGCCCGTCCTGCTCGAGCGTGCCCGGCACAACGAGGCCGCACAGGTCGAGATCGCCGAGTCCCTCCAGGTCTTCCCCTCGACGCTGCCCACCAAGCGAGAGTCGGTCTACGCCGGCTGGGTGTCGATCAGCGTCGGGTGCAACAACACGTGCACGTTCTGCATCGTGCCGCACCTGCGCGGCAAGGAGCGCGACCGGCGCCCGGGGCAGGTCCTGGCCGAGGTCCAGGCGCTCGTCGACCAGGGCGCGATCGAGGTGACCCTGCTGGGCCAGAACGTCAACAGCTACGGCGTCGAGTTCGGCGACCGTGGGGCGTTCGCCAAGCTGCTGCGTGCGTGCGGGGAGATCGAGGGCCTCGAGCGCGTGCGCTTCACGTCCCCCCACCCCGCGGCCTTCACGGACGACGTGATCGCGGCGATGGCCGAGACTCCCAACGTCATGCCGCAGCTGCACATGCCCCTCCAGGCCGGGTCGGACCGCATCCTGCGGGCCATGCGCCGCTCCTACCGGTCGGAGAAGTTCCTGGGGATCCTCGACCGCGTGCGCGAGGCCATGCCCGACGCGTCGATCACGACCGACCTCATCGTGGGCTTCCCGGGCGAGACCGAGGAGGACTTCGCCGAGACGCTGCGCGTCGTCGAGGCCTCCCGGTTCTCGTCGGCCTTCACGTTCCAGTACTCCCAGCGACCGGGGACCCCGGCCGCGACGTTGCCGGACCAGCTGCCCAAGGAGGTCGTCCAGGAGCGCTACGAACGGCTCCAGGCGCTCCAGGACCGGGTCAGCGCCGAGGAGTCCGCACGCCAGGTCGGGCGCACGGTCGAGGTGCTCGTGACCGAGGGGTCGGGCCGCAAGGACGGCGCGACGCACCGCCTGACCGGCCGTGCGGCGGACAACCGTCTGGTGCACCTGGCCGTGCCCGACGACGTCGTGACCCTCATGGCCGGTCGTGCGGACGGCGACGTCCTGGCCGACGACCCGCGCCTGGCCGACGACCTGGACCCGCGCCTGCCCCGACCCGGGGACATGGTGACCGTCGAGGTCACCCGGTCGGCTCCGTACCACCTGGTCGCCGACTCGGCCGTCGCCGGGGCCACGGGCATCGGTGGGACCGGCACGTACTCGGTGCGCCGCACGCGCTCGGGCGACGCCTGGGTCGCGCGCGAGAAGACGCGCCTGGGGGGCGGCGACGACCACGGGCACTCGCACGGGGCGCCTGCCGCCGGTGGCCCGGTCAGCCTGGGACTGCCGAGCCTGCGACGTCCCTGAGCAGGTGTGCGGGCTCGTCGTCGGACGGGCCCGCACGCGAAGGTCCACGCCTCAGGACCCCGCGCCCCGCCGGAGACCGCCTCAGACCGGCGGGAGCTGACCGCCGATCGTGTTGAACAGCTGGACCGCGGTCCCGAGCCCGCACGAGACGACCTGACCGAGCTGGTCGTCGGTCGCTCCTCGTTCGAGGTCGACCGAGACCTCGGCGTACAGCGCCAGCCCCTGGCTCTCCTCGCGGACGTAGACCTTGGGCCAGATGCGTTCGCGGTTCCAGTCGTTGACTGCCTGGAGCACGGCGAGGCGTGAGGTGACAGGCAGGGTCGTGGACCAGCGACCGCGGACCTGGAGGATCTCCTGGTGCTCGCCGAGCAGCAGGAACCAGAACCGGTTGCCGTCCCAGGTCCCGGTGACGTCGCCGTCGTCGTCGATGCGGAAGTGGTAGCCGCGCCGCGAGAGGTAGTCGCCGATGCGTCGTGTCGACAGGGGGGTGGGGAGCTCGACGTCGATCGGCACGTCGTCCACGGGCTTGGGCCGGTGGTTGCCGAACAGGCGAGCGAGCCAGCTGGTGCGGGGGGTGGGGCTCATGGTGCCGACCTCGCAGGGTCCGGGTAGAACTCGTCGAGCGCGTCGAAGAACATGGACCCGGTCGACAGGCCGCACTGGAGCAGCTGGTCGAGCTGGTCGTCGTTGACGCCGTGCTCCAGGTCCACCGTGACCTCGGTGAAGACGTGGACCATGCCGTTGTCGCGCACGCGCGTGTAGGCCTTGGGCCAGATGCGGTCGGCGTTCCACTCGTTGCAGAACTCGAGGATCTCCTCGAGGCGCTCGATCGTGATGTCCCTGTTCCACTGGCCGCGCACCTGCAGGATCTCCTGGTGCGTGCCGAAGAGCAGGAAGTAGAAGAGCCGCCCGTGCCACAGCCCGCCGACGTCGTCCTCGGCGTCGATGAAGTAGCTGTACCCGGAGTCGGCGATCCACTCGAGCACGCGCCCGCGTCGCAGGGGGGTGGGGATCTGGTCGTGGTCGATGTCGGCGATCATGGTCCCGCCGAGCTCACGGAGCAGGAGGCTCTCGACCGAGGCGTGGAGCGCCGCGTCGTCGAGCGACGGTGCGGCCGTGCCGTCAGGTCCTGCGGGGGCGCCCTCGTCCGGGCCGCTGTCGCCGCCCTGTCCGTCCGCGCCGCCCTGTCCCGACCGGTCGCCCGGCTCGGGACGGTCCCCTCGCCCGGAATGGTGTCCCCGTCTGCCGCCGAAGAACCTCATGGGCCCACCCTACCTGCGCCCGGCGCGGATCGTCCTGCCCGCGGGGTAGCGTGGCGCGCGTGATCGTCCGTGCCGTCGCCCTGCCTGGAACCCCCCTCCTCGTCCCCGGTGTCGCCGGGAGCGCCGTGGTGCTCGCGGACACGCGTGCCCACGTGCTCGGTGCGCTCCAGGACCTCGCAGCGCACGTGGACCGGGTGGTCGTGGTGGTCGTCGCGGCCCGCGGGACGGCGGGCCGTCACGGCGTCCTGCGTCCGGCGCTCGAGGCGGTCGGCGTCGAGCCGCGCTGGTGGGGGTGGGCGCCCGCCCCGGGTACGCAGGGGCTGCCCGCCGCCGGGCTCGCCGGGTCGGTCGGGCTGCTGGCGCTCGCGGCCGCCGGGTGGGACGGACCGGTCGAGGTCGTCGAGCTCGAGGCCGGCCGACCTGCGGGCGAGGCCGGCCGCCTGGTGCGTGCGCTTGCGCAGGAGCCCGGTGCGGGCCTCGTGGTGGTGACGAGCACCTCGCCCGACGCCGCCGCTCGCGCGGGCGGCCCGGCGGCGGACTCGCACGGCGTGGCCCGAGAGGTCGAGCGCGAGGTGCTCGGCGCCCTGGGCGACGCGTTCGAGGAGGTCGTCGAGCGGTCGGTGGGGGAGTACGAGCACCGCACGTACGAGGTCGTGAGGTTCGTCGGCGCCCCGGCCGGTCGGTGAGTCGCCGACCGGCCGGGAGCGCTTGCTAGCGCTCGCTCAGCGTCGCCGCGACCTGCGCGGCGGCGTCCTCGCGGCCCAGTCGGTGCAGGATCGCGACGAGCTCGTTGCCCACGCTCGCCCGCGACCGCTGGTCGCGCGCGAGCCGGAACCCGTCGACCGCCGACTCGAGCACGTCGACGGCGCCCTCCGGGTCGCCCGCCTCCGCGCGCGTGGTCCCGGCGAGCCAGAACGCGTGCGCGGCCCCCGGGAGGTCACCGGCCCGGGCGTACTCCTCGGCGACGGCCTCGGCTGCTGCCGACGCCTGCTCGTGCTCGCCCGTCGAGGCGAGCAGCCGGGCCCGTGTGTCCGAGAGCTCACGGCGCTCGCGGGACCTGGCGTCCGCGCGAGACGACGGCTCGTCGCCCGTTCCGTCGAGGCCACCGGGCTCGTGGCCGGCCGCACCCGCACCTCCGGCCGCGGCGCCGAAGGGGCCGCCCAGGTCCCCGAGCTCCTTCTCGACCGCGACCAGACCCGCGAGCGGGTCTCCCGCGCGGGCCGACGACCGGGCGAAGGCCCGCGCGACCTGGCCCCTGAACTCCGGCCCGACCCCGCCCGCGCGCAGCAGGGCCACGGCGCGCGGGAACGCGGTCAGCGCCCCGTCGAGGTCCTGCTCGAGAGCGGCGATCTGCGCGGCCTCCGCCAGGGCGAAGCCGGCGTCGGCCAGCAGCCCCTGGGCCTCGAACGTCGCCGCTGCCTGCTGGTACAGCAGCGCCGCGGACGCCGGGTCCGTCGCTGCTGCCTCGCTCGCGCGGGCGACGAGCTCGGGGCCCGTGGCGCCTCCGCCCGTGCGCGCCGTAGCGGCCGAGGCAGTGCTCGCGGTCGGTGCGCCGCCCGGCCCGGGCTCCCCGACGCCCACGGGCGCGGCGTCGTCGGGCACCGCACGGCCCGTCCCGGGGGCCGGTGATGCCGCGCCCGAAGGAGCAGTCAGCACGCTCAGGCTCACGGGCAGGACGGTCGGGGTGCTCGCCCACACCGCCTCGGTCCGCCGCGTCGCGGTGTCCGTGCCGTTGCGCGCGTCGAAGGCCGCCGCGAGCTCGAGCGCCTGCGAACGGATCCAGGCGTCGAGCCCCGCGACCGTCGATGCCGGGACCTCGCGCAGCGCGAGGCTCCGGTCCCCGTGCTCGCGCACCAGCAGCGCGGTCGCGGTCCCGACGCTGAGCAGGAACGACCACCGGTCCCGCGGGGAGTCGGCGGACAGCAGGTTGTCCTGCTGCTCCACGAGGCGACCGATCGCCCGCTCGGCGTTGCCCGTCCGCGCCAGGAACTCGATGTGCCGTCCCTGGGGGCCGGTCATCGCCACGCCGTTGTCGAGGTGCCGCAGACCTCGGCGGTGGGTGGTCGCGGCCTTGTCCGCTCGTCCCTGCTCGAGGTAGGCGAGCTGGAGGTGGGAGAGCATGTCGCCCGGCTCGGTGGCGCACTCGGGCGACCCGGCCAGCACGGTCTCGAGGAGGCGGACCCCCTCGTCGGTGCGACCGACGTCGAACAGATAGGCGGCACGGTCTCCGGGCTCGCAGGCCTCGCACTGGGAGAAGTCGTCGCGCGGCGTGGCGACCCACGCCTCGTACGCGGCCGCGACGGCCTGCGTCCCGCGCGAACGCTCCCACTGGAAGCGGGACATGGTCACGGCGTTCATGCCGTTGCCCGCGACCGCGTACCGGCGCTCCATGTCGTCGAGCGTGCGGTCGATCTGCGCGGCCGGGACGGCCGGGAAGTCCATGAGGTTGCCGACCATCCACTTGAACGACCAGAAGAGCGAGTGCGCATCCTGCTCGTCGAAGTGCTCGGGGTGCTCGTCCCACCACCGCAGGAGCTGGGTGAACGGCAGGTAGGCCTTGGTGACCTCGTTGCCCCACACGTAGGACTCGACGAGGACGAACAGCGCGTAGGCGCGAGCCTCGACCGGGCCGTTCGCCGTGATCTCGTCGAGCTCGCCGGCCGCCGCGGTGCTCCGGGCGATCCCGTAGGGCAGGTCGCGGATGCGGGACAGGGCTGCGTTGGCCTCGTGGACCGAGCGGGTCATCGGTTCTCCTCCAGGGGGGTGGTGCCGGGGCGCAGCGCGCGGTCGAGCAGGACCGCGAGCGAACCGTTCATGAGGGTCGCCTCGGAGGACCGCAGGGGTCGTCCGGACAGGAGCAGGGCCGTGACGTAGAGCGACTGGGCACCCGCCTCACGGACCTGCGGGTCCGTGGTCGCGAGGAGGGAACGGACCGTGTCGTTGGTGTCGTTGAGCACGAGCTGGCGCGAGCGCGCAGGGCCCGAGAGCTCGGCGAGCACCTGGCCCCAGAGGTCGTCGGCGGCCTCGACCGTCGCCCGGGCCTCGCGCTCGTGGTCGCCGTCGCGGTCGTGCAGGAGCATCGCGGGCAGCACCGAGGGCTCGTAGGCCCGGACGATCACCTCGCAGTCCTGGGGCGCGAGCGCGGCGTCGATCGCCTGCACCGTGCCGGCGATCTCGAGCTCGCGCAGCGGGTCGACCTCCAGCAGCGCCTGGGACACGTCGCTCGAGGTCACGGGTGACAGCCGCCACCGGGGGAAGCGGGTCGAGATGCGCTCGAGCAGGTCTGCGTCGTAGACGTACCCGCCGTTGACGAGCCCGAGCCCCTGGGCCGCGGCGACCGGCGCGACCCGCCGGAACTCCTCGACGCTGGGGGTCCACAGCAGGCGCGCGCCCTCGGGGAGCGCCGCCTGCAGGTCCGTGAGCGTGCCCGTGCCCTCGGTCGTCTCGAACGGGAGCACCCGGGCCGCGAGGTCCAGCATGTCGTCGTCCTGGAGCGCGAGGGCGCGGACCGCGAGGTGGTGCACCCGCAGGAACGCGCGGCCCGCGGGGGAGTCCTCGGCGAGCGTGGCCAGCGCCCACGCCCGGACCTGGGCTCCGAGGGCCTCTCGCGTCGCGAGCAGGACCTCGTCCTCGTAGAGCCCCTCGCGCGACGCGGTGGGGCGCAGCGCCGAGGCGTCGAGCACGCAGCGCACGAAGAACGCCCAGGGCGGCAGCAGGTCGTCGACCTTGGTGCCCAGGAGCATGCGCTTGAGATACACGCGATGGCTCGAGGGGGTCGTCGGTGACACCGCGGCGGGCAGGACGTACGCGACCCCGCTCAGGCCCGCGACGGGGATGTCGAGGTCGATCCGGGCGAGGGGGGTGAACCCGAGCGTCTGCTCGGCGTAGCGCGTGAGGGCCGCGTCGCGCTCGGCAGGGGTGGCGTGCCGCTCCTGCCAGGGCAGCTCGTGGCCGGTCAGGCGCCGCCAGACCGTGCGCGTGTCCCCGTCGACGGCTGACGGGCCCCGCAGGCCCGGCGTGCCGTCGTCCAGGTCGAGGCGCACCTCGACCTGGAGGTCCACGGGCAGCAGCGACCCGAAGTCCTGGGCGAGGGCCGTGACGGTCGCCGGGGCGAGCCAGTGCTCCATGTCGCGGCGCGGGCGCAGGCGGACGATGCTCCCGGGCTCGGCAGGGACCGTGGGGTCGTCCGCCGCGACCTCGGTCAGCTCGTAGCTGCCGTCCGCGAACCCGCGCCAGCGCACCGGGGCCGGAGCCTCGCCGTCGGGCAGGGAGCGCGCCGAGCGCGACGTGAGCTCGATCTCGTCGGCGACCATGAACGCGGACAGGAGTCCGATCCCGAACTGGCCCAGGAACTCCTCGCGGCCCGTGCCGAGCTCGACGTCGCGCTTGGAGCTGCGACCGATCGTGGCCAGCAGCTCACCGGCCTCGGCGAGCGTCAGCCCCACCCCGGAGTCGGCGACCTCGAGCCCGCCGTCGGGCAGCGGCCGGAGCCGGATCGTCGCGGGCGCGTCCTCGCCCGCGAGCCCGCGCCGCGCGGTGATGGCGTCCACGCCGTTCTGCAGGAGCTCGCGGAGGTAGACGCGGGGGCTCGAGTACAGGTGACGTGCCAGGAGGTCGACGACCCCGTGCAGGTCGACCTGGAACGTGCTCGTCAAAGCGGGCGGTCCTCGACGTAGACGTTCGCGTCCGCGGGCCCGGCGTCCGGGGCAGGGAAGCGCTCGTCGAGCTGCTCGAAGAACTGGAGGCCGGAGAACAGACCGCACTCGACGAGCTGCCCGAGCTGGTCGTCCGCGACACCGAACTCGAGGTCCGTCGAGACCTCGGCGTAGACGCCGAGCTGGTCCCCCTCGACGCGCGAGTAGACCTTGGGCCAGATCTTGCTCTGGTTGACCTCGTTGGCGAGCAGCGCCACCTGCGCCTGGTCGGCGGCCGAGAGGGTGCGGCTCCACCGGCCGCGGACCTGCAGGATCTCGTCCTTGGTCCCCATCACGAAGAAGTAGAAGACGTTGCCGTCCCAGCTGCCGCCCAGGTCGCCGTCGTCGTCGATGCCGTAGTTCCAGCCCTTGCTCGTGAGGATCGCCTCGATGCGGTCCCGCGAGAGCGGTGCGTTCGCGGGCGGAAGGGTCTCGTCCGGCTTGGAGAAGAAGCTCATGTCTCGATTCCTCGTCGTCTCGTGGGGCGCGCAGGGCAGCGCGGGGCGGAGCGTGACGTACCGGTCTGCCGGTGGCCACCCGAGGAGCCTACGCAGGTCCACCCACACAGGGACAGGGGCGACACAAGGGGCAGCCCGCCTGCGCGGAGCCCTGCCCCGAGCCGGGGCGGGGCACCGGGGCTCGCCCGCCGGGTACGGTTCTCGGATGCTCATCGTCGCCGTCGTCGGCCCCACCGCGACCGGGAAGTCGGACCTCGCCCTCGACCTCGCCCAGGCCCTCACCCCTGCCGAGGTCGTCAACGCCGACGCCTACCAGCTCTACCGCGGCATGGACGTGGGGACCGCGAAGGTCCCGGTCGCCGAGCGTCGCGGGATCGTCCACCACCAGCTCGACGTGCTGGACCCCCGCGAGGACGCCTCGGTCGCCGACTACCAGGCCTCGGCCCGCGCGGACCTCGACGCGATCGACGCCCGGGGCGCTCGCGCGGTCGTCGTCGGCGGCTCGGGCCTGTACGTGCGGGCACTGCTCGACGAGATGAACTTCCCGGGCACCGACCCGGACGTCCGCGCGCGCCTCGAGGCGCGCGCCGAGCGCGAGGGAGCACGGGCGCTGCACGCCGAGCTCGCGCGGCTCGACCCCGGCGCCGCGACGTCGATCGGCCCCGCCAACACCCGTCGCATCGTGCGGGCACTCGAGGTCATCGAGATCACGGGCGAACCGTTCACCGCGAACCTCCCGCGCCAGGAGTACGTGCGCCCCGCGGTCCAGATCGGTCTCGACTGCGACCGCGAGACGCTCGACGCCCGCGTGGCCGGTCGGGTCGAGCGCATGTGGGAGCAGGGACTGCTCGACGAGGTCCGTGCGCTCGCGCCGCACCTGGGCCGCACCGCCGAGCGCGCGGTCGGCTACGCCGAGGTCCTGGCCCACCTGCGCGGGGAGATCACGGCCGACGGGGCCCGCGAGCAGATCACCGCGAACACGCGCCGGCTGGCCCGCAAGCAGATGGGCTGGTTCGGTCGTGACCCGCGCGTGCACTGGCTCGACGCGCAGTCGCCCACGCTCCTGGCCGACGCCCTGGAGATCGTCCGCGCGGGCGACGACGGCACCCTGGACACGCGCACGGACGAGCGTCCGACGCGCCGTAGTCTGGGCTCATGAGCCTGCCGCCGCCCCGTCCGACGACCCGCTTCGCCAAGGGCCACGGGACCCGCAACGACTTCGTCCTGCTCGCGGACCTCGAGGGGAGCCGAGACCTCGACGCCGAGCAGGTCCGGGCGCTCACGGACCGCCGCGCGGGCATCGGCGGTGACGGGGTGATCCGGCTGGTCCCCACGGCCTACGTGCCGGAGTCCGCGGCGGTCCTCGCCGAGGACCCCGAGGCGATCTGGTTCATGGACTACCGCAACGCGGACGGCTCGATCGCCGAGATGTGCGGCAACGGGGTGCGCGTCTTCGCGGCCTTCGCCGAGCGCCTGGGGCTCGTGGACCTCACGCCCACCCACACCGCGACCGACGACGCGGGGTCCTCCGACGGCCCGGCAACCTCCACGGCTCCGCGGGTGCTCGCCGTGGGCACGCGCGCCGGGGTCAAGTACGTGCGCAAGGAGGCCGGCGGGTGGTACGCGGTCGACATGGGCCCCTGGTTCCTGCCGGGCGGGCGCACGGCCCTCGACGAGGGCTTCGACGCCGAGGTCGCGGTCAAGGGCTGGGAGGTCGCCCGGCCCGCGCTGAGCGTCGACCTGGGCAACCCGCACACGGTGCTCGCGCTGCCGCACGAGGCCGAGCTCGAGGCCGCCGACCTGTCCGAGGTCCCCGTGGTCTCGCCGCTGCCCCCGCACGGTACGAACGTCGAGCTCGTCGTGCCCCTCGGCGAGGAGGTCTCGGTCGACGGGACCGTCGTCGGGCGCCTGCGCATGCGCGTGCACGAGCGCGGCGTGGGAGAGACCGAGTCCTGCGGCACGGGCGCGTGCGCCGCGGCGCTCGCGGTCCGGGCATGGGGGGGCCCGCAGTCTCCCGACGTGTGGCTGGTCGACGTGCCGGGCGGCACGGTGCGCGTGACGGCCCTCGAGGGCGGTCGCGTCGAGCTGGCCGGTCCCGCGGAGATCGTGTTCGGGGGAGAGATCGACCTGGCGGCGTTCGGGCGCTGACCGCACCCAGGGGCCCGACGGCGGAGCGCACCCTCGTGCTCGGCGCGCGTCGGGCGCGGGACCCGTCGGCAGGGCGGACGGCGGCGCCGGAACTGCGAGCTCAGCCCGCGCGCGTGACCTCGAGGACGCGGAACCCCTTGGCGCTCGCGAGCTTGCTCACCGACAGGTCGTCGTCGAGGTGCTCGTCCAGCCACGCCATGAGGGAGTCGGCGCCCAGGTTGCGCTGCACCACGAGATAGGCCTCGGTGCCGGGCTCGAGGCGCGGCAGCCAGTGCAGCAGCATGTCGTGCAGCACCTCCTTGCCGACCCGGATGGGCGGGTTGGACCAGATCGCGGCGAACCGGACGTCCTCGGGGACGTCCTCGGGGCGGACCGCGCGCACGTTCTCCAGGCCCAGGCGGGCGGCGTTGCGCCGCACCAGGTCGAGAGCCCGCTCGTTGACGTCGACCGCCCACACGGTCGCGCCGGGCGACTCGATCGCCATGCTCAGGGCGACCGGGCCCCAGCCGCAGCCCAGGTCGAGGAGGTGCGCGGCGCCGTCGGGCCCGGACGCAGCGGGCGGGAGGTCCGGGACGGACCGCAGGAGGACCTGAGTCCCCAGGTCCAGGCGGCCCGGGGAGAAGATGCCCGACGCGACCTCGACCGTGACCTCGCGTCCCGCGAGCCGGACCGTGAGCTCCCGACGTTCCTCGGCGGACGCGGGCCGCGCCGTGAAGTAGTGGTCCGGGGAGGGCTCGGGCGTCGCGTCAGGGGTGGTCGTCACGAGGGTCGATCCTATCGGGAGACCCGCCCGGGACCGTCCCGGGTGGACGGTTCACGCGCCGCGCAGGGCGTGAGAGGCTGCGCTCGCGGCGAATAGGTTCGCGTCGGGACGATCCGGCGTGCCACGCTTGTTGTACGACATGCCGACCGGAACGTCTTCCGGACGACGTCGACCGGCCCAGGTCACACGGACCCGGGGCCCGGACCCTCAGCTGAAAGGCGGCCCATGACCCAGACCCCTGCGAACCCCACCCCCGAGACCTCACCGGAGACCGTGGAGCGCCCCGAGCGCGACATCGCCGGAGACGTCGTGGCACGGGTGCTCGCTCGGGCGGGGACCGCGCGCGCCGAGGGGGGCACCCAGCACTCCGTCTACGACGGCGAGCAGCTCGAGCTCGCCGAGCGCACCGCGCTGCGACGGGTCGCGAACCTCTCGACCGAGCTCGAGGACGTCACCGAGGTCGAGTACCGCCAGCTGCGCCTCGAGAAGGTCGTGCTTGTGGGCCTCTACACGGGCAGCGGCGACGCCGCGGCGGCCGAGGCCGAGGTCTCGCTGCGCGAGCTCGCGGCGCTCGCCGAGACGGCGGGCTCCCAGGTGCTCGACGGCGTGCTCCAGCGTCGCCAGAAGCCGGACCCCGGGACGTACCTGGGCTCGGGCAAGGCCGCCGAGCTGGCCGCGGTCGTCGCAGCCACGGGAGCGGACACGGTCGTGATCGACGGCGAGCTCGCCCCCTCGCAGCGGCGTGCGCTCGAGGACATCGTCAAGGTCAAGGTCGTCGACCGGACCGCGCTGATCCTCGACATCTTCGCCCAGCACGCCAAGTCCCGGGAGGGCAAGGCGCAGGTCGAGCTCGCCCAGCTCGAGTACCTGCTCCCGCGCCTGCGCGGCTGGGGCGAGTCGATGTCCCGCCAGGCCGGTGGCCAGGTCGGTGGCGCGGGAGCCGGCATGGGCTCGCGCGGACCCGGTGAGACCAAGATCGAGCTCGACCGCCGTCGTATCCGCGACCGCATGACCAAGCTGCGGCGCGAGATCGCGGCGATGGCCCCCGCGCGCGAGACCAAGCGGTCCTCGCGCAAGCGCCACGCCATCCCGTCGGTCGCGATCGCCGGGTACACCAACGCCGGCAAGTCGAGCCTGCTCAACGCGCTGACCGGCGCCGGCGTGCTCGTCGAGAACGCGCTGTTCGCGACGCTCGACCCCACGGTGCGGCGCGCGCAGACCGAGGACGGGCGCGTCTACACGCTCGCGGACACGGTCGGGTTCGTCCGCGCGCTGCCGCACCAGCTCGTCGAGGCGTTCCGCTCGACGCTCGAGGAGGTCGGCCAGGCCGACCTGCTGCTGCACGTGGTCGACGCGTCGCACCCCGACCCCGAGGGACAGATCGCCGCGGTCCGGCACGTCCTCGCGGACATCCCGGGCATCGACCAGGTGCTCGAGGTCGTCGTGCTCAACAAGGTCGACATCGCCGACCCCGACGTCGTGGCGCGCATCCGTGGCCGCGAACGGCGCACGATCGTGGTCTCGGCGCACACCGGGCAGGGGATCGACGACCTGCTCCAGCTCATCTCCGACGAGCTGCCGCGGCCCGACGTCTCGGTCGACCTCGTGGTGCCCTACCACCGCGGCGACCTGGTCAACCGCGTGCACCTCACGGGCGAGATCGACCTCGAGGAGCACGTCGAGACGGGCACGCGCCTGCTCGCCCGGGTCGACGAGGGGCTCGCGCTCGAGCTCCACGCCGTCGCCGTCCGCGCCTGAGCGCGCAGGGGCCCGGGCTCAGAGGAGCCGGGCCCCAGCGCGTGCCAGGGGGCCGCGGTCTGGCGCTCTTCCGGGCGCCTCGCGGGAGCCTCGTGCGGCCCGGCCCTCGCCGGCCGCGGGCCCGTCGTGTCGGAGGGTCACCGTAGACTTCCGGGGTGCCCGAGGAGACCACCACCACCCTGACCACGGGCTCTGCGACCCCTGACGTCGAGGAGCTGCTCGACCTCGCGGTCGGTGCCCTCGGCGGCGGACGCCGCGCGGGCCAGCACCAGATGGCCGTGAGCGTCGCGACCGCGATCGACGGCTCGGGCGGCCCGGACCACCTGCTGGTCCAGGCGGGCACCGGCACCGGGAAGTCGCTCGGCTACCTCGTGCCCGCGGTGCGCCATGCGGTGTGCGAGGACGAGCGGGTCATCGTCTCGACCGCGACCCTCGCGCTCCAGCGCCAGATCATCACGCGCGACCTCCCGCTCGTCGCCCAGGCCGTCGCGGACAGGCTCCCGCGCGAGCCCCGCATCGCTCTCCTCAAGGGCTGGCACAACTACCTGTGCCAGCACAAGATCGAGGGGGGCTACCCGGCCGACGAGCCCACGCTGTTCGACCTGCCCACGGGGGGTGAGCGCGCGGGCGTCGCGGAGCACCCGGCCCCGGGTGCGGCCTCGGGGGCCGCTGCGCTGGGCGAGCAGGTCGTGCGGTTGCGCGAATGGGCCCAGGAGACCACGACGGGGGACCGCGACGACCTGGTGCCCGGTGTCTCGGACAAGGCCTGGCGGCAGGTCTCGGTCACGGCCCTCGAGTGCCTGGGGGCCAAGTGCCCGCTCATCGACGACTGCTTCCCCGACCAGGCCCGCACGAGCGCGCGCGAGGCAGACGTCGTGGTGACCAACCACGCGATGCTCGGTATCGCCGCGTCGGGCTCGCCCGGCGTCCTGCCCGAGCACGGGGTGGTCGTCGTCGACGAGGCCCACGAGCTGAGCGACCGCGTCACGGCCGCTGCGACCGCGGACCTCTCGGTGCCCATCATCGAGCACGCCGCGCGGCTCGCACGTCGCCACGGGGGAGTGCAGACGACCGACCTGGACCTCGCGATCGGCGCGTTCGGGACCGTGGTCGCCGCGCTGCCCGCGGAGCGCTTCCCGGACGGCCTGCCCGACGACGCGCGCTCGGCCGTCGCGGCGGTCCGCGACGCGGCGCGCACGGTGCTCAGCGCGCTCAAGCCGGACACCTCGGGCGGGCCCCAGGCGCAGCCGGACACCGGGATGAAGATGGCCCAGGCCACCATGCTCCAGGTCTTCGAGATCGCCGAGCGCATGGCGCAGGACCCCACGGGGCACGACGTCCTGTGGTGCTCGCGCGCCGGCGAGGACGGCCGCTGGAGCGGGGACGGCGTGAGCAAGCTGCACGCCGCGCCGCTCGCGGTGGCCGGGCTCATCCGAACCAACCTCCTGACCGAGCGCACGGGCGTCTTCACGTCGGCGACGCTCGCGCTCGGGGGGACGTTCGACCCCGTTGCCCGCTCGCTCGGGCTCGACGACGACGGTGCCACCTGGAGCGGCCTGGACGTCGGCAGCCCGTTCGACTACCCCCAGCAGGGCATCCTCTACATCGCCAAGCACCTGCCCCAGCCCGGCCGCGAGGCGGCCACCGACGGGCAGCTCGACGAGATCGCCGACCTCATCACCGCGGCGGGCGGGCGGACGCTGGGCCTGTTCTCGTCGCGGCGCGCGGCGCTCGCGGTCGCCGAGGCAATGCGCGAACGGCTCGACGTCCCGGTCCTGTGCCAGGGCGACGACCAGCTGCCCACGCTCGTCAAGGAGTTCGCCGCAGACCCGCAGACGTGCCTGTTCGGCACGCTCTCGTTGTGGCAGGGCGTGGACGTGCCGGGCCCCAGCTGTCAGCTCGTGCTCATCGACCGGATCCCGTTCCCCCGGCCCGACGACCCGGTGAAGTCGGCCCGCGCCCGCGCAGTGGAGGCCGCGGGGGGCAACGGCTTCATGCAGGTCTCGGCCAACCATGCGGCGCTGCTGCTCGCCCAGGGTGCAGGGCGGCTCATCCGGTCGACCGCGGACCGCGGTGTCGTCGCCGTCCTCGACCCGCGCCTCGCGACGGCTCGCTACGGTTCCTACCTGACCAAGTCGATGCCGGACTTCTGGACCACGACCGACCGACGTGTCGTCCTCTCTGCGCTCGAGCGCCTCTCCGCCCTAGGCTGAGACCCGGCAGTCCACGCGGTGGACGCGGTCTCCGTCCGGCGGAGGCTCGAGGTCCGTCGCACAACGTCCAGGAGGCACAGTGCCCGCCCGTACCACCAAGCTCGCGATCGTCGGCGCAGGTTCCGTCGGATCGACCCTCGCCTACGCGGCGCTCATGCGAGGGGCCGCTCACACCGTGAGCCTCCTCGACATCAACAAGACCAAGGTGGAGGCCGAGGTCCTCGACCTCCAGCACGGCATCCAGTTCATGCCCATGGCCAAGGTCGAGGGCTCCGACGACGTCGCGGTGTGCGCCGACGCCGACGTCGTCGTCTTCACCGCGGGCGCCAAGCAGAAGCCCGGGCAGACGCGCCTGGACCTCGCGGGGGCGACCATCTCCCTGGTCCGCAACATCCTGCCGGGGCTCGTCGAGGTCGCGCCCAACGCGATCTACATCATGGTGACCAACCCGGTCGACGTCGTGACGTACGCGGCGCTCAAGTACTCGGGGCTGCCGTCCAACCAGCTCTTCGGCAGCGGGACTGTCCTGGACTCCTCCCGCCTGCGCTTCCTGGTCGCGCAGCACTGCGGTGTCGCGGTGCAGAACGTCCACGCCTACATCGCGGGCGAGCACGGCGACAGCGAGATCCCGCTCTGGAGCTCGGCGACCATCAGCGGCGTGCCGCTGCTCGACTGGCAGGGGCTCACGGGCCGTGGGCCGCTCACCGCCGAGGTGCGTGAGGACATCGCGCACGAGGTCGTGCAGTCGGCCTACCGCATCATCGAGGGCAAGGGCGCGACCAACTATGCGGTCGCGCTCGCCGCCACCCGCATCATCGAGGCGATCCTCGACGACGAGCACCGCGTCCTGCCCGTCTCCTCGCTCCTCGACGACTTCCACGGGATCAGCGACGTGTGCCTGTCCGTGCCGTCGCTGCTGGAGCGGCGAGGGTGCGGGGAGCGGATCGAGGTCCCGCTGTCCGACATCGAGCTCGCCGGGCTGCGCTCGTCCGCGGACTCGGTGCGCGCGGTCGCGAAGAGCTTCGGGCTGTGACGCGCCAGAGCTGACTCCCGCGAGGGGGCCGAGGACCGCCGACAGGCGGTGCCCGGGGCACGACGAAGGGGACGGCCGGTGCGGCCGTCCCCTTCGTCGTGCAGGAACAGGGGCGTCGAGAGGCGAGCAGGTCAGAGGCTGCGCAGGACCGAGACGACGCGGCCGAGGACCTGCGCGTCGTCGCCGGACAGCGGGCGGTACGCCTCGTTGTGCGGCATGAGCCACACGTGCCCGTCGATGCGCTTGAAGGTCTTGACGGTCGCCTCGCCGTCGATCATCGCGGCCACGATCTCACCGTTCTCCGCGACGGGCTGGCGACGGACGACGACCCAGTCGCCGTCGCAGATCGCTGCGTCGATCATGGAGTCTCCCGACACGCGCAGCAGGAAGAGCTCACCGTCGCCCACGAGCTGGCGGGGCAGCGGGAACACGTCCTCGACGACCTGCTCCGCGAGGATGGGGCCACCGGCCGCGATGCGCCCCACGACGGGGACGTACGACGGGGTGGGGCGCTCGGGGGACTCCTCGGCGGGATCCACGCCCTCCACGCGCGGGAAGCCGCTGCCTGGCAGAGCCCTGATCCCGCGCGAGTCGTCGGTCTGGACGACCTCGATGGCCCGAGGACGATTCGGGTCGCGGCGCAGGTAGCCCTTGCGCTCGAGCGTCGTCAGCTGGTGCTTGACGCTCGACGGGCTGGTCAGGCCGACGGCCTCGCCGATCTCGCGCATGCTCGGCGGGTAGCCGCGCTGCTCGACCGACGACCGGATCGTCTCGAGGACCAGGCGCTGACGCGCAGTGAGCCCGTCCCCGCCCGTCGCAGGGTCGGGGAGCTCGTGCACCTTCGCGAGCCTGCCCGTGGTGTCGGCCACCCGTCCCGCCATCGTCGTCTCCGCCCTGCTCGGCCGTTCCGGTCCTTGTCCTGCGGAGGGTGCGCCGAGAGCGGCGCCGCCTCCTCCTGGTAGAGCTCCCGGCCGCCTGCGCGCGCCCCGAAGGGGCCCGACATATCGGACGACCGGTACAGGTCCAGGGTAGGTCACCACGCGACACGAATCAAACACATGTTCGAGCATGTCTCGACAACGCGTGCAGTCGGTGATAGAAATCGTACAGATGTTCGACGTACAGGTGTTCGAACCGACCGGGGAAGGCGGTTCGGGCACCCCTGGCGAAGGAGTGGACATGAGCGCAGTGGTGTCGATGGACGAGTGGCGTACGGCGAGGCGTCAGGCGTCCGTGCCGATGCCGGCGTCGGAGGGTCCCCTCCGTCTCACGCTCCGCGGTCGGGTCGTCCTGACGGCGCTCGTCCTCGGGCTCATGGCGCTCGTCGTGCTGTGGGGCGGCAAGGCCTTCGCCTCGGGCCCGGGGGAGCCGCGCGAGGTCACGGTGCACGCGGTCCAGGCCGGCGAGACGCTCTGGCAGCACGCCGCAGCGCTGGCCGGGGGCGACCGGGACGTGCGTGACGTCGTCGACGAGCTGATGGCCCTCAACGGGCTCTCGTCGGCCAGTCTCGAGGTCGGGCAGCAGCTGCTGCTCCCGGTGGGCGAGGGGTGACGGGCTGCTCCGGCGGTTCAGGCCAGCGCTCGCCGGGGCTCTGGTGCCGCGTCTCGGCAGGTTTGCGTGTGAGACAGGGGTTGCGCACTGCCCTTAGGTTCCCCTAAGTTAGTACTGCCTCACCAACCCGGCTGGGGGGTCGGTCGGTGGGGAGGAGGCGCGCACTGCCGCGTCTCCGCAGTTGCGTCGACGTCTGCGAGGCGAGTCGCGGACGTGAGATGGGGACGGGGGCGTCCCGACGGAGGTGGCCGGTTGCCGGCCACCTCCGTTCTCCGTTTGTGACCGATGCCCGGGGCGGGGCGCCTTGCATGTCGCCGAGCGGGCGACGTACGTTCGGGGCGCACCTCCGGAGCGGCCGCTCCGGAGCCAGGCCGACCAGCACAGGAGACCTTTCCCATGCACTGTCCGTTCTGCCGGCACGCGGACTCTCGGGTCGTCGACTCACGGACCTCCGACGACGGGGCATCGATCCGCCGTCGCCGCCAGTGCCCCGCGTGCAACCGGCGCTTCACCACGATCGAGACCGCGAGCCTGTCCGTGGTCAAGCGTTCGGGGGTGACCGAGCCGTTCAGCCGGGAGAAGATCGTGACGGGCGTGCGCAAGGCCTGCCAGGGGCGACCGGTCAACGAGGACGACCTCGCGGTGCTGGCCCAGCGCGTCGAGGAGTCGCTGCGGGCCGGCGGCAGCGCCGAGCTCGACGCCTACGAGATCGGCCTGGCCATCCTCGGCCCGCTGCGCGAGCTCGACGAGGTCGCCTACCTGCGCTTCGCGAGCGTCTACCAGGCCTTCGACTCGCTCGAGGACTTCGAGACCGCGATCAACTCGCTGCGCGCCGAGCGCGAGGCTCGGGAGGATGCGGTGCGCGGACGCGACGGCTCCGAGGGGATCGACGTCGAGCAGGACCCTGCGCCCGCGGGGGAGGCCTCGCACCTGGCCTGAGCCGGGCGTGGCGCCGTGCTCGCGCGCCACGCGTGCCGCGCTTGGTCGGCGCGGACGATGCGTCCCGTGCTCCGTCGGCGCGGACCGGGACGGGACGGAGTGTGCTCAGAGCCTGCTCGACCGGTCGGCCCAGATGTTGATGCCGGTGTCGAGCGGGCGCGACGTGCCGTCCGGGGCCGTTTCGAGCGACACCGCGTCGATCGCCGCGAGCTCCGCGGGGGAGAACGGGACGGCGTCGAGCGCTCGCAGGTTCTCGTCGAGCTGGGCCGTCGTGCGCGCCCCCACGAGGACCGAGGTCACCCGCGGGTCCCGGAGCGTCCAGGCGAGCGCCATCCGTGGCAGCGACTCGCCGCGGCCCGACGCGATCTCCCGCAGCGTGCGGACCCGGGCGAGGTTCTCCGGCGAGAGGAGCTCGGTGCGCAGCGACACTCCGCGCGCGGCGCGAGACCCCTCCGGCACGCCGTCGAGGTAGCGGTCGGTCAGCATGCCCTGGGCCAGGGGCGAGAAGACGATGAGGCCGGTTCCCGCGTCGCCGGCGACGTCGAGCAGCGTCCGTCCGTCGGGCCCTGGCTCCTCGATCCAGCGGTTGAGGATCGAGTAGGACGGCTGGTGCAGGACCAGGGGCAGGCCCAGGTCCGCGGCGATCTCGAGGGCCTGCGCGGTGCGACGGGCCGAGTAGGACGAGATCGCGGCGTACCGGGCGCGTCCCGAGGCCACGGCGGTGGCGAGGGCGCCGACCGTCTCGCGCAGCGGTGTCGCGGGGTCGAACCGGTGGGAGTAGAAGACGTCCACGTGGTCGAGTCCCAGTCGACGCAGCGAGGCGTCGAGCGAGGACAGCAGGTACTTGCGCGAGCCGCCTTCGCCGTACGGGCCAGGGCCCATGCGGTAGCCGGCCTTGGTCGAGAGGAGGAGCTCGTCACGGTGTCCCCGCAGGTCCGTCGCGAGCAGGCGGCCGAACCCGGCCTCGGCCGACCCGGGAGGAGGGCCGTAGTTGTTCGCGAGGTCGAAGTGGACGACACCCCGCTCGTAGGCGTGCAGCACGAGCTCGCGCTGAGCGGCGAACGGCGTGGAGTCCCCGAAGTTCTGCCACAGACCCAGGGAGAGGGTAGGCAGGGTCAGGCCGGAGCTCCCGGCGCGCCGGTACGTCATGTCGGCGGTGCCCGTCGGTGTTTTGTGCGACATGTCTCGACCGTACCCGGTCGTATTCGCTGGCGTTACCGATCGGCGTACGCCAGGCTGGGGGCAGGGGAGCGCCCCCAGGCGTACCCGTTCCACCGAGAGCAAGGAGGCCCGCCGATGACGACGTCGAAGGACGAGACACCAGCGACCACGCCCAGCGAGGACGCGAAGGCGAAGTTCCGCGAGGCGCTGGACCGCAAGAACGCCGCGAGCCACCGCACCGCGGACGGGGGCTCGAACACGGGCACCGTGCACGGTTCGGAGACCGTCGGACCTGTGCAGCGCACGTTCCGCCGCAAGTCCGGCTGAGCGGCTGCCGGGCACTGCCCGGCCCGCCCGTGACGACGAAGGGACCGCACCCACGGGTGCGGTCCCTTCGTCGTAGCGGCTCGAGCTAGCGGGTCAGGACAGCACCCGCAGCTTGACGGTCGCGTCCATCGCGCGCAGCGCCTCGATCGCGGCCGGCTCGAGCTCCGAGCCGACGTCGGTCACCACGTAGCCGAGCTCACCGCGGGTCGCGAGCATCTGACCCTCGATGTTGGTGCCGTGCTCCGCGAGCACGGCGTTGACGGCTGCCAGCACGCCCGGGGTGTTGCGGTGCAGGTGCGCGATCCGGCTCACGCCCGTGCTCTGCTCGAGGGCCAGACCGGGCATGTTGACGCTGAGCGTGGTCGAGCCCGTGGCGAGGTAGTCACGGAGCTTGCCGGCGACGAACTGGCCGATCGACTCCTGCGCCTCCTCCGTGGACCCGCCGATGTGCGGGGTCAGGATCACGTTCGGCAGACCACGGAGGTCCGACTCGAAGTGGTCGCCGCGCTTCTTGGGCTCCTCGGGGAAGACGTCGATCGCCGCGCCGGACAGGTGCCCGGACAGGATGGCCTCCCGCAGAGCCCCCGTGTCGACGACGAAGCCGCGCGAGAGGTTGAGCAGGATCGAGCCCGGGCGCATGCGCGAGAGCTGCTTCTCGCCGAACAGGCCGGCGTTGCCGCCGCGCCCGTCCACGTGCAGGGTCACGACGTCGGCGGTCTCCAGGAGCTCGTCGAGGGTGTCCATGCGACGGGCGTTGCCCAGCGCGAGCTTCTCGGCCGTGTCGTAGAAGATGACCGACATGCCGAGCGCCTCGGCCACGACCGAGAGCTGGGTCCCGATGTTGCCGTAGCCGATGATGCCCAGGGTGCGGCCACGGACCTCGTGCGCGCCCTCGGCCGACTTGTCCCAGATGCCGTCGTGGAGCGCGCGGTCGCGCTCGGTCAGGCGTCGGGTCAGCGCGATGATCTCGGCCAGGGCGATCTCCACGACCGACCGGGTGTTCGAGAACGGGGCGTTGAACGTCGCGACACCGTGCGAGGCGGCGGCCTTGAGGTCGATCTGGTTGGTGCCGATGCAGAACGCGCCGATCGCGACGAGGTCCGGTGCGGACTCGATGACGCGGGCGGTCACGTTGGTCTTGGACCGGATGCCGAGGATGTTGACGCCCTGGAGCGCCTCGATCAGCTCGGCCTCGTCCATGGCCCCGGATCGCACGGTCACGTCGATGCCGGCGGACTCGAAGATCGAGGTGGCGAGTGGGTGCAGGTTTTCGAGGAAGAGGGCGCGTAGCACCTCCCTATGGTGCTCCGAGTTGCCATGAGCACCAAACGAGTCTTGTCCTTCGGACGCCCGGCACGGCTGGCCGGACGCCGTCCGGGCGCACCCCACGACAGGTCCGGCGACGCCGGCCGGGCACCCCGCCCGGCCGGCGCCGCGCGCCCCCTCAGTCGGCGAACCCTCCGGGCAGGGGCTGGGCGTGCACGACGACGAGTCGCTGGGTGGGTCGCGTCATGGCCACGTACAGGTCCGAGGCGCCCGAGGTACCGGCGAGGATCTCGGCCGGTTCGACCAGGACGACGGCGTCGAACTCGAGGCCCTTGCTCTGCGTGGGGCTCAGGACCGTCAGCGCCGCGGCGAGCGCGCCGGGGAGGGCCGCGGCCGGACCGGCGAGCAGCGGCGTCGAGCCGTGCGCCTCGACCAGCTGCTCGCGCACCTCGCCCACGCGCCCGGCCGGGACGACCACGGCGACCCGGCCTGCGCCGTCGGGCCCGACGAACTCCGCCAGCGCCGCGCGGACCCGTGCGACGACCTCCGGTCCCACGGCCCCGGCAACGGAGACGGGGGCCAGCACGAGGGCTCCCGGGACGTCGCGCGCCGAGGTGAGCGACGACGTCGGGAGGCCCGACGCGGCCGCGAACCGCTGCGCGGTGTCGGCGATCTGGGTGGGCGTGCGGTAGTTGACGGTCAGGGTCGCCTGCCGCCACGCGTCTCGCAGCAAAGGGTCGAGCATGCTCGACCACGACCGCGCACCCGCGAGCGAGGACGTCTGGGCGACGTCGCCGACGATCGTCATGGACCGTGTGGGGCAGCGGCGCACCAGGGCGCGCCACGCCATCGCGGAGAGCTCCTGGGCCTCGTCGACCACGACGTGCGCGTACGTCCACGTGCGGTCCTGGGCAGCGCGCTCGGCCGTGGTCAGGCGCGAGCCGCCGCCGCCGAAGCGGTCCGCGAGGATCTCCGCCCCCACGATCCCGCCCCCTGCTCCCGAGGACTCGAGCACCTGGCGCGCGTACTCGAGGTTCGCCGCGCGGTCCGCTGCCTCGGCCTTGGCCTGGGCGCGGGCAGCCTGGTCGTCCTCGCCCAGGAGCTCGGCGGCCTCGTCGAGGAGCGGCACGTCCGCGGGCGTCCAGGGTGAGCCCTGGGGGCGTGCGAGGGCCGCTCGGTCCGCGCGTGACATGTCGGGTGCCGCCTCGGCGAGGCGGTGCGGCTTGATGAACAGGTCCTCGATCAGGCGCTCGGGCGTGAGCGGCATCCAGGCGAGGTTGAGCGCGATCCGGATCTCGCGCTGCCGACGCAGGTCGTCGATCACCTCGGCCCGCTCCTCAGGAGCGACCGGCCCGCCGAGCTCGGCGAGGTACTGGTCGGCGAGCCGGCCCAGCATCTCGCGCACGAACGGGACGCGGGCGAGGTTGTGCGGCTTGTGGGTGCGGTGGGCCTTGGCGATCGCGTCGCGCACGTCGGAGCGGCGGACCACCAGGTCGTGCCCGTCGATGCGCAGGTGCTGGTCCGCGGCAGGCACGCGCTGGCGCGCGCGGACGGCCCGCTGGACGATCCTGGCCCAGGACGCGCGGCCCTTGATGCGGGCCACCTCGGGGGACTCCTCGCCGTCGGCGACGAGTCCCGGGAGCAGCTCGGCGATCGTGGTGCTCACGACGCCGGTCTCGCCGAGCGAGGGCAGGACCTGGTCGATGTAGTGCAGGAAGGACAGGCTGGGGCCGACCAGCAGGACGCCCGAGCGCTCGAGCAGGCGGCGGTGGGCGTACAGGAGGTAGGCCGCGCGGTGCAGCGCGACGGCCGTCTTGCCGGTGCCCGGCCCGCCCTGGACCACCAGGGCGCCCGCGAGCTCCGAGCGGATGATCGCGTCCTGCTCGGCCTGGATCGTCGCGACGATGTCGCCCATGCGGCTCGTCCGGCCGGCCGCCATGGCGGCGAGCAGGGCTCCCTCGCCCGAGAGCGAGGACTGCGAGGCGGCGTCCGAGGACAGGTCGAGGACCTCGTCCTCGAGCCCGGTCACGCTGCGTCCCCTGGTCACGAGGTGCCGACGGCGCCGCACCCCGTCGGGGTGTGCCGCGGTCGCCCGGTAGAACGCCTGGGCGGCGGGAGCCCGCCAGTCGGTGAGGATCGAGGCGTGGTCCTCGTCGGACAGGCCGATCCTGCCGACGTAGCGCGTGGTGTCGTCGTCGAGGTCGAGGCGCCCGAAGGTCAGGCGCTCCTCGACGGACTCGAGCTGCGCGAGCCGGTCCTCGTAGAGGGTTGCGAACGCGTCGCGCTCGCTACGGTTCTGGGGGGAGCCGGAGGGGCCGCCGCGGCGGACGCCCGCCAGTCGGGCCCGGGTCGCGGCGCGCAGCTCGTCGAGGCGAGCGTAGAGCGTGTCGACGACGAGCTGTTCCTTGCCGATCTCCTCCTGTCGTCCGGAGGGCTGGTGGTCCGGCGTGGCCGTGACCTGTCCGTCCGGAGCCCGTGTCCCGCTCGTCCGGTCGCTCGTCTCGCGCACCCTGATCCGTCCTGTCCTCTGGTCCCACGTGGCCCGCTCGCGCACCCCCGCGATGCAGCCGTCCATTATTGCCGATCCGGGCGGTCCCGGGGGCCATCCGACCGAGGCGCGGACCGGGGACAGGCGGCAGGTCGGACAGGGGGAGGACGGGGGCAGGTCCGGGGCCACCGGTCCGCTCGTCCGGGCGTGCCCGCCCCGGAGCGGCGCAGGAGGCGCGCCCGCATCCCACCGCGAGGCAGCGCTGTCCTCTACGATCGGGAACCATGGCGAGAGTGGGGAGTGCACGTCGTGGTGACTGACCCTGTGCCGCCCCGTGCTCAGGACGGGGCCCCCGCCGTCCTCTCGCCCGAGGACCTGCTGCGCGTCCTGCTCGTCGAGGACGACGACGGGGACGCGATCCTCGTTGAGGAGCTGCTCGAGGACGCGAGCGTCAACGTCGAGCTGCACCGGGCGACCGCACTCGACGAGGCCCTGGAGAAGCTCGGGCAGCACGACGTGCACTGCATCCTCCTGGACCTCGGTCTGCCCGACGCCGTGGGTCTGTCCGCGGTCGAACGGCTGCAGTCGCGACCCAGCCCGCCGGCCCTCGTGGTCCTGACCGGGCACACCGGGATCGACCTCGGGGTCCAGGCCGTGGCGGCCGGCGCCGACGACTACCTGGTCAAAGGAGAGGTCGACGGCGACCTCCTCGGCCGCTCGGTCCGGTATGCGGTGCAGCGTCGCCGCTCCAAGGAGCAGCAGCGTGCGCTGTACCGCAGCGAGGTCCGGGCTGCGGAGACCGCGCGCCTCGAGCGTGCCCTCCTGCCCAAGGCGCTCGTGTCGGACGAGCGGATCGCCGTGATGGTCGGCTACATCCCCGGAGGCAACGGGCTGCTCGGCGGGGACTTCTACGACGCGGTCGAGCGCAGCGACGGGAGCGTCCTGTGCTTGATCGGAGACGTCGCGGGGCACGGACCCGACGAGGCGGCCCTCGGTGCGACGCTGCGCACGGCGTGGCGCACGCTCGTCCTGTCGGACGTCGCCCCCGACCAGATCCTGCCGCTCGTCGAGCGGGTACTGGTGCCCGAGCGCGCCCGCCCCGAGGTGTTCGTCACGCTGTGCCAGGTCGTCATCTCCGCCGACCGGTCCGGGGTCGATCTCTATCTCGCGGGGCACATGCCACCGCTGCTCCTGCAGGACTCCTGCTCGGAGCTCCCGACGACGTCGCGCGGGCGGGCGCTCGGCATCCCCGTGGGCGGGGGCTGGCGCGCCGAGCACGTGGAGCTCGAGGCGCCCTGGGCACTCATGCTCTACACCGACGGACTCATCGAGGCGACGCTGGCGGAGGATCCGGCGGTCCCCGGGACGGGGTTCGTCACCGGTGCTCCGGGACGCAGGGAGCGGCTGGGGGTCGCGGGGCTCCTCGCTGCGGTCGACACGGAGATCACGCACGGGGGCGAGGGGCTCGTCGAGCGGGTCTTCCGCCGTGTCCGCGACCTGCACGGCGGTCCTCTGGCCGACGACGCGGCGGTCCTCGTGGTCGGCTGGGGCGGGCCCGACCAGGCGGCCCGCGGCGAGCGGACCGCGACCCTCGCGGACTCCGACGAGTGGTCGCAGTGACGGCAGGGCAGTCGACGGCAAGGAGCACGGACACCGAGGAGGAGCCCGAGATCCTCGCGGGGACGGCGCCGCAGGGCGCGTCCTTGCGGCGCCGCCTCGGTGTCCTCCTGGTGGTCGCCGCGGCGATCCTGCTCGCGGTCCTTGTGACCTCGGTCGTCGCTCTCCTCAACGTCGTGCGCATCCAGGACGAGGTGACCAACCCCTACTTCACGGCCATCACCCAGGCGGACACGGCGTACATCTCGCTCGTGGACGCCGAGTCGTCCGTGCGGGCCTTCCTCGCGACGGGGGTCGAGGTCAACCTCGAGCCGTTCGAGCGATCGGTCGGCTCGGACGGGTCGGTGTCCCTCCACGACGAGGCGACGTCGGAGGTGCTCGCGGTCTCACCTCCGGTGGCGGCCGCCCTCGACAGGGCGTCGACGGCGATCCACGAGTGGGCTCTCGGGTACGCCGTGCCGTCCGTCCAGAAGGTGCAGGACGGCGGCCCGGAGGCCGTGACGACGGACGACAAGCTCGAGGGCGCTCGTCTGTTCGACGACGCCCGGGTCGCGACGGGGGACTACATCACGGTCCTGCGGTCCGTCCGGGCGGAGAAGGTCGAGGAGCTCGAGAGCTGGACGCAGGTGCTCTTCGGGTCGGTCCTGGTCCTCGTCCTGGCCGCGCTGCTGGTGGGCGCGGTCCTGTGGGGCGTGCTCAAGCGATGGATCACCGAGCCGGTGACCTCGCTCGCGCACCAGGTGCGGGTCGTCAGCGGCGGTCGGCTGCGGCAGCCGGTCGCGGTCCGCGCACCGGGCGAGATCGGGGCGCTCGCGATCGACATCGAGCACATGCGCCAGGAGCTCGTGAGCCAGGTCGCCGAGATCCGCGCGTCGCACGAGGAGGTCGAGCACTCCCACGAGCTGCTCGCGGCCCAGGCCCAGGAGCTCGAACGCTCGAACCGCGACCTGGAGCAGTTCGCCTACGTCGCCTCGCACGACCTCCAGGAGCCGCTGCGCAAGGTCGCGTCGTTCACCCAGCTGCTGCAGAAGCGGTACGGCGGACAGCTCGACGACCGTGCGGACCAGTACATCGAGTTCGCGGTCGACGGGGCCAAGCGGATGCAGCGGCTGATCCAGGACCTGCTCGGGTTCTCGCGCGTCGGACGGACCGGGACCGAACGGGTCCAGGTCGACCTCGAGAAGTCGCTCGCGGTGGCCCTGTCCGACCTCGAGGACAAGATCGCCACGACGGACGCGGTCGTGACGCACGACCCGCTCCCCACGGTCCGGGGCGAGAAGGCCCTGCTCGAACAGCTCTTCGTCAACCTCGTGGGCAACGCGATCAAGTTCCGTGACCCGGAACGTTCCCCCGTCGTCCACGTCGGGGTCCGGGCGAGCGAGCGCGCGTGGGAGCTCAGCGTGGTCGACAACGGGATCGGGATCGACGCGCAGTACGCCGAACGGGTCTTCGTCATCTTCCAGCGGCTGCACCCCAAGGACGTCTACGAGGGGACGGGGATCGGCCTCGCGCTGTGCAAGCGCATCGTGGAGTACCACGGCGGACGCATCTGGCTCGAGCCCACCGAGGGCGGCGGGACGACGGTC
The DNA here is from genome assembly GCF_001428945.1 of Oerskovia sp. Root918. Lineage (NCBI taxonomy): Bacteria > Bacillati > Actinomycetota > Actinomycetes > Micrococcales > Cellulomonadaceae > Oerskovia > Oerskovia sp. Root918. Next base: position 323,310 of record NZ_LMJG01000011.1, read on the forward strand.
CGGTTCACGATCGCGCACGCCTACGACCCCTCCGCCGCGGCCCCCAGACCTTCGCACGACGCGCCGTAGCCGACGGAGCCCTGCGACGTGCCGCCACGTGCTGCGACGTGTGCGGCAGCTCGTCGACTAGGCTCGCGGCGTGGCCCCGGAGGACCGGGGCGACCTGGGGACGACGGACTGCGGGGCACACGGCATGAGCAACGGGCACAAGGTGATCGACGTCCTGCTGGTCGAGGACGACCCGGGCGACGTCCTGATGACGCGCGAGGCGTTCGAGGACCACAAGCTCACGAACCGGCTCTCGGTCGTCAGCGACGGCGTCAGCGCGATGGCCTTCCTGCGCAAGGAGGGGGAGTACGCGGACGCGCCGACCCCGGACCTGATCCTCCTGGACCTGAACCTTCCGCGCATGGACGGTCGTGAGGTCCTGGGCGAGCTCAAGTCGGACCCGGCCCTCCGCCAGATCCCCGTCGTCGTGCTCACGACGTCCGAGGCCGAGGAGGACGTCGTGCGTTCCTACTCGCTGCACGCGAACGCCTACGTGACCAAGCCGGTCGACTTCGACCGCTTCATCGACGTGGTCCGTCAGATCGACGACTTCTTCGTCACCGTGGTGCGTCTCCCCGGGCGCTGACCGACCCGGGGCACGGCCCCGGCCGGTACGGCCTCGGTGTGCCTGTGCCCCGTGCCGGCACGGCTCGCCCGCCGTCGGGACCGAGGTCCCGGCCCGGGAAGGTTCCGACGGTGCGTGGTGTTGTCCTGATCGAACCGCCGGCGAGCGGGCTGCGTGGACCGGGACGGTCCATACGGCTCCTCGCCCGGGGCGGGCGGTACGGATCGCACGACGACGGAGGAGCAGCTGGTGTTGGACCCACGAGGGATCTACGAGGTGGACGAGGCCGCGGTGGCGCGCGTCCTGCCCGCGGCGACGCATGCACAGGAGGGGGCCTCGCTCCGCGCGGTCGGCCCGGTCCTGCTGCACTCGGTGCGCGGGTTCGTGGACGCCGGCACGGCCGGCGACCTCGCGGTCGATCACCTGCTCGAGGAGTTCGAGGTCACGCGCCTGGTCACGTTCGACGTGGACCAGCTCCTCGACTACCGCTCGAAGCGCGTGACGATGGTCTTCGACGCGGACCGGTGGGCCTCGTACGACGAGCCGTTCCTCGCGATCGACCACGTGCGCGACGCCGAGGGGACGGGCTTCCTGCTCCTGCACGGTATCGAGCCGGACCTGCAGTGGGAGCGCGTGGTGGCCGCGCTGCGCGAGCTCGTGGACAGGTTCGACGTCTCGCTCGTCGTGGGCTTCCACGGAATCCCCATGGGCATCCCGCACACGCGTCCGCTCTCGGTGACCGCGCACGCGACCCGGCGCGAGCTGATCGAGGACCACACGTCGTGGTTCGGCACGGTCAAGGTCCCGGGCTCGTTGGCCGCGCTGCTCGAGCTGCGTCTCGGGGAGTCGGGGCACGACGCCCTGGGCTTCACGGTGCACGTCCCGCACTACCTCGCGCAGTCGCCGTTCCCGCCGGCGGCGGTCGTCGCCCTCGAGAACGTCCAGCGGTCGACGGGTCTCGACCTGCGCGTCGCGGCGCTCGCGGACGCCTCCCAGGAGGCCGTCCAGGAGGTCGAGCGGCAGATGGCCGAGTCCGAGGAGGTCACGGCCGTGGTGCGCGCGCTCGAGGAGCAGTACGACGCGTTCGCCCGGTCGGTGGGCCGCACGAGCCTGCTCGCGGACTCCGCTCCCATCCCGACGGCGGACGAGCTCGGGGCCGAGTTCGAGCGATTCCTCGCCCAGCAGGGTGGCGAGTGACCGGGCCCTCGCGGAGGTTCTGCGGAGGTTGTGGGGACGAATCACGGTATTTCCCGGCGTTTGACGTGGCGAACCTCACCTTGACCGTGCAAAACTAGGTCTCGTTGCAGTGACGTGCTCGAGACATGCCTTCGCGTGAACCGGTGTCGACGCAGCAGGATCCCGGTCCGCCCGGGGTCGTGCCTGTCCAGCCGGCGGTCGCCACGACCGGAACCACGCGGAGCGGTCGCGGGTCCGGCTGCGACGGCTCGATGAACGGGCGAAGGGTCCGTTCGCGGATGTCCCCGGTTGGACAGAAGGTACGAGGAACAGCATGGCGCAGGGTTCTGTGAAGTGGTTCAACGCTGAGAAGGGCTATGGGTTCATCGCCCAGGACGACGGCGGAGCCGACGTCTTCGTCCACTACTCGGCGATCGAGGCCCAGGGCTACCGGTCGCTCGAGGAGGCTCAGCGAGTCGAGTTCGAGATCACCCAGGGGCCCAAGGGCCCGCAGGCGGAGAACGTCCGCCCGCTCTGATCTCCCTGATCTTCTACCGGTTCTCGCGAACCGGAGCCGGAGGCCGCACCCTGCAGGGGTGCGGCCTCCGGTGTCATGTGGTCCCAGGCCCGACGGCGTCGCGCGGGACCGCGGCGGGCGCACCCGGGTGGGTGGCGCCGTCGGGCGCGGGCGGCGGGACGGCGTCCTCGAGCGGCACCGCGGTGCCCGTGAAGCGTCGCACCTCGTCCCCGGTGAGCAGCGTGGCGGGGACCGGCAGGCTGCGCAGCGCGCGCGCCAGGCCCGGGTCGTCGAGCCCGAACGGTGCGGCCTCGTCGAGCGCGTCGGCGGGGTCGTCGCGGGCCACCCGGCCCTCGCCGGCGGAGGCCGTGTCGTCGACGGGTCGCACGACGACGAGGACGAGGTTCCCGTAGCGGCGCCCCTTGAGCTGACCGGGTTCGGCGATCAGGCCGACCTGATCCGTCGCACGGGCGCCCGCCGAGGACCGGCCGAGCGCCGCGACCGCCGTCGCGAGCTCCCTGCGCACCAGCGCGAGCGGCGGACGGTCCGCGCAGTTGGCGAGGTAGACCCCGCCAGGGCGCAGGACGCGCAGCGCCTCGCGGACGAAGCCGACGGTCGTGACGTGCGCCGGGGTGGTGTCGCCCGCGAAGACGTCGCGCACGACGACGTCGACGCTCGCGTCCGGCAGCGTCGCGAGCTCTGCCCGGGCGTCTCCGGCGCGCAGGCGGAGCCGGGGTGCGCGGGGAAGGGCGAACCACTCGCGGACGCGGGCGACGAGGTCGGCGTCGAGGTCCACCGCGATCTGGCGCGAGTCCGGTCGTTCGTGCTCGACGTAGCGCGCGAGCGTGCACCCTGCGGCGCCCAGGTGCACGACGCGCAGCGGCCCGGCCGGCAGGGCACCCAGGACCGCGGCCATCTGCTGCATGTACTCGAACGTCAGGAGGCCGGGGTCGGCGAGGTCCAGGTGGGAGCTGGGTACGCCGTTGACCATGAGCGTCACTCCCGTGCTGCCGTCCGGGTCGGGCACCAGCTCGGCGGTCCCGGTCGAGGTCGGGATCTCGCCTGCAGGGAGCTCGTGGACGCTCTCGGCGCCGCGCGGTCGGGTGCCTCCTCGAGTCCGCCGAGGGGCCGTGGACGGCTCTGTGGGTGCCGAGGTGGATGCTGAGGAGCGACGGGACGTCCGCCGGGAGGACTTGCGAGGCATGGGTCCACCGTAGGGGCATCGCGCAGTCGGGTCGGCGCCGGACGACAGGCGACGCCCACCCGGACGGATTGACTTTCGTCGAACAGGTGTTCGATAGTTGACTTCGGAGGTGTTGAGATGACTACGCAGCACAGGGTCTCGCCGGGTGCGGTCGCTCCTGACGTCGCTCGGCTCCTCGCGCGCGCTGATGCGGAGATCATCGCAGCGAACCTCGCAGCGGACCCCGCAGAGCGGTTCGTCCACGCCCACCTCGGTGCGCTGCGCGCTGCCGCGGCGGTCGTCGCGCTGCGCGGCAAGCCGTCCTCGCGCTCTCGAGCCCGCTCGGTCTGGGACCTCCTGGCTGTCGTCGAGCCCGGACTCGCGCCATGGTCGGTCTACTTCGCGGGCGGGGCCCGGATCCGGGCCGCGGTGGACGCCGGGAGGTTCGACGCGGTCGACCCTCGGCGTGCCGAGGAGATCATGGTCTGCGCCGAGGACTTCCGCGACGAGGTCGCGATGATCATCGACCCGGACGCCGGGTTCGTCCGACATCCCACGCTCCGGGTCGTGGCCTCGTGACGAGCCGGCGTGCTCTCGACCGGGCGGGCGTCCTGTGAGCCGCGGCCCGCGTTCTGCCCAGGCGCACCGGGACTGGGGGACGGATGAGACCGGGTGCTCCGTCCTGCACGTCGACATGGACGCCTTCTTCGCCTCGGTCGAGCTTCGCCGCCGTCCCGAGCTGGTCGGGCGCCCCGTCGTCGTCGGCGGGTCGGAGCGCAGCGTGGTCCTCGCAGCGACATACGAGGCGCGTGCCTTCGGCGTCCACTCGGCCATGCCCATGGCTCTCGCCCGCAGGCTGTGCCCACAGGCCGTCGTGCTCCCCCCTGACCATCTGGCGTACCAGGAGGCCTCGCGTGCGGTGATGGAGATCGTCCACGAGGTCACGGCGCTCGTCGAGCAGATCAGCATCGACGAGGCATTCCTCGATGTCAGCGGGGCCCGGCGTCGGCTCGGGGCGCCCACCGCGATCGCGAGGGATCTGCGGGAGCGCGTGCACGCAGAGGTGGGCATCACGTGCTCGGTGGGGATCGCCACGACCAAGTTCGTCGCGAAGCTCGCCTCGACGCACGCCAAGCCCGACGGCATGATGCTCGTCCCCGCCGCCGCGACCGTGCCGTTCCTGCGGACCCTTCCGGTCGGCGCACTGTGGGGCGTGGGGGAACGGACCGAGAAGCTGCTCGCCGACTGGGGCATCACGACCGTCGCGCAGCTCGCGGACACCGAGGTCTCGGCCGTGCAGGCGGCGGTAGGCAAGGCTGCGGGCGCGCACCTCCACGACCTCGCGTGGGGTAGGGACCCGCGTCCCGTCGAGCCCGGGCGTGCAGAACGGAGCATCGGCGCGGAGACGACCTTCGAGCACGACCTGTACGACTCCGCGGTGATCGGCTCGGCGTTGCTGGGGCTCGCCGACCGCTGCGCCGCGCGGCTACGGCACCAGGGCTTCGTGGCGCGGACCGTCAGCGTCAAGGTCCGCACGTCCGACTTCCGGACCCTCACGCGCTCGAGGACGCTGCGCGCCCCGACGGACGTCGCGCAGGAGATTCACCAGGTGGCCCGCGAGCTCGTGGAGTCGGTCGACCGGCGGGGGCTCCCGGTGCGGCTCGTCGGGGTGCGGGCGGAGAACCTCGAGCCCCGGAGCACGTCGGTGCTCCAGCCCACGCTCGACGAGGCGGTCCAGGAGGAAGCGGGGTCGCGGCGTGCTGCCGAGGAGACGCTCGACCGGATCCGTGACCGTTTCGGGGTGAATTCCATCGGTCCGGCGTCCACCCGTCGACGCTCGACTACCACCAGGGCAGATGTCGATCTATCCTGAGAGGGACACACTTCAACTGCCGACACCCGGGGGTGCCCATGCCTCTGTCTGAGTACGAGCAGCGCGTACTGGAACAGATGGAAAGAGCGCTGACCTCGGATGATCCGCGGTTGGCGACAACGCTTCAGTCCACGCCCCGCAAGTCCGGTCTGCGCTACGTCGCGGCCGGGATCGGCGTGGTCGGTGGACTCCTTCTCCTGGTCGTGGGTGCGGCGACAGCCAACCCCTGGCTCGGTGTCGCCGGGTTCGTCGTGATGTTCGCGGGCGTGGCCTTCGCCTTCTCGGCACCGCGCAAGCGCGCGAGCGGCCCGGTGGGCCTCGTCGACGGAGACGGGAAGGTCACCCCGCCCCGCGGAACGACCAAGACCTCACCTCCCAGTCAGGGCTTTCTCACCCGACTGGAAGAGCGCTGGGACCGTCGACGTGAGCAGGGCGGTCGCTGAGTCCCTCGCGGACACCGGAGACCACCTGCTCGAGCAGCGAGGTGAGTGTCTCCGGAGCGGGAGGCTGCCAGGTCCGGGCGTATCGCTGGGCCTCGACGGCTGACGTGAGCGTCACCAGGGCGTCCGTCGTCGCGACGGGGAGCTGCCTTCCCGTGCGGGCGACCACCTGAGCGACCACGAGCGCTGGTACGTTGCGCAGCGTCGCCGAGGCAGGCCAGCGGATGTCCAGGTCTGCGAGCTGTTCGGTCAGTTCCGCCCAGGTGCTCTCGACGTCCGGCGTGGGGTCGGGTGCAGTACGACGGCGCGCGATCAGCCACGCGAGCGCCGACAGCACCAGGAGCACGACCAGCGCGCTCCCACCGATGATCCAGGTCCGCTGCCCACCCTCCTGGGCAGCACCGGTCCCACCGTTGACGTCGGGAGCCGGTCCGGTCGTGGGCGCCGTGGTGATGGGCGCGTTCGGGGTCGCGGCGTTCGTCGGGACATCGCCGGGGTCAGCCGGCGCCGGCGCGTTGTTCGAGGCGAGGAGAGGGTCGGCCCAGGAGGGGACCGGGCCCGCCTGGACGGCTGGGGTGGGCTCGAAGCGGACCCAGCCCTGACCGGGGAAGTAGAGCTCGGGCCATGCGTGCGAGTCCTTGCCCGTGACCTCGAAGAGGTTGTCGCTCGTCCGTTCGCCGGGCAGGAAGCCGACGGCCATGCGCGCGGGGATCCCGATGGATCGGGCCATCATCGTCATCGAGGTCGCGAACTGCACGCAGTAGCCCTGACGGTCCTGCAGGAAGTTCCACACCGTGTCGTCGGTCTGACCGTCAGGGACTTCTGTCGAGTAGGTGAACCGGCTCCCGTCACGGAAGTAGGACTGCAGCGCGACGGCCGCGTCGTAACGGTTGCTCGTGTCCGCGGTGATCTCGGTGGCGAGGGAGCGGATGTCCTCCTGGTGGGACGAGGCCGGGACCTCGAGCAGGTTCGGGTCGTCGAGGTCACCACCTTCGCTGGTGCGCAGCGCCTGGGCGGTCAGGTCGCGCGGGTGGACGACGAAGGAGTACTCCATCCCCGGCTCGGTCGCCTCGTTGCCCGTCACCTCGTCGCGGGCGTCGTCGTAGAACCACTCGCCCGGGGCGGTGATCGTTCGAGGCTCGGTCGGCAGGACGAGCCGTTCGTCTCGCAGGGTCCGGAGCGTGACGTCGACCTGGCGAGGCTCGCCGCCGCCGCTGATCCCCCCGCCGTCGGGCCACAGGATGTTCGACTCCTCGACCTGGGGGCCCTGCCGGGCGTCGCCGCGTCGCCAGTTGCGCCCGTCGAACCCGGTCAGGGTGAACATCCGCAGGGGACCGACGTCCGTGCTGCTGGTGTCGTTGGCCCGGTCCTCGGGGAACTCGTAGGTGAGGGCGACCTCTTCCGAGCGGGCCTTGAGGTTGCTCTCCATGTCGAGGTCGCTGGCCAGACGGACGGTGGGGCCCGCGCTCGTGAAGAAGGCGGTCCACGGCGACCGGACGATCTGAGGGAGCGCACCGGCGGCGGATCCCGCGACGAGGGCGACGAGGGCGATCGCGAGGGTTGCGGCGAGCGTGGTGCTCGCGCGCAGAGCACGGGTGGCCCGGTCTGCGGACCGGACGGTCGTGGCCGAGGTCGTGGTCCGGCGAACGGCCCGGTGCGGGTTGTCGACGGCGACGAGCAGGAGCAGCGCCGCGACCGTGACGACGAAGACGGCGGGCGGGACCGAGCCCTCGATGACCAGCGGAGGGATCCACAGGGCCAGCAGAGGCAGGCCGGCGGCGGCGGGCAGCCGGAGACCACCGGCGATCAGGTCGGTCAGGAGAAAGACGAGCGCGGCACCGCCCACCGCGATGAGGACGAGGGGGAACGACGGTTCGATCGGTGAGGTCTCGGTGGCGATGAGCTGTCGACCGGCCGCGAAGCGAGCGAGCACCCTGTCGAGGCTCGCGCTGCTGATCGCCAGGTCGATCCCTCGGGAGGTGACCCCTCCGAAGAGAGCCAGCAACCCCCAGGCGCCGACGAGCAGGCCCGCGAGAGTGGGGACGAGCGAGCGCGTGCGTGACACCGACGTGGAGGGTCGCGTCTCGAGGAGAGCGCGGGTGACCCAGGTGACCAGTCCGAGGATCAGCAGGAACGAGGTGCCGGTGCGGGTCCATGACCCGGGCCCGATCAGCACGGTCAGGGCGTGGAAGGACGCGACGGTCGCGACGAGGACCAGGACGGTGGTGGCCGCGGTCCGCGACAGGTCGGCGCGCCGGGTGCTGACGGTCGGGGTGGTCACCGGTGCTCCTCCATGAGCCTGTCCCAGGCCTGGTCGATCGATGTGCGCTGCGGGTCGACGTGCACGGCGTGCCAGCCCGTCGCGCGCAGCGCGCCCAGGGACTCGTCGAGCTCGGGCGAGGCAGCGGGCCCGACGACGAACGCCCAGTGGTTGCCGTCGCCCGCCATCGCGGCGACCGCCTGCCGGGCGAGCGGCCCGAGGGGCGCAAGGATCGCGACCGTCAGCTCCGCGGGTCGTCTGGTGCTGCGCAGCGCGTCGGCGGTCGCGGTGAGCCCGGCCTCGGCGTCGCGCCGGCTCGTGTGCCCCTGGAGGTCGATCGTCTGGTCGAGGAGCTGGGCCGTGCCCTCGGAGCGGCGCCCGGGCGAGTACGGGATCGCCTCGACCGCGGGAGCGCCCGTCGAGGCGACGAGGCGGACGGGGTGGCCGGCGGCCAGCAACGAGATCCCGACGGACGCGGCGGCCTCGACGGCCCACTCCCCGTCCTCGGCCGCCGACGTGGAGCGCGCAGTCCCCGGCGGGGGAAGGGTCGAGCGGTCGAGGAGCACGGTCACGGGCGGCATCCCGGCGCTCTCGTCGGTGCGCACCATGAGCTGTCCACGCCGGGCGGCGGTCGCCCAGTGCACACGGCGGGGGTCGTCACCTGCGACGTAGTCACGCAGCACGCTGTCGTCGCTCGACGACGTCCGCGCGCCGTGGGCCGATCGCGCGAACTCTCCGAAGGCGCGCGCCCCGCGCACCGAGAGCTCGGTCGTGCGGGGCCACACGGTGACGGTGCTCGGAGCGCCCAGGGGCTGGGCCGCCCGCACGAGGCCGAACACGTCGACACGGCTCGTCAGCACGGGCCCGAGCGCCCAGCGTCCGCGGTGCTGGGGGCGCAGGCGGTAGCGCACCGCGATCCGGTCCGGATGCGTCACGACCTGTGCGCGCAGCGCGTCCTGCTCGCAGAGCTCCCCGGCGGCCTGCTCGCTGATCTGTAGGCGGGCGAGCCGCCCGAGCGCGGTCGCCGTCGGCTGGACGGGGGCGACGACGAGCCGGGTGGTGACCTGGTTCCCGCGGACCGCGGGGTCGGGCTCGACCTTGCGGCCGACCTGGAGGGCGCCGCGGCCGCGGTCGATGCGACGCACAGCCATCCACACCCAGGACGAGAGGACCGCGAGGGCCCCGGCGGCCCCGAGCCCCACGACGTCGCGCAGCCCCAGGGCGGATCCGACGGCGATCAGCACGACGCTCGCGCCGAGGACGGCGTTGCCCCGGACGGTGGGCCGGACCCGGGCGAGGCCTCGCGGGCGCCGGGGTGGCGTGCGGGCGCCCGGCATGTCAGCGGCTGTCCGTCGACGTGTAGGCGGGGATGGGTGTCCGCTCGACGATCGAGGTCACGACGTGGGCGGCGGTGTGGCCGGCCAGGCGGGACTCGGTGGACAGGATCAGCCGGTGCGCGAGCACGGGCTGGGCGAGCAGCTGGACGTCGTCCGGCAGGACGTGGTCACGGCCTGCCATGGCTGCGACCGCCTTGGCTGCGCGGAGTAGCTGGAGCGACGTGCGGGGCGAGGCGCCGAGCTTGAGCCCGGGGTGCTCGCGCGTCTGGGTGACCAGGGCGAGCACGTACCTCTTGACGGCGGGCGACGCGTAGACCGAGCGGGCGACCTGCGCGAAGCGCAGGATCGTCGGTCCGTCCACGACGGGGTCGATGTGCTCGAGCGGGGTGTCCGACTCCTGGCGGTCGAGCATCTCGAGCTCGGCCTCGACGTCCGGGTAGCCGACCGTGAGGCGCGCCATGAAGCGGTCGCGCTGCGCCTCGGGCAGGGGATAGGTCCCCTCCATCTCGACCGGGTTCTGCGTCGCGACCACGAGGAAGGGGCGGGGGAGGGGGTGGGTCGTGCCGTCGACCGTCGTCTGCCCCTCCTCCATGCACTCCAGGAGGGCCGACTGCGTCTTGGGCGACGCACGGTTGATCTCGTCGCCGATCACGATGTTGGAGAAGACGGGTCCGGGGCGGAACTCGAAGTCGTGCGTCTGCGTCCGGTAGATGTTGACGCCCGTGAGGTCGCTCGGGAGCAGGTCGGGCGTGAACTGGATGCGTCCGACGTGGCAGTCGATGGTGCGTGCGAGCGCCTTGGCGAGCGTCGTCTTGCCGACTCCGGGCACGTCCTCGAGCAGGAGGTGGCCCTCCGCGAGGAGCACCGCGACCGTGAGGTGGACGAGCTCCGGTCGTCCGGAGATCACCGACTCGATCCGGGAGCGGATCCGACCGGTCGCCTCGACGAGCTCGCCGAGAGGATCGAGGCCGTCACGGGACGGGGGAGAGGTGTAGTCGGTGAGCACGAGAAACCTCCGTTGGCCACGCTCGGTGTGCGGACTCGCAAGCCTAGTTGACCATTGTCCCCACTCTCCTCCCCGTCCGGATCGCGAAATGCTCGAGGACGCCTCGAGCGGTGCGGACGAGCCGGGCGAACGTGAGGAAACGGCGCGGGTGCCGGTGGTTCCGGGGCCAGGCGCCCCACTGTGTCCTCCACCGTCTGACCTGCGGAGATTGTGCGAAGAGGGGTGAAGTGGCGGTGATATCCCGGGCTTCGTGGAGGCATGTGGAGTACTGTGGAGGAAGTGGGAGCAGGAGGGGAGGGCACGGCGGATGAGCGAGCTGTTCAGCGGTTCCCCGAGCCTGCTTCTCGGCACCTACACACCCCGGCTGGACGACAAGGGGCGCCTCATCCTGCCCGCGAAGTTCCGCAGCCAGCTCGCGCCCGGGCTGGTGATGACCAGGGGGCAGGAGCACTGCCTCTTCCTCCTGCCCATGGACGAGTTCCGACGCATGTACGACCAGATCCGTCAGGCTCCCGTCACGAGCAAGCAGGCACGGGACTATCTCCGGGTCTTCCTCTCGGGGGCGAGCGACGAGATCCCGGACAAGCAGGGACGGATCTCCATCCCGGCCCCTCTGCGGGCGTACGCAGGACTCGACCGGGACGTCGCCGTGATCGGCGCCGGCACCCGCGTGGAGATCTGGGACGCCACGGCGTGGTCGACCTACCTCGCCGAACAGGAGGCCGGGTACGCCACCACGGCGGAGGAGGTGCTTCCCGCCCTCCGCTTCTGACGGACAGCACGACCAGCACGAGCTGTGTACCGCACGACGACATCAAGAGCTGGACGACGAGGACCTGACGCTCCCGCAGGACGAGGCCTCCTCCCGCCCGGTCTGGCGCACTTCCCCGGTGCCAGAACGGACGCGGTGGGAGACCTGGCCCGGCGGCGCGGAACGGTCTCACCGGCACGACGCACGACAGGCAGACACCGAAGACCATGCATCACCCCACGAGCAGCACGACGAGCACCGACCAGGAAGGAGGCGTCATGTCCACACCTCGCAGCACGTCAGGAGCGGGAGCAGAGGACCGGCACGTCCCGGTGCTCCTCCAACGTTGCGTCGACCTCCTCGCCCCCGCCCTCGTGGCGCCGGGATCGGTCCTGGTCGACTGCACGCTCGGCATGGGCGGGCACACGGAGGCCGTCCTGGAGCAGATCCCGACGGCACGGGTGATCGGCATCGACCGTGACACGCAGGCCATCGCGCTCGCCTCCGGGCGGCTCGCGCGGTTCGGTGACCGGTTCCAGGCCGTGCACGCCGTCTACGACGAGATCGGCGACGTGATCGCAGACCTCGGCCTGCCCGCGGTCCAGGGAGTGCTGATGGACCTGGGGGTCTCGTCCCTGCAGATCGACGAGTCGGAGCGCGGCTTCTCCTACGCCCACGACGCGCCGCTCGACATGCGCATGGACGCGACCACGGGGCTCACGGCGGCGGACGTCCTCAACACCTACGACGAGCGCGACCTGGTCCGGATCCTGCGGGAGTACGGCGAGGAGCGGTTCGCGCAGCGCATCGCCCGCGCGGTGATCCGCCGGCGCGAGGTCGAGCCGTGGACCCGGAGCGCGGCCCTCGTGGACCTCGTGCGCGCCAACATCCCGGCCGCGACCCGCAAGACGGGCGGCAACCCGGCCAAGCGCACGTTCCAGGCGCTGCGGATCGAGGTCAACGGTGAGCTCGAGGTGCTCGAGCGCGCGGTCCCGGCGGCCGTCGAGGCCCTCGCCGTCGGTGGACGCATCGTCGTCGAGTCGTACCAGTCGCTCGAGGACCGCATCGTCAAGCGCGAGCTGGCGCGGGGCGCGACGTCGAGCGCACCGGCGGGCCTGCCCGTCGAGCCAGAGACCCACAAGCCGTACCTGAAGCTGCTCGTCCGCGGTGCCGAGGAGGCCCCGGCCGACGAGCTCGAGCACAACCCGCGCTCCGCGTCGGTGCGCCTGCGGGCCGCGGAGCGGCTGCGTCCCACACCCGACCACCTGCGTCACCGCAACCGAGGGGAGAAGCACTCATGAGCTCACGACAGGCTGCGGCCCGTCCTCTGTCGACGCCGGCCCCCGCTCCTGCCCGTCGGGCGTCGCTCACGGCGCTCCCGGGCGGTGCCGCGGGACGCTCCTCGCGGCCCCGGCTCGAGGCGGTCCGTGCGCCGCTCCAGGTGCGTTCACGCATTCCCTTCCTCGTTCTGTGCATGTCGATCCTCGCTGCAGCGCTCCTGGGTGCTTTGCTGTTGAACACCACGATGGCGAACGGCTCGTACCAGATGTCGAAGCTCCGGACGGAGGCGGGTGTGCTCGAGCAGGACACGCAGGCCCTCGACGCCCAGCTCCGGGCTGCCGAGACGTCGCTGCCCGAGCGCGCGGTCGGGCTCGGGATGGTCGAGTCGGACGCACCCACGATGCTGCGGCTCTCCGACGGCGCGGTCATCGGTGCTCCGGAGGCGGGAAGCACGCCGTGACCGGTGGGACGGGGCGCAGGACCGGCGAGAGCTCGCCGCGTCCCTCCGCGTCGTCCCGGACGGCGGGTGCCCAGCCCGCCGGCTCGGCCCGCCCGGGAGCGGGGCGCAGCTCCTCTGCCGCACCGCGCGCAGGCGCGCCTCGGACCTCGACGGGTACGACGCCAGCTCGCAGAACGACCGCTCCCCGGACGGGTCACGCCTCGGGGGCGACGTCGAGCCTGGGCGGCCGGGGTGGCAGGACGCCCGCGAGCAGCCCGACGGGCACGGCGGGTACGACCAGCAGGGCGCCCGCGACCAGCAGGGCGCCCACGACGGGCAAGACCCGCGTGCCCGGCAAGGTCGCCAAGACGACATCCGGGAGTGCCAAGCCTTCCACCCGGACGACCGCCCTCACGCCGCGCGCCGGTGGCGGGACCGGCGGCGGGCGGGGCCTGGGGCGACCGGGGACTGCGGCGGTGCCCAGCCCCGCTCGCCCCGAGAAGCGGCAGCGCTGGGTCATGGCCGTCGCGCTCCTGGTCCTGCTGTTCTTCGCCGGGCGTCTCGTGTACGTGCAGGTCGTCATCGGTCCCACGCTCGCGGCCAGCGCGGAGGCGACGCGTACCCAGTCCCACGTGACGCTCGCGCACCGTGGGGACATCACGGACTCCGACGGCGTGGTCCTCGCCACGTCGATCGACCGGTACACGGTCTCCGCGGACCAGGAGACGATCCCGAACTTCGTCCCGTCGAAGCGGCACACGATCGACGGCATGGCGGTCGAGGAGACGGGGGCCGTCGGCCTGGCCAAGCTCCTCGCGCCGATCCTGGACCGTTCGGCCCCCGAGCTGGCGGCCGAGCTCAGCGGCACCAACGGACGAGTGAACCGGAACGTGGTCCTGGCGAAGGGCGTGGTGCCCGAGGTCCAGCGGCAGATCGCCGAGCTGGGGGTCTCGGCCTACATCAGCACACGGCTCACCACGACCCGGACGTATCCCGCGGGAACCACCGCGGGCAACATCGTCGGGTACGTGGGCGAGGACGAGACGACCGAGAACGTGATCGGTCGTGGGGGGATCGAGGCCGCCTACGACGACCTCCTCACCGGCACGCCGGGCAGCGAGAGCTTCCAGCGCGCGGGCGGAGCGGGCGGGGTCCGGATCCCCGGCAGCACGCAGGAGACCGTCGAGGCCGTCCCGGGGTCCTCGGTCGCGCTGACCCTGGTGCGGGACATCGGCTGGAAGGCCCAGGACGCGGTCGACAAGGCCGTGGCAGAGACCGGTGCCGACTACGCGATCGCGGTAGTGCAGGACGTGAAGACCCAGGAGGTCCTCGCTCTCGCCGACTCGGGGGCGATCGACCCGAACGACCGGTCCGACGCGCGCGTCGCGGACGGCAGCCGTGCGGTCAAGGACGTGTTCGCGCCCGGGTCGACGGGCAAGGTCATCACGATGGCCGCCGCGATCGAGGAGGGCCTCGCGACCCCGGCGAGCCAGTACGAGGTCAACGACCGCTACACGACCGCCAACGGGGAGACTTTCCAGGACTCGCACTCGCACGCCATGGAGCGCATGACGCTGGCCGGCATCCTCGCGCAGTCCTCGAACACGGGGACGGTCATGGTCGGGCAGGACATCCCCAAGCAGCAGCGAGAGGACTACCTGCGCAAGTTCGGCTTCGGGTCCAAGACGGGCCTCGGCCTCCCGGGCGAGTCCGCCGGCATCCTCGACTCGGCGAAGAACTGGGACGGCCGCACGGAGTACGCGGTTCTGTTCGGCCAGGGGCTCGCCGTCAACGCGGTGCAGGCCACGAGCGTGTTCTCCACGATCGCGAACGGCGGTGTGCGGGTCGCTCCCACGCTGCTCAAGGGAACGACGGGCCCCGACGGCGTGTTCGTCCCGGCCCCCGAGCGGGAGACCACGCAGGTCGTCTCGGAGACGACCGCGGACCAGGTCCTGCACATGATGGAGGCCGTCGTCGAGGAGGGCTCGGGTACCGAGGCCGCGATCGACGGCTACCGGGTCGCGGGCAAGACGGGCACGGCCGAGGAGGTCGGGGCGGGGGGTGGCCTGACCGACATCATGGCGTCGTTCATCGGCGTCGCCCCGGCGGACGACCCGCAGTACACGGTCGCGGTCTTCCTCAAGAACCCTCGGACCAACATCTTCGGCGGCATGGTCGCGGCGCCGGTGTTCAAGGACCTGATGAGCTTCACGCTCCAGAACCGGAACGTGCCCCCGAGCTCGGTCGTCGAGGCGCCCTACCCGACGACCTGGTGACCGTTCGGCCCCCCGGCACGTCTCGCCGTCGGGCCTGCGCGCCCCGCACGAGGCCTCGGGTCCGTGCGGGCCCGCGGGCTGCACCCCCGGCGGGTCCCGGCCCTCTTCCGGGGCGGTGGGAGTTCGGCGTACCCTGCCGCGGCCACGCGTGAAGGTCCCGTGAAGTACCGGGTCCGGGCCTACCAGCCGACCGGTCGGGACCGTGATGCACGGTAAGTTCTACTCGTGACATCCCCGATCGACCGTCTTCGCCCCACCACGTCCGCACACCACTCCGCTCAGGACCTCGCGACCACCTTCGAGCTCACGGTCGGCACCGGACGGACGGCCCCCGACGCCGATCCCGGCGCGCTCGCGGGCGTCGAGATCTGGTCGGTCGCCTCGGACAACCGCGTGGCTGCCGACGGTGACCTCTTCGTCGCGCTGCCCGGTGCGAGCACGCACGGCGCGAGCTTCGCGAGCGGTGCGATCGACCGCGGTGCCCGGGCCGTCCTGACGGACCCGCACGGCGCCCTCCTCCTCGACGAGGCGGGCGAGCACCGGGTCCCGGTCCTCGTGACCGACGACCCCCGCAACCTCCTGGGGCGGGTCGCCGCCTGGGTCTACGGGGCTCCGGCCGAGCACCTGACGACGTTCGCCGTGACGGGCACCAACGGCAAGACCACGACGACGTACCTGATCGACCACGTCCTGCGTGCGCTGGGCTGGAAGGGCGGGCTGATCGGCACGGTCGAGATGCGCTCGGGCGACCGCGTGCTCCCGAGCAGGCTCACCACACCCGAGGCCGCCGACCTGCAGGCGCTCCTGGCCACCATGCGCGAGGACGGCGTGAGCACGCTCGCGATGGAGGTCTCCTCGCACGCACTGGCGATGCACCGGGTCGACGGCTTCGTGTTCGACGTGGCGGGCTTCACGAACCTGAGCCAGGACCACCTCGACTTCCACGGCGACCTCCAGGAGTACTTCGACGCCAAGGCGGCGCTGTTCACCCCCGAGCACGCGCGTCGTGGTGTGGTCGTCGTGGACGACGCCTGGGGCCGGCGCATGACCGAGGCCGCGACGATCCCCGTCGCGACGCTCTCGGTCGCGGACGGTGGCGTGGACACGGACTGGACGGTCGTCGACGTGGTCGCCGAGGGTGCGGCCGGCAGCGCGTTCACGCTGCGGCACCGCGACGGCCGGGAGCTCCGCACGACGACGGCGCTGCCCGGGGGCTTCAACGTCGCCAACGCGGCGCTCGCGCTCGCCATGGTCCTCGAGGCAGGAGCCGACCTCCGCGACGTGCGCGCCGCGCTCGAGGTCGCGGGCGGCGTCAGCGCGGCCGTCCCGGGCCGCATGGAGGTCGTGGGCATGGCCCCGCGCGTCGTGGTCGACTTCGCGCACAACACCGACGCGCTCTCGCTCGCCCTGGCCGCGCTGCGTCCCACCACGACGGGCCGCCTGCACGTGGTGTTCGGTGCCACGGGCGACCGGGACAAGGGCAAGCGCCCGCGCATGGGCGCGGTCGCGGTCGAGGGCGCCGACGTCGTCGTGGTCACCGACGACGACCCGCACGGCGAGGACCCGGCCGCGATCCGGGCCGAGGTGCTCGCCGGGGCGCTCGCCGCCCTGGACGCGGCCCACGGCGCGACGGGCACCGCGGGCACGGCCGGGACGCCCGCGCGGACCGTGACCGAGGTCGCGCCCCGGGCCGCCGCGATCCGTGACACGATCCGGGAGGCCGGTCCGCAGGACACGGTGCTGATCGCCGGCAGGGGCCACGAGGTCTGGCAGGAGATCGCCGGGGTGGACCATGCCCTGGACGACAGGGTGGAGGCGCGGGCCGCACTGGCCGAGCGCGACGAGACGACGAAGGAGCACGGAGCATGATCGAGCTGACTGCGGCGGAGGTCGCCGCAGCGACCGGAGGACGGCTCGCCGCCGACCCGGACGTGAGGGTGACCGGCTCGGTCGTCATCGACTCCCGGCTCGCGGGACCCGGCGCGCTCTTCGTGGCGCTGCCCGGTGAGCACGTCGACGGGCACGACTACGTCCCCGTCGCCGTCGGCAACGGCGCGTCGCTCGTCCTGGCGGCCCGTGACGTCGACGCGCCCGCGGTCGTGGTGGAGGACGTGCAGACCGCGCTCGGGGCGCTCGCACGCGAGGTCCTGCGCCGGCTGCGCGCGGCCGGGGACCTCAAGGTCGTCGGCATCACGGGCTCGGTCGGCAAGACCACCACGAAGGACCTCCTGGGGCAGCTCCTGACGCCTCACGGGCAGACCGTGGTGCCGCGCGGCTCGTTCAACAACGAGATCGGCCTGCCGCTCACCGTGCTCGAGGCCGACGCCTCGACCCGCTTCCTCGTCCTCGAGATGGGGGCCAGCGGCATCGGTCACCTGACCTACCTGACGCAGATCGCGCCGCCGGACGTCTCGGTCGTCCTCGCGGTGGGCAGCGCCCACCTGGGCGAGTTCGGGGGGATCGAGGCCGTGGCCACGGCCAAGGCCGAGATCGTCGCAGGGCTCGTCCCGGGCGGTACCGCGGTCCTCAACGCCGACGACCTGCGGGTCGTCGCGATGGCCGAGGCCGCGCCCGGCCCGGTCGTGACGTTCGGGACGATCCCCACCGCGGACGTGCGTGCCGAGAACATCGGCATGGACCGTTCGGGCTGCGCGTCGTTCGACCTGCGCGTGCGCGGCGCCGAGCCGGTCACCCACCCGGTCCAGCTCCGCCTCGTGGGCGAGCACCACATCTCCAACGCGCTCGCGGCGGCCGCCGCGGCGATCCAGGTGGGGCTCGACGCGGCGGCGGTCGCGGCCGGCCTGGCCGGGGCGAACACGATCAGCCCGCACCGCATGGCCGTCACGCAGCGTCCCGACGGCATCACCGTGATCGACGACTCCTACAACGCGAACCCCGACTCGATGCGCGCTGCCCTCAAGGCGCTCGCGGTCATGGCCGGGCGCGAACGACGGTCGGTCGCGGTCCTGGGCGAGATGCTGGAACTCGGACCCGACTCGCGCGCCGCTCACGACGAGATCGGCCGTCTCGTGGTCCGATTGAACATCAAGCTGCTCGTCGTGGTCGGTGACGGTGCCGGCGGCATCCACGACGGCGCCACCCAAGAGGGGTCCTGGGGCGATGAGACTCGGTTCGTACCTGACGTCGAGGCGGCCTCCGCGCTGCTGCGCGACGAGCTCCTGCCCGGCGACGTGGTCCTGGTGAAGTCCTCGAACGGCTCGGGCCTGTGGCGCCTGGGCGACGAGCTCGCGGGCGAGGTGCGCGCATGATCGCGATCCTCGTCTCCGCGTGCGTCTCGCTGCTCGTGGCGCTCCTGGGCACCCCGCTGTTCATCAAGTTCCTGATCCGTCGCAACTACGGCCAGTTCGTCCGCCAGGACGGCCCGACTGCGCACTTCACCAAGCGCGGGACGCCCACCATGGGCGGGGTCGTCATCATCGGGGCGACCCTGATCGGCTGGGCGATGTCCTACGTCGTGTCCTCGATCGTGTCGGAGACGCCACGGACCCCGAGCATCTCGGCGATCCTGGTGCTCTTCCTCATGACCGGTCTGGGGCTCGTCGGGTTCTTCGACGACTTCACCAAGATCCGCAAGCAGCGGAGCCTGGGGCTCTCGCCGCGCGCCAAGATCATCGGCCAGGGCATCGTGGGCATCACGTTCGCGGTGCTGGCGCTGCAGTTCCCCAACGAGAACTTCCGCACGCCGGCCTCGACGCACATCTCGTTCCTGCGGGACACCAACTTGGACCTGGCCTTCGCGGGAGCGACGATCGGCCTGATCCTCTTCGTGCTCTGGGCCAACTTCCTCATCACGGCGTGGTCGAACGCGGTCAACCTGACGGACGGGCTCGACGGCCTGGCCACGGGTGTCTCGATCATCGTGTTCGGCTCGTACATCCTCGTGAGCATCTGGCAGCTCAACCAGAGCTGCCAGGTCATCGAGGCGGCCGGTCCGCGCTGCTACGAGGTCCGCGACCCGCAGGACCTCGCGATCGTCGCGGCCGCGATCATGGGCGCGTGCGTCGGGTTCCTGTGGTGGAACGCGAGCCCCGCGAGGATCTTCATGGGCGACACGGGGTCCCTCGCCCTCGGTGGCGCCCTGGCCGGTCTGACGATCCTGTCTCGCACCGAGATCCTCGCGGTCATCATCGGCGGGCTGTTCGTCCTCATCGTGCTCTCCGACGTGATCCAGATCGGCTACTTCAAGATGACGGGCAAACGCGTCTTCAAGATGGCCCCGCTGCACCACCACTTCGAGCTCTCGGGGTGGGGAGAGGTCACGATCGTCATCAGGTTCTGGCTGATCGCCGGGCTGTTCGCGGGGCTGGGCCTCGGAATCTTCTACGCCGAATGGGTGGTCAGCTAGTGCCGGAGGACTCCGTCCCCTCTCCTGCACCGCTCGACCTGACCGTCCCGTGGGCGCAGGCCCGGGTCCTGGTCGCGGGCCTCGGGGTCTCCGGGCGTGCGGCCGCCCAGGCGCTGCGCGACGCGGCGAAGGTGGCCTCGGTCGTCACGGTGGACCGTTCGGCCCCGGACGCCGACGCGCAGGACGAGTCAGGTGTGGACCTGAGCCAGGTCGACCTGGTCGTGGCCTCCCCGGGGTGGGCGCCGTCGTCGGCCCTGCTGGTCGCCGCGCGCGCCGCCGGCGTGCCCGTGTGGAGCGAGGTCGAGCTGGCCTGGGCGCTGCGCGCGCCGCGCGCGGACGGCTCGTTCGCCCCCTGGCTCGCGGTCACCGGGACGAACGGCAAGACGACCACGGTCGAGATGCTGGCCTCGATCCTGTCCGCGGCCGGTCTGCGGACCGCGGCCGTGGGCAACGTCGGCACGCCCGTGGTCGTCGCAGCGCTCGACCCCGGGCTCGACGTCCTGGCGGTCGAGCTCTCGAGCTTCCAGCTGCACTTCACGCACTCCATGTCGGTCCAGGCCGGGGCCGTCCTCAACATCGCCGCGGACCACCTCGACTGGCACGGCTCGCTCGACGCGTACGCCGCGGACAAGGGGCGGGTCTACGAGCGCGCCCAGGTGGCGTGCGTCTACAACGTCGCCGACCCGCGCACCGAGCACCTCGTGCGCGAGGCCGACGTCCTGGAGGGGGCGCGTGCGATCGGGTTCACGGTCGGCGCACCCGCTCGTGCCCAGCTCGGGGTCATCGAGGACGTCCTCGTGGACCGCGCGTTCCATGCCGCGCCCGACGACCCCGCGCGCCACCGCAGCGCCCAGGAGCTCGCGACGTTCGCGGACCTGGCCCACCTCGCCGGGCCCGGGGGCGTCGTCCCCGCCCACGTGGTCGCCGACGCCCTCGCTGCGGCGGCCCTCGCGCGCGCCCACGGCGTGAGCGCGCAGGCGGTCCGCGAGGGCCTGCGCGCGTTCCGTCCAGGGGCGCACCGCATCCAGCGCGTCGCGACGGTCGACGGCGTGACGTACGTCGACGACTCGAAGGCGACCAACCCGCACGCGGCCTCGGCCTCGCTCGGCGCCTACGAGCCGGGGTCCGTGGTCTGGATCGCGGGCGGCCTCGCGAAGGGGGCGACCTACGACGAGCTCGTGCGTGCGCGCCTGTCCCGGCTGCGTGCCGTGGTCCTGATCGGTGCCGACCCGGCGCCGATCGAGGGTGCACTGGCCCGACACGCACCCGACGTCCCCGTGGTCCGCATCGATCCCGGTGACACTGGGACGGTGATGCAGCGCGCCGTCGAACGAGCCCGGGACCTGGCGGTCCCCGGGGACACCGTCCTGCTCGCCCCCGCCAGCGCGTCGATGGACCAGTTCACGTCGTACGCCGCACGCGGCGAGGCGTTCGCGCAGGCCGCACGGTCGTTGGTGGGCGCCGAGACCACGCTGGGAGGGTAGTCCGGTGGCCCAGACGACGAGCGGGCGCGGGCCTGCGCAGCGCTCGGCGGCGGGCTCCTCCCGGGCGAGCACCGCGGGCACGCCCCGCGCGAAGACCCCGGCTGCTCGGACGACGACCGGCTCGACGCCCTCCGGGTCGCGTCCCGCGACCGGTGCGCGGTCGACCACGACCGCGGCGACCGGCCTCCCCACGAAGGGCGGGACCACCCGGCGGACCCGCACGCCGCGTCCTCGGCCGCGTCCGGCCAGGGCTGCGTCGAGCGAGCGCGCATGGCTCGGCCAGTGGGACAGCGCCGTGACGAGCTACTACCTGCTCGTCGGTGCGACCACCCTGCTCGCGATCATCGGCCTCGTCATGGTGCTCTCGAGCTCGGCGATCACGGAGATCGCGGCGGGAAAGTCGCCCTACGGCGCGTTCCTGACCCAGGCGCAGTACGCGCTCATCGGTCTGCCCGTGCTGCTCGTCGCGAGTAGGCTCCCCACGCGCGTGTACCGGCACGGCGCGTGGCCGCTGATCATCTTCTCCCTGTGCCTCCAGCTCATGATCTTCAGCCCGCTCGGCCACGAGGTCAACGGCAACCTGAACTGGATCAACTTCGGGTCGTTCTTCGTGCAGCCCTCCGAGCCCGCCAAGCTCGCCCTCGCGATCTGGCTCGGCGTCGTGCTCGGGCGCAAGCAGCACCTGCTGGGCTCGTGGAAGCACGCGATCGTGCCCGCGGTCCCCGGGGCGCTCCTGGTCATGGGGCTCGTGCTCGCGGGGCACGACCTGGGCACCATGCTCGTGATCCTCATCCTCGTCGCGGGGGCGTTCTTCGTCGCGGGAGTCGACTGGAGGCTCCTCGCCCTGGCGGGTGCCACGGCGGCGGTCGTGGTAGTGGTCGGGTTCGTCGCGATGCAGCAGAACGCGAACCGCATGAACAGGTTCCTGGCGACGTACACGAACGTGTGCGACACCTCGGACGCGAACGCGGGCTCGAGCGTCTGCTACCAGACGGTCCACGGCCTGTGGGCGCTGGGCACGGGCGGGTTCGGCGGGGTCGGGCTCGGCGCGAGCCGCGAGAAGTGGAGCTACCTGCCCGAGGCCCACAACGACTTCATCTTCTCGGTCATCGGCGAGGAGCTCGGACTGCTCGGAACGCTCCTGGTCCTCGCGCTGTTCGCGGTGCTCGGGCTGGCCATGAGCCGGGTGATCCGCCGCCACCCCGACCCGTTCGTCAAGATCACGACCGCGGGCATCGCGTGCTGGATCGTGGGTCAGGCGTTCATCAACATCGGCGTGGTCATCGGGGTGATCCCGGTCATCGGGGTGCCGCTCCCGCTCGTCTCCTCGGGCGGGTCGGCGCTGATCACGACCATGGCGGCCCTCGGCGTCGTGATCTCGTTCGCGCGCAACGAGCCAGGCGCCAAGGAGGCGTTCGCCGCCCGGGGGAGCGTCGTGCGCAAGTCGCTCGCCGTCGTCGGGCAGGCAGGGCGTCGCGCCCTGCCGGGGCGTCTGCGCGCCCAGGCCCGATGATCAGGCCCCGCCGCGAGCCCGTGGGCATGCGGTGGACCCAGAACTTCTCGGCTCCCGGGTCCTCCGGGGACGACAGCAACAGCAAGGACAGGTGACGAGGTACGTGGTGAGTTCTTCTCTCGGTTCGGTGGTGCTCGCAGGCGGCGGGACGGCGGGTCACGTGAACCCGCTGCTCGCGGTGGCGGACGAGCTGCGCGAGCGCAACCCCGGGGCGGTCGTCACGGTGCTCGGGACGGAGAGCGGCCTCGAGGCCGACCTGGTCCCGGCACGCGGGTACCCCTTGCGCTTCGTGCCCAAGGTGCCGCTGCCCCGGCGCCCGAGCGGTGAGTGGGTCGCGCTGCCGGGCAAGCTCAAGTCGGCCGTGGAGGCCGCCGGGGCCGTGATCGACGAGACCCGGGCAGAGGTCGTCGTGGGCTTCGGGGGATACGTCTCGACGCCCGCCTACCTCGCGGCGCACCGCCGCGGCGTGCCGATCGTGATCCACGAGCAGAACGCCCGACCGGGCCTGGCCAACCGTGCCGGCGCGCGGTGGGCCGAGTACGTGGCCGTCACGTTCGACGGCACGCCGCTCAAGGGCGGCATCGTCACGGGCCTGCCGCTGCGCTGGGAGATCGCGGACCTGATCCGTGACCGCTCGGTCGACGCGGCGACGGTCCGGACCAACGCCGCGGCCTCGCTCGGGCTCGACCCGGCGCGCCCGACCGTGGTCGTCACCGGTGGTTCGCTGGGCGCGCAGAGCGTCAACGAGGCGTTCGCCGGTGCAGCGCGCGCCGTCCTCGCGACAGGTGCGCAGGTCCTGCACCTGACGGGCAAGGGCAAGGCCGACGCGGTGCGCGAGGTCGTGGGCGGCCTGCCCGGCTACGACGTGCGCGAGTACCTGTCGGCGATGCACCTGGCGTACGCGGTCGCCGACCTGGTCGTGTGCCGCTCGGGCGCGGGGACGGTCAGCGAGCTCGCCGCCCTGGGCATCCCCGCGGTGTACGTGCCGCTGCCGATCGGCAACGGCGAGCAGCGCCTGAACGCCGCGCCGCTCGTGCGCGCGGGCGGCGGGATCCTGGTCGACGACGAGGCGTTCACCTCGGCCTGGGTGACCACGAACCTCCCCGGCCTCGTGAGCGACGCCGAGCGTCTGCGGACCATGGCGGCGCTCGCGTCGCGCGCGGGCATGCAGGACGCGACGGCACGCGTCGCGGACCTCGTCGAGAAGGCTGCGGGGGTGTCCCGATGACGGGCGACGGGTCGTCGGAGCCGTCGGCCCCGTCGGTGCCTCCGGTGCTCGCGGAGCTCGGGACGGTCCACCTGATCGGTATCGGCGGCGCGGGCATGTCGGTCGTGGCTCGCCTGCTCACGGCCCGCGGTGTGCGCGTGCAGGGGTCGGACGCCAAGGGTAGCGCCGTGGTCGAGGCGCTGCGTGCGGACGAGGTCCCGGTGCACGTCGGGCACGCGGCCGCGAACGTCGAGGGCGCGGACACGCTCGTCCTGTCGAGCGCGGTCCGTCCCGACAACCCGGAGCTGGTCGCGGCGCGTGCCGCGGGACTGCGCGTGCTGCACCGCTCGGAGGCGCTCGCCGCGCTCATGGCGCAGGGTCGCTCGGTCGCGGTCGCGGGCGCGCACGGCAAGACCACGACGTCGGCCATGATCGCGACGACCCTGCGGTCCGCGGGGCTCGACCCGTCGTTCGCGATCGGCGGCTCGGTCATCACGAGCGACGGTGCGATCCCGGGCGGCTGGCTGGGCGCGGGCGACGTGCTGGTCGCCGAGGCCGACGAGTCCGACGGCTCGTTCCTCAACTACGCGCCGACCATCGCGGTCGTGCTGAACGTCGAGCCCGACCACCTGGACCACTACGGGTCCCGCGAGGCGTTCGAGCAGGCCTTCGTGGACTTCGCGGCCCGCATCGTGCCCGGCGGCCACCTGGTCGCGTGCGCCGACGACCCGGGGGCGCTCGCGCTCGCGCAGGCGCACCGGGCGGCGGGCGGCAGGGTCGTCACGTACGGGACGACGCCGGGCAGCGACGTGCTGCTCACGGACGTCCGGCCCGACGGCGCCGCGGGGGTGGCCGCCCGGCTCACCGTCGCGGGGGGTGCGTCGGGCGTGGGCCCGGCCGGCGCGACCACCGGGCCGTTCGAGCTGCGCCTGCAGGTCCCGGGCGCGCACAACGCCCTGAACGCCGCGGCCGCCGTCGCGACGGCCCTCCTCCTGGGCGTTCCCGCGGAGCAGGCTGTCGCGGGGGTCGGCGAGTTCCTGGGTACCGGCCGACGGTTCGAGGCGCAGGGCGAGGCCCGCGGGGTGCGGGTCGTGGACGACTACGCCCACCACCCGACCGAGGTCGCCGCGCTCCTCACTGCTGCTCGACCGGTGGCTGCCGGCGGACGTGTCCTGGTCCTGTTCCAGCCGCACCTGTTCTCCCGGACGCGGCTGTTCGCGCAGGAGTTCGCCGACGCGCTCGCGCTCGCGGACCACGTCGTGGTGACGGGTGTCTATGCGGCGCGCGAGGACCTCGACCCGGAGACGGGCTCGTGGACGATCGTGGACCGGATGCCCGCCGGCGCCGCGCGCGGCATCGAGGACCGTGTCGAGGCCGCGCGTGCCGTCGCGGCGGCCGCGCGGCCCGGCGACCTGGTCCTCACGGTCGGGGCGGGCGACGTGACCGAGCTCGGGGCCGTGATCCTCGACGCTCTCCTGGCGGGTGCGCCCGCCGGGGACGGCGACGGGGCGGCCCGGGAGGCCGAGGGCTGATGAGACCGCCGTCCCGGCCGCGTCCTGCGGCTCCCCGACCGGCGGCTCGGGGGGCGCGGGACCCGCAGGCGCGCCCCGGTGCGGAGCGGGTCGAGGCTCCCGTCGAGGAGTCCGCCACGGACGAGGCGGCGCGTGACCGCGGTGCCCGCCATGACCCCCGACGGGGAACCCGTCCGTCCCGCGCCGGGCAGGACGAGACCCTCACGCAGCCCCTCGAGCTCCGGGGGCAGGAGCTCGTCCCGGTCAGATCGTCGCGCCCTGCGCCCCGGACCTCCGGCGCCCGTCCTGCGACGGGGCAGGTCCCGGTGAGGCCGTCGGGAGGTCCGTCGGCCGCGAGGTCGACGGCGCGACCGACCGACCGGGTCGTCTCGACGGGCATGGCTGACCGGCTCGCGGAGAAGGCGGCCATGCGTCGCCACCGCGTGCGGCGCACGATCCTGATCTGGGTCGCCTCGGTGGTCGCGGTCGCGGCCGTCGTCTGGGTGGCCCTGTTCTCCCCGGTCCTCGGCACGGACCCCGCGAAGGTCGAGATCACGGGGGAGGGGACCGTGATCGACGTCGCGCAGGTGCAGCAGATCGTGTCGGGGGTCTCGGGCGTGCCCCTGCCCCGTGTCGACACGATCGGGCTGCGCGAGCAGATCCTGTCCCTGAACGGTGTGCGGGACGCCACGATCCTGCGCGAGTGGCCCGACGGGCTGAG
Source organism: Oerskovia sp. Root918 (assembly GCF_001428945.1). NCBI lineage: Bacteria > Bacillati > Actinomycetota > Actinomycetes > Micrococcales > Cellulomonadaceae > Oerskovia > Oerskovia sp. Root918. Next base: position 349,264 of record NZ_LMJG01000011.1, read on the forward strand.
CGTGACCCTCGAGTCGAGGGAGCCCGTGGCCGCGGTGCCGCACCAGGGGGACTACGTGCTGCTCGACCGCGACGGCGTCCAGGTGCTGACGGTCGAGGCGGTGCCCGAGGGGATCCCGGAGATCGGGGTGAGCCTCGACGAGAAGGGGGCCAGGTCGTTGCGCGCCGCGCGCATCGTGCTCAACGCGCTCCCGCCCGAGCTGCGGGCCGAGGTCGCAGAGGTCACGGCGGAGACGCAGGACGCGGTCGAGATGACGCTGCGTGACGGGGCGGTCGTGGAGTGGGGCAACGGGGAGGACGCAGCCCTCAAGGTGAAGGTGCTGCAGACCTTGAGGTCGCTGCCGGAGAACCAGGGCGCGACGCTTTACGACGTGTCCGCACCCACGATGCCGATCACCCGATGACCGTGGTGACCGGCGCCAGGGCCCGGTCGCCGGACCACGGGCTCGACCGGCGTGAGTCGACGAGGATGCGGCAGCACGACAGGGGTGAGACATGGCCCACCCAGCAGGTTTTCGCCGACACGCGCGGGCGGGTCGTTGATAGGACCAGGACGGGCACCTACCGTCGACACAGCACAACCTGACATAACTATAACCCTCTAGTTGAGGGTGAAGGTTGAGGGCTACAGGATCGAGAGGCATTGACGTGGCAACTCCGCAGAACTACCTAGCAGTGATCAAGGTGGTCGGCATCGGCGGTGGTGGCGTGAACGCCGTCAACCGGATGATCGAGGTCGGTCTCAAGGGCGTCGAGTTCATCGCCATCAACACCGACGCGCAGGCGCTGCTGATGTCCGACGCGGACGTCAAGCTCGACGTCGGGCGCGAGCTCACGCGTGGGCTCGGCGCCGGCGCAGATCCCGAGGTCGGCAAGAAGGCCGCCGAGGACCACGCGGAGGAGATCGAGGACGTCCTGCGCGGCGCCGACATGGTCTTCGTCACGGCGGGCGAGGGCGGTGGGACGGGCACGGGTGGCGCGCCGGTCGTCGCGCGTATCGCGCGGTCGCTGGGAGCCCTGACCGTGGGTGTCGTCACGCGGCCCTTCACGTTCGAGGGCCGGCGCCGCTCGGTCCAGGCGGACCAGGGGATCGAGGCCCTGCGCAACGAGGTCGACACCCTCATCGTCATCCCGAACGACCGGCTCCTGTCGATGTCGGACCGCAGCGTCTCGGCGCTCGACGCGTTCCACTCGGCGGACCAGGTCCTTCTCTCTGGCGTCCAGGGCATCACCGACCTCATCACGACCCCGGGCCTGATCAACCTCGACTTCGCCGACGTCAAGTCGGTCATGCAGGGAGCGGGCAGCGCCCTCATGGGGATCGGCTCGGCACGGGGCGAGGACCGCGCGGTCCAGGCTGCGGAGCTCGCGATCTCCTCGCCGCTGCTCGAGGCCAGCATCGACGGCGCCCACGGCGTCCTGCTGTCGATCCAGGGCGGCTCGGACCTCGGTCTCTTCGAGATCAACGAGGCCGCGCGACTGGTCCACGAGGCTGCGCACACCGAGGCGAACATCATCTTCGGTGCCGTGATCGACGACGCCCTCGGCGACGAGGTCCGCGTGACCGTCATCGCCGCAGGGTTCGACGGCGGCACGCCCCAGGTCCGCAAGGACTCGCGTGCTCCTGGGCAGCTCGCCGGAGCGCCCGCGGCGCAGCCTGCGCAGCCCGTCCAGGCGCAGCGCCCCGTCGCGGTGCCGACCACCACGGGCAGCCACACGCTGCCCCGCCCGGTCGTCCCCATCGCTTCGGAGCCCGACGACGTGCCGGTCACCTTCGGAGGTGGAGCGGCCCAGGTCTCGGCAGGCTACCCGGCGGCGATCCCGACGTTCAGCGTCGTCCCCACCGAGGACAACCAGAACGCGGAGCAGCCCGCGGCCGAGCGGTCGGCGCAGGTCGAGGTGCCTCGCCTCTACGACGAGGAGCCCGTCCGTCGCAAGGTCGAGGAGCTCGACGTCCCCGACTTCCTCAAGTAGCACCGTGCTCGATCCTGCACTGCCCGCACCCCCGGTTCTCGAGGTCGACCTCGGTCCGGGGGTGCGTGCTGCGTTCACGACCCGTGCCGGGGGGACCTCGCCCGCGCCGTGGGACGGCCTCAACCTCGGGCTGGGGGTCCAGGACGACGCCGAGCGGGTCCTGGTCCACCGCGAGGCGGTCGGCCGGTGGCTCGGGGCACCGCTCGTCTTCGGGACCCAGGTGCACGGGACCGGGGTGCGCGTCCTCTCGGGCGAGGACCGGGCTGCGCGGAGCGAGCGGGGCGCGGGGGCCGAGACCTGCGGTGAGTACGACGCGCTCGTCACGGCTGCGCCCGGTCTGGGGCTCGGGGTGCTCGTGGCCGACTGCGTCCCAGTGCTCCTCGCGGACGCCGGGGCCGGAGTGGTCGGGGTCGCGCACGCGGGCCGTCAAGGGCTGGCCGGAGGGGTCGTCGGGACCGTGCTCGAGGCGCTCGTCGCCCAGGGCGCGCGGCCCGAGACGCTGCGCGCCGTCGTCGGACCCTCCGCGTGCGGGCGCTGCTACGAGGTGCCCGCAGACCTGCGCGACGAGGTCGCGTCCCGCCGTCCGGCCACCGCGTCCACGACCAGCTGGGGCACGCCCGCGCTCGACCTGCCTGCCGGGGTCGTCGCCGACCTGCGCGCGGCCGGGGTCACGGAGGTCTTCTCGACCGGGATCTGCACGCTCGAGGACCACCGGTTCTACTCGCACCGACTCGCGACCCGCGACGGTGCCACGACGGGCCGGTTCGCCGGGGTCGTGGCCCTCGGATGACCCTGCGCGCGGCGTGGACGTGCGGTTTCTCACCCTCGAGCCTGTTGACCTTTCCCGGGCGTGTCGCATCCTGCCCGTCTCCGGGGCTGGGCTAGCGTGCAAAGCACGGAACCAGCAGTCGACATGAGGACGGAGAGAGGGCGATGGCCGGAGCGCTTCGCAAGACCATGCTTTACCTGGGCCTCGCTGATGATCGAGGCGAGGACGAGCAGGAAGAGTTCATCGACGAGTACGACGACTTGGGGGCCGACGTGCCGCACGACTACCAGGCTCAGGTGACCCCACTGCACCGCACGGTCGCCCCACGAGAGGTACCCCAGACGAGCATGTCAGCCGCAGAGCTGCGCCGGATCACGACCGTGCACCCGCGCTCCTACAACGACGCCCGCGTCATCGGGGAAGCCTTCCGCGGTGGCACGCCGGTCATCATGAACCTCTCCGACATGGACGACGCCGACGCCAAGCGCCTGGTCGACTTCTCCGCCGGGCTCATCTTCGGTCTGCACGGTGCCATCGAGCGGGTGACCAACAAGGTCTTCCTGCTCTCGCCCGAGCACGTCGAGATCACCGGCGAGGAGCAGACCCCGGAGCCTCCTGTGACCCGGGCCGGCTTCTACAACCAGAGCTGACCGCAGGATCTGGCACAGTTGACCCCGTGACATTCGTCTTCGATCTGCTGGCATTCGTCCTCGGTCTCTATCTCATCGTGCTCATCGGCCGCGTGGTCTTCGACTGGGTGCAGGTCTTCGCCCGGGACTGGCGTCCGCGCGGCGTGATGCTCGTCCTGGCCGAGGCCATCTACACGCTGACGGACCCGCCGCTGCGCGCTCTGCGCAAGGTCATCCCGCCGCTGACCCTCGGGCAGGTGCGGTTGGACCTCGCATTCATCGTGCTGTTCCTCGCGGTGTCGTTCTTGGCACAGTTCTTGAGGTATCTCAGTTTCTGAGGGCTCCTCCAAACACGTAGAAAACTGACAACACGGCGATCTTGACACCGGTACCCGTTGCACGGGCACCGGGCGAGGCCGCCTCCTCTGACAATCTCCGCTACTTTGGACTGTGGCGATCTCGAGATCGCTCGGACTGACGGCGCAAACGCATTGAGGTGAGACGATGGCACTGCTGACAGCAGAGGACATCCTGAACAAGAAGTTCTCCGCGACGAAGTTCCGCGAAGGATACGACGTCGAAGAGGTCGATGACTTCCTGGACGAGGTGGTGAGGACGCTCAACTCCGTGCAGGAGGAGAACGACGACCTCAAGACCAAGCTGGCTGCAGCAGAGCGACGCGTCGCAGAGCTCAGCCGCGCGGACGCCTCGGGTCCGGCCAAGCCGGTCGTGGTGGATGCCCCGGTGGCGCCCGAGCCCGCTCCGGTCGCGCCGATCTCGGCCGCGGTCACCGGCAAGCTGAACGGCGAGCCCGAGTCCGCGACCGGCATGCTCCAGCTCGCTCAGAAGCTGCACGACGACTACGTGCGCTCGGGCCAGCAGGAGGGCGACCGCCTCATCGCGGAAGCCAAGGAAGAGGGCACCCGGATCGTGCAGGAGGCGGAGGAGACCTCGCACCGCACGCTCTCCCAGCTCGAGCAGGAGCGTTCGCTCCTCGAGCGCAAGATCGACGAGCTGCGGCTCTTCGAGCGCGACTACCGCACGCGTCTCAAGAGCTACCTCCAGAACCTCATGGGGGATCTCGACAACCGAGGCAGTGCACTCCCGCCGCGCAGCGGCTCCGGCGCAGGTCGCTCGAGCGACCTGAGCGCGGGCATCTAGTCCGACTGCCACCTGGCAGACGATCACACCAGGCGTGCGGACCTCGAGGTCACGCCGCTGGTCGGTCCGTCACGACGCACCACCCGGGTCCTCCGGCGTGGTGCGTTGTGCGTACCGGCAGGCGGCGTCTACTCTCACCGCAACTCGAACCGGAGGGGCGACATGACCAAGCTCAGTACCGCGACGCGCGCGGCAGTACGTCAGCAGTTCCCGCACCTAGCTCGCGACGTCAAGTCCTTCCCCGTGCGTGACGGCGAGGAGCCGTGGACGCTCAAGGAGGCGGAGGAGCAGGCAGCGACCCTGCTCGAGGAGCGCGACCGTCTCGAGCGCGAGCTCGCCGAGGCGGACCAGGAGCTCTCGGAGCTCCTGCGGAACTCGGGGGACGGTGCCGGCGACGACCAGGCCGACTCCGGGTCCAGCGCGCTCGAGCGCGAGCAGGAGCTCACGCTCGTGAACAACACGCGCGACCTGCTCGAGCAGACCAAGCACGCTCTGGACCGGCTCGCAGCCGGTACCTACGCGACGTGCGAGGCGACCGGGCTCCCGATCGGCAAGGCGCGCCTGCAGGCCTACCCCCGGGCGAACCTCTCGGTCGAGGCCAAGCAGCGCGAGGAGCGCCGCTGACGGATCCACCCGCAGCACACGACGGCCGTCGTCCCGAGGGGACGGCGGCCGTCGTCGTCACCGGATCGTGGGGAGCCGGTCGGACATGGCAGACTTGCCGCCGATGCCATCGACTCCCTCTCCCCAGCAGCCCGTGCCCGCCGACCCGTCCGAGGGCGGCGCCGACGGCACCTCAGCAGCCCCCTCCGCGGCGGTCCCGGAACGCGCGACCGTCTCCTCGAAGCGTCTCGTCCTGTGGGTCGCGGTGCTCGCCGCCCTCGTGATCCTGGTCGACCAGGCCACCAAGATCTGGGCCGTCGCGAAGCTCGAGGGTGAGCCGACCATCGAGCTCCTCGGGAGGTGGCTCCACCTCACGTTCATCCGCAACGAAGGGGCGGCGCTCGGGATCGGCTCGGGGTACACCTGGATCCTGACGATCGTCGTCACGGTCGTGGTCGTGTTCATCCTGCGGAGCATGCGCAAGATCGGCTCGCGGGGCTGGGCGGTCGCGCTCGGGCTGCTGCTGGGTGGCGCGCTGGGCAACCTCATCGACCGGATCTTCCGTGCGCCCGGCGTCGCGCAGGGGCACGTGGTCGACTTCATCGGGTACGGCGACCTGTTCATCGGGAACGTCGCCGACATCGCGGTCGTGGGGGCCGCGGTGATGATCGCGATCCTCTCGATCCAGGGCATCGGCATCGACGGGCAGCGCCACTCGGGCGAGGGCGAGGCGGCGCCCGCTGCGGCGGACCAGACCGAGGCCGCGCCCGAGAAGAGCGACGCGGCCGACGGCCCGGACGCTCCCAGCACGAGGACGGTGTCCTGATGGCGCAGGTCCGTGCCCTCCCGGTCCCCGACGGGTTGGCGGGCGAGCGCGTCGACGCTGCCCTGGCTCGCCTGCTGGGCCTCTCGCGCACGCGCGCGGCCGAGATCGCGGCCGACGGCGGCGTCCGTGTCGACGGACGGGAGGTCGGCAAGTCCGACCGCCTGGTCGCCGGGGCCTGGCTCGAGGTCGAGATCCCCGACGAGCCCGACACGTCGGTCGTGCAGATCGTCGCCGAGCCCGTCCCGGGCATGAAGATCGTGTACGACGACGACGACGTCGTGGTCATCGACAAGCCCGTGGGCGTCGCGGCCCACCCGTCGCCGGGCTGGACGGGACCGACGGTCGTCGGCGCCCTGATCGCCGCGGGCTACCGGATCTCCACGTCGGGGGCGGCCGAGCGGCAGGGGATCGTGCACCGGCTCGACGTCGGCACCTCGGGGCTCATGGTCGTCGCCAAGAGCGAGCTCGCGTACTCGGTCCTCAAGCGTGCCTTCAAGGAGCGCACGGTCGAGAAGGTCTACCACGCGCTGGTCCAGGGACACCCCGAGCCCACCACGGGCACCATCGACGCGCCCATCGGGCGCCACCCCTCTGCCGACTACAAGTTCGCGGTCGTGGCCGAGGGCAAGCCCTCGGTGACCCACTACGAGGTCCTCGAGATGCTCCCGGCGGCCTCGCTCGTCGAGGTGCACCTCGAGACCGGCCGGACCCACCAGATCCGCGTGCACTTCTCGGCGCTGCGCCACCCCTGCGTGGGTGACGTGACGTACGGGGCGGACCCGGTGCTGGCCAAGAAGGTCGGGCTCTCGCGGCAGTGGCTGCACGCGGTCCAGCTCGGGTTCGAGCACCCGTCGACGGGGCAGTGGACGCAGGTCACGAGCGAGTACCCGCAGGACCTGGCGCACGCGCTCGAGGTCGTCCGCGGGGCGTACTCCTGATCACCGCGACGGCCCGGTCCGCCCGGGGCCACCAGGACATCGAGGGGAGCACGCCGTGCTGACGACCGAGCGGGTCACGACGCCCGCGCAGCTCGAGGAGGCGCACGCGCTGCGCCTCGAGGTCTTCGTGGGCGAGCAGGAGGTACCGCTCGCCGAGGAGATCGACGACGCCGACTTCGCCCCCACGACCACGCACGTCCTCGTCCGCGCGGGCCGGGCCCCCGGGGAGGGGGCCGTCGTCGGGACGGGACGCCTGCTCACGGACCCCGCGCACCCCGGCGAGGTGCACATCGGGCGCGTGGCCGTCGCGCGCCGCGCCCGGGGGACCGGCGCGGGAGCCGCCGTGATGCGTGCGCTCGAGGAGGTCGCGCTCGCCGAGCACGCCTCGGACGGGGCCGTGCGGATCGAGCTCAGTGCCCAGACGCAGGCCACGGGGTTCTACGAGCGCCTCGGCTACGAGGTGTACGGGCCCGTGTACCTCGACGCGGGGATCGACCACCGGGACGCCGCGAAGACGCTCCGCTCGCACGGCTGAGGCCGGCGCCGGACCAGGACCGGGCGCCAGCCACTCGACGTGCCCGCCCCTCGCCGGCCGGTCCGCGCCCTGGAGCGCCGACCGCGCGAGGCCCGTGGCGCCGTCGGGCCGTCCTGAGAGAAGGCACACGCGGCCACCGGCACGCGACACGCCGAGAGGCGTGGGTGGCTCGATCTAGACTCGTCGCATGCCGTCTGCCGCCACCCCTGGAAGCACCCAGAAGTCCGACGACTTCGTCCACCTCCACGTCCACACCGAGTACTCGATGCTGGACGGCGCCGCGCGACTCGGAGACCTCTTCGAGGAGACCGCGCGACTGGGGCAGAAGGCCATCGCGACCACGGACCACGGGTACATCTTCGGGGCGTTCGACTTCTGGTCCAAGGCGACCCAGGCGGGCATCAAGCCCATCATCGGCGTCGAGGCGTACGTCACGCCCGGCACCAGCCGGTTCGACCAGACGCGCGTCCGGTTCGGCGAGAAGGGCCAGGAGTCCGACGACGTCTCGGCCCGCGGCGCGTACACGCACCTGACGATGTGGGCCCGCAACAACGAAGGGCTGCACAACCTCTTCCGGGCCAGCTCGCTCGCGTCGCTCGACGGCCAGATGGGCAAGTGGCCCCGCATGGACCGTGACCTGCTCGAGCGTTACGGCAAGGGCATGATCGCGTCCTCGGGCTGCCCGTCGGGCGAGATCCAGACCAAGCTGCGGCTCGGCCAGTGGGACGCGGCCGTGCAGGCTGCCGGCGAGCTCCAGGACGTGTTCGGCAAGGAGAACTTCTACATCGAGCTCATGGACCACGGGCTCGACATCGAACGCCGGGTCATCAAGGACCTGCTGCGGCTCTCGGAGACCATCGGGGCCCCGCTGGTCGCGACCAACGACCTGCACTACGTGAAGAAGGAGGACAGCCACTCCCAGGAGGCGCTGCTGTGCATCAACTCCGGCTCCACGCTCGCCGACCCCGACCGCTTCAAGTTCGACGGCGACGGCTACTACGTGAAGTCCGCAGCCGAGATGCGGCACATCTGGAAAGAGCTGCCCGAGGCCTGTGACAACACCCTGCTCATCGCCGAGCAGTGCGAGGTCAGCTTCGACACCTCGGCCAACTACATGCCCAACTACCCCTGCCCCCCGGGCGAGGACGAGACCTCCTGGTTCATCAAGGAGGTCGAGAAGGGCCTGCACTACCGCTACCCGGAGGGCATCTCGGACGCCGTGCGCAAGCAGGCCGAGTACGAGACCCAGGTCATCGTCCAGATGGGCTTCCCGGGGTACTTCCTCGTCGTCGCCGACTTCATCAACTGGGCCAAGGACAACGGCATCCGCGTGGGGCCCGGCCGTGGCTCGGGAGCGGGGTCCATGGCGGCCTACGCGATGCGCATCACGGACCTCGACCCGCTGCAGCACGGCCTGATCTTCGAGCGCTTCCTCAACCCGGACCGCGTGTCCATGCCCGACTTCGACGTCGACTTCGACGAGCGCCGGCGCGGCGAGGTCATCCGCTACGTCACCGAGAAGTACGGCGAGGACCGCGTCGCGCAGATCGTCACGTACGGCACCATCAAGGCCAAGCAGGCGCTCAAGGACTCCTCGCGCCTCCTCGGGTTCCCCTTCGCCATGGGGGAGAAGCTCACCAAGGCGATGCCGCCCGCGATCATGGGCAAGGACATCTCGCTCACGGGGATCTTCAACCCGGACGACAAGCGCTACAACGAGGCCGACGAGTTCCGCCAGATCCACTCCGCGGACCCCGACGCGCAGCGCGTCGTCGAGCTCGCCAAGGGCATCGAGGGGCTGAAGCGCCAGTGGGGCGTGCACGCGGCCGGCGTCATCATGTCGAGCGAGCCGCTCATCGACATCATCCCGATCATGCGCCGCCTCCAGGACGGCGCGGTCATCACGCAGTTCGACTACCCCACGTGCGAGGGCCTCGGCCTGATCAAGATGGACTTCCTGGGGCTGCGCAACCTCACGATCCTCGACGACGCGCTCGAGAACATCGTGATGAACGGCAAGGACCCGGTCGAGCTCGAGGCGCTCACGCTCGACGACCCCAAGACGTACGAGCTCCTGGGGCGAGGCGACACCCTGGGCGTGTTCCAGCTCGACGGCGGCGGCATGCGGACGCTGCTCAAGCTCATGCGTCCCGACAACTTCGAGGACATCTCGGCCGTGGGCGCGCTCTACCGCCCCGGCCCCATGGGAGCGAACTCCCACACCAACTACGCGCTGCGCAAGAACGGGATGCAGGAGGTCACTCCCATCCACCCCGAGCTCGAGGAAGCCCTCGAGGACATCCTGGGGACCACGTACGGCCTGATCGTGTACCAGGAGCAGGTCATGGCCATCGCGCAGAAGGTCGCCGGGTACTCGCTCGGCCAGGCCGACATCCTGCGCCGCGCCATGGGCAAGAAGAAGAAGTCCGAGCTGGACAAGCAGTTCGAGGGCTTCTCGAACGGCATGAAGGAGCGCGGCTACTCGATGGCCGCGGTCAAGACGCTGTGGGACATCCTGCTGCCGTTCTCGGACTACGCGTTCAACAAGGCGCACTCCGCGGCGTACGGCGTCGTCTCCTACTGGACCGCGTACCTCAAGGCCAACTACCCGACCGAGTACATGGCCGCGCTGCTCACGAGCGTGCGCGACGACAAGGACAAGTCGGCCCTGTACCTCAACGAGTGCCGTCGCATGGGGATCACGGTCCTCCCGCCGGACGTCAACTCGTCGTCGGCCAACTTCACGGCCGTGGGCAAGGACATCCGCTTCGGCCTGACGGCGGTGCGCAACGTGGGCGCCAACGTCGTCGACGCGGTCGTCGCGACGCGCGAGGACAAGGGGAGGTTCGGCTCCTTCACCGACTTCCTCGACAAGGTGCCCGCGGTGGTCTGCAACAAGCGGACCATCGAGTCGCTCATCAAGGCGGGGGCGTTCGACTCGCTCGACCACGCACGACGTGCGCTGCTCGTGGTGCACGAGCAGGCCGTGGACTCGGTCATCAGCGTCAAGCGCGAGGAGGCCAAGGGTCAGTTCGACCTCTTCGCGGACCTGGGCGCCGAGGACCCCGCCATGTCGTTCAGCGTCGACGTTCCAGACATCCCGGACTGGGACAAGAAGCAGCGCCTCGCGTTCGAGCGCGAGATGCTGGGCCTGTACGTCTCGGACCACCCGTTGTCCGGGCTCGAGCACGTCCTGACGCGCGCGGCCGACACCTCGATCGCAGCGCTCATGGCCGACGAGGCGCGCCCCGACGGGTCGACCGTCGTGATCGCCGGGCTGATCACCTCGCTCCAGCGCAAGATGAGCAAGAACGGCAACCCGTGGGCCGCGGTCACGATCGAGGACCTCGAGGGCGGGGTCGAGGTCATGTTCTTCGGAGAGACCTATCTCGCGTACTCGACGATCCTCGCCGAGGACCAGGTCGTGGTGCTCCGCGGCCGCGTGCGTCGCCGGGACGAGACCATGCAGCTCCAGGCCATGGAGGTCTCGCTCCCGGACATCTCGACGGTCGCCGAGACCCCGGTGCTCGTGAGCCTGCCCGAGTCCCGCTGCACCCAGCCCGTGGTCGAGCGGCTGCGCGAGATCCTCTCGACGCACCCCGGCGTGACCGAGGTCCACCTCAAGCTCACGAGCCCCGGACGCACCAAGGTCATGCGCCTCGAGGACACCCTGCGGGTCGAGAAGAGCCCCGCGCTGTACGGAGACCTCAAGGCCCTGCTCGGCCCGAGCTGCCTCACGGTGTGACCGGCGGCTGACAGGGGACGGCCTGGCCCGCGGGCTGGGCCGTCCCGCGTGCCGTCCGCCCGGTCGTCCGCCTGGGGCCACGCAGAGTGTCCGGTGTGTCCGAGGAGTCGCCCCGGCAGGCGGGCCCCTCCGCCGAGCCGACGTAGACTCGCCGTCGTGATCCACCTGACCCCTGAGCAGCACGTGTTCGTGACCGAGCGCCACCTGGCGACCCTGACCACCCTCCGCGAGGACGGCAGCCCGCACGTCGTCCCCGTGGGCTTCACGTGGGATCCCGAGGCGGGGGTCGTGCGCATCACCACGAACGACACGTCGGTCAAGGCGCTCAACGCCGAGCGGCTCACGCCCGACGGCGCGCACCCGCGCGCGGCGGTCTGCCAGGTCGAGGGTGGCCGGTGGATCACGCTCGAGGGCACCGTCTCGGTCGCGCGCGACCCGGACGAGGTCGCCGAGGCCGTGCGCCGGTACACCAAGCGCTACAAGGAGCCGCGGGTCAACCCGCGTCGTGTGGTCCTGCGGATCGTCGCCGACAAGGTCATGAGCTCGAGCTACATGGCGTTCTGAGACGCCTGAGGTGCGGGGCACGTCCTGAGCGGGTGCCCGGCGGGTGCCCGGCGAGGGGCCGGCTCGTGCGCCGACCGGGATCACCCCGGCCAGGGCGCGGCCGGGGCCCCACGCGCGCCCGGCCCGGTCCTCCGGACGGGACGCGCGGGTCCGTCAGCCGACGATCGCGCCGATCTCGCCGGTCGGGACGTCGACCGTCACGACGTCTCCCTTGCGGAGCTGGCGGCCACGGCGGGTGTCGACCTCTCCGTTGACCTTGACCTCTCCCTCGGAGATGAGGTCGCGGGCGTGGGCGCCGGACTCGACGAGGCTCGCGAGCTTGAGGAACTGGCCGAGTCGGATGACGTCGTCGGTGATCTCCACCGTGGGTGTCGTGGTCATGCACCCATTCTCTCGCGTCCGGGACCCGTCGGAGAACTGACCACCTGCTGAATGGCCTGGAGGTGGGCTCGCGGCCCGGCCTACGATGGGTCGGTGATCAATCGCATCGACCTGCGCGGTCGTTCCCTGTCTCCCCGTGAGCTCACGGAGATCCTGCCTCGTCCGGAGATCGGCGTCGAGGACGCCGCGGAGAAGGTCGCCCCGATCCTGCACGAGGTCCGCCTGCACGGCGCCTCGGCGCTGCGTGACCTCTCCGAGCGGTTCGACGGCGTGCGTCCGGTCCACCTGCGGGTCCCGGCCGAGCGCATGACCCAGGCGCTCGAGACGCTCGACCCGCTCGTGCGCGACGGCCTCGAGGAGGCGATCCGCCGAGTCCGCACGGTGCACGCCGCCCAGCGCCCTCAGCCGTTCGCGGTCGACCTGGCCCCGGGGGCGCAGGTCCGTCAGCGCTGGATCCCGGTGCGTCGCGTGGGCCTCTACGTGCCCGGCGGGATCGCGGTCTACCCGTCGTCGGTCATCATGAGCGTCGTAGCGGCGCAGGAGGCCGGCGTGCGCGAGCTCGCGGTCGCCTCCCCGCCGCAGCGCGACAACGACGGCCTGCCGCACCCCACGATCCTCGCGGCGTGCGCGCTCCTGGGGGTCCAGGAGGTCTACGCGGTCGGCGGGGCGCAGGCGATCGGCATGTTCGCCTACGGTGCCGCGGGCAGCGAGCCGCAGGACGGCGACTACCTGTGCGAGCCGGTCGACGTCATCACGGGCCCGGGGAACATCTACGTCGCGGCCGCCAAGAGGCTCGTGCGCGGTGTCGTCGGGATCGACTCCGAGGCAGGCCCCACCGAGATCGCGATCCTCGCGGACGGCGGCGCGGACCCGACGCACGTCGCGCTCGACCTCATCAGCCAGGGCGAGCACACCCCCGACGCCGCGGCGGTCCTCGTGACGCCCTCGGTCGAGCTCGCGGCCGCCGTGGACGCCCGGCTCGTGGACCTCGTCCCCGAGACCAAGCACGCGGCGCGCGTGGCCCAGGCGCTGTCCGGGCCGCAGTCGGCGATCATCGTGGTCGACGACCTGGAGCAGGGCCTGGACGTCGTGGACTCCTACGGTGCCGAGCACCTCGAGATCCAGACGGCCGACGCCGCGGCCGTGGCCGAGCGCGTGCAGAGCGCGGGCGCGATCTTCGTCGGTCCCTACTCGCCGGTGCCTCTGGGCGACTACATGGCGGGCTCGAACCACGTCCTGCCGACCGGCGGGTGCGCGCACTACTCGAGCGGCCTCGGGGTGCACAGCTTCCTGCGCGCGGTCCAGGTCGTGGAGTACTCGGCCGACGCGCTCCAGGAGCTGGCCGACCGCATCGTGGCCGTGGCCAACGACGAGGACCTGCCCGCGCACGGTGAGGCCATCAAGGCACGCTTCCAGTAGACGCAGCACCTCGACGACGAGAGCGGGGCGCGGACCGGGGAACATGTCTCCGGTCCGCGCCCCGCTCTCGTCGTGCGCAGGGCGTCAGCGCACCCCGAGCACGAACGGGTAGACCGCCGCGGCTCCTGCCTGGCGCAGGAGGCGGGCGGCGACCGTGAGGGTCCAGCCCGAGTCGGTGTAGTCGTCGACCAGGAGGATCCGGCGTCCTGCGAGCCCCGCCATCGCGGGGGCCGAGAGCTCGAGCCGCAGACGCTCGACGACCCCGGCCAGGCGCATGGCCGAGTTCACGTCATGTCGGCCGGGCTGCTCGCGCCCCGGCACGGGACCGACCGAGCCGACGAGCGGACGGTCGAGGTAGCGCGCGAGCCCGCCCGCCAGGTGCTGGACCAGGTGCGGGCGCGTGGCCGACCGCACGGACACGATGCCGTCGAGCAGGAGGCGGCGCGCGGGAGCGTCGCTCCCGTCAGCCGCCGCGGCGTCGACGACAGCCTCGCCGGTCCCGGTGGGCTCACCGTCCGTGGCGGCAGGCGCGTACAGCGCGTCCCACTCGTCGAGCACGCGCGCTGCCGCGCGACGCAGCGCGACGGGGGTCTCGCCGTCGGGCACGCCGGGGGCGAAGAGCTCACGCAGCGGACCCGACCATCCGAGCCCGTCGAGGCGCGCGACGGCTCGGCCCGGGGACGCGAGCTCCTCGGGGGACAGGCGTCCCTTGAGGTCGAGTCCCATCCGGTCGAGGCCCGTGGGCCACTGGCGACGGGCCACGACCTCGACGCCCGGGCGGTCCATGTCGGCGCGCGCCGCGGAGACGGCCTCGGCGTCGGGAGCCGCGGGCAGGTCCACGCCGCCGCAGCGGTCGCACCGGCCGCACGTCCAGCCCGGCTCGAGCTCGGGGTCGTCGAGGGTCGCGCGCAGGAACGCCATGCGGCAGCCGCTCGTGGCCTCGTAGTCGATCATGGAGCGCTGCTCGGCGAGCCGGGTCTGCTCGACGCGCGCGTAACGGTCGGCGTCGTAGACCCAGGGCTGACCGGTCGAGACCCAGCCGCCCTTGACGCGACGGACCGCGCCGTCGACGTCGAGGACCTTGAGCATGGTCTCGAGGCGCGAGCGCTTGAGGTCGACCTGGGTCTCGAGGGCCGCGACCGACTGCGTCCCGCCGCCCGCCTCGAGGGCTGCGAGGGTCTCGCGGACCTGACGCTCGGCGGGGAACGCGAGCGAACCGAAGTACTCCCAGATGCGCCGGTCCTCCTCGCCGGGCAGCAGCACCACGACTGCGCTGTCGACGCCACGCCCGGCACGACCGACCTGCTGGTAGTACGCGATGGGCGACGACGGGGCGCCCAGGTGCACGACGAACGCGAGGTCCGGCTTGTCGAAGCCCATGCCGAGCGCCGAGGTCGCGATGAGGGCCTTGACCCGGTTCTCCTTGAGGTCGGCCTCGAGCTGTTCGCGCTCGGTCGTGTCGGTCTGGCCCGTGTACGCGGCCACGGCCAGCCCGGTCGCTCGCAGCTGGCTCGCGACCTGTTCGGCGGCCGAGACCGTGAGGCAGTAGACGATCCCCGAGCCGTCGACGTCCTGGAGCGTCTCGGCGAGCCACGCGATACGGCTGGGCTGGTCCGGCAGGTTGAGCACGGCCAGGTGCAGCGACTCGCGGTCGAGACCGCCGCGCAGCACGAGCACGTCCTCGCGCGGGCCGGCGGGCGCCACGGCGGCGGCGTCACCGGCCGCGGACGACGTGCTGGCCGCTGCGCTGCCGACCGACGCGCCCGTGACCCCGAGCTGCTCGGCGACGTCGGCGGTCACGCGCTCGTTGGCGGTCGCGGTCGTGGCGAGCACCGGGATGCCCGGCGGCAGGTCCGCGAGGAGGGTGCGGATGCGGCGGTAGTCGGGACGGAAGTCGTGGCCCCAGTCCGAGATGCAGTGCGCCTCGTCGATGACCACGAGGCCCGCGTCGGCAGCGAGCCGGGGGAGCACCTCGTCGCGGAAGCCGGGGTTGTTGAGGCGCTCGGGCGAGCAGAGCAGGACGTCGACCTCGCCCGCGGCGATCGCGGCGTGCACGTCGTCCCACTCGGTCATGTTCGACGAGTTGATCGTCACGGCGCGGATTCCGGCGCGGGCCGCGGCCGAGATCTGGTCGCGCATCAGGGCCAGGAGCGGCGAGACGATGACCGTGGGCCCCGCGCCGCGCGAGCGCAGCAGCGAGGTCGCGACGAAGTAGACGGCCGACTTGCCCCACCCGGTGCGCTGGACCACGAGGGCCCGACGGCGGAACGCGACCAGGGCCTCGATCGCGAGCCACTGGTCGTCGCGCAGCTTCGCGTCGTCGCGACCGACGAGCGAGCGCAGCGCGGTCTCCGCTTCCTCGCGCAGGTCCTTGCCCTCGAGGAGACCGCGCAGCATGGCCACCTTGGCGAGCCGCGCGGCGTCGGCCGCGGAGACGGCGTCGGCTGTGGCACCCGGCGTCGGGGCGGCAGCGGGCTCCGCCGCGGTCTGCGACGGGCGAGCAGCGCTCGCGCCGACGGACGCGCGTCGTGGCGCGGCCCCCGTGTCGTCGGGGACCGGGGGCTCGTCGTACAGGTCGGCAGGCGGCTCCGACGCGAAGTCGGGAGGGAGGTCGGCGTACGGGTCGTGCTGGTCACGGGGGAACGAGGTCACCCAGCGATCGTAGGCGCAGGGTGGGACACCGCGTGCTCGGTGCACAGGCCGGGTGCCCAGGTGCGGCGGTGCGCCACGAGCGCGACTCGGTGCCGTTCCACGGAGATCCGTCGAACGGCACCGGGCCGCGGGGCCGGGCAGGGTGGGCGGGCAGCCCCGCACGAGCCTCGTCAGGAGTGCATGTCCATGACGACGCGGCCGTCGATCTTGCCCTTCTCCATCTCGCTGAAGATGTCGTTGACGTCGCTCAGCGGGCGCACGGTGTAGGTCGGGCTGACCTTGCCGCGCGCGAAGAAGTCGAGCGCCTCGGCCATGTCCTTGCGCGTCCCGACGATCGAGCCGCGGACCGTGAGGCCGAAGAGGACCGTCGTGAAGATGTCGAGCGGGAACTTCTCGGGCGGCAGCCCGACCAGGGAGACCGTGCCGCCGCGGCGCAGCGCGCCGACGGCCTGCGGGAACGCGTGGGCGTTGACCGCGGTCACGAGGGCTCCGTGCACGCCGCCCCCGGTCTTCTCCTGGATCTCGGCCGCGGGGTCGGCCGACGTGGCCGCGTTGACCGTGACCTCGGCGCCGTGCTTGCGCGCCAGGGCGAGCTTCTCGTCGTCCACGTCGACCGCGGCGACGCGGCGCCCCATGGCCACGGCGTACTGGACGGCGATGTGCCCGAGTCCGCCGATGCCCGAGATCAGGACCCACTCGCCGGGCTGGGTGTCGGTCTGCTTGAGGCCCTTGTAGACCGTGACGCCCGCGCACAGGATCGGCCCCACGGCCGCGTCCTCGACGCCCTCGGGGATGATCGGGGCATAGCGTGAGTCGACGAGCATGTACTGGCCGAACGAGCCGTCGACCGAGTAGCCGCCGTTCTTCTGGTGCGGGCAGAGGGTCTCCCACCCGGTCTCGCAGTACTCGCACTCGCCGCACGCGCTCCACAGCCAGGCGTTGCCGACCTTGTCCCCGACCTTGACGCGCGTGACCTGGTCGCCGACCGCGACGACGGTGCCGACGCCCTCGTGGCCCGGCACGAACGGCGGGGACGGCTTGACGGGCCAGTCGCCGTGGGCTGCGTGCAGGTCGGTGTGACAGACGCCGGTGTAGTCGACCTTGACGAGCGCTTCGAGGGGTCCGGGGGTGGGGATCTCGATCTCGTCGATCGTGAGCGGCTCGGCGAACGTGTGGACGACGGCTGCCTTCATGGTGCTCATGTCTCTCCTCCAGGAGCGGACACCGGGGCGGGGTCGAGCCGTTCGTCGACGAGGCGCGACGAGGCGCGACGGGACGCGCTTCGCGTCCGGTGGTGTCCGGTCCTTCGACCGTATCCGAGCGTGTTCGGGGCCGCTCGCGCAAGGTCCGGCACACCGGACGAAGCTCCCTTGTGAAGATCATCACAAGCAATATCGGTGCAGTTCAGGCGGCCTTTCTGGACCTGCCCGAGGCCCGTCGTCGCTCGACGACGAGAGCCAGCAGCGCGCCGACCAGCGCGACCCACTCGCTCACCGCAGCCGTGACCTGCTGGACCCCGCCGACCGTCTCTTCCACGGTGAAGAACCCGACCGTCGTCGAGAGGTAGAACGCGCCGAGCGTCGCGACCGAGAAGCCGATCGCCCCGAGCAGCGGCAGCCAGTGGCGCCAGACCAGCACGAGCAGACCGAGCACGAACCCCGCGACCGCGTTGAGCAGGAACAGCGGGCCGACGACCTCGATGTCCTGGTACCCCTGGACGTAGAGGAAGAGGTGCACGTCGGCCGAGAGCAGCAGCCCCGCGGCCGTCACGCCGCGCAGCAGCCAGGCGCCGCGCGGCAGCGGCGGTGGCACGGGTGGTGTGCCCGACGACGGAGCTCCCCCCGGCGTGGACGCTGCGGGGGGTGGGGGATCGGACGCGGCCATGGGGTGCTCCGAGTGCTCGGGTGCGGGTGGGCGGGAAGCCCGGGCGGGACGTCGCGCGCTCGCGCGCGGCGCCGGGCCCGATGCTTCAATTGAAAGACTTCTCGACCCCGGACGCACGGCGGAGGGTGACCATGACCTCGACCTCGCAGCAGACCCCGGACCGGCGCGGCGCCTCGCGAGCGGTCGCCGCGCAGGCCGCGACGGACGGAGCGTGCGCGCCGACCGACCCGGGCCCCGCTCCCCGCGACCGGTTCACCCGACGCGCGGTGCTCGTCTCGGCGGGCGCCGGGGCGGGGGCCCTCGTCCTCGCTGCGTGCTCGGGCGGCGGGGGAGGAGCGAGCACCGCCGGGACGGGCGGCGCGGGTACCGGGACGGGAGGCGGCAGCTCGGCCGGTGCGCCGCCGTCGGGCACCGCGGTCACCGCCACGGGCGACGTGCCGGTGGGTGGCGCGGTGTCGGTCCAGGTCGACGGTGCCCCCTACCTCGTGACGCAGCCCGAGGAGGGGACGTTCGAGGCCTTCAGCGCGATCTGCACGCACCAGGGCTGCACGGTCGCGCCGGGCGACGGCGAGCTCGACTGCCCGTGCCACGGCTCCCGCTTCGACCTGAGCACGGGCGACGTGATCGCCGGTCCGGCGCCCACGCCCCTGCCGCGTCTCGCCGTCACGGTGAGCGGCACCGACGTCGTCACCGCCTGACGGGTCGCGGGCTCGTCCGGCGGGGACCGGACCTCTGCGAGAGGCGGGCGCACCGACCGCCTGCCGGACGTCCACCCGTCCCTCACGGACGGCTTCGTAGACTGTCCTGGTGACCACTCCTCTTCTCGAGTCCCCGGACGACGCACCCCAGGCAGGTGCCTCCACCTCGCAGCCCCGCACGCACGCCGCGGCGCAGGTGCACCTCCCGGTCCGGTCCGAGCACGCGGGGATCGAGCCGTACGGTGCCCCGCAGCTCGACGTGCCCGTCCTGCTCAACGTCAACGAGAACCCCTACGCGCCCTCGGCCGAGGTCGTGGCGACCATCGCGGCCGACGTCGCGACAGCCGCCGCGACGCTCAACCGCTACCCCGACCGCGACTTCCTGGGGCTGCGCCAGGACCTCGCCGACTACCTCGCGGGGGAGTCGGGCGTGCGCGTGGCCCCCGAGCAGGTCTGGGCCGCGAACGGCTCCAACGAGGTCATGCTGCACCTGCTCCAGGCCTTCGGCGGCCCCGGGCGCACCGCGCTCTCGTTCGCGCCGACGTACTCGATGTACCCCGAGTACGCCCGCGACACCTCGACCGCCTGGGTCACCGGGCGGCGCGCGGAGGACTTCACGCTCGACCCCGAGGCCGCACGCGCCGCGATCGTCGCGCACGCCCCCTCGGTGATCCTCCTGGCCAGCCCCAACAACCCGACGGGCACGGCCCTGACGCGCGAGGTCGTCGAGGCCGTGTGCGAGGCGGCGCTCGCGGTCACCCCGCACGGCGCCGAGCCCGGCACGTCGGCCGTCGTCGTGGTCGACGAGGCGTACGGAGAGTTCCGCCGGGCCGGGGTGCCCTCCGCGCTCGAGCTGCTCGAGCGCTACCCGAACCTCGCGGTCTCGCGCACCATGTCCAAGGCGTTCGCGCTGGCAGGCGCCCGCGTGGGCTACCTCGCCGCGTCGACCACGCTGGTCGACGCGCTGCGCGTCGTGCGCCTGCCGTACCACCTGTCGGCCGCGACCCAGGCGGTCGCGCGCGCGGCCCTCAAGCACTCGTCCTCGCTGCTGGCCCAGGTCGACGCCCTGCGCGCCGAGCGGGACGCGACGGTGAACTGGCTGCGGGCCCAGCGTCCCGCGGCCCTGGGCGGCGCCGTGCTGCAGGTCGCCGACTCGGACGCGAACTTCGTCCTGTTCGGCACCTTCCCGGACCGCCACGCGGTCTGGCAGGGCCTGTTGGATCGAGGCGTCCTCATCCGGGAGACTGGTCCCGAAGGTTGGCTGCGGGTGTCGATCGGCACACCGCAGGAGATGACGGCGTTCAAGGACGCCCTGGTGGAGGTGGCAGGACTGTGAAGCGCACCGCGCGCATCGAGCGCGCGACGTCGGAGTCGAGCGTCCTCGTCGAGCTGGACCTCGACGGGACCGGCAAGACGGACATCTCGACGACCGTCCCGTTCTACGACCACATGCTGACGGCCCTCGGCAAGCACTCGCTCATCGACCTCACGGTCCGGGCCACGGGCGACACGCACATCGACGCGCACCACACGGTCGAGGACGTCGCGATCACGATCGGCGAGGCGCTCAAGATCGCGCTCGGCGACAAGGCGGGCATCTCCCGCTTCGGCGACGCCATGGTGCCGCTCGACGAGGCGCTCGCGCTCGCGGTCGTCGACGTCTCGGGCCGTCCGTACCTCGTGCACGAGGGCGAGCCCGCAGGCCAGGAGTACCACCTGATCGGCGGGCACTTCACGGGGTCGCTCACGCGCCACGTGCTCGAGTCGATCGCGCACCACGCCGCGATCTGCATCCACGTGCGCGTGCTCTCGGGCCGCGACCCCCACCACATCGTGGAGGCGCAGTTCAAGGCCCTCGCCCGAGCGCTGCGGTTCGCCGTGGCGCCCGACGCCCGGGTCGACGGCATCCCGTCGACCAAGGGCGCGTTGTGAGCCCCGAGCCCACGACCCCTGCACAGCCCGACGGGTCCGAGCGCGGCCACGAGCTCAGCCACGGACCCGTCGACCAGCCCCACGGCGACCACGCGCCGCGGACGACCGAGACGGACGACATGAGCACCCCGCAGAACCCCGAAGAGCCCGAGCTGGACCTGGTGATCCCGGACGACATCTCGAGCCTGCTCTCCCCGACCTCCGACCCCGAGCTCGCGGTCCTCGTGACCCAGATCGCGGGCGCTGAGCCGCTGGCCGCCGCCTGCTCGCTCGCGCAGCTCGAGATCGACGCCGTGCCCACCGAGATCGGTGCCCTGGCCGTCCTGCACGACCTGACGGGCGACGCCCCGCAGCAGGCCGCGGCCGCGGTCTCGACCCTCGTCAAGGGCGTCCCGCTCATCCTGCTCACGCGCCGCGGCGAGCAGCTCAGCGCGACGCGCTGGCAGGACGGCGTCGAGGGCGACGTGCTCGCCCCGGGGCTCGTCCTCGGCGGTGCGCCCGAGGAGCTCGAGGACCTCGTCACGGGCCAGACGACCGTCGCGGAGCTCTCGGGCGTCGTCCCGAGCGCGGGGATCTCGCGCTGGAAGGCCATGCGCCTGCTCACGTCGACCGCCCGCAAGGCGCGCAAGAAGTGAGCGCCGGACCCGCGGTCGTCGTCCTCGACTACGGCTTCGGCAACGTCCGCTCGGCCGTGCGCGCGCTCGAGCGGGTCGGGGCACAGGTCGAGCTCACGGCCGACCGTGCGCGCGCCTCGGAGGCCGAGGGGCTCGTCGTCCCGGGCGTGGGCGCGTTCGCCGCCGTCATGGCCGGGCTCAAGGCTGTGCGCGGCGACCAGATCGTCGAGCGTCGCCTGGCCGGTGGCCGCGCCGTGCTCGGGATCTGCGTCGGCATGCAGGTCATGTTCGACGAGGGTGACGAGCACGGGACCCTCACCGAGGGGCTCGGCGAGTGGCCCGGCATCGTCGACCGCCTCGACGCGCCCGTCGTCCCGCACATGGGCTGGGACACGGTCCAGGTGCCCGAGGGCTCGGTGCTCTTCGACGGCATCGCGGACGAGCGCTTCTACTTCGTGCACTCGTACGCGGCCCGTCGCTTCCCGCTCGGCGTCGACGAGCCCGTGGGGCCCGCGTTCCGCGCCCCGCTCGTCACCTGGTCCGAGCACGGCGGCCCGTTCGTCGCGGCCGTCGAGAACGGCCCGCTGAGCGCGACCCAGTTCCACCCGGAGAAGTCAGGGGACGCCGGTGCGGCGCTCCTGGAGAACTGGGTCCGCTCGCTCTGACCCGTCCCGGGCGGTGTCCTGCGACCCTGCCCGCTCCATTCATCCCGTCCATCGTTCTCGTGCATTCCCTCGGAAGGACCCCCTCATGACCGATCGTCTCGTCCTGCTGCCCGCCGTCGACGTCGCCGCCGGGCAGGCGGTGCGCCTCGTCCAGGGGGAGGCCGGCTCGGAGACCTCGTACGGTGACCCGCTGTCGGCCGCTCTCGACTGGCAGGCCGGGGGCGCCGAGTGGGTGCACCTCGTCGACCTCGACGCGGCCTTCGGCCGTGGCTCGAACGCCGAGCTGCTGGCCGACGTCGTCGCGCGCCTCGACGTCAAGGTCGAGCTCTCGGGGGGCATCCGCGACGACGAGTCGCTCGCTCGCGCCCTGGCGACGGGCTGCTCGCGCGTCAACCTGGGCACCGCCGCTCTCGAGAACCCCGAGTGGACGGCCAAGGTCATCGCCGAGCACGGCGACGCGATCGCCGTCGGGCTCGACGTGCGCGGCACGACCCTCGCGGCGCGCGGCTGGACCCAGGAGGGCGGCGACCTCTGGGAGGTCCTCGAGCGTCTCGACGCGGCCGGCTGCTCGCGCTACGTCGTGACCGACGTGACCAAGGACGGCACGCTGCGCGGCCCCAACGTCGACCTGCTGCGCGAGGTCGCCTCGCGCACCGACGCGCCCGTGATCGCCTCGGGCGGCATCTCGAGCCTGGCCGACCTCGAGGCGCTGCGTGCGCTGGTCGGCGAGGGCATCGAGGGCGCGATCGTCGGCAAGGCGCTCTACGCAGGCGCCTTCACGCTGCCGCAGGCCCTCGACGTGGCAGGCCGTCCGTGACCTCGGACCCGCACGCCGGTCACGCCCACGCGTCCGGCCAAGCGTTCGACCAAGCGTCCGACCACGGCGCGGCACCGCTGTCGAAGGGCAAGGCGCTGCCGCCGTCCTCCGGGTTCTCCGGGGACGACGGCTCGGCCGACCCGGCGCTGACCGCTGTCCTCGCGGCGTTCGTCGAGGGCGGGGCCGGCCTGACCCAGGTCGTCGCGCAGCTCGGCCGCTCGCGCCTGCTGATCCCGATCCTCGCCGAGCTCGTCACGGCGGGCGAGGGCGAGCACGGGCAGAAGGTCGACAAGGAGGCCGCGGCCGGGGTCGTCGCGCTCGAGGCCCCCGACGGACGGCGTGCCCTCCCGGTGTTCTCGAGCGTCGCGAGCATGGCCGCCTGGCGGCCGGACGCCCGCCCTGTCCCCGTGGACGCGCCGCGGGCCGCGCTGTCGGCCGTGAGCGAGGACTGGTCGCTGCTGGTCCTCGACCCCTCGGGCCCGGTCACGGTCCTGATCCCTCGTCCCGCGGTGTGGGCGCTCGCGCAGGGCAAGGAGTGGGCCCCTGCCGTGGCCGACGGTCAGGTCGTGGCGGACGTCGCCGACGCGATCGCGGGTGCGGTCTCGGGAGTCGAGCACGTCGCGGCCGTCCGTGCCGAGACCGGACGCAGCGCCGAGGTCGCGGTCGTCCTCGCGATCGACTCGGGCCTGGACCGGCGGGGCCTCGATGCTGTCCTCGCCCAGGTCAACGCGGCCCTCGCGGGCAGCGACGTGGTCTCCGAGCGCGTCGACTCGCTCGAGCTGCGCATCGGCCGCGCCGACTGACCCACCTGCGCTGCGCCGTCGGGCATCCTGCGAGGACGCCCGACGGCGCGGACGAGCCCGCGCGGTCCGGTGCGTCCGCCGGCTCGCCCGGCGGGACCGCCTCAGCGGTGGCGACGTCCCAGGACCCAGCCGCCCACGAGGGCGAGCACCACGGCCACGGCCTGCCCACCCAGGATGACCCTGTTGAGGTCGAGCGCGGGATGCCATCGCGCACCCTCCGGGCCCACGACGTACACGCCCAGCGGGCGCACGCTCATGCCGTAGCCCCCGCCGCCGCCGGCTCCCTCGCCGCCTGCGTCGGGGGTGGCGGCCGGGCTCCCGTCGCCCGGTGCCTGCGCGCCGTCTCCCGGCGAACCCACTCCGTAGCCGTAGCCCGTGCCGGTACCGCCCCACACCTTGGCCACCGGCACCACGAGCGTCCCGTCGCGCTCGTAGGCCTCGCCGAAGACCTTGCGCACCGAGAAGGCGTCGTTCGCTGCGCGCGTGACGAACGTGGGGTCGGGCCGTCCTGCCGTGCTGGCGTCGTTGCTCATGCTTCGCAGCCTACGAGCAGGCGGGCAGGGGCGCGAAGGCCGAGGTGTCGTCGAGCATCGACCGCAGCGTCGAGACCGGGACGAGCAACGAGGCGTTGCTCGACTTCGCGTACACGACGCCGATCACCTCGCCGTCCGCGTTGAGCGCCGCGGAGCCCGAGCTGCCGGGCTCGACCTGCGCGTCGGTCACGAGGACCTCGCCGAGGTTCGAGTGCAGCGGGTCCGTGGTGGTCCCCACGACGGTGCCCTGCGTGACCGTGAGCTGCCCGCCCTCGGGGTAGCCCACGACGGTCACGGCCTCGCCCTGGACCGGGTCCGCCGCCGCGAGCGTCGGGGCCGAGGGCAGGTCGTCGCTCGTGCGCACGATCGCGAGGTCCGCGAGGCCGGCCGCGCTGGCCGTCTCGACCTTGATGTCACGACCGTCGTACGTCAGCACCTGGAGCGACTTGGAGCCCTCCACGACGTGCTTGTTCGTGATGAGAGTGCGGTCGTCGAGCGCGAAGCCCGAGCCCGTCGAGAGCGACGAGCACCCGACGTTGCGGATGCGCACGGCCATGCGCTTGACCGCGTCGAACCCGTCCGGGGAGAGGTTCTCCGAGCCCACGGGCTCCGCCTGCTGGGCGAAGCTGGGCACGACCGAGCTGGGCATGGGCTCGGGGAGCTCGGGCAGGACGCCGCAGCCCCCGACCAGCGCCGCGAGCAGCGGGACGGCAGCGAGCAGCGCGGCCGGTCGCGGTCGACGGTGCTGCCCGTCGGCGCTCCGCCTCACTTGTTGAGCTCCTTCTGGAGCTCGGTGTTGGCGTCGGTCGCTGCCTTGCACAGCCCGTCGACCTGGGTCGCGAAGCGCGCGAGGTCGTCGGGGTTGTAGGCGTCGCGGTTGTTGAGGTAGCCGATGAGCTCGTCCTGGGCCGTGGTGCACTGCCCGAGGGCCGCGGCGACCGTGCCCGCGGCCTCGGAGATGCGGGCCTGGTAGTCGAGGTACTGCTGCGAGGCCACGTTCTCGTCGCCGAGCTGCGCCTTCTCGTTCGCGAGCTCGGTGATGCGCTCCTGCGTGGTCGCGAGCTGGGTGCGCGCCGACTCGAGCTCGGTGTTGGCGCCGTCGAGGTCGGCCGTGAGCTGGGCGACGTCCTCGCCCAGGCCGCGCGCCTCGGACTCCCACTGCGCGCTGCGGTCCTGCCAGCTCAGGGTCGTGACCAGGAGGTACGCGCCGAGCCCGAGGGAGGCGAGCAGCGCGACGCTCAGGATGACGATCGCGACGGTCTTGCCGCGTCCCGGGCGGGTGCGCCGGGCGCTGCCCGCCGAGCCGCTGCCGGGAGGACCCGCGGGGCTCGCCCCGGGCAGCGTCGCCGCGGCCTGGTAGGCGGACATCTGCGGAGATGCGTCGTCGGCGGCCAGGGGCCGTGCTGACGTCGGGGTGTGCGCCGGCGCCGGCGGGACGCCGGGAGGAGCGGGCGGGGGAGGACCCGCCGGGCCGCCGGGCGGGGGCACGACGCCGTAGCCCCCGTGCGCGCTGGACGGCGGGGGAGGCGTCGGCTGCCCGCCCGACGGGGTGCTCAACTGACCGC
Source organism: Oerskovia sp. Root918 (assembly GCF_001428945.1). NCBI lineage: Bacteria > Bacillati > Actinomycetota > Actinomycetes > Micrococcales > Cellulomonadaceae > Oerskovia > Oerskovia sp. Root918. The sequence continues at coordinate 374,970 of NZ_LMJG01000011.1, forward strand.
GCCCGTGTACTTCTCGCCCGGGCCCTCGCCCAGGGCGTCGGGGTAGACCGAGGCCTCGCGGAACGCGAGCTGGAGCGTGCGGAGCCCGTCGCGCAGCGAGCGCGCGTGCTGGTTGCCGATGTCCGGGGCGGACGCGGTCACGAGGGCGGCGAGCGCGTTGATGAGCTTGCGCGCCTCGTCGAGGTCCAGGTGGCCCTTCTCGGCGGCGTCCTCGGCCAGGCCGCACTTGACGGCGGCGGCGCTCATGAGGTGGACCGCGGCCGAGGTGATGACCTCGACGGCCGCGACGTCCGCGATGTCCCGGGTGGCGTCCTGGGTGGTGGGGTCGTTCTCGGTTGTCATGGCTCCATCCTTCCAGAGCGCGGCCCGTGCGGGGACCCCGGGCGGCTCGTCATCGGCTGGGGCCCGGCCCAGGGGGAGGCGGACGGTCGGGGCGAGCGGCGCCGTCGGGCCTGGTGCGGTCTCATCGAGGCAAATAGTGTGCCAAGCGCGAGATGACCGGAGTGCGCGCCGTCCCGGACGGGCGGCGGGCCGAACGCCCGGAGGCCGGGCCCGCTGAGCGGACCCGGCCTCCGGGGTGGTGCACAGGCGTCCTGCCCGACGGCGTCGCGCCGGTCGGGAGCGCAGGGTCAGGAGTGCGCGGGCTCCGACGTGACGCCCGGCTCGTCGGCCGCGAGCGGGGCGGCCTCGAGCGCGCTGCGCAGGGCAGCACCGAGGTTCGCGTCGACGTTGGTCCAGTACTGGATCGCACGCTCACGGATCGCCAGGCTCTGGACGCCGCCGACGGCCCCCGTGATGGTCTCGAGGAAGCGGGCCTTGGCCGCGTCGTCGAACACCTCGCGGTAGAGCGTGCCGGCCTGACCGAAGTCGTCGTCCTCGGCGTGCAGCGTCGCCGCGGCCCGCGTCAGCTCGCCGTCCGACTCCCACGACCCGACACCGGCGCGAGCCTCGTCGGCCACGGGGCCGCCCAGGCTGTTGGGGGCGTAGACCGGCGTCGAGGGCGCGTTGAACCCGTGACGCTGGGCCCCGTCCTGCGAGTAGTTGTGGACCGGTGCGGCGTGCGGCGCGTTGACCGGGATCTGGTTGTAGTTGGTGCCCACGCGGTAGCGCTGCGCGTCCGGGTAGGAGAAGACGCGGGCCATCAGCATCTTGTCGGGGCTGATGTCGATGCCCGGGACCGTGTTCGCCGGCGAGAACGCCGCCTGCTCGATCTCCGCGAAGAAGTTCTGCGGGTTGCGGTTGAGCGTGTGCGTGCCGACCTTGATGAGCGGGTAGTCGGCGTGCGGCCAGACCTTCGTCAGGTCGAACGGGTTGAAGCGGTAGGTCTTGGCGTCCTCGTACGGCATGACCTGGACGTGCACGTCCCAGGAGGGGAAGCTGCCGGCCTCGATCGCCTCGTACAGGTCGCGGCGGTAGTAGTCCGCGTCGGCGCCTGCGATGAGCTCGGCCTCCGAGCCCTCCATCTCGACGTTGCCCTGGTTCGACGTGAAGTGGTACTTGACCCAGAAGCGCTCGCCCGCGGCGTTGATCCACTGGTAGGTGTGCGAGCCGAAGCCCGGCATCTCGCGCCACGAGCGCGGCAGGCCGCGGTCGCCCATGAGGTAGGTGACCTGGTGGGCCGACTCGGGGGACAGGGTCCAGAAGTCCCACTGCATGTCGGCGTCACGCAGGCCCGAGCCCGGCAGGCGCTTCTGCGAGTGGATGAAGTCGGGGAACTTGATGCCGTCGCGGATGAAGAAGACGGGGGTGTTGTTGCCGACGATGTCGTAGTTGCCCTCGGTCGTGTAGAACTTCACCGAGAACCCGCGCACGTCGCGCCAGGTGTCGGGGGAGCCCTGCTCGCCCGCGACGCTCGAGAACCGCTGGAGGGTCTCGGTGCGCGCGCCCGGCTGGAACACGGCCGCCCGCGTGTAGGCCGAGACGTCCTCCGTCACGACGAACTCGCCGAACGCGCCGCCACCCTTGGCGTGGACGATGCGCTCCGGGATGCGCTCGCGGTTGAACTGCGCGAGCTTCTCGACCAGGTAGCGGTCGTGCAGCGCGGTCGCGCCGTCCGCCCCGGAGGTCAGGGAGTGGGCATCGCTCGGGACGGGCGTGCCCGTCTGCGTGGTGGTGAAGGGGTTGTTCGTCATCGTCTTCTCCTTCAGGTGAGGGCTCTGTGGGCCCGGTGCCTGCTCGTGGGTAGGGGGCGGTAGGGACAGGTGCTCCGGGGAGCGGTCAGGGGCTGGGGATGGCTCGGCGGGCGGCCGTGGTGCGGTGCCGGGCGTCAGTCCGCGCAGTCGGGGCACAGGCCCCAGTACGTGACCTCGGCCGTGTCGATCGTGAAGCCGTTGTTCCCGCTCGGGATCAGGCACGGGGCGTGACCCACGGCGCAGTCGATGTCGGCGACCGCACCGCACGAGCGGCACACGACGTGGTGGTGGTTGTCGCCCAGCCGACGCTCGTAGCGTGCGGGGTGGCCGGCGGGCTCGATCCGGCGGAGCAGGCCGTGCTCGGTGAGCGCGTTCAGCACGTCGTAGACCGCCTGGACGGACACCGACCCGAGGGCCTCGCGGGTGGCCCGCAGGACGTCGTCCGCGTCGGCGTGCTGCTGCCGGGTCACGACGTCGAGGACCGCCAGGCGCGCAGCCGTGACACGGAGCCCGCTGTCGCGGAGCTCGGTCTCGTGGTCCGCGGGGCGGAGCGTCTTGTCGGTCGGCACAGTCCTACTCTAACCACACTTTCTGGAAGAGTTCCAACAATGGAGGGTGTCCAGCGCGTGTCGAGCCGATGAACGCTCGTGGTGGTCGCGAGGTCCGGCGTGGGATCCTGGGCGGTGCTCGGGCGGCTCCTTCGCGCCGCGCCTTTGCGCGTGCGTGGGGAGGCGGCGTCCGGACGCGGGAGGCGGGACGGCCCGTGCGGGCTGGTCGCTCCTGGTCGTCACTGGACCCCCGCCCGTGCGTGCTATTGTTGGTCGCTGACCGACCCGTAGGTTCTTGTCGAGGCTCCAGCAGGTGCTTCGAGAGGTGGACTACGGGTGCGCAAAGTGGATTCCATCCCACCTGAGCTTCAACTGCTGACGATCGTCACGACAGAGGCCGGGTCTCGGTCCGGAGCGTCGCCGTTCTTCACGGTGACGCGACGGTGTGTTCGTCGCACCCGCGACGACCCGATCGATGGCCTCCTCCCTGCGCTCTGGGACGGGGGCCTTTCCCGTTCCTGGTGGTCTACCGACGACTTCCTAGGAGCATCACATCAGCGAGCCTCGCATCAACGATCGGATCCGTGTCCCCGAGGTCCGACTTGTCGGCCCAGGTGGGGAGCAGGTCGGCGTCGTCCGCATTGAGGTCGCCCTGAGCCTTGCCCAGGACGCTGACCTCGACCTGGTGGAGGTCGCCCCCGACGCACGCCCGCCGGTGTGCAAGCTCATGGACTTCGGCAAGTTCAAGTACGAGTCGGACATGAAGGCCCGTGAGGCTCGCCGCAACCAGGCGAACACGGTCCTCAAGGAGATCCGTTTCCGTCTGAAGATCGACCCGCACGACTACGGCACCAAGAAGGGCCACGTCGAGCGCTTCCTCGCAGCGGGCGACAAGGTCAAGGTCATGATCATGTTCCGCGGCCGTGAGCAGTCGCGCCCGGAGATGGGCATCCGTCTCCTGCAGCGCCTCGCGGAGGACGTCGCGGAGCTCGGCTTCGTCGAGAGCTCGCCCAAGCAGGACGGGCGCAACATGATCATGGTGCTCGGCCCGGTCAAGAAGAAGGCCGAAGCCAAGAACGAGCAGCGTCGCCGCGCCCAGGAGGCCGAGCCCCGCCAGACGAAGTCGGCCGCCAAGGCCGCTCCCGTCGAGGTCTCCGAGGAGCCCGCGGACGGCAACGACGTGCCTTTCGAGGTGCAGGTCGCCGAGGCCGCAGAGATGGTCGCGTCGGCCGAGGCAGCTGCCGCGGTCAAGGCCGCCGCAGCTCCCGAGCCGGCACCGGCGCCCGTCGCCGAGGCCGCTCCCGCAGCAGCCCCCAAGGCGGCAGCGCCCCGCACGTCTGCCCCCAAGGCTGCGCCTCGCACCTCGGCCCCCAAGGCTCCCGCAGCCCCCAAGGCTGCTGCTCCGGCCGCGCCGGCCGCTGCGCCCAAGCCTGCGGTGGCCCCCAAGCCCGTCGCGGTGCCCAAGCCGGCCGCGATGCCCAAGCCTCCGGCTCCCCGGCCGGCAGCGCCCAAGCCCGGTACGGCTGCGAAGCCCAAGCCGGGTGGCAAGCCCAGCTGACCAACTGACACCGAGCCAGGCCCACCGGCCCCGGCCCGAACACGTCGGGTCCCTCCCGGGATCTCGACCAGACAAAGGAGAAACGGCAGCCATGCCGAAGAACAAGACGCACTCCGGCGCCAAGAAGCGGTTCCGCATCACCGGCAGCGGCAAGGTCATGCGCGAGCAGGCCAACAAGCGCCACCTGCTCGAGCACAAGTCGAGCACGCGCACGCGTCGCCTGTCTGCTGACCAGGTCGTCGCCCCCGCAGACGTCAAGAAGATCAAGAAGCTGCTCGGTAAGTGATCTGCCTGGTGGTCGCGCCCCGGCGCTGATCATCGCTGAATCCCTACCTGAGCCCCGAACTGCAAGGAGCATCACGTGGCACGCGTGAAGCGGGCGGTCAACGCCCAGAAGAAGCGCCGTACAACTCTCGAGCGCGCTGCGGGTTACCGCGGCCAGCGTTCGCGTCTCTACCGGAAGGCGAAGGAGCAGGTCACCCACTCCCTCGTCTACTCCTACCGTGACCGCAAGGCGCGCAAGGGCGACTTCCGTCGTCTGTGGATCCAGCGCATCAACGCTGCGTCCCGCGCCCAGGGCCTGACGTACAACCGCCTCATCCAGGGCCTCAAGGCCGCTGGCATCGAGGTCGACCGTCGCGTGCTCGCGGACCTCGCGGTCAACGACGTGACCGTCTTCAACGCGCTCGTCCAGGCCGCCAAGGACGCGCTGCCTGCTGACGTGAACGCTCCGAAGGCTGCTGCCTGATCATCGAGCAGCGACTCTTCTCACCGGACGCCCGCACAGTGAACGATCTGTCCTCAGGTCGCCCCGTACCGTTCTCCCATCGTGTTCCCGAGGTCTCGAACCCTCGGAGCGACCGGGTCAAGGCGGTGCGGGCACTGTCCGGGCGTTCGGCGCGTTCGCGCCACCAGCAGTTCCTCGTCGAGGGGCCGCAGGGAGTGCGCGAGGCCGTCCGGCACGGTGCCCACCTGGTGCGCGACGTGTACGTGACCTCCTCCGCCGCCGAGCGCTACGCGGAGATCGTCGACGACGCCCTGGACCAGCGCCTGTACGTGCACCTCACGACACCTGAGGCGTTCGAGGCCATGAGCCAGGACGCTCAGGGCATCCTGGCCGTCGTCCGGGTCGAGGAGCTCATGCTCGACGAGGTGCTCGCGCGCGGCCCCCGGCTCGTCGCGGTCCTCGCGACCGTCCGTGACCCGGGCAACGCCGGCACGGTCATCCGCGCAGCCGACGCGGCCGGGGCGGACCTGGTGGTGCTCGCGGGCGAGAGCGTCGACGTGCACAACCCCAAGGTCGTGCGCTCGACAGCGGGATCCCTCTTCCACCTCCCGGTCGTGACCGGTGCGGGTCTCGAGGAGACCGTCGACGCGCTGCGCGCCGCCGGGCTCTCGGTCCTCGCGGCGGACGGCGCGGGCGACCATGATCTCGACGACCTCCTCGACGTGGCGGGCAGCGCGCCCAGCGGCACCCCGGACCTGGCCCGACCCACGGCGTGGGTCTTCGGCAACGAGGCCTGGGGGCTGCGCCCTCAGGACCGTGAGCTGTCCGACGCGGTCGTGAGCGTCCCCCTCCGTGGTCTGGCCGAGTCGCTCAACCTGGCGACGGCGGCCACGGTGTGCCTCTACGCCTCGAGCCGGGCGCACCGTCCGCGCGTCACGGACGAGGCCCCGTGAGGGGACGGTCGGCGAGGCTCTTCGCCGCCCTCTACCCCTCGGACGAGGCGCTCGACCACCTGGGCCTGGCACTGTCGGCTCTCGGCGCGGTGGCCCTCGACGACGGTCGGCCGTCGCTGCGCTGGACGCCGCGCGACCTCATGCACCTGACGGTCGCATTCTTCGGCGAGGTCGCCGACGGGGCGGCCGAGGACCTGGGGCGCGCCCTCGACGAGGTTGCGGACACGACCGAGCCCCTCACGCTGCACCTGCGCGGGGCCGGCACCTTCGAGGACCGCATCCTGTTCGCCGGGGTAGGTGGCGACGCGGAGGCGCTGCGCCGCCTGAGCGCCGCGACCGCGGAGGCGGCCTCCGACGTCGGGCTGCGGCTCGACCGACGGCCGCGCCAGCGCGCCCACCTGACCGTGGCGCGCGCCTCCGGGCCGCGCACGAGCGGGCGGCGCAAGACCGACCCGCGCCCCACAGGCCCCGGGCTCGCGGAGCTCGCGCATGCCCTGGCGGTCTACGAGGGGCCACGGTTCACGGCCGACGCGCTGTGCCTGGTCGAGTCGATCCCCGGGGCAGGGCGCAGCGGAGGCCCGTCGTACGAGGTCGTGCGGACCTCGCCGCTCGGCGTGCGTCGTTGACGGGTCGCTGACGAGCTCGGTCAGCCCTGGGCGCCGCCCCAGACGAACGCCGCGACCATGAAGCCGAGCAGCAGGCCGTACGCGCGTGTCCAGCCCCGCAGGGCGCCGGGCACGGGGACGGCGTCCGTGCGTCGGCGGGTCGTGGCGTACCGGACGACCCAGGCGACGACCGTCGCGACCGTCGAGACCCCCAGGGCCATGCCCCCGATCCCCACGGGCAGGAACACCGCCGCGTCGTCGAGCGTCAGCCCGCGCGCCGAGCACGTCCCGAGGTAGGCCGCGCCTACTACGCCGCCCAGCACTAGCATCCACCGGGCCGTCCGCCAGAACCCGGCGGGCGGCTCGTCGCCGTCCGTCGTCGGGCGAAAGGCCGTCCGCGCGGCCGGGTCGGGGTCGCGCACGAGCGCCGCGACGCCCGACGGCGGAGCGTCCGGCGGGCGGTGGGGTGCGGCGTCCGCGGGGCGCGTCCCGGGCGGGGGAGCCGCGGGTCCCGTGAGGTCCGCGTCCCGGGTCGCCGAGAGCGGGTCGGACGGGCCGGGCGTCCCGGCGGGGTAGGCGGGCCAGGGGTCGTCCGGACCGTCGGCGCCCGGGCCGTACCGGTCGTGGTCCTCGTCGCGACGCCCTCTCACGTCGCCAGTCTCTCACCGCGCCTGCCGTGCCCTCGGCGCGTGCTGTGCTCTGCTCTGCTCTGCTCTGCTCTGCTCTGCTCTGCTCTGCTCTGCTCTGCTCTGCTCTGCTCTGCCCTGCCCACCCTCGCCCCCCGGACCGCGTGTGGGACGATGGGGGCATGCAGCGCGATGATCGCCGATTTACGTGGCCCGCTCGAGGGCCGCGCGGCTGACGCTGCGCACGTCGACCACCGGCCGCCGCACGGCGGCCGCGGATCGACCGGTCGTGCCCCGGCGGGCGCTCTAGAATCTTCAGTTGGACGCGCGAGGTGACCTCTGCGCGTCCGGTCCCGATCCCGCCAGGAAGGCACGCATGTCCACCCCTGATCCGGTACAGCCCGCTGCGCCGTCGCCCCTCGACGGCCCCGCGCTCGAGGTCGTCCTCTCCGAGGCCCTCGCGGCCGTCGAGGCCGCCCGCGACCTCGACGAGCTGAAGTCGGTGCGCCTGCAGCACACCGGCGACCGCAGCGCCCTCGCCCTCGCCAACCGCCAGATCGGCCAGCTCGCCCCCGCTGACAAGGCGGCCGCGGGCAAGCTCCTCGGACCGATCCGTGGGCGCCTCAACCAGGCGCTCGCCGCGCGCACGCTGGTCCTCGAGGCCGAGCGCGACGAGCGGGTCCTCGTCGAGGAGTCGGTCGACGTGACGCTCCCCGTCGACCGCTCTCCCGCGGGGGCACGGCACCCGCTCGAGACGCTCCAGGAGCGCGCGGCCGACTTCTTCACGGCCATGGGCTGGGAGATCGCGGAAGGGCCGGAGATCGAGGCCGAGTGGTTCAACTTCGACGCCCTGAACTTCGGTCCGGACCACCCGGCCCGCCAGATGCAGGACACGTTCTTCCTCCAGACCCCGGCGGGACCCGACGGCGAGCCGGGCGAGCCGTCGAACCTGGTGCTGCGCACGCACACGTCGCCGGTCCAGGCCCGCACGCTCCTCGAGCGCGAGCTGCCCGTGTACATCGCGTGCCCCGGCAAGGTGTTCCGCACCGACGAGCTCGACGCGACGCACACGCCCGTGTTCCACCAGGTCGAGGGCCTCGCGGTCGACAAGGGCCTGACCATGGCGCACCTGCTCGGCACCCTGGACCACTTCGCGAAGGCGATGTTCGGTCCCGAGGCCCGCACGCGCCTGCGCCCCTCGTTCTTCCCCTTCACCGAGCCCAGCGCCGAGATGGACCTGTGGTTCCCCCAGAAGAAGGGCGGGGCCGGCTGGATCGAGTGGGGCGGCTGCGGCATGGTCAACCCGAACGTCCTGCGCTCCGCAGGGATCGACCCCGAGGTCTACTCGGGCTTCGCGTTCGGCATGGGCATCGAGCGCACGCTCATGCTGCGCCACGGAATTGCTGACATGCACGACATGGTGGAGGGCGACGTCCGCTTCTCGACCCAGTTCGGAATGGGGATCTGATGCCGAACATCGTCATCGACTGGCTCGGCGAGCACGTCGAGCTGCCGGCCGACCTGACGGCCGAGACGCTGGCCGCCGCGCTCGTGAAGGTGGGCCTGGAGGAGGAGGCGATCCACGGGTCGTCCGTCACGGGTCCGCTCGTCGTGGGCCAGGTCGTCTCGGTCCAGCCCGAGGAGCAGAAGAACGGCAAGGTCATCAACTGGTGCCAGGTCGACGTCGGGGCGCACAACGTCGACGGCGTCCCGGTCGCCGAGGGCGGGACGCCGCGCGGCATCATCTGCGGCGCGCACAACTTCGGCCCGGGTGACCGGGTCGTCGTCGCGCTGCCCGGTGCCGTGCTGCCCGGACCGTTCCCCATCGCGAGCCGCAAGACCTACGGCCACGTCTCGGACGGCATGATCTGCTCGGCCAAGGAGCTGGGGCTGGGGCAGGACCACGACGGCATCATCGTGCTCGACCGCTACGGGTACTCCCCGGAGACGGGCTACGACACGACGCCCGGCACGGACGCGCTCGAGCTCCTGGGCCTCGGCGACGAGGTCCTCGAGATCAACGTGACGCCGGACCGCGGTTACTGCTTCTCCTACCGCGGCGTGGCACGTGAGTTCTCGCACTCCACGGGCGCGGCCTTCACGGACCGCGGCCTCCCGTCGGGCGACCTGCCGGGCGTGACGCCCGACGGCTTCCCTGTCGAGGTCGAGGACGACGCCCCGATCCACGGCGTGACCGGCTGCGACCGGTTCGTCACGCGCATCGTGCGGGGCATCGACCCGCAGGCGCCGACCCCGGCCTGGATGCAGCGCCGCCTGACGCAGGCCGGCATGCGTCCCATCTCGCTCGCGGTCGACATCACGAACTACGTCATGCTCGACCTCGGCCAGCCGCTGCACGCCTACGACCTCTCGAAGGTCGCAGGCCCGATCGTCGTGCGCCGGGCGCACGCGGGGGAGCGGCTCACGACGCTCGACGGCGTCGACCGTCGGCTCGACGTCGAGGACCTGCTCATCACCGACTCGCCCGAGGGCGCTCGTGCGTCGCGGGTGCTCGGGATCGCGGGCGTCATGGGTGGGGCCTCGAGCGAGGTCGGCGAGACCACGACCGACGTCCTGGTCGAGGCCGCGCACTTCGACCCGATCACCGTCGCGCGCTCGGCCCGTCGCCACAAGCTGCCCTCCGAGGCGGCCAAGCGCTTCGAGCGCGGCGCCGACCCGGCGCTGCCGCCCGTCGCGGCCCAGCGCGTCGTCGACCTCCTCGTCGAGCTCGGTGGAGGCACCGCGGACTCCGCCGTGAGCGACCTCAACACGGTCGCCCCCGTCACGCCCGTCGTCTTCCCGATCGGCGAGGCCGAGCGGCTCGTGGGTGTGGAGTACACCTCGGAACAGGTCCGCGGCGTCCTCGTCGAGATCGGCTGCACGGTCCGCGACCTCGACGGCGGCACGACCCTCGAGGTCACCCCGCCCACGTGGCGCCCGGACCTGACCGGTGCGGCCGAGCTGGTCGAGGAGATCGCCCGCCTCGTCGGCTACGACAAGATCCCGTCGATCCTCCCGCCGGCCCCGGCTGGCCGTGGGCTCACGACCGCGCAGCAGCTCCGCCGCTCGGTCGCGCGCGCCCTCGCGGAGGCCGGGTTCGTCGAGACGCTCAGCTACCCGTTCGTGAACCCGCAGGCGCACGACGACCTGCGCCTTCCCGTGGACGACGAGCGTCGTCGCGCGCTGCGGCTGGTCAACCCGCTCGCGGACGACCACCCCGAGATGCGGACGAACCTGCTCACGACGCTGCTCGGCACGCTCAAGCGCAACGTGGGACGCGGTAACGCAGACCTCGCGATCTTCGAGATCGGCCTCGTGACGCGCCCGGTCGCCGGTGCGCCCGCGGCGCCGCAGCTGCCGGGCGGCGTCCGCCCGAGCGAGCAGGACCTGACCACGTTGCAGGCCGCGGTCCCGCCGCAGCCGCGCCGCGTCGCGGGAGTCCTCACGGGGCAGCGCGACGCCTCGGGCTGGTGGGGCGCAGGTCGCGCCGCCGACTGGACCGACGCGCTCGCGGCCGCCGAGCTCGTGGCCGACCGTGTGGGCGTGGACGTGGTGGTCGTCGCCGACCACGACCACGCGCCGTGGCACCCCGGCCGGACGGCGAGGCTCGAGCTGTCGGACGGGACCGTCGTCGGGCACGCGGGCGAGCTGCACCCCAAGGTGCTCGAGACGCTCGGCCTGCCCGCGCGGACCGTCGCGTTCGAGGTCGACCTGGACGCCCTGATCGCCGCCGCCCCGGAGCAGCCCGTGCAGGCGGCTCCCGTCTCGTCGTTCCCGCTCGCGAAGGAGGACCTGGCGCTCGTCGTCGACGCCTCCGTGCCGGCCTCGGCCGTGCGCGCCGCGATCGAGGAGGGGGCGGGCGACCTGCTCGAGGAGCTCGCGCTCTTCGACGTCTACACCGGCCCCCAGGTCGGCGAGGGCAAGAAGTCCCTCGCGTTCTCGCTGCGCCTGCGCGGCACCGACCGCACCCTGACCGCGGAGGACTCCGCGGCGGTGCGCGCCGCGGCCGTCGCCGCGGCGCACGAGAAGGTCGGGGCCGAGCTGCGTGGCTGACGTCGTGAGCGTCGCCCCCGCGCGTACCGCCCTCGTCACGGGCGGTACGCGCGGGATCGGCCGCGCGGTCGTGCGGGGGCTCGCCGAGGCGGGCCTGGACGTCGCGGTCCTGGGTCGGGACGCGTCCCGCGTGGACGACGTCGTCGCGGAGGTTCGCGCGCTGGGTCGCCGTTCCGTGGGGCTGGTCGCGGACGTCGGTTCGCCCGCGTCGGTGGACGCGGCGGTCGCGCGCGCCGAGGCCGAGCTGGGCGGGATCGACCTCCTGGTCAACAACGCCGGGCGCATCGATGCCGAGGTCCCGCTGTGGGAGGCGGACCCCGACGAGTGGTGGTCCGTCATGGAGACCAACGTGCGCGGGCCCTTCCTGCTCGCACGCGCGGTCGTCCCCCGGATGCTCGCCCGCGGCGGGGGCCGGGTGGTCGACCTCAACTCCGGTGCGGGCTCGCACGACATGGACGGTGCGAGCGCCTACAACGCGAGCAAGACCGCGCTGCTGCGCATGGGGTCGAACCTGCACCTGTCGGGTCATGCCCGGGGGCTGCGGACGTTCGAGGTCTCGCCCGGGGTCGTGCAGACCGACCTGACCGCGTCCATGGACATGCACGTGGGACGCACCGAGTGGACCCCGGTCGAGCGGACGGTCGAGATGATCGTCGCGGTCGCGCGCGGAGAGCTCGACGCGTGGTCGGGGGCGTTCGTCCGGGTCACGCACGACTCTCCCGAGTCGCTGCGAGCCGCGTCCGCCGCCGCCTCCGGCTCGACGGACAGCGTGCCGGGACCGGACGCGCGTCGGTTGCGCGTGACGCGGTTCGGTGACGACGACCCGATGCCGGGGACGCTCCCGGCGCGCTGAACCCGGGCCGCTCGCTTCCCGCGAGCGATCAGAAGGGCCGTTGCTCCTCCGGGAGCAGCGGCCCTTCTCGTCGTCCTCCGTGGTCGGGAGGTGGCCAGGTTCACCCTGCGAGTAGTTGAACTTTCTACTACTCATGGGGAATGCTCGAGGGGCACACCGACCCGGTCGGTGCGGACACCGCCGTTCTGCACCTGCGAGAACGAGCGAGAGGCCCTGCCCGGATGACGATCGACCACCCGACCCGGTTCTGGAACGGCATGACGATCCCGGATGCGGGGACGTTCCTGCTGGACGAGGCCCACAAGCGGGTCGGGTTCCTCGGCAAGCACATGATGGTCTCGCCGGTGCGCGGTGAGCTCACGCGTGCGAGCGCCACGATCGTCGTCGGGGCCGACCCCCTCGCGTCCACGGTCTCCGCGACCATGGACGCGACGAGCCTCACGACCCACCACGACGAGCGCGACGGGCACCTGCGCAGCGCCGACTTCCTGGACGTCGAGCGATTCCCGACCGTCGAGTTCCGCAGCACGTCGGTGCGCTGGCAGGGCCCGCAGGACGACGCCATGCTCAGCTGGGCGCGCCTGCGCAACCGTTCGCCCGAGCGCTCCGAGGTCCCTGCGGCCAGGATCCAGGGGGCCGGTGCGGGGCACTTCGTCGTGAGCGGGCTGCTCACGATCCGGGGCGTGACCCTGCCGATCGATCTGACCATGCAGTTCGGCGGGGCGCGGCGAGACCCGTACGGCCGCGACATCTTCGGGTTCAGCGCCTCGGGCACGTTCGACCGCGAGGCCTACGGGCTCGTGTGGAACGTCGTGCTGGAGACCGGCGGGCTGCTGGTGGGCAAGAAGGTCGAGATCGAGATCGCCGGCGAGGCGATCCGGCAGGACTGAGCGACTGTCGCTCGTCGCGCGTTGGTCAGGAGTGGCGGCGTCCGCGGGACGCCCCGAACGGACCACCCACGAACAGCCCCAGGCCGAGCACGAACCCGAAGTCGTACCAGTTCCCGTTGTTGTGGACCTCGTAGATGTTCACCGTGTCGGTGAACAGCGAGATCACGAAGGTCACGGGCACGATGATGCCCTGCCACAGGCCCAGCCAGAACCCCGCCGGGCTGCCGTCCGCGGTGGGCGTCCCGACGTCGGGGTTGGGCCCAGGCGCGCACGCGGAGAGGACGAGGGCCGCGCCGACCAGTGCCACGGCGAGGACAAGCCGTCGACGGCCGCGGTCCGGAGCGACCTCCGAGCGGGGCCCAGGCGAGACGTCGTTCCCGTGCGTCGAGCTCATGACCGGCCTCCTCGTCGTGGGGCCGTCCTGGCCCACCTCCAGGATCCGCCGAGCATCGCGCGGGCTCAACCGGGCGGGCTCAACCGGGCGTGGCAGTCGGGCCGTCAGCCCGTCGCCGGCAGTCGCCTCGTCCCACCGATCACGAGCGTGACGTCGACGTCGGCGAGCCCCGCCTCGTCGAGCGCTGCGCGCAGGGTGGCGGCATCGGCCTCGGGGGCCGGGCCGATCGCTTCGATCCTCAGGACCGACCCGCTGAACGAGATCCCGGTGATCGTCCAGCTCTCCTGCTCGGCCCACGCCTGGGCCACAGGGGCCGCGGCGATCTTGTCCGCGTTCTGCCGCAGGACGTGCTGGCTGATGGTGCTGAGGGGAACCGCGACGAGGAGCAGGGCAGCGGCGACCGTGACGAGGCTCGCGCCTCGCAGGGGGCCGACGAACCGCTCGGTCTCGCCCGCGGCCGTGCGGACCTGGAAGAGCAGGAAGACGATCGTGCCGGTCGCGATGATCGCCGCGACGTTGGTCGCGAACAGCAGCAGCGCCCCCAAGGCCTGGTTCGGGGCCCCGGACTCGAGCGTGAGGCCGACGACCGCGAGCGGCGGGACGAGAGAGATCGCGATGGCGACGCCCGGCAGGGCGTCCGACACGTCGGCGCGCACCAGGGCGAACGCACCGACGGCCCCGGTCGCGAGCGCCGCGAGCAGGTCGATGAGCTGGGGCGTCACGCGGCCTGCGACCTGGCTGTTGGTCGCCGCGACGATCTCGATCGGGACGAACAGCCCGACGACGTACCCGGTCGCGACCACCCCCGCGGCGCCCGCGACGACCAGGAGCGCCGACGAGGTCAGGTTCCTGTGGTCGTTGAGGACGATCGCGAGCGCGGTCCCGACGATGGGCGTCATGAGGGGCGCGACGATCATGGCGCCGATCACGGTGGCCGTGCTGTCGGCTGCGACGCCCGCCGACGCGATGATCGCGGCGAGGATCAGCAGGGTCCAGAACGTGGCCTGACGTGACCGGGAGGACGGCCCCTCGCTGATGAACAGCGCGGACGTCATCCGCTGGACGTCGGCCGTGGTGACGCGCATGCTGCCTCCCGGGGCGTCTGAGTGTCCCCAGCATCACAGGGGGTCGGCGCTCGCGCTCGGTGTACCGGTGCGGACACGGCCCACGCGCTGCCAGGTCTTCAGGGACTTGCGTGCCGCGCTCGCGACCGTGCTGCCGTTCGCGATGGCCACGGTCTCCTCCGCAGGGTCTGCTGCGACGTGGAGCAGCCGCTCGTGGACACGCTCGCTCCCGGTTCTCCCGAGGGCACGGACCGCCCAGTACCGGGTGTGGACGTCCGGTGCGCACGCCTGGTCGAGGAGCCAGACCGACTGGTCGGGGTCGATCGAGCCCAGGGCGTTCGCCACGTACCCCAGGAGCGGGAACCGGTGCTCGACGAGCTCGCGGCGCAGCGCGTCGACGGCGTCGGCACCCCCGAGACCGGCCAGCGCTCCGGCCGCGGCCTCCCGCACGACGTGCTCGGGGTCGCCGAGCCGGGCGACGAGGTGCGGCACTGCCTCGTGCGCGTCCAGGTCACCGAGCACCTCGCAGCCGACACTCCGCTCGGAGGTGACGGGGGAGCCGAGCAGGGCGAGGGCGTAGGGGACGGCTCCCCGGAATCCCGCCCGAGCGCAGGCTGCCGTGAGGTACCAGGTGGCCGACACCCCGGACTCGAGGGCGCGCATCATCGCCGGTTCGAGCGATGGGTCCGCGAAGGCGTAGAGGCGGTTGAGAGTCCGCTCGAACGTGCCGATCGGGTATCGCTCGACGTGCAGCACGACGTCGCGCAGGGCGTCGACGGCGCCCTGGTCGTCGTTCATGGCTCGCTCGGCGGCGTCGTCGACCGCGTCCTCGTGGACCTCGGGGTCCGGGTCGAGGAGCCCGGCGACCAGGTCGTCGGTCATCGCGAGGCCGAGGGGCGCGAGCGACGCCGGCGAGCGGGAGCGGAGCGAACCATGCGGTGAGCATAGAGGCGGGCGACGCCTCAGGTGCCGCCACCAGGCGGACCGCCGCCGGCAGGACGCCCCTCGCCCGCTAGAGTTCCCTGCAATGACACGGGGTGCCCGCTCCCACGAGCCGGGCTGAGAACACACCCGTCGAACCTGATCTAGCTAGCACTAGCGAAGGGATGTCGGCAATGTCGCTTGCTGCCACCGCACCTGTCCTGCCCACCCCCACCCCCGCACCTGCGCCGGGGACCCGGGGTGCGACCGAGCACGGCGTGTCGCCGGGGGCCGAGGCCTCCCGCCCCCGCGTCCTGTCCATCGCGGGCACCGACCCGACGGGAGGTGCCGGGATCCAGGCCGACCTCAAGGCGTTCGCGGCGCACGGCGCGTACGGCATGGCGGTCACGACCGCCCTGGTCGCGCAGAACACGCACGGCGTCCGCACGGTCCACGTCCCGGGTGCGGACTTCCTCACCGAGCAGCTCGACGCGGTCTCGGACGACGTCACGATCGACGCGGTCAAGATCGGCATGGTCGCCGACGAGCCGAACGCACGCGCGATCGCCGCGTGGCTTCGTCGTGTGCAGCCGCCGTTCGTCGTGCTCGACCCCGTCATGGTTGCCACGAGCGGCCACCGCCTCCTCGACGAGGAGGCCGAGCAGGCTGTGCGCGAGCTGGTCGCGCTCGCCGACCTCGTGACCCCCAACCTCCCCGAGCTCGCCGTCCTCGTCGGCGAGCAGGCCGCGACCACCTGGCCCGACGCCCTCGCCCAGGCGAGGCGCCTGCACGCGGCGAGCGGCGCCGTCGTGCTCCTGAAGGGTGGTCACCTCACCGGGGAGGAGTCGCCCGACGCCCTGGTGGGCGCGCGCGGGCCCGACGACGTCACGACCTTCGCGGCGGCCCGCATCGACACCGTGCACACCCACGGGACCGGGTGCTCGCTGTCGGCGGCGGTCGCCGCCCTGCGTCCCCGACGGGACGGCTGGGAGAGCGCGACGCGCGACGCGAAGACCTGGTTGACCGGCGCGCTGCGGGCCGGGGGAGCGTTGGCGGTGGGCACGGGCCGCGGACCCGTCGACCACCTGGCGCACCTGCCCACGCTGGGCAGGCAGGTGTTCTCCGAGGAGGCCTGGGAGCGGATCGAGGGGTGGCGCGAGGCCGTCGAGAGCATGGGGTTCGTGCGGGCGCTCGCGGACGGGAGCCTCGCCGCCGAGGACTTCGGGTTCTACCTCGCGCAGGACGCCGCGTACCTCGCCGAGTACTCGCGCGTGCTGTCGCGGGCGAGCCAGCTCGCGCCGACGCCCGAGGCCCGGCAGTTCTTCGCGGGGGCGGCAGTCGAGTCGCTCGAGGTCGAGCAGGCGCTGCACCGTGACTGGTTGGGCGAGCACGTCGGGATGGACCGGGGGGCGGTCGAGAGCGTCGACCCCTCTCCCGTGACCGCCGCCTACACCAACCACCTGCACGCGGCGTCGAACGGGTCGTACGCGGAGACCGTCGCGGCGCTGCTGCCGTGCTACTGGCTGTACTCGTACATCGGCGACGTCCTGGTGCGCCGGGCGGGGGACCTCGACGGGCATCCTTACGCGCGCTGGATCTCGCTCTACGGCGACCCGGCCTTCCAGGAGGCGACACGCACCGCGTGCTCGTTCGCCGACGAGGCCGCGCGCTGGGCCTCGCCCGCCGAGCGCGAACGTATGCTGCGCGCGTTCGAGCTGTCCTCGATGCACGAGTACCTGTTCTTCGAGCAGGGGCTGACCCGGCCGACCTGGCCCGAGGCGCCGGTCGGGGGCGCCGAGAAGTGAGCAGATGCCCCTGATCCGCCGCGAACAGGGGCAACTGCTCACTTCTCGGAGAACTGATCGGTGCCTCAGGCGCTCGTCGCCCCAGCCTCCGGGTACACGCAGTCGTAGCCGGGCGGCCACCAGCGCCACGACGTGCTGACCTGGTTCGACGACACGCCTGCGGGGCGCTCGGTGACGCACTGCGTGCGCATCTGGTCGAGCCCGACGGTCAGGTAGTACACCGCCAGCACGCCCGTGAAGACGACCATGAGGACGGTCAGCGCCAGCCGCAGGCGGCGGTCGGTGCGCCGGGTCGGTTCGTCCTCGCCGGGTCGCGGCGGGACCCAGTCCCAGCTCACGAGGCGGCGCCCGCCCCGGTGACAGAGCCTTCCTCGGTGGCCGAGCCCGCGGCAGGGTCGATCCCCGGGACGAGCAGCACCTTGCCGGTCGTCTCCCGGCCCTCCAGGGCGCGGTGCGCGTCGGCGGCGCGGGCGAGCGGGAACGTCGCGCCCACCCGCACGTCGAGGTCGCCCGAGGCCACGAGCGCGAAGACCTCGTCGGCGCGCTCGAGGAGCTCGGCGCGCGTCGCGGTGTAGTCGTCGAGCTTGGGGCGGGTCGCGAACAGCGAACCACCCTTGTTGAGGCGCTGGAGGTCGAACGGAGGCACCTGGCCCGAGGACCCGCCGAACAGCACGAGCATCCCGCGGCGGCGCAGCGACGCGAGGGAGGCCTCGAACGTGTCCTTGCCGACCGAGTCGTAGGCGACCGCGACGCCCCGACCGCCCGTGAGGTCGCGCACGATCGCGGGCAGCTCGGTCGTGAGGTCGTCGAGCTCGGCGTAGTTCACGACGTCGGACGCCCCGGCCGCGCGCGACAGCTCGGCCTTGGCCTCGGTCGAGACGGTCGTGATGACGCGTGCGCCGCGGCGCACCGCGAGCTGGGTCGCGAGCAGGCCGACGCCCCCGGCTCCCGCGTGCAGCAGGACGTCGTCCCCGGGCTGGACCGGGTACGTCGAGGTCACGAGGTAGTGGGCCGTGAGCCCCTGCAGGCCGACGGCCGCCGCGACGCGCAGGTCGACCGACTCCGGTACGGGAATCGCGATGTCCGCCGGGACGACCACCTGCTCGGCGTACGAGCCGAACGCGTTGGTCCACGCGACGTGGTCGCCGGGCTCGAAGTCCGTGACGCCGGGGCCGACCGCTGCGACGACGCCCGCGCCCTCGGTGCCGACCACGTGCGGGTACTCCATCGGGTACACCCCCGCCCGACGGTAGGTGTCGATGAAGTTGACGCCCGCCGCCGCGACGTCGACGAGGAGCTCGCCGGGTCCGGGTGCTGGGGTCGGGAGCTCGACGAGCTCGAGGACGTCGGGGCCGCCTGCCTGGAGTGCCTGGATCGCGCGCATGGGGTCAGCCTAGGCGGGGCGTCGGGTCAGGCGGTGCCCGGACCCGCCGAGGCCCGCCAGCGTCCGTGGCGGCGCTCGACGTGGACGGGGTGGGCGAAGCAGCGCGAGACGGCCTCGGTCGTCAGGACCTCGTCCGCGCGACCGGCCGCGGAGACCCGCCCCGGCGCGAGCAGCAGCGCGTGGCTCGTCGACGTGGGCAGCTCCTCGAGGTGATGGGTCACGAGGACCGAGGCGACCTCGGGGTGCGTGACCCGCACCGCGTCGATCGTCGCGAGCAGCTGTTCGCGTGCCGCGACGTCGAGCCCGGTGCTCGGCTCGTCGAGCAGCAGCAGCGCGGGGTCGGCGACGAGCGCCCGGGCGATGATCGTGCGCCCGCGCTCTCCCTGGGACAGCGTGGTCCAGGGCTCGTGCTCCTTGCCGCCGAGCCCCATGTCCGCGACGAGGGCGCGCGCCCTGTCGACCTCGGCTCGGGTCGGCTCCCAGCGCTGGCGCCACTCGGTCGTCCCGGTGATCCCGGTCAGGACGACCTCCTGGATCGTGAGCGCCGTGCGCAGCGGGTGACGCGGGTTCACGTGCCCGATCCTGCTGTGCAGGGCCTGGACGTCGACGCGCCCGAGCGTGTTCCCCAGCACGTCGACCTCGCCGCGCGTGGGGTGGTTGCGCGCCCCGCACAGGCTGAGGATCGTGCTCTTGCCCGCACCGTTGGGGCCGACCAGGGCCCAGTGCTCGCCCGCGCGGACCGTGAGGTCCACGTGCTCGAGGATCGTGCGGCCGTTGCGGACGAACGCGACGTCGCGCAGGTCCAGCACGACGACGCCCGCCGAGGGGGGTGGTGGTGCGTCGGCGGGCGGGACGGGACCTCCGGTGCTGGTGCGCACGGAGGACGGGGACCCGGCCGGGACGCTGGGGGAGGCGGTGTCAGTGCTCACGGGTGACCTTCTCGTGGACGGAGTCGAGGTGTCGGCGGCTCGTCGCGGCGGCAAGGTCGGCGTCGCGGTCGCGGACGGCGTCGAGGATCGCCTCGTGGGCGTCCTGGTCGTGCCGGTGGCGCTCGCCCGCGCCGTCGAGCTCGATCATGTCGACCATCGCCCGACGCAGGCGAGGGACGAACGTGGAGAACAGGTCGGTCAGGACCGCGTTGTGCGCGGCGTCGACGACCGCTCGGTGGAAGACCAGGTCGGCGTCGACGTACTCCTGCGCGCTCGCGGTCGCCGGTACCTTGCCGCGACCCGCGAGCGCCGCGGCCATGGCGCGGAGGTCGGCCGGGGTGCGGCGGGTCGCGGCGAGCCGGGCGGCCTCGGTCTCCAGGGCTCCGCGGACCTCGAGGACGTCGACGATCTCGCCGCGCCGCAGGACCTCCTGCCAGTCCTCGCCCGGCTCGGCCCGGACGACGTAGACGCCCGAGCCCTGGCGGCTCTCGAGCACCCCTCTGCCCGCGAGCTGACGGATGGCCTCGCGCACGGTCGACCGTCCGACGCCGAGCTCGGCCGCGAGCGCCTGCTCGCCGGGCAGCCGGTGGTCGAGCGGCCAGGTGCCGGTGCGGACGCGGTCGAGCATGAGCTCGGCCGCCTGGTCGGCGAGGGGGAGCCGGCGGAGCGTGGGCATGGGAGCCAACCTCTCAGGTTGTCTGAGGACTTGATCGCGGCTAGCGTACCTCCCATGTCGTGGAGCGCACTCCTTCTTGGTCGCCGCGGCGGGGCCTGAGCCGACCGGCTCCCCGCCGTGGGGGTCTGCCGTGCGCCGGTCGGACGCCGCCTGCCGTGCACCGCGCGGCCCGCACCCGGAGACATGACCATGACCACCAGCCCGTTCCCCACGTTGCGCACCCCCGACGGCCCACCCGCACCTGGCCGGCCCGCGTGGAACCGCCAGCGCGCCTCGCGCATGCCCTCGCACCGCTACCAGGACGTGTTCTCGCGCGTCGACGTCCCGCTCACGGACCGCCGGTGGCCCACCCGTCGCCTCACCGCGGCGCCGCTGTGGGTGCCCGTCGACCTGCGCGACGGCAACCAGGCCCTGACCGAGCCCATGGACCCCGCCCGCAAGCGGCGGTTCTTCGAGCTGCTCGTCGCGATGGGCTACACGGAGATCGAGGTCGGCTACCCGTCGGCGTCGCAGACCGACTTCGACTTCGTCCGCCTGCTCGCAGAGACGGACCTGGCGCCCGAGCACGTCACGATCGTGGTCTTCACGGCCGCCCGGGCGGACCTGATCGCCCGGACGTTCGAGTCGGTCCGTGGTCTGCGCAACCCCGTCGTGGTGCACCTGTACACCGCGACCGCCCCGACCTGGCGCGACGTCGTCCTGGGCAGGGGCCGGGCCGAGCTCTCAGACCTGATCGCCGCAGCGGGCACCGAGGTCCTGCGGCACGCGGGGGACGATCCGCGCGTCCGCTTCGAGTTCTCGCCCGAGGTCTTCAACCTCACCGAGCCCGACTACGTGCTCGAGGTCTGCGCGCGCATGACTACCCTGTGGGACGCGACCCCCGAGCGGCCCGTGATCCTCAACCTCCCGGCGACGGTCGAGGTCGCGACGCCCAACGTCTACGCCGACCAGATCGAGTACATGCACCGGAACCTCGACCGGCGCGAGGCCGTGATCCTGTCCGTCCACCCGCACAACGACCGCGGCACGGGCGTGGCGTGCGCCGAGCTCGCGGTCCTGGCGGGCGCGCAGCGCGTCGAGGGCTGCCTGTTCGGCAACGGCGAGCGCACGGGCAACGTCGACCTGGTGACGTTGGGCCTCAACCTGCACGCGCAGGGCGTGGACCCCGAGATCGACTTCTCCGACATCGACGAGATCCGTCGCACGGTCGTGGACTGCAACCGGATCGGTGTGCACGAGCGCCACCCGTACGCGGGCGACCTGGTCCACACGGCCTACTCCGGGACGCACCAGGACGCGATCCGCAAGGGGTTCGCGCGCCATCATGCGCAGGCGCGTGCGGCGGGCCTCGATCCTGCGGACGCCCCCTGGAGGGTGCCGTACCTGCCCGTCGACCCTGCCGACGTCGGGCGCTCGTACGACGCCGTGGTGCGCGTCAACAGCCAGTCCGGCAAGGGCGGCATCGCCTACCTGCTCGAGTCCGCGTACGGGCTCGAGCTGCCGCGACGGCTCCAGATCGACTTCGCGGGCCGCGTGCAGGAGCACGCGGACGGCAGCGGGGGAGAGGTGACGGCGGAGGGCTTGTGGCGCCTCTTCGAGGAGGCGTACGTCCTGCCCGACGACGGAGGTCGCCAGATCCTGCCGCTCGCCTGGTCGGTTGCGCGGCCGGGCGAGAGCGACGACGGCGGCGAGCGCCTCGACGTCGTGCTGTCCGTGGAGGGTGAGCGGGTCGAGCGGTCGGCGGTCGGTGCAGGACCCGTCGACGCGCTCGCGAGCATCCTGGCCGGACTGGGACTCCCGGTCGAGGTGCTGGGGCTCACGCAGCAGTCCGTCACCGCTGGCAGCGACGCGTGGGCCGTGACCTACCTGGAGCACCGCACCGCGGACGGCTCGGTCGCGTGGGCCGTGGGGAGGGACGCGTCGGTGCTCGGGGCGAGCGTGCGGGCCCTGGTCGCGGCGGCGAACCGCTCCTGACCGGCACTCACGGCACGGCGGGCGGCGGCGCGAGGGCGGGCGCCCGCCGCCCGCCCGCTCAGCCCCAGCGCGACACGGTCCCCTCGCCGACCTGGAGGAGCGCTCCGTCGATCGCGGCGAACCGCCCGAGGTCCGACACGCCGTCGACGACCCAGGCCTCCTGGCCCGTCCTGAGGTCGTGAGCCGTGAGGCGGGTCCCGTCCGTGGACTGGTCGCCGCGCATCGCGACCTCGACGAGCCATCTGCCGTCCGTGAAGGAGCCGGCCGGGAAGCGGTCGCCGTAGCCGGCCTCCGTCTCCCAGAGCGTCTGCCCGGTGATGGGGTCGAGCGCCCTCCGGTACAGGTGGCTCGTGACGACGACCTGTTCGCCGGCCTGCACCAGCACCTGCTCGGCGGGGATGTCCGCCGTCCAGAGCTGACGGCCGTCGCGAGGGTCGACCGCGACCAGCCGGCCGTCGGAGGCGAGCAGCGACACCTCGAGCGCGGAGCCGTCGGTCGAGCCGGGGTAGAGGTAGCGCCCCGGGCTCTTCCACCGGACCGTGCCGTCGTCTTTCAGCGCGTTCGTGGTCTCGACGTACCCGGCGATCGAGACGAACCCGCCCGACGTGACCGGGAACACGCCGATGCTCGCGTCGCCCGGAGCCTGGAGCTGGACGCCGTCGGCGGAGAACAGCGAGCGCACCCCGCAGCCGGAGACCTGGACGACCCCTCCGGTGTAGCGGACCGTCAGGCTCTCGACGTCGACGGTGTGGGACTCGCCGCCCTCCTCGTCGTTGGAGAAGACGATGCAGTCGCCGACCGCGTCGCCGGGCAGGACGAAGTCGACCTCGCGCTCCCACCGGACGTCGCCCGTGGAGGCGTCGACGACCGAGACCTGCACGCCTCTGCCTGCGGGGACGACGACGTCCTCGGAGCTGTCCGTCGTCTGGACGCTGACGGTCGTCTCAGGGGCAGCGTCCGACGGCTCACCCACCCGTTCGGCCAGGACGACCGACCCCGCGGGGCCGGGCGCGACGTCGGCTCCCGTGCTGAGGAAGTCGTCGAGCGACAGCTCGCCGAGGACGTTCCCGTCGCCGTCGAGCACCGTCACCTCCCGGTCGTCGGTGCCCGACAGGCACACGATCGGGTCGTCCTGGTCGACGGCCGCCTGCCAGCCGACGTCCGTCCCGCACTCGAGGTCGGTGCCGACCTCGCGCGACCACCCGAGGTCGCCCGTGACCAGGTCCACCCGGGAGACCGTCCCGCGGTCGAGGAGCACGAGCCCTGCGGCGCCACCGGAGACGAGACGACCTCCGGGCGCGTCCAGCGACCACAGCTCGTGAGGCGGTTCCGCGCCCCACGGGGAAAGGCCACCGGGAGCAGCGACCAGGCGGTCGGCGGCGCGCCGGTCCTCGATCTCTCCGCCGAGCGTGAGCCCGGCGGCGATCACGGCGAGGGCGGTACCGGCGGCGATCCATCGTCGTCGCAGGCGGCGGTCGCCGGCCTGGGCCGGTCCGGTGTCCTCGAACGTTCCGGACGCTCCGGACTCCTCGGGCTCGACCGGCGTCTCGTCCGCCTCGGCCGGTTCCTCCTCGAACTCCATCGTCCGCATGCCTGACCCACCCCTGCGACTCCGCGACATGCCGAGACCCTAGCGGTACCGGATACGTCCGGCCGACCCGTCCGGGGCGTCCACGACCTGCGGAGCCGACCAGTACGCTGACGCCGTGATGACACCGGCCCTCGCACGTCCTCAGCGGTCCGTCGTCGCGCTCCTCGGGGTGCCGGTGCTGGTCGCCCTGGCGCACACGACCTGGTGGATGGAGTGAGGGCCGACGACGGCCGCGGGCGCGACCGGGGTCTCGCCCCGTTGCGGGGGGCCACGTCCATGAGCCGACTCTTCGCGCTCGTAGTCGGCGTGCCCTTCTTCCTCATCGGCGCGGGCGGCCTGATCGAGACCGGGCCGGACCTCTTCTCCGGTTGCGTGGCGCTCGGGGCCGCGGTGTTCACGGTCCTCGGGCTGCGGACGGGAGTCTTCGTCGGCGCGGGCGAGGTGTCCCTGCGAGGGTGGTGGCGGACGGTGCGGCTGGTCCCGGGGGACGAGCTGGTGGTCGTGCCGTACAGCAGCCTGTGGAACTGGGGGGCTGAGAGCGCGATCTTCTCGATGCTCGCGCTGCGACGTGGGCGGAAGGTGGTCCCGCTGCAGTTCACCGTCGGACCGGTCGTGCGAGTGCGCCGTCTCGCGTCCGTCGTCGACGAGTGTCGTCGACCCGCGCGCTTCCACGGGCAGTCCGACCAGCAGGTCTGACCGGCGGCGAGGCGCCTGCCGGCCTCGTGTCGGTACCCCGTGGCACGCTGCCTGCATGGCTACCCATGCGCACGGCATCCATCACTCGATCGACTACCTCGAGCTGTCCGTCACGGACATGGCAGAGGCGCAGTCGTTCTACTCCGAGGCCTTCGGGTGGGAGTTCGTCCCCTACGGTCCGGGGTACGCGGGCTTCCGCACCTCAGCCGAGGAGGGGGAGGCGGAGGCGGGCGGCCTGGCGCTCGCCGACCAGGTCACACGGGGTGGCCCGCTCGTCCTGCTCTTCTCCGCGGACCTCGACGAGTCGCTCCTGCTGGTCCAGGACGCGGGCGGAGAGATCCTCGAGGGGCCGTACGACTTCCCCGGTGGGCGGCGCTTCCACTTCCTCGACCCGAGCGGCAACGAGCTGGGCGTCTGGGGTCGGTAGTTCCCGATTCGACTGCATAACTATGTATAGTTCTGCATATGACGATCACAGTGGCGGTTGCCGGGGCTTCCGGGTACGCGGGAGGGGAGATGCTCCGGCTGCTGTCCGGGCACCCCGAGGTCCAGGTCGGTGCGCTCACGGCGCACTCCAACGCGGGGTCGGTCCTCGGGCTGCACCAGCCGCACCTGCGGTCGCTCGCGGACCGCGTGCTGCTGCCGACGAGCGTCGAGCACCTGGTCGGCCACGACGTCGTCGTGCTCGCGCTGCCGCACGGCGCGTCGGGTGAGATCGCCGCGCAGCTGCCCGACGATGTCCTGGTCCTCGACCTCGGTGCCGACCACCGGCTCTCCTCGGCCGCGGACTGGACCGCGTTCTACGGGTCCGAGCACGCGGGCACCTGGCCCTACGGGCTGCCCGAGCTCCTGATCGCCGAGCAGACGGGCGCCGGGGTCGAGTACACCAAGCAGCGCGAGGTCCTGGCGGGCGCGCGCCGCATCGCCGTCCCGGGCTGCAACGTCACGGCCGTGACCCTGGGCCTGCAGCCCGGCGTGGCCGCGGGCCTCCTGGACCCGGTCGACGTCGTCGCGGTCCTCGCCAACGGGTACTCGGGCGCGGGCAAGTCCCTCAAGACGCACCTGCTCGCCTCCGAGGCGCTCGGCTCGGCCCAGCCCTACGCCGTGGGCGGCTCGCACCGGCACATCCCCGAGATCGCGCAGAACCTGCGCTCGGCAGGCGCCGCCGAGGTGACCATCTCGTTCACCCCCACGCTGGTCCCCATGTCCCGCGGCATCCTCGCGACCGCGACGGCGCGCCTCGCCCCGGGCCACGAGGACCTGAGCGTCGACGCCCTGCGCCAGGCCTACGAGCAGGCGTACGCGGGCGAGCCGTTCGTCCAGCTCCTGCCCGAGGGCCAGTGGCCCACGACGGCCATGACGCTCGGCGCCAACACGGCCCTGGTCCAGGTCGCGATCGACCGCGCCGCGGGCCGCGTCGTGACCGTCACCGCGATCGACAACCTCGTCAAGGGCACCGCAGGCGGCGCCGTCCAGTCCATGAACATCGCCCTGGGTCTGCCGCAGACCCTGGGGCTCACCACCGAAGGGGTCGCACCGTGACCGTCACCGGACCGCTCGGCTTCCGGGCCGCAGGAGTCGTCGCCGGGCTCAAGTCCACCGGCAGCAAGGACGTGGCCCTCGTCGTCAACGAGGGGCCGCTCGACGTTGCCGCGGCCGTCTTCACGTCCAACCGCGTGTTCGCTGCCCCCGTCGCGTGGTCGCGCCAGGCCGTTGCCGACGGGATCGCGCGCGCCGTGGTCCTCAACTCGGGCGGCGCGAACGCGTGCACCGGACCCGAGGGCTTCGCCGACACGCACCACACGGCCGAGTACGTGGCCGACCTCCTCGAGGTCTCCGCGGGCGACGTCCTGGTCTGCTCGACCGGTCTCATCGGCGAGCGCCTGCCCATGGACAAGCTCCTCGCGGGCTGCGACGCGGCAGCGGGGGCTGCCGACGCCGAGGGCGGCCCCGACGCGGCCCTCGCGATCATGACGACCGACACGGTCCCCAAGACCGTGCTCGTCACGCGCGAGGTGCGCGACGGCCACAGCGTCGACGGCGCCTCGAGCTGGTCCGTCGGTGGCATGGCCAAGGGGGCGGGCATGCTCGCGCCCGGCCTCGCGACCATGCTCTGCGTGCTGACGACCGATGCCGTGGTCGACGCCGCCACCGCCGACGCCGCGCTGCGCGCCGCGACGGCCACCACGTTCGACCGGGTCGACTCGGACGGCTGCATGTCGACGAACGACACGGTGATCCTCCTGGCCTCCGGCGCGTCCCAGGTGCCGGTGACCCTCGAGGAGCTCACGGCCGCCGTGACCGAGGCGTGCGCGGACCTCGCCCGCGCCCTGGTCGCGGACGCCGAGGGCGCGAGCCACGACATCGCGGTCGTCGTGAAGAGCGCGAGCGACGAGACTGCGGCCCTCGCGGTCGCCCGCGCCGTGACGCGCTCGAACCTCTTCAAGGCCGCGGTGTTCGGCAACGACCCCAACTGGGGCAGGGTCCTCTCGGCCGTGGGGACCGTCCCCGAGGACGTCGCACCCTTCGACGCGCTCGAGCTCGACGTGTCGATCAACGGGGTCCAGGTCTGCCGGTCCGGGGGGGTGGGCGAGCCGCGAGAGCTCGTCGACCTGGCCTCGGCACGCGAGGTGCACGTCGAGATCGACCTGCACGCGGGCGACGCGCAGGTCACGGTCTGGACCAACGACCTCACGCACGACTACGTCCACGAGAACAGCGCGTACTCGTCATGAGCGCCTCCACCTCCGAGGACTTCGTGTTCGACACCCGCACCGACCTGACCCCCGGCCAGAAGGCCGAGGTCCTGCTGGAGGCCATGCCCTGGCTCCAGGAGTTCCGCGGGGCGCTCGTGGTCGTCAAGTACGGCGGCAACGCCATGATCGACGACGAGCTCAAGGCCGCGTTCGCGCGCGACATGGTGTTCCTGCGCCAGGTCGGCCTGCACCCCGTGGTCGTCCACGGCGGCGGTCCCCAGATCTCCGCGATGCTCGCTCGGCTCGGTATCGAGAGCGAGTTCCGCGGCGGGCTGCGCGTCACGACCCCCGAAGCCATGGACGTCGTCCGCATGGTCCTCACGGGACAGGTCTCGCGCGAGCTCGTCGGGCTCATCAACGCCCACGGGCCCTACGCGGTCGGGCTCTCGGGAGAGGACGGCGGCCTGCTCCAGGCTCAGCGCCGGCACGCGATGGTCGACGGCGAGCCCGTCGACGTCGGCCTGGTCGGCGACGTCGTGGAGGTCCACCCGTCCGCGGTCCAGGACCTGCTCGACGCCGGACGCATCCCGGTCGTCTCGACCATCGCACCGGACCTCGACGACCCCACCCAGGTGCTCAACGTCAACGCCGACACGGCGGCCGCGGCGCTCGCGGTCGCGCTCGGCGCCAAGAAGCTCATCGTCCTGACCGACGTCGAGGGCCTGTACACCTCGTGGCCGGACAAGACCTCGCTCGTCAGCCAGATCACGCGGTCCGAGCTCGCGGCGCTGCTGCCCTCGCTCGAGGCCGGCATGGTCCCCAAGATGGAGGCCTGCCTGCGTGCGGTGTCCGGCGGCGTCCCGCGCGCGACCGTGATCGACGGTCGTGTGGCCCACTCGGTCCTCCTGGAGGTCTTCACGACGCGCGGCAACGGGACCATGGTCGTCCCGGACCCGCTCACGTCGAGCACCACGACAGCCCCTACCGACCACGTCACCTCGCAGGAGCAGGCATGAACGGCACGACCGGCGAGATCTCGCCGACCACCGCGGGCAGCGTGACCGGCGCCGCGGCCACGGAGGTCCAGGGTGCACCCGGCCCCGAGGGCACCGCGGACACGACCCTGACGGGACCGGGCAGCGTCGCGCAGTGGACCGAGCGCTACACGCACGCGGTCATGGACACGTTCGGGGCCCCGCAGAAGGTCCTGGTCCGTGGCGAGGGTGCGTACGTGTGGGACGCCGACGGAAAGCGCTACCTCGACCTGCTCGCGGGCATCGCGGTCAACGCCCTGGGCCACGCGCACCCCACGCTCACCGCAGCCGTCAGCGCCCAGCTGGGCACGCTCGGGCACGTGTCGAACTTCTTCGGCACGCCCACCCAGATCGCGCTCGCCGAGCGGCTGCTGAACCTCGCGCAGGCACCCGAGGGATCGCGCGTCTTCTTCACCAACTCGGGCACCGAGGCCAACGAGGCCGCCTTCAAGATGGCGCGCCGCAACCGGGCCGCCGGCCCGGGCACGCGGACCAGGATCCTCGCGCTCGAGGGCGGCTTCCACGGCCGCAGCATGGGCGCGCTCGCGCTGACCTCCAAGGCCGCGTACCGCGAGCCGTTCGAGCCCCTGCCCGGTGGCGTCGAGTTCGTGCCGTTCGGCGACCTGGTCGCGCTCGAGGAGGCGTTCTCGGACGAGGCCGTCGCCGCGCGCGGTGAGGTCGCCGCGCTGTTCGTCGAGCCGGTCCAGGGCGAGGCGGGCGTGCGCCCGCTACCGCCGGGCTACCTGGTGGCCGCGCGCGAGCTGACCGCGTCGTCGGGCGCGCTGCTGGTCCTCGACGAGGTCCAGACGGGCGTGGGGCGCACGGGGACGTGGTTCGCGTTCCAGCAGCAGGAGATCGGCGGGGGCGTCGTGCCCGACGTCGTCACGCTCGCCAAGGGGCTCGGCGGCGGGTTCCCCGTGGGAGCCGTCGTGGCGTTCGGCGAGCGGGCCGCGACCCTCCTGGGACGGGGCCAGCACGGCACGACGTTCGGCGGCAACCCTGTCGCCGCGGCGGCGTCGCTCGCGACGCTCGCCGTGATCGAGCGCGACGGGCTGCTGGCCAACGTGCGCACGGTCGGGGAGCACCTGCGCGAGGGCATCGCTGCGTGCGGCAACCCCGTGGTCGCCGGCACGCGTGGCCACGGCCTGCTGATCGCCGTCCAGCTCGCGGCGCCCGTCTCGGCCGAGGTCGCGCGCCTGGCCCTCGAGGCCGGGTTCATCGTCAACGCCGTGCAGCCCGACGCGATCCGCCTCGCCCCGCCCCTGATCCTGACCCGCGACCAGGCGAGCGAGGTCGTCGCGTTCTTCGCGGGCCTGCCCGCCGACCTCGCTCGACGTGTCGCCGTACCCGCCCCCAGCCCCGCCCCCGCTCCCACCGCCTCCGCCACGCCTCCGAAGGGCTGACAGTGACTGCCTCGACCGCCCCCGTCCGACACTTCCTGCGCGACGACGACCTCAGCCCCGCCGAGCAGCGCGAGGTCCTCGAGCTCGGCCTCGGCTTCCGTGAGGACCGCTTCATCCGCACGCCCCTGCGCGGCCCCCAGGCCGTGGCGCTCATCTTCGACAAGCCCTCGACGCGGACGCGCGTGTCGTTCTCGGCGGGGGTCGCCGAGCTCGGTGGGTACCCGCTGACGATCGACGGCGCGACGAGCCAGCTCGGTCGCGGCGAGCCCATCGCGGACACCGCCCGGGTCCTGGACCGCCAGACGTCCGCGATCGTGTGGCGGACGTTCGGCCAGGAGCGCATCGAGGAGATGGCCCGGGTCGCGAGCGTCCCGGTCGTCAACGCGCTGACCGACGAGTTCCACCCGTGCCAGATCCTCGCGGACCTGCTGACGGTCGCCCAGCTGCGCGGCGGCGTCGGCGCCCTGGCGGGCACGTCGCTCGCGTACCTGGGCGACGGGGCCAACAACATGGCCCACTCCTACCTCCTGGGCGGGGCGACCGCGGGCATGCACGTGCGCATCGGCGCACCGGCGCAGTACCTGCCGGACCCGGCGATCGTCGCCGACGCCGAGCGCATCGCCCGCGAGACGGGCGGCTCGGTCCTGGTCACCTCGGACGCGCTCGAGGCCGCGCGAGGGGCCGATGTCGTCGCGACCGACACCTGGGTCTCGATGGGTGACGAGGCGAGCGCCGCCGAGCGCGAGCTGCCGTTCGTGCCCTACCAGGTCAACGCCGCGGTCATGGCCGTGGCGGCGGACGACGCGCTCGTGCTCCACTGCCTGCCCGCGTACCGGGGCAAGGAGATCACGGCCGAGGTCATCGACGGCCCGCAGTCGGCCGTCTGGGACGAGGCCGAGAACCGTCTGCACGCCCAGAAGGCGCTGCTGACCTGGTTGCTGGAGCGATCGTGACGACCGGGGGCCTGGGGCCGGGCAGCGTGCCGACCACCAAGGCGGCACGCCACGCGCGCATCGCCCAGCTCGTCGCGCGGCACGAGATCCACTCGCAGGCAGAGCTCGCCAAGGCGCTCGCGGAGGACGGCGTGAGCGTCACGCAGGCGACGCTCTCGCGCGACCTGATCGAGCTGCGCGCGGAGAAGGTCCGCAGCGCGTCCGGCTCGCTCGTCTACGCGGTGCCGGGCGAGGGCGGGGACCGCTCGGTCCAGGTCGCGAACGACGCCGAGTACGTCGCCGCCCGGCTCGCGCGTCTGTGCGGCGAGCTCCTGGTCTCGGCCGAGTCCTCGGGCAACCTCGTGGTGCTGCGGACCCCGCCGGGGGCGGCGCAGTACCTGGCCTCGGCGATCGACCACTCGGTGTTCGTCGGGGTGCTCGGCACGATCGCGGGCGACGACACGGTCCTGGTGATCTCGCGCGACGTCGACGGCGGCGAGGAGATGGCCGCGCGCTTCCTGGCGCTGAGCAACCCGGTCGGGCCGTCCGCCTCCTGACGGACGACGGCCTGCGGGCTGACAGACTGTGACAGGACACCAGAGGCCGTGACGCGCGCGGGGCCGCCTGCCGCACCCCGCGTCCCCACGGCCGCACACGCACGACAGACAGACAAGAACGACCCCGCCGACGACGAGGGCGACCCGCTCGCCCGGTCGCCGGCGGGGAGAACCCTCGAGGTCCTCGGCCGACGGCCGGGGCCTCGGCCGCCCGCGACGAGACGTCCGGGAGCGGCATCGACCTCGGTACCGGGAGCCTGAACCATGAGCGACGACCTGAACGACAACACCCCTGCGCCCGGGGACGAGCAGCCGGCGGCCGCCGCACCTGCCGCCCCGGTCAGCCTGTGGGGTGGCCGCTTCGCCGGTGGCCCCGCCGAGGCCCTGGCGGCGCTGTCGCAGTCGACGCACTTCGACTGGCGGCTCGCGCAGCACGACATCGCCGGATCCCGGGCGCACGCCAAGGTCCTGGCCGCTGCCGGCCTGCTCGACGAGGACGAGCTCACGGCGATGCTCGAGGCGCTCGACGTGCTCTCGGCAGACGTCGAGTCGGGGGCCTTCCTGCCAGTCCTGGCCGACGAGGACGTGCACACGGCGCTCGAGCGCGGGCTCATCGAGCGCGCAGGGGCCGAGCTGGGCGGCAAGCTGCGTGCGGGACGCTCGCGCAACGACCAGATCGCGACGCTCGTGCGCTCGTACCTGCGCGAGGAGGCCCGCGCGATCGGCATCCTGGTGCTCGACGTCGTCGACGCCCTGATCGAGCAGGCCGAGGCGCACCCGGGCGCACCCATGCCGGGGCGCACGCACCTGCAGCACGCGCAGCCCGTGCTGCTCGCGCACCACCTGCTCGCGCACGCGTGGCCGCTGCTGCGCGACGTCGACCGCTTCATCGACTGGGACGTGCGTGCGGGGCGTTCGCCGTACGGCTCGGGCGCGCTCGCGGGCTCGTCGCTCGGTCTGGACCCGGCGGCCGTCGCGGCGGACCTGGGCTTCGACGGTCCGGTCGAGAACTCGATCGACGGCACGGCCTCGCGCGACGTGGTCGCGGAGTTCGCGTTCGTCTCGGCGATGCTGGGCGTGGACCTCTCGCGCTTCGCCGAGGAGATCATCATCTGGAACACCAAGGAGTTCGGCTTCGTCCGCCTGGACGACGCCTACTCGACGGGCTCGAGCATCATG
Organism: Oerskovia sp. Root918; assembly: GCF_001428945.1. Classification (NCBI taxonomy): domain Bacteria; kingdom Bacillati; phylum Actinomycetota; class Actinomycetes; order Micrococcales; family Cellulomonadaceae; genus Oerskovia; species Oerskovia sp. Root918. The sequence goes on from NZ_LMJG01000011.1 coordinate 407,150, forward strand.
CCGCAGAAGAAGAACCCGGACATCGCGGAGCTCGCGCGCGGCAAGGCGGGGCGCCTGATCGGCGACCTGACGGGCCTCCTGGCGACGCTCAAGGGCCTGCCGCTCGCGTACAACCGCGACCTGCAGGAGGACAAGGAGCCGGTGTTCGACCAGGTCGACACGCTCAAGGTCCTGCTGCCCGCGTACGCGGGCATGGTCCGCACCCTGACGTTCGACACCGAGCGCATGGCCTCGCTCGCGCCGCAGGGCTTCTCGCTCGCCACGGACATCGCCGAGTGGCTCGTCCGCGAGGGCGTGCCGTTCCGCGTGGCGCACGAGGTCGCGGGAGCGTGCGTGCGCGTGTGCGAGGAGCGCGGCATCGAGCTGTGGGACCTCACGGACGCGGACCTCGCCGAGATCTCGGAGCACCTCACGCCGGGGGTGCGCGACGTGCTGACGGTCGAGGGTTCCCTCGCGTCGCGCGACGCGGTGGGCGGCACGGCCCCTGCGCGCGTCGCGGAGCAGCTCGAGGAGGCGAAGGTCCGCTCGGCGGAGTACCGCTTCTGGGTCCAGGGCTGAGATCGCCGTGAGCGTGAGCGCGGAGGTCCTCGCGGACCTCGTCTCCCGCGTGCACGACGGCGCAGCCCGCCTCGGCGCGGGACGTCCGGCCGGTCCGGGCGTCCCCGCCGGGCCGGGGTGCCGGCTGGTCGTCGTCGACGGGCCCGCGGGCTCGGGCAAGACGACGCTCGCGGCACAGCTGGGCGAGGCGCTGTCCGCGCAGGTGGTCCACATGGACGACTTGTACGAGGGCTGGACCGGGATGACCGCGGGCGTCGGGCGGCTCGTCGAGCAGGTGCTCGACCCGTTGTCCGAGGGCAGGGCGGGGCGCTACCAGCGCTACGACTGGACGCTCGGCGACTTCGCGGAGTGGCACGACGTCCCCGTGGCCCCGTTCCTCGTCGTCGAGGGCTGCGGTGCGGGGGCCCGCGGGATCGCCGACCTGACGACCCTGCTCGTCTGGGTCGAGGCCGACGACGAGGTCCGGCTCGGGCGGGGTCTCGCCCGCGACGGCGAGGACGCGTACGACGCGTGGATCGACTGGATGGTCACCGAGCGTGCGGTGTACGCCGCCGAGGGGACGGCCGAGCGGGCCGACGTCGTGCTCGACGGGTTCGGCGAGCCGGCCCCGCGACCGGCCGTCCCGGCGGACGGCGTCGCGGACGCCTGACTCCGCTGCCGTGGCGCTCGGGCGTCTCGTGGGACGCACCGACGAAACATGCGGGGCGTAGATTGCGGGGGAGACCCGCGCCGAGCCAGGGAGGCCTCCCGTGCCCGAATCCCTCCGATCCGCCACCGCAGACCTCCGTCTCGTGCCCGACCCCGGCGAGCCCGCCCTGGACGTGCCGGCCCGGGGCTGGTTCGCGCGGTCGAGCCTCGAGGTCGCGCGCGACCTGCTGGGGTCGTCGATCACGCACCGCACGCCCGAGGGGGTCGTCACGGTCCGTCTCACCGAGGTCGAGGCCTACGACGGCGAGCGGGACCCGGGCTCGCACGCGTTCCGTGGCCGCTCGGAGCGCAACCGTGCCATGTACGGCGAGCCCGGTCACCTCTACGTCTACCGCCACCTGGGGCTGCACCACTGCGTCAACGTGGTGTGCGGGCCGCTCGGGCAGGCGTCTGCGGTCCTGCTGCGGGCGGGCGAGGTGACCGACGGCGCCGAGCTGGCCCGGGCACGTCGTCTCGCGGTCGGGGTGTGCGACTCTGACCGTCAGATCGCGCGCGGGCCCGCCCGGCTCGCGGTGGCGCTCGGTCTCGACCTCGACCACTACGGGCTGGACGTGACGGACGAGGCGGGCGACGTCGTCGTGCACCGCCACACGCGCACGCTGCGGCCCGCGATCGCGACCGGACCACGCGTGGGCGTGAGCGGCGACGGGGGAGACGCGAGCGTCTACCCGTGGCGGCTGTGGCTCACCGGGGACCCGACGGTCTCGGCCTACCGCCCCGCGTACCGCCGGACGCGCTGAGGCGCGCGGGTCGGCTGGTTCCGGCCCCGGACGTCGTCGGGGGCCGCGACGCGCGGGCGTCCACGCCTCAGGGGAAGTCGGTGCTCGGGGGCAGGACACGGCAGACTAGGACCTCGGGCGCGCGGGACGACGGCGCGCCCCACCCACGCCCTGCGCCGCACCGCGCGCGGGCACGACGAAGGAGATGCAGTGAACGACGTTCTCGACGAGTTGCAATGGCGAGGCCTGGTGGCGCAGTCCACCGACGAGGCCGCGCTGCGTGCTGCGCTGGCCGAGGGACCCGTCACGTATTACTGCGGCTTCGACCCGACCGCGCCGAGCCTGCACCACGGCCACCTGGTCCAGCTCATCCTGCTGCGCCACCTGCAGCTCGCGGGGCACCGGGCGATCGCGCTCGTCGGCGGCGCCACGGGGATGATCGGTGACCCGCGTCAGTCGGGGGAGCGGATCCTCAACACCAAGGACACGGTCGCCGAGTGGACCGAGCGACTCAAGTCGCAGGTCTCGCGCTTCCTCGACTTCGAGGGCGACAACCCGGCCCGCATCGCGAACAACCTCGACTGGACCGGCCAGCTCACGGCGATCGACTTCCTGCGGGAGATCGGCAAGCACTACCGTCTGGGCACCATGCTCGCCAAGGACACCGTGGCGCGCAGACTGAAGTCGGACGAGGGCATCAGCTTCACCGAGTTCAGCTACCAGATCCTGCAGGGCAACGACTACCTCGAGCTCTTCCGGCGGGAGGGCGTCACGCTCCAGACGGGCGGCAACGACCAGTGGGGCAACCTGCTCTCGGGCGTCGAGCTGATCCGCAAGGCCGAGGGCGCGTCGGTGCACGTCCTGACGACCCCGCTCATCACCAAGGCCGACGGGACCAAGTTCGGCAAGACCGAGGGCGGGGCCGTGTGGCTCGACCCCGACATGATGAGCCCGTACGCGTTCTACCAGTACTGGGTCAACGCGGACGACGCCGACGTGGTGGGCTGGCTCAAGATCTTCACCTTCCGCAGCGCGGAGGAGATCGCCGAGCTAGAGCGTGCGGTCGCCGAGCGCCCTGCGGCGCGCGAGGCGCAGAAGGCGCTCGCGGCCGACGTCACCACGCTCGTCCACGGCGCAGCCGCGACCGAGGCCGTCATCGCCGCGAGCCAGGCGCTGTTCGGCCGGGGTGACCTGGGCGCGCTCGACGCGGGCACGCTCGCGGCGGCCGTGGCCGAGCTGCCGCGCACGACGGCGGCTGCCGGCGACACGGTCGTCGACCTTCTGGTGGGGTCGGGCCTGGTGACCTCGAAGGGAGCAGCACGTCGGGCGATCGCCGAGGGTGGGGCGTACGTCAACAACGTCAAGGTGACCGAGGAGGACGCGGTCCTCGGCGCGGAGGACCTGCTCCACGGGCGGTTCGCCGTCCTGCGTCGCGGCAAGCGGACGCTGGCGGTCGCGGCTGCCGAGTAGTCCCTGGACGCGCGGGGCCCGGTGAGCTGTCGACCGGGCCCCGCGGGCTTCCGCAGGCGCGTCCAGCTCCCCGGCGGGACTGCGGTGACCGGCGTCACGACGGCACGGTTTGACCTTCCCGGCAACCTCCACGTAATGTTCTGGATGTCAGCCCGACAGGGAGGAACAGACACCACTGCGAAGCTCTTCGGAGCCGCCGCGAAGTGGCTGGTCCCGCAGGTTGGCTCCTCCGAGAAGTTCAGGTCCTGGATCTGGCGTCTCGTGAGGCAGATCAGCAGAGAGCGTCTCCGCTTCAGCGGTAGACACCAGCTCAGCGGTCTGGTAAGGTAGAGAAGTTGCCCCGAGTGAAGGCCTGGAAACGGGTTGGAGTCGGTGCGTGTCGGTTGCTTGAGAACTCAACAGTGTGCTTGATAGTTAATGCCAATTG
>NZ_LMJG01000012.1:0-416655 GCF_001428945.1 Oerskovia sp. Root918
GGGGTGTATGCCACGGGCTGGATCAAGCGGGGTGTATGCCACGGGCTGGATCAAGCGCGGCCCGGTCGGGTTGATCGGGCACACCAAGTCCGACGCCTCGGAGACCGTCCGCCACCTCGTCGAGGACCTCGCCGACTCGCGCACGGCCACCCAACCGGACCCGGGCGCGGTCGTCGAGTTCTTGACCGAGCGGGGCGTGCACCTGGTCCAGTGGTCCGACTGGGAGGTCCTGGACGCCTACGAGCGCGCGCAGGGCGAGCCGCACGGCCGTGAGCGCATCAAGGTCGTGCCGCGCGAGGACATGATCCGCATCGCACGCCGCGAGGACGACGCCACGGCGTGACCCGCGCACCACGGCCTGACCCGCGCACCACGCACGACGCTCCGCCCACCGGCGGGTTCTGACGATCCCCGCAACGCCCTGAGGTCCAGGGAGCTGCGGGGATCGTGGTGTCCGGGGAGCCACCGGTCCGGCTCCTCGAGGGCGCTGGACCGGGAGGTCAGCCCCGGCGACCCGCGAGTGCGAGCAGCCTCGTGAGCTCGGGCGCGTCGTCGGGCACGGGGACGGGGCCCGCGAACAGGCGGCTCGCCGCGAACATGCCCTTGCGGCGCTGGGCGTAGCCCAGCACGAACGACACGAGCTGGGGGCCCAGGTCCGCGTCGACGCCCAGCCCCTGGGCCAGGTCCCATGCGTGGACCGTGAGGTCGAACGTCATCTGGTGCGCGTACTCGGTCGCCGGGGCGTCGCCGTACGACAGGTGCACCACGCGGTCCAGGGCGCCGGGGGCGAGGAACGCCTCGCGCGACTGCGTCGAGGCATCGATCCACGCGTCGATAGGGTCGTCGCCCAGGACGTCGCCGTCGAAGACCGGGCCCACGTCCGCGACCGTCCGGCCCGCGAGCAGCTCGGGCGCCCAGAGCTGCTCCGAGACCAGGTGGTTGACGAGGTCGCGGACGGTCCAGTCGTCGTCGGGCGTGGGCAGGTCCCACTGGTCGTCCTGGACCCGCCGGACCAGGTGGTCGAACGCCCCGATCGCGTCGCCGTGCGCCGCCAGGAGGTGCTCGTGCGACGCCACCGCGGTGCTCACGGGTTGCTCAGGATCGCCAGGACGTTGCGCGCCGGGTCCTTGAACCAGGCGATCGCCGGGCCCTCCGGACCGCGCGCGATGCCCTTGGCGTCCTGGTCGAACCCCACGTAGCGCTCGAACTCCACACCCTTGGCGACGAGCTCGTCGACCGCGGCGTCGACGTCGTCGACCCCGAAGTTCAGGACCGTGAACGACGCCGCGACGTGGTTCGTCTTGGGGTAGACGAACACGTGCCCGCCCGAGCCCAGGTGCAGGTCCAGGCCCATGGGCGTCTGGTCGACCTCGACCCCCACGACGTCCGCGTAGAACGCCCGCGCGGCGTCCAGGTCGTTCACCGAGAAGCTGCTGAATGCGTTCGTCGTCGAGACCATCGGGTGCTCCTTGTCCAGGTCGTGCGCAGCGGGGGAGGCGTCGTCGGCGCCTCTTTCCACGATGGCACGGAACGGGGACGCTGACGAGGGGAACGTCGGTACCGGAGCGCGGTCGGGTCCGGTGGGGGACGCTCCGCTTGCCCCGCACCCCGCTCTCGCGCGAAGGTACCCGGGTGCCTCACGACCAGCTGATCCGTCATGTCCTGTTCCCGGGGCGCCACCACCTCGTGACCCGCTTCCAGGTGGACTACCTCCGGGCGTTGCGGGCCGGCCTCGTCAGCGACCTCGACGGCGAGCGCGTCCGGTGCTCGCCCGACGCCGTGGTCGTGTGGGCCGTGACGTCCGCGAACCACGCGGGCACGCGCCGCAACCCGGTGCCGGGGCACCGGCGCGAGGCACTCATCGAGCACGTCACGGCGGTCGAGCACCTGCCGAGCCTCGTCGTGCCGGTCCCGGACGTGGCCCCGCACGCGCGCTTCGCGCACCTCGTCACGACCACGGTCCAGACCGCGACGGGGCACACCGTGACGCTCGACCCTCGCGAGACGGTCGTGGCCTGCTCGACCCCCGCGGTCATCGCGGCCTACCGGGAGCTCGGCTACCGGGTCGTGGGCGTCGAGCTCGACGCGACGGACGCGCTGGGTGACGTGCCTGCCCGCCCGTGGGACGCCGTCGGGCGCCTCGCGGCGGGTGACCCGACGTGGACCGACGTCGCCCACCCGGCCGTGCCGGGCTTCTTCCGGCGCTACGGCCTCGAGGCGCAGATCGTCCAGGTCTTCGCCGACCCCGTCGTCTCGGGCGACGGCGACCTGACCGCGACCCGCGACTACCGGACGTACGCCGCGGCGTTCGAGGACGCCTCGCGCCGCAAGTGGGAGCAGGTGCGCCCGTACGTGCTCCCGGGGCGGATCGTCGACATCGGGTGCGCGACGGGCGGCCTGCTCGAGCTGGTCGCGGCCGAGCCGCGCCTGCACGAGTCGGACCTGTTCGGTGTCGACGTCGCGCGCCACCTCGTGGCCGAGGCCGAGCACAAGAAGACGCAGGGCGTGTTCGCGAACCCGAACGTGTGGTTCGTGCAGGCCAACATCCTGCGCGGTGAGGTCATGCCCGAGCGCAGCGTCGACACGACCGTCACGATCGCGCTCACGCACGAGATCTCCTCGTACGGCGACGGCGTGCCCGACGTCGAGCGGTTCGCTCGCCGCGTGCTCGCCCACACCCGCCCGGGCGGGGTGTGGATCAACAGCGACGTGTGCGGTCCCGCTGACGGCGACCGCGCGGTGCACCTCACGCTCCGCGACGACGACGGCTCGCGCCCGGGCGTCGTGACGGACCTCGACGCGTGGGCGCGGCCCGACGTCGCCGCGCACGTCCGCAGGCTGTCGACGGCCTCGCGGATGCGCCAGTTCGCGCACGACTTCCCCCGCCTGTCGGGTGCGTCGTTCACGGTCGAGGAGGTCCTGCCCGGGACGTTCCGCCTCACGCTGCGCGACGCCATGGAGTTCCTCACGACCAAGGACTACGCCGACAACTGGCTGTCCGAGTGCCACGAGCGGTTCTGCGACCTGGACGGCGACGCGTGGACCGGGCTGCTGACGGGCGCGGGCTTCGAGCTGGGGCCCGAGAGCGGGGCGTGGCGCAACGAGTGGCTCGTCGAGCACTCGTTCGCGCCCGTGGCGTCGTTGACCGACGCCACGACGGGCGAGCACGTCGAGTGGCCCGACACGCACGTGCTGACGGTCGCGCGCCGACCGGTGCTCGGGGCGTAGGGACGCTCGACCCGTCGATCGGCATGCGGCCCCGCGAGGAGGACTACGATCCGTGCGTGGCAATGACGCGCACCGGGGCCCTGGGGGCCCGCACCTGGACGTCCCTCGTCCTCCTCGGCTTCGTCGGGCAGCTCGCCTGGACCGTCGAGAACATGTACCTCAACGTGTTCGTCTACGACACCATCACGGACGACCCGAACGTCATCGCGACCATGGTCGCCGTGAGTGCGGTCGCCGCGACCCTCGCGACGCTCCTGGTCGGCGCGCTCTCCGACAGGGTCGGACGCCGCCGCGTGTTCATCGCGGCCGGATACGTCCTGTGGGGCATCACGACGGCCGCGTTCGGGTTCCTGAGCCCCGACACGGTCTCGGGGCTGGTTCCGGCGGCGAACGCCGTGGTCGTGGCGGCGGTCGCGGTCGTCGCGCTCGACGCGGTCATGTCGTTGTTCGGCTCGGGGGCCAACGACGCGGCGTTCCAGGCCTGGGTGACCGACTCGACCGAGCCGGCGAACCGGGGCCGGGTCGAGTCGGTGCTCGCGGTCATGCCGCTGCTGTCGATGCTCGTGGTGTTCGGGGCGTTCGACGGCATGACGCGAGCCGGGCAGTGGCGCGGGTTCTTCGTCCTCGTGGGGGCGATCATCGTGGTCGTGGGGGTCGTGTCGTGGTTCCTCGTCCGGGACCGCGAGCTCACGGTCCGCCAGGAGGACGGGTACCTGCGCTCGGTGGTCCACGGCCTGCGGCCCTCGGCGGTCCGCGAGAACCCGGGCCTGTACCTCGCGCTGTCGGCATGGACGATCTGGGGGATCTCGACCCAGGTGTTCCTGCCGTACCTGATCATCTACCTCCAGCGGTCCCTGCGGATCGACGGGTACGCGATCGTCCTGGCCGTGGTGCTGCTCGGCGCCTCGGTCGTGAGCGTGATCGGTGGGCGGATCGTCGACCGGGTCGGCAAGGTCCGCTTCCTCCTGCCTGCGGTCGCGGTCTACGGGACGGGACTCGTCCTCATGGCGTTCGCGCGAGGCATGGTGCCCGCGATCCTGGCCGGGCTCGTCATGATGTCGGGGTTCATGCTGGTCCTCACCCCGATCGGGGCGCTGGTCCGCGACTACTCGCCCCCGGACCGCGCGGGCCACGTCCAAGGTCTGCGCATGGTCTTCGCGATCCTCGTCCCCATGCTGGTCGGACCCTTCATCGGTGCGGCCGTGATCAGGGGGGCCGCGGAGACCTACTCCGAGCTCGGGGTCGTCAAGCAGGTCCCGAGCCCCCTGATCTTCGTCGCGGCCGCCGTCGTGCTACTCCTGATCCTCGTCCCCGTCACGCTTCTCCGTCGCAAGGAACCCGCTGCATGAGCATCCTCCGGCCCACTCGGTGGGCCGCCGCCCTCGATCGGCACGCCCCCCTGCCCGAGTACCCCCGTCCTCAGCTCGCGCGCGACAGCTACCTCAACCTCAACGGGGTGTGGGACTACGCGTTCACCGGGCAGGCGGCCGGCCCCGAGGGGTCGTTGGGCGGTGCGGCCCCCCAGGTGTTCGACGGCGAGATCGTCGTACCGTTCTCGCCCGAGTCGGTGCTGTCGGGCGTGGGGCGACAGCTCCAGCCGTACGAGGCGCTCTGGTACCGGCGCACCGTCTCGCTCCCCGAGGGCTTCGTCCCGCGCGACGGGCGGGTCTTCCTGCACTTCGGGGCGGTCGACCAGTCGTGCCGCGTCCTGGTCGACGGCGTCGAGGTGGGCCGTCACACGGGCGGGTTCCTGCCGTTCGCGTGCGACGTCACGGAGGCGTTCGCCGGCTCCCTCGACGAGCCGCACGAGCTGCTCGTCGAGGTCACCGACGTGAGCGACATGGGTTACCACGCGCGCGGCAAGCAGAAGCTCGACCGCGGCGGCATCTGGTACACCGCCCAGTCGGGCATCTGGCAGACCGTGTGGGTCGAGGCCGTCCCGGCGCTGCACGTCGACCGGCTCGTGCTCGTCCCGGACCTCCCGGGCGGCTGCCTCGAGGTGACCGTGTACGCGGGCGGGATGCCCGCGGGGGCGAGCGGCGCCGTCGGGCCGGACGCGCCCGTGGCGCGCATCCAGGTGCACGACGGCGGAGCGCTCGTCGGGCAGGTCGAAGCACCCGCGGGGACGCTCGCCCGCGTGCCGATCCCGGACGCCCACCTGTGGACCCCCGAGGACCCGCACCTGTACGACGTGCGCGTGACGCTCGGCGACGACGAGGTGCGCAGCTACGCCGGCATGCGGTCGTTCGGAGTCGGGCGGGACGAGCGGGGCGTGCCGCGCCTGCTGCTCAACGGCGAGCCCTACTTCCACGCGGGCGTCCTGGACCAGGGGTACTGGTCGGACGGGCTGCTCACGGCACCGTCGGACGAGGCCATGGTCCACGACATCGCGACCATGAAGGACCTCGGGTTCACGATGCTGCGCAAGCACATCAAGATCGAGCCGCTGCGCTGGTACCACCACTGCGACCGGCTCGGGATCCTCGTGTGGCAGGACATGGTCAACGGGGGCGAGCGGTACCGGTCCATCGCGACCGTCCCGCACGCCGTCGTCCCTCTGTGGTTCTCCGACCGCTACCACGGGCTGTTCTCACGCACGGACCCCGACGGGCGTGCCGAGTTCCTCCGCGAGGTCGACGCCACGGTCGAGCACCTGCGCAACGTCGTGAGCCTTGCGGTCTGGGTGCCGTTCAACGAGGGCTGGGGACAGTTCGACGCGGCCAAGGTCGCAGCCCGCGTCACGGCGCTCGATCCCACGCGTTCGGTGGACCACGCGAGCGGCTGGCACGACCAGCGTGCGGGGGACCTGCGCAGCCTGCACATCTACTTCCGCTCGTTCCGGGTCCCTCGATGGCGGCGCGACAGCAGAGTGCTCGTCCTCTCGGAGTACGGGGGCTACAACCTTCGGGTCGAAGGGCACGACTTCAGCGAGAGCGAGGCCGGGTACAAGCGCTTCCGGGACGCCGCGGCGCTCGGGGAGGCGTTCGAGGCGCTGCACCGCGACCAGATCGTGCCCGCGATCCCGCGAGGGCTCTCCGCGACGGTCTACACCCAGCTCTCGGACGTCGAGGACGAGCTCAACGGGTTGCTGACCTACGACCGCGAGGTCGCGAAGCTCCCGGCCGACCTGGTGCGGTCGGTCAACGCCGGGCTGCGGCTCGGGTGACCCGACGGCTCGGTGCCTGCCCGCTGCTCGACGTGGTGCCGCTTCGCCCGGCGCTTCGTACGCTGAGGGGATGCTGCTGACCCGGCAGACGCTCAGCGGGCTCGAGGACGGCACGGTGTCCCTCGCGTACCGCCGCTGGCTCGCGCCGCGCGTGCGCGCGGGCGGGCGGATGAGGACGCGGATCGGGGTCGTGGAGGTCACGTCGATCGACCGGGTCCCGGAGGCGGGAGGGGTCCCCGTCCTGCCCGACGACGACGCGCGCGCCGCGGGCTTCCGCTCGGCCGAGGCGGCGCTCGCCTGGGTCGCAGCGAAGGGCGAGGGCGACCTGTACCGGATCGGTCTGCGGCGCGTGGGGGAGGACCCGCGCATCGCGCTGCGCCAGGAGGCCGACCTGTCGGCCGAGGAGGTCGAGGGGCTGCGCACACGGCTCGCGCGCATGGACCGCGCGGCGCCCGAGCCGTGGACCCGGTCCTACCTGGAGCTGATCGTCGCGCAGCCCGAGGTCGTGGCGCGCGACCTCGCGGCGTCGATCGGCGTCGAGCGCGACTACTTCAAGGTCCGGGTCCGGCGCCTCAAGGAGCTCGGGCTCACCGAGAGCCTGCCCGTGGGGTACCGCATCTCGCCGCGCGGGCGGGCGTACCTCGACGCGACGTGACGGTGCGCCCTGATGCTCTCGTCCCTGCGGGGCGCGTCCACCGGGTGGTCGCACCAGGCCGGGACGAGTGCCCGAGCGCCCCTCCGGGCTCCACCTGCACGGAGATACACTTCCGCGGACAGCAGGGTGCACCGCGACGAAATGAGAAGTCCGTGAAGATCGTCATCGTCGGTGGATCGAGGGGCACGGGGGCTCGCCTGGCTTCGCTCGCACAGGGAGAGGGACACGAGGTCACGGTCCTGTCGCGGAGCGGCGGCGCCGTCACCCCGGGGGTCGAGACCCTGACGGGGGACGCCGGCGATCCAGAAGTGGCTGCCCGAGCGGTCGCCGGGGCGGACGCCGTCGTGGTGACCGTGGGCGGCGCCAAGGGGACCTCTCGTCAACGGTCTGCGGTCACGCGGGTCGTCGTGGCGGCGATGCAGGAAGCGGGAGTGCGCCGGCTCGTCGTGCAGTCCTCCTTGGGGGCAGGTGGCTCGGCAGCGCAGATGCCCGCGCTCGTCCGGGTCCTGACGCGGGTCGTCCTTGCCTCGGCGCTGGCCGACCACGACGAGCAGGAGTCGGTCGTCGTGCGTTCGGATCTCGACTGGACGATCGTCAGACCGGCCGGCCTGACGAACGGCCCGACGACCGGTGACTGGACGGCGCGGGAGCTGACCGAGGGCGCCAAGGGATTCGGGTCCATCCCCCGCGGCGACCTCGCCGCCTGCCTGCTCCGCGTCCTGGATGACGACTCGACCGTCGGCAGGGCGCTCGGGGTCAGCAACCGCTGAACCCTGAATCCGGGGACGTGCGTCACCGGGCGCGCCGGCGTCCGGTGTGCTCAGGGCACCGGAGAGATGTCCACCCCGGGCAGCCCGTCGATGCTGGTCGCGTTCTTTTTGTGCCAGTACGCGTCGAAGTACTCCGGGTCTCGCCGGTCGTGGGCGCGGTCCAGGAGGTCGCGGTCGCCGACGAAGTCCATGAACGGCACCGAGTACCCGCACGAGTCCGAGACCCGGTCCACCTCGACCACGACGATGCCGCGCTGCCCGGACTCGCGCTCCTTGGCGAACAGCGGGCGCAGCTCGTCGAACTCGGGCGTCCGGGCGAGGACGTAGCGGCCCCGCCCGTGGAAGCGCACGATGTTCGGCGGTCCCTCGAACGCGCAGAACATGACGACGATGCGCCCGTTCTCCTGCAGGTGCGCCGCGGCCTCGGCGCCCGAGCCCGTGTAGTCCAGGTACGCGACCCGGTGCGGGTCGAGCACCACGAACGTGCCACCCATGCCCTTGGGGGAGACGTTGACGTGCCCGTCGCCCGCGAGAGGTGCCGTGCCCACGAAGAACACGGGCTGGGACAGCACGAAGCGGGAGAGCCGGGGAGTGATCTCGTCGTGGACGGTCGCCATGACCGCAGTCTGGCACCCGGCCGCGCGACGCCCGAGGGGCGTCCACGCCTCGAGGCGAGCGGCGCCGTCGGGCCCTACCAGCGCTGCTGCGCCTCTTCCGCCCAGCCGACCAGACCCTCCAGGTCCACCCACACGCCCTCGTCGGTGCGCGCGTGGCCCGACCACGTGCCGAAGCACTGGTGCGTCTCGGTGCCCACGACGACCATCTCGGTGCGGGCGACCTTCTCGTGGAAGGGGGTGAACACGGCCTCGACCCCGTCGCCCGAGATGCGCCACGGGGCGAGCCAGTCGTCGCGGTCGTACTGCCAGTCGAGCTTCTGGCCGATCTTGTGGAGCCGACCGTCCACGAGCAGGGCGTTCTCGGTCGAGCCCGTGCCGTCCGTCCACTTGTCACCGAGCTGGATGCCGCGGCCGTGCGCGCTGCCTGCGGCCCAGTTCCAGGTCATCGCGTAGGGCCAGCGGCCCCGGCCGTGGTCGAGCACCGCGAACGAGTCGTCGGCGCTGACCTCGTGCCGGGTGCCGTGGACCGTGAGCGAGCCGGAGACGGGCCGGGCCACGTCCTTGACCGTGTACTGGAACAGGCGGTCGCTCCACGGGACGACGACCCCCAACGACTCGTGCCCCGGCGGGAGCGGGATCGACAGGTCGAGGCTCACGTCGTGGGACGCGGCACGGATCCGCGTGCCACCCGGATCCTGGTCGATCACGATCGCGAGCCTCTTCGCGCGGGCCTCGGCGCGGCCCGCGCCGCTGGTCTCCGGCATCACGACGCCACGGGCCAGGGGCACGACGACGTCCGTCGCGGTCTCCTGGCCCGTCGCCCGGTCGAGGACGTACAGGCCGTGGACCCCCGCGTAGTCGATCGACGACGCGACGACGCCGATCACGTGCGTGGGCGTCACGACGCCCCAGTACTCCCACCGCTTGGTCCGTCCCCAGCCGCGCAGGTTCGCGCGGTGCAGCGGGGTGCGCGTCCACCCGACCGCGTCGGGGTTCAGGCGCCCGTCCGGCAGGCACAGGTCGACCGGGGCGGTGATCTCGCGCTCGTGCGTCGTCATGTCAGGAGGCTACTGGTCGGTAGGGGGTCGGTGTGCCGCAGGTTCCTGCGGACGACACTGCAACGTTCGGTGTTCGCAACACGGACGAAACGAGGGAGTCCGAGCATAGGGGAGCAAGGCCCCGGCGACGGGGCTGCGACGACTGGAGGACGAACCCGTGACCACACAACGCCCCTACTTCCTCGCCCCGACCAGCCCGCACCGGAGCAACCGTGCGACGCGCTCCGCCGGAGCCAACGGAAGGATGCCCCGCGTCGTCGAGTCAGCGGAGGCCGGCGGGAAGCCCGTCCGTCGCGCCAACCCCGGTGACGAGCGCACGATCGACCCTGCGGACCGCAAGCGGCGTGCACGTGCCGCGCTCGGCGACCTGACGCGCGGCCTCGGGATCTGACCGCGCCCAGCTGGTGACGGCAGGTGTCAACGGGGACACCGCTGCACGTCCGGGCTCCTGCTCGGTGCGCGGTGTGCTGAGACTGCGGTGGGTCTGGTGGCCCGGCCCGGCCCGGCCTCAGGCGGGCTTGCGGGCCTCGATGAGGAACCGCGTCGTCGTCGCGACGAACGGCCCCGCGGACTGGATCTGCGCGTGCAGGGCCTCGAGCTTGGGGCGGTACTGCTCGACCGTGAACCCCGGGACCATCCAGATCACCTTGCGCAGGAAGTAGACGACCGCACCGACGTCGAAGAACTCGGTCCGCAGCTCCTCGAAGCGCAGGTCCATGACCTCCAGACCTGCCGCCTGGGCGGCCGCGCGATCGTCGTCGGGGTGGCGACCGTTGCGGACCTCCTCGGGCTGCGGGCCCAGGAAGAGCTCCACGAGCTCGAACACGCTGTACGGGCCGACGTGCTGCGCGAAGTACGTCCCGCCTGGCGCGAGCACCCGGGCGACCTCGTCCCACCAGGGCCGGACCGGGTGCCGGCTCACGACGAGGTCGAACGCCTCGTCCGCGAACGGGAGCGGTGGTTCGTCGGCGTCCGCGACGACCGCGACCCCCAACGGGTGCAGGAGACGGGTCGCCTTCGCGACGTTGGGTGGCCACCCCTCGGTAGCGACCGTCAGCCGGGGAAGGTGCGGGACGCTCGCGAGGACCTCACCGCCGCCCGTCTGCAGGTCGAGCGCGGCGCTCGCGGTGCGCATGCGCTCGCCCATCGAGCGGGCGTAGCCCCACGAGGGGCGCTGCTCGGTCGCGCGTCCGTCGAGCCAGGAGAAGTCCCATCCGTCGACCGGGACGGATGCCGCCTCGGAGACGAGGTCGTCGAAGGTGCGGGTCATGCGGCGAGTCTGGCAGGTGGTCGGCAGGGGCGCCGGTCTTTTCACGCCCGGTCAGCGAGCAGGGCGACGATCAGGACGACGGATCCCCAGAAGGCCAGGCCCGCGCCCAGCGCGATCCCCATGCCGTGCGCGCCGTTGCTCGCGCGCCCGCGCTGCTCACCCGAGCGGACCGACCACGCGGCGCGAGCGGCGAGCGAGACGCCGAGCACCACGAGGACCAGGCCGACAGAAACCCATACCATCGCACCACTCTGCACACAGGTCAGGGGTGCCCGCAATCGGAAGAAGAATCCGATATAGAGGGATTTGCGACACGTCTATACGGCCCCGCACGAACCTTAACCGGCGACCGGGAAACCGTGCAGGCGATGGTCACGGGGCGGGATGGTGCCTGCGCGGCGGCGAGACCCCGCGGGCCGGGCAGGGAGCATGCTCGGCGCGGCCGATCCGTCGCGCGAGACGGTGACGCCGTGGTGTCGAGCGCGGTCGCGAAGGGTGTGCGGACTGGTTGAAAACGGAAGGACTGCCTCCCTTCGACCGCCAGGCGAGAGGGATTCGTCAACCCTCGTGAGGAGGGGGTAATGTCTTCCTCGGTGGCGCGAAGTACCCCCTGCATCGCGCCACCACCTAACGTTCCACGAAGCCCCCGTTCGGCCCCTGGCCGACGGGGGCTTCGTCGTGCGTGGGCTGTGCGGCACGCCTCGGCACGGTGTGGCGCCCGAGCACCTCGAGCGACCGTCCTCGCAGGTGAGAGGTCGGAACCGGGCTAGGATCACCGAGGAGTCTGGAAGTAGGCCCGCTCCTTTCCCATGCCTTGGGGGCCTACTTGACCACTTCGTACAACCCGGCTCGACGATTCGATCCCACGCTCGCCGAGGCACTGCTGCGCGGCGCACCACAGCCCGTCGGCCAGTTCGTCCTCGACCTGTCGGACCAGTCCTGGTGGTGGTCGGACGAGCTGTACGCGATGCACGGCTTCCGCCCTGGCGACGTGATGCCCACCACGGCCTTGATGCTCGCGCACAAGCACCCCGAGGATCGCGCACGTGTCGAGGAGGTGCTGCTCGTCGCCGCGGCGACCGGCGAGCCCTTCAGCTCCGTGCACCGCATCGTCGACGCGCACGGGCGGACGCGGACCCTCGGCGTGGTCGGGCGCGGGCGGGTCGACCGCCGGACGGGCGAGACGACGCACGTCTCGGGCTACTTCCTCGACCTCACGACGACGCAGCGCGAGCTCGCCCAGCGTGACGCGACGGCCGCGATCCGGGCGTCGTCCGCGAGCCGCTCGACGATCGAGCAGGCCAAGGGGGCGGTCATGGCGATCTACGGGCTTCCGGCCGACGAGGCGTTCGACCTCATGTGCCACCACTCGAGCGTCACGAACGAGCCGTTGCGCGAGATGTCGCGGCGGCTCGTCGTCGAGCTGACGGCCGGGGGGAGCGAGGGAGTGCTGCGGCGCGACGACCTGGACCGGTTCTTCGAGGGGAAGCGGCCGGTGCGGTAGGGCGAGACGGTGGGCCCCGTGGGACTCGAACCCACAACCTACGGATTAAAAGTCCGCAGCTCTGCCATTGAGCTAGAGGCCCGGGCACCGTGCGTCGCCTCGCAGGAGGCGGCGCCAAGGCCCGCGGAGAGTCTACGCGCCGAGCCCCCGCACGCGGTGACGTGCCCGCGTGCGGTGAGCGGCGCCGTCGGGCACCCGGAGCGACGGGCGGTGGGCGCTCCCCTGGTCAGCGCGGCGCACGGGCGATCACGTCGAAGACGTGCCAGTGCTTGGGGCCGCTGAACGACGGGCCGTCCTGGTCCTCCTCGCGGAAGGCGACGACGTCGAGCCCGTCGAGGAGAGCCTCGGCCTCCTCGCGCGTCAGGAAGGTCCCGTCGATCGTCCCCGCGAACGAGTCGTTCACGCCGAACAGGTTCACGGCCAACCACGCGCCCGGCCGCAGGGAGCGGCGGATCGCGGCCCAGACGCGCGGGAAGTCCCCCGGCGAGGCGTAGGGGAGCGCGTACCCGGAGTAGAGGAGGTCGGCGGGCGGCAGGTCGGTCAGCTCCGCGAAGGGCACGACGGCGACGCTCAGCCCCGCTCCTTCCTCGCCTCCCGTGGTGGTGCGGACGAGGTGCGGAGCGGTCGGTTCGCCGTCGAGCGCGTGGACGCGCCACCCGGCGCCCAGCAGTGCGGCGGTCTCGACGCCCGCGCCGCAGCCCAGGTCGACCGCCGGTCGGCCCGCGCCCGGGCCCGCGAGGGACAGGACCTCCTGGCAGAGCTCGCGCGCGGCGCGGCCTGGCTGGGCAGCGTTGTAGACGGCCCAGTGGTCGGGGGAGCGGAGAGCGGTCACGCGGCCATGCTCCCACCGACGCCACCGCTGAGTGCGGAGTAGTTGTCGCGAGACGACGCGATCCGCGACAACTGCTCCGCACTCAGCAGAAGCCCAACCACGCCCCTGCGTGCGCGGACCCTACGTGCCTCGCGTGCGCCTGTCGCGCCCGATCCCACTGGGTGAGAGACACGCCGTGGATCGGCCTGCGACCTTGCGATCGCGGCCGATCCTTGTTTGGTTGGAGGCAACCGAAAGGCGCACGCCGAGGGATCGCCGCAAGGCGTCCCGTGCGTCCCCAGGCAACCGAGAGGAGCTCTCATGCTCACCCTGACCGACAACGCCCGCGATGCAGTCCAGGACCTCACCACGCGGGCCGGAGTGCCCGACGGTGGCGGTCTCCGGATCGCCGAGTCGGCGCCGCAGTCCGGCGACTTCGAGCTGGCCCTCGTCCCGAGCCCGCTGCCCGACGACACGGTCGTCGAGAGCGGAGACGCACGCGTCTTCGTCGAGCCGACCACCTCGATCGCGCTCGCGAACCTCACCCTGGACACCGATCCTCGTGCGACCGAGGGGCCCGGGTTCGTCCTCACGCCGCAGGCCTGACCGGCCCGGCACCACCTGCGGGGCCTGACCGCCCGCACCAGCACTCGACCGGCTGCGCGGCCCGCCCGTCCCGGGAGCCGACCCCCTCCTCCTCGGAAGGTTCCCGGCCCGGCAGGGCTACGCACCCGATCACCTCGACGGGCCGTCCGCACGCAGCGGGCGGCCCGTCGTCGTGCGCCCGCCCGGGCCTCCCGGCGTCCCGTCACCCGTCGCGGCCGGCCGCCCCGTCCGGCTCGTCCAGAAAACCCGGGTGTTGCACCTCGCGCCCCGCGAGCCATGAGCAGGGTATGAGAACCACTGCTCGCCTCGTGCGACCTCGTGCACTGATCGCCGGGCTCCTCGTGACCGCTGCCCTCGCGGGCTGTTCCGCTGCCGGCGCGGCCGACGGGCCGGAGCCGGGAGGGGACACCTCGCGCTACGGCTACGACGAGTCGACGGCGACGCTCACCCCCGTGTACGAGCTGGTCCCCCAGTTCAACGACCCGCGGGACGGGTACGCCCGCGACCTCCTCGCCCAGGAGTGCCTGCAGGGCGTCGTCGAGTACCGCCCGGCGGAACCCGGGGGCGAGCCCACCCTGTTCGACGCGCGCACGGGCCAGGCGCGCTTCGACGAGCAGATCGCCCAGCAGTGGGGGTACCCGCACCTGCGGTCCGAGCCGGCACGGGGCAGCGGGGTGCCGGACGGCGTCGAGGTCACCTCCGCGATGCAGGACGCGATGATCGCGTGCGGGCAGAGGACCGACGAACGGCTGGGGGCCGTCCCGGCCCGCTACCTGAGCACGGTCGAGGCAGCGGGCTGGGAGGCGGTCGACGGGGACGCGCGGGTCCAGGAGGCGATCCAGGCATGGCGCACGTGCATGGAACCGGCAGGGGTCGTCGACCTGCCGGAGCGCCCGGTCGAGATGCCGTCGGAGTCGGTGACCGGTCCGATCGGCAACGCCGACGGGATGGTCGTGGACACGGAGGTCCCGTTGTCGGACCGTGAGCGCGAGGTGGCCGTCATCGATGCGCGCTGCCGGGCAGAGGGGTACGACGAGGCGGTGTTCCATGCTCGGGTCGAGGGCGAGCTCGCCGCGATCGGACGAGACGTCGAGGGGTTCGAGGCGACCCGTGACGACTACCTCGAGTACCAGAAGCGCATCGACGCCGTCATCAACGAGCTGGGCTGATCGGGCGATGGGACAGACGGTGCCCTCGGGCAGAACGGTGAGAGAAGCATGAAACGTCTCGTGCTCGCCGTCGCGGCGATCGTCGTCGTCGGGGTCGGGGCGTGGCTGCTCGCGGTCAGGATGGAGTCGCCTCAGCAGGCGGCGGCCCGCGCCGAGCCCCCGGCCCCCGAGCCCGTGGTCGTCGCGCTGGACCGTGGGTACCTGAACGGTCCGGTGTCGATGACCGTCGAGGCCCAGAACCAGCAGAGCGTCGTGGTGACTCCTCCGGCTGCGCTGACCGGCGTGGTGACGTCCGTCGACCGGTCCGCCGGCGACACGCTGTCGCCGGGGTCGGTCCCGTTCCGCGTCAACGGGCGACCGGTCTTCGTCCTCGAAGGGGCCTTCGCGCTCTACCGCGACATTCGCCCCGGGGACGAGGGCGACGACGTCCTGGCCCTGCAGAAGGGGTTGCTGGCCGCAGGGTATGCACTGGGCCGGCCCGACGGGAAGTACGGCCCGCAGACCCAGGCGGCCGTGCGGTCGATGTACCGGGCGGCCGGCTACGCGGCGCCCGAGGTCGCCGTCGCGGCGCCCGATGCCGCCGCTGCGCCCTCGCCCGGAGCGAGCGCTCCGGAGACGACGGCCACGGGCACGGGTGCCGCGGCGCCGTCGGACGGGACAGCGGTCCCGGCAGCCGGCGGGGGTGCTGCGGCCACCGTGAAGGGACCTGGTGTCCTGCAGTCCGAGGTGCTGACTGTGCCTCGGCTGCCCGCCGTCGTCGAGGGGATCACGACGGTCGGCACCGGCATCGCCGCTGACACGGGCCTCCTCACCCTCGGGACGGGGCAGGTCGTGCTCACGTCGACGCTGCCCCAGGGATCGGTCGGAGCGCTCGCGGTGGATGCCGCCGCTCGGTTCACGGACGAC
This sequence comes from Oerskovia sp. Root918, assembly GCF_001428945.1. Lineage (NCBI taxonomy): Bacteria > Bacillati > Actinomycetota > Actinomycetes > Micrococcales > Cellulomonadaceae > Oerskovia > Oerskovia sp. Root918. Next base: position 15,761 of record NZ_LMJG01000012.1, read on the forward strand.
TCGGGCGCGGAGGCCACGGCACGCGTGACGGCGCTGTCGCCGACGGAGACGGGTGAGGTCACCGTCAGCCTGCTCACCGAGGGCGCCGTCCGCGCGGGCTCCTCCTACGTCCTGACGATCGACAACCCGGCAGCGGAGGACGGGGAGAGGCTGCTCGCGCCCGTGGCGGCGGTCGTGACACGTGCCGGGCGGACGTACGTGTACGTGCGGGAGGGGACGGCGTTTCGCGAGGTGGCGGTCGAGGTCGAGGCGACCGTGGGCGGGGTCGCGGCGATCGTCGCGGCCGACGGCGACGCCGACGGAGACGGCGGCGGCGATGCCGGTGTCGTGCTGGGTGCGGGGACGGAGGTGCGGGTTGGTTGACGTCGTGCTCGAGAAGGATCTGCTCGGTCCGACCGAATCGGTGGGGCGCCCGCTGATCGAGCTGAGGGGGATCGCCCGCAGGTATGCGAACGGGACCACTGCGCTGGCCGGTGTCGACCTCGTCATCGGACCCGGGGAGCGCGTGGCCGTCGTCGGACGCTCCGGCAGCGGGAAGAGCACGTTGCTGAACGTGCTGGGGCTGCTCGACGCCCCCGACGAGGGTGAGGTGCTCATCGACGGGCACCCCGTCGAGTCCGCGCAGGACCGGGTGCGGGCGGAGTGGCGTTCCTCGGAGCTGGGGTTCGTCTTCCAGCGGTCGCACCTGATCCCCGCCCTGAGCGTGCGCGAGAACGTCCTGCTCGGTCTGCGCTACTCGACCGCGTCGCTCGACGACGCCGACCAGGTCGTCACCGACTCGCTGCGCGCGGTGGGGCTCGAGCACAAGGAGCTGGCGCGGGCACGGACACTGTCGGGTGGGGAGATGCAGAGGGTCGCGATCGCACGGACCCTCGCCCGACCGGCCCGCCTGTGGCTGGCCGACGAGCCGACCGGGAACCTCGACTCGGCCCAGTCGCTCGAGATCATCGAGGAGCTCAAGCGTCGCGCCGCGGAGCGTGGAGCGGCGCTCGTCGTGGTCACGCACGAGCCCGACGTCGCTGCGCGGCTCGACCGCGTCGTCACCCTGCGCGACGGCCTCGTCGTGGCCGACAGCGCGGACGTCACGACCTCGCCCCACGGGCCGGACGAGGACCGGGGAGACCTGCCGATGCGTGGTCGCGGGCCGCGGACCCGGCTCACCGCGCGCCTGGCGCGCACCCTGCGGTTCGTGGCGCAGGGCATCACGTCCAACGCCGGGCGGACCGCGAGCGGCACCCTCGCGTCCGCGGTCGCGGTCGCCCTGGCCGTCACGGCGCTGGGGCTCGCGCAGAGCGCGTCAGGACAGGTGACCGAGCTCTTCGACGCGCAACGGGCGACGCAGGTCACCGCGGCGCTGGCCGCGGACGGGACCTCGGACGCCCGATGGCCCGTCCGGGTCGACGCCGTCGCCGAGTTCCCCGGCGTGACCGGAGTCGAGCACTGGCGGTACCGCACGGGGATCCCCGTCGCGAACGGGGCGCTCGCGGCCCTGACGGTCGACCTCGTCGAGGTCGACGAGGCCCCGGGGCCGATCACCGACACCGCCGTGACGTGGGCTCCCGGCGACGACCGCGTCCTCGCCGAGGGCGAGGTGCTGCTGGGCACGGACCTCGCCCGACGGCTCGGTGTCGCACAGCTGGACGTGAGCCCCGAGATCACGGTCCAGGGCGAACCGTTCCGGGTCGTCGGGCTGGTCACCGCGTCGAGGTCCGGCACGGCGACCGGATCGGCCTTCGTCGGCCCGGGGGCGACCGGCGACCTGGCGGCGTCGCTCTCGAGCGAGCTGTTCGTCGAGACGGTCCCGGGTGCCGCGCGGAACGTCGCGGACCGCCTCCACGACCTTGCCGATCCGTTCCAGACCACCCGGATGACCATCCACCCGGTGCTCGAACCGAACGCGTTCCGCGGAGAGCTCCAGGACAGGGTCTCGGCCTCGCTGCAGGTGCTCGCCGTCGTGGCCGCGCTCGCAGGGCTGGTCGGTGTCGTCTTCGTCAACCTCCTGAGCGTGAGCTCCCGCACGGCCGAGCTCGGCGTGCGACGGGCGTTCGGTGCACGACGGAGCGAGCTCGTCACGCTCGTCGTGGGGGAGTGCACCGCGCTCGCCGTCCTCGGCGCGGTCGTCGGTCTCGCAGTCGGTTTCGTGGCGATCATGGTGGTGACCGCGGCCGCCCGGTGGCAGCCGATGTTCGACGAGCGCCTCCTGCTCGTACCCCTCGCCGGCGCGCTCGTCTTCGGGCTCCTCGGCGGACTCCCACCCGCGATCGCCGCCGGCAGGATCGAGCCCGCCGATGCCGTACGGTCGTGACGTGAGCCGCGACAGCGCCGTCGAAGCGGCCTTTGCCGGCATGTACCGAGAGACCTACCCGCACGTCCTGGCCTACCTCCGCCGGCGGGTCGACGACGACGCGGAGGACCTCGCGTCGGAGGTCTACGCCGTGGCGTGGCGCAGCTGGGGTCGCGTCCCGGCCGAGGAGATGCGGCCGTGGCTGTTCGGGGTGGCCCGCAACATCCTGGCGAACGGTCACCGTGCCACGGACCGGCGACGGCGCCTCGAGCTCCGGGTGAGCGGAGAACGTGGGCCGGTGGCCGACGACGGGGCGCTCGCGGACATGTCGATCGACCTCCGCCGCGCCTGGGCCCTCCTCGACGACACGGACCGGGAGGTCCTCTCGCTCGTCTCCTGGGACGGGCTCACCTCGGCCGAGGCCGCTCGGGTCCTGGGTTGCTCGCGCGCCGCCTTTTCGATGCGCCTCACCCGAGCACGCCGACGCCTGCGACGGTCGCTCGACGCGGTCGAGCACGAGCCCGCCTCGAGCGCGAGGTCCGTCCCCGAGCCTCGGCCGGACCCGGGCGCACGCTCGGGCCCCCCACCGCAGCCCCACCCGGACGACCGCTCGATGCCCACGCTCACCGAAGGGAGACCGTCATGACAGACCCCTTGGACGACCCGGTCCTGCAGCGGCTCGCGGCCGCGAACCCGGTCCACGTCGTCCCCCTGACCCCGGAGGAGTCGGCTCGGTCGGAAGCGGCCCTGCACCGGATCGTCACGACCCCGCACCAGGGCCAGCGACGTCGGTCCGCGTCGATGCTGCGCCGATGGGCGACCGTCGTCGCGGCGCTGCTCACGTCCGTCGCGGTGGCCCTGGTCGCCACGACACCGGCCTCTGCGGAACAGGTGCTGCTGGAGGCGGCGGAGAACGCCGCCAAGCAGCAACCCCCCAGCGGGGAGTACCTGTACGTCCGCTCCCAGGCCGAGGACCCGTATTCGTTCCCCTACGAACGCGAGATCTGGTCGTCGAGGGACGACGCGGTGCTGCGTGACGAGGGGGGTGTCTCCTTCATGGCCTTCTCCGACGGCAAGGACACCTTCGACCCGAGCCTCGCGCGGGTCATGGACCTCAACGAGGACGGCGAGACGTCCACGTTCGGGAACGGTGAGTCGATCACGTGGGACGAGCTGGCCGAGCTGCCCACCGAGCCCCGGGCGCTCGAGCGGCGCCTCTCCGAGGGGCTTGCGCCCTCGGGGCACGGAGACGAGTGGGACCTGTGGAAGCAGGTGGTGGGACTCCTGCTGGAGAGCCCGGCCTCTCCTGATCTCCGCCGCGCGCTCTGGCAGGTCCTCGCTGCCGCCCCGGGCACCGAGCTGCTCGGGGCGATGACGGACTCCGCCGGTCGTCCGGCGACGGGCATCGAAGCGGACTTCACGCAGGAGGTCGGAGAGCGGGAGGTACTGCTCCTCGACCCGAGCGACGGCACGCTCCTGGAATCACGGACATACGCCGACGGCACGCTCGCCCACCGCATGACCGTGCTCGAGAGCGGCTACCGGGACGTCGCCCCGGACGTCGAGCCCTACCACTGCGGGCCTGGTTCGGTCCCGTACGTCTCGTGCTGACGACGGCCAGGGTCGGTGCTTGCCCGACCGATCACGCCCCCACGGGCGACACGATCCAGTAGCCGCCCAGCGCCGCTGCGCCGACCGTCACGAGCAGGAACACGCCGACCCACACGATCCCCGGGATGCCCGTGAGGCGCGCGAGCATGTCGGCGTCGGACTGACGGGCCTTGCCGCGGCTGCGCGAGACCTGCAGCTCGAGGACGGGGCGCACGGCCCCCAGCAGCAGGAACCACGTGACGGCGTACGCGACCGCGCTCTGCACGGGCGGGGTCGCGGCCCAGGACACGAGCACGAGCGCGACGCCGCTCACGAGCACGGACCACAGCCCGAACCAGTTGCGGATCTGCAGGAGCATGAGGGTCAGCAGCAGCACGAGGAGCCACAGCAGCCCGACGGCGTAGCCCGCCCTGAGCAGCGCGGCCGCCCCGAGGCCCACGAGGCCCGGGCCGACGTACCCCATGAAGGCCGTGAGGACCATGCCGAACCCGCGTGGCTTGCCGTACGAGACCGTGAGGCCCGACGTGTCGGAGTGCAGGCGGATGCCGCTCAGGCGCCGGCCCGTGAGGAGTGCCGCCAGGGCGTGCGCACCCTCGTGCGCGATCGTCACGACGTGCCGCGCGACGCGCCACACGGGCGTGAAGACCACGACGATCAGGGCCGCGAGCGACATCGAGAGCACGATCGCGGAGGCCGGCGCGGGCACCGGCGTGGTGGCGGCCGACCAGATCTGACCGATGACGTCGCCCACTGAGCTCATGAAGTCCACGGGCGACATTCCACCACGGTCACATGTGCGGTGGGTGAGAGGTACGGACGGGGCCGTGGGGAGGTGAGAGTCCGGTGAGGGATGTGGAGACGTCGATCACCATCGACGCACGCACGCTCCAGTCATGAGAGGATCAGGTTCGTGGCTGCGCATCTCTGCGCGCCCAGCGTCGTGGAGTTCCCTGGATTTCTTGCGGCGAACCCCGACCCTACGCCCGAGAGGCAAACCCTTGAACAACCCCATTCGTGCTGCCGTGCGCCCGAACGCCGCAGCCCCCCGCACCAACCAGTCGCAGGGACAGCAGTCCCGCGACATCAACCGCCCGGCTCGCGACGACCGGGCCCGCCCGGCCCGCGACGAGCGTGACAGCCGTGACTCGCGTCCCGCCAAGGTGACCCGCGACGGTCGCCCCGTCCGTGAGCGCGACTCGCGCGACGGCCGCGGCGCCGGCCAGGGCCGCCCCGCCGGCGGCAACCGTGAGCAGCGGGCTCCTCGTGAGCAGCGTGAGCAGCGTCCTGCTGCCGTGCGCTCGTCGGTCCCGACCGTCGTCCCCGAGGGCACGACCTTCGCGGACTTCGGGATCCCGACCACGGTGGTCCGCGAGCTCTCCAGCCAGGGCATCGAGTCGCCGTTCCCCATCCAGGTCGCCTCGCTCCCGGACACGCTCAAGGGCCGCGACGTCCTGGGCCGTGGCCGCACGGGCTCGGGCAAGACCCTCGCGTTCTCGCTGCCGGTCGTCACGCGCCTGTCCCAGTCGGACACGCGCCGCGCTGCCCGCCGGCCCCGCGCCCTGGTCCTGTGCCCGACGCGTGAGCTCGCGAACCAGATCAACGCCGTCATGGAGCCGCTCGCGAAGGCCCTCGGCCTGAACACGACGACCATCTTCGGTGGCGTCGCGCAGAGCCGCCAGGTCAGCGCGCTCAACGCGGGCGTCGACATCGTCATCGCCTGCCCGGGGCGCCTCGAGGACCTGCTCAACCAGCGTGTCCTGTCGCTCGACGGCATCGAGATCACGGTCCTCGACGAGGCCGACCACATGGCCGACCTGGGCTTCCTGCCCGGCGTCAAGCGCATCATGGACAAGACCCCGACGCGCGGCCAGCGCCTGCTGTTCTCCGCGACGCTCGACAACGGCGTGGACCAGCTCGTCAAGCGGTACCTGAGCAACCCGGTGAGCCACTCGGTGGACTCGGCCGAGTCGCCCGTCTCCAACATGACGCACCACATCTTCGCGGTCCGTGACGCGGACGCGAAGAAGGACGTCGTGCAGCAGCTCGCGTCGGGCACGGGTCGTCGTGTCCTGTTCACGCGCACCAAGCACCAGGCCAAGAAGCTCGCGAAGCAGCTCACGGCCCAGGGCATCCCGTCGGTCGACCTGCACGGAAACCTCGGTCAGGGCGCGCGCGAGCGCAACCTCGAGGCGTTCTCGAACGGTTCGGTCCGCGTGCTCGTCGCGACCGACATCGCGGCGCGCGGCATCCACGTCGACGAGATCGAGCTGGTCGTCCACGTCGACCCGCCGGCCGAGCACAAGGCGTACCTCCACCGCTCGGGCCGTACGGCTCGCGCCGGTTCCGAGGGCGTCGTCGTGACCGTCATGCTCCCCGAGCAGCGCAGCGACGTGAAGGACCTGACCCGCAAGGCGAAGATCACGGCGCAGCCGCAGTCGGTGGCCCCGGGTGACGCGGCGATCACGTCGCTCGTCGGCGACGTCGCCGAGTACGTGCGCCCCGCGGACATCACGCCGCCGCAGACGCAGGCCCGTCGTGGCACGCCGTCGCGCAACGGCGGGACGCGTGCGACGCGGACGTCGGCCCCGGCCAAGTCCGCAGGCCCGACGGCGCAGCGCGCCCAGGGTGGTCGCGGCCAGTCGGCACAGGGCGGCGAGGGCGGCGCCGGTGCGCAGGCTCGTCGTCGTGGCGGCCGCGGTCGCGCGCAGCGCGGTGGCGGCTCGGCGACGGTGTACTCGTCGTCGTCGTACTGACCCTTCGCTGAACGGCCTGGTCCTTCGCTGACCGGCCGGCGGGAGCTTCTCGCCGGCCGTGCTGAACGACCGAGCAGGGCCCCGGCGGTGATCCTCGGATCGCCGCCGGGGCCTTCTGCGTCCCGTCGCGGACCACGCCGCGACGGGCCCGGCCCCACTCCGCCGTCGCTGTGGTCGGGCTCGTCGCACCACGGGAACACCTGAGGACCGGTGACGGTTGTCGCTGTCGGAGGTGGAGCATGACCAACGAGACCCACGACACGACCGGCAACCTGTTCTCGCAGAAGGTGTACCCGGTCGCCAAGCCCGAGACCCAGTGGCGCGAGGAGCTGGCCCCCGACGAGTACGCGGTGCTGCGGCAGGCTGGCACCGAGCGCCCCTGGACGGGCGAGCTCCTGGACGAGAAGCGCGAGGGCATCTACCGGTGCCGGGCGTGCGGCCACGAGCTGTTCCGTTCGGAGACCAAGTTCGACTCGCACTGCGGGTGGCCGAGCTTCTACGCGCCCAAGGAGTCGGACGCGGTCGAGCTCATCCAGGACCGCAGCCACGGCATGGTCCGTACCGAGGTGCGGTGCGCGAGCTGCGGCTCGCACCTGGGGCACGTGTTCGACGACGCGCCCCAGACCCCGACGGGCGACCGGTTCTGCATGAACAGCCTCAGCCTGACGTTCGAGGACGCCGAGGCCTGAGCCGTCCCGGCCACCGCGTGTCAGAGCGGGCGTGACCCCCGGGCCACGCCCGCTCTGGCGTCCGCGAGCACGTCGAACCCGACCGCGAGCAGTACGCCCAGCAGGTAGAGCAGCAGGTCGCGCGCGCTGAACGTGCTCCCGAGCACCCACGCGGCCGCAGGCACGACGTCCAGCACGGCACCCACCACGGGCGTCGCCTGGAGGGCCTCGACGAGCCAGCACCACGTGAGCACCACGGCCCCCGCGACCCACGGTCGCACCCGAGGAGCCACGAGCACGAGCGCCGCGTAGACCGCGACCGCGTACAGCAGGTCCCCGACCACGTCACCGACGGGGTCGGGGACCTGCGTCGTCACCACGAGGCCCAGGGCGACCACGGCCGTGAGGACGGCCAGGACGCGAGGGCGGCTGCGCCGTCGGGCAGCACGCGGCGCGGACCCCCGCCGCGCTGCCGGCGACGCGTCCGACGGGCCCGTCATCTCAGCGCGTCGCCTGCCAGCGCACGACGTCCTCCGAGTAGCGGTGCAGCAGGCCCGCGAGGGCCGCGACGTCGTCGGGGGACCAGTCGCTCAGCGCCTGCGAGATCGAGTCGACGCGGCGCTCGTGCGTCGTCCGCAGCAGCGTCGCGCCCTCCTCGGTGAGGGTGATGATCTGGCCGCGGGAGTCGTCGGGGTCCACCTCGCGGCACACCATCCCCACGGACTCGAGCCGGGCGAGCTGGCGCGAGATGGTCGCGCGCCCCACGCCGAACTGCTGCGCGAGGTCCGACCCCCGGACGCCCGGGTTCACGGCGATGTGCGCGAGCAGCGGGTACGCGCTCGCGTCGAGGTCGGGGTGGATGCGCTTGGCCATCGCGTTCGCGGACGACCCCGCGCGGCGGGTCAGGACGCGCAGCTCGCGCTCGAGCGCGAACAGGGGCGACTCGTCGCTGGGAGAGGGGGTGGGCGTTGAGGACACAGTCGGCTCCGGCTGGTCGGTCGGCGAGGTCGAGGTCACGGCCCCATCATGGCGTGCAGCGGGGCCGCCGTGGAACAAGCATCCACGACGGCCCCGGGTGAGTTCCGGCAGGTGGGCGGTCAGCGCGAGGCGCTGCCCCCGGCCGTGGCGCCGTCGCGGGCCCCCGCGAGGACCGCCTGCTCGGCGTCGAAGTCGCCCTCGTGCTCCTGCTCGATCTCGTCGGTCAGGTCCGGCAGACCGGCCGCGAGCTCACGCTCGAGGCGCTCGTCGAGCCCCGACTTGGTGCCGAGCGGCACCTCCTTGAGGAACAGCACGCAGACCAGACCGATGACCGCGAGCGGCACTGCCACGAGGAAGATGTCCGCGATCCCGTCGCCGTACGAACGCTCGACGAGGTCACGCATGGGGGCGGGCAGGGTGCTGACGTCGGGCACGGTGCCGCCCGTCGCGTCGGTCGGCACGCCCATCTTGGCCAGGCCGTCCTGGATCGAGGTCGTGACCTTGCTCGCGAGGACCGCGCCCAGGACCGAGACGCCGATCGCGCCGCCCAGGGTGCGGAAGAACGCGACGGTCGAGGTGCCCGCGCCCATCTCGGAGACGTCCAGGGTGTTCTGGACCGCGAGCACGAGGTTCTGCATGAGCATGCCCATGCTCGCGCCCAGGAAGAACAGGTACACGCTGATGAGCACGAAGCTCGTGTGGTAGTCGATCGTCGACAGCGCGAACAGCGACGCGACGAGGAACACGCCGCCCGCGACCATGAACGACTTGTAGCGTCCGGTGCGCGTGATGAGCTGGCCGATGAGCGTCGAGGCGACGAAGGTCCCGACGATCATCGGGATGGTCAGCAGCCCGGACTCGGTCGCGGTCTTGCCGCGCGCGACCTGCATGTACTGGCTGAGGAAGACCGCGGTGCCGAACATCGCGACGCCGACCGCGACGCTCGCGAGGACCGCAAGGACGAACGTGCGGTTTTTGAACAGGTGCAGCGGGATGATGGGCTCGACCGCGCTCTTCTCGACCAGGACGGCCGCGACCAGCGCGAGGACCGAGCCGACGACCATGACGGCGCTCTGCCACGAGACCCACTCGAAGTTGTTGCCCGCGAACGTGACCCACAGCAGCAGGGTCGAGACGCCCACGCTGATGAGCAGCGCGCCCCAGTAGTCGATCGTGACGATGCGGCGGGGGATGGGCGGCAGGTGCAGCGTGCGCTGGAGCACGACGATCGCGGCGATCGCGAACGGCAGGCCCACGAAGAAGTTGAGGCGCCAGCTCACGGTGTCCGTGAGGACACCGCCGAGGAGAGGCCCGCCGATCTGGCTCACGGCCATGATCGCGCCCATGAGGCCCATGTACTTGCCGCGCTCGCGCGGCGAGATGATGTCCGAGATGAGGACCATGGCCAGGGCCATGAGGCCACCGGCGCCGATGCCCTGGAGGGCGCGGAACGCGATGAGCGTGCCGACGTTCTGCGACAGCCCCGCGAGGGCGGCCGCGACCACGGAGATGATCAGCGCGACCTGGATGAGGACCTTGCGGTTCGTCAGGTCGGCGAGCTTGCCCCAGATGGGCGTGGAGATGGTGGTCGTCAGCAGGGTCGCGGTGACGACCCAGGTGAACGACGACTGCGACCCTTCGAGGTCGCTGATGATCTTGGGGAGCGAGCTCGAGACCACGGAGGTCGCGAGGATCGAGACGAACATCCCGAGCAGGATGCCGGACAACGACTCCAGCACCTGCTTCCGGGTCATGGTGGTGGTTGCGCTCATACAGGTCTCACATTCATAGGTCGTGCTTCTTCGTCGAAACGTCGTGGCAAGGCCCGACGGCGGAGGTCGGGCCGGGTGGGCAGGTCGCCCGGGGGAGTGGTCAGGTGCGCGAGAGCGCGTCGGTGAGGCGCTCCAGGTGACGGATCGCCTCCCGGAGGTCCTCGGGCGTCCAGCCCACGAAGGTCTCGGCCGTGCGCCTCATGAGCAGGTCGAACGTCTCCTCGACCTTGGCGTGGCCCGCGGGCGTGAGGGTCACGCTGCGGGCGCGGCGGTCGTCGTCGCAGGCGGTGCGCTCGACGAGGCCCGCCTCGACGAGGTGCGTCACCTGGCGGCTCGCGACCGACAGGTCGACCCGCAGGTGGTGCGCGAGCTCGGTGACCTGGAGCGGACCGCAGCGCTGGAGCAGCCGGAGCGCTCCGAGCGAGGCCCGGGGGAAGTCGAGCTCGCGCGACAGGCGGGCCGAGACCTCGCGCTGGGCGCGGTTGAGCTCCTCGAGCGCGACCGTGAGCTCCATGACGGGGACGTCGAGGGGCGAGGTCGGGGAGGTGGTGGGGGGTGCTGCGTCGTCGAGGGGGGCGTCGAGCGACGGGCTGGTGGAGAGGGACACGCGAGAGGGCTCCTTAGTTGCTGCAAGCAACGATACTCCGTGGTGGTTGCTGAGGGCAATAGTTGCAGGGGGCATCTTTTGGGGACGTGGTGGGCGCCGTCGTGGCGACGTGCGCACGTGCGCGAGCCCCGCCGTCGGGCCCCGTGCGTACGATCGAGAGGTGAGCGAACAACCGACCCCCACCCACCGCCCGCGCCGCCCCGCGATGCTCGACCCGCGCGACGCCGAGGAGCTGCCCGGGGAGATCGATCCCGCGCTGCGCGACCAGATCGCCCACACGACCGCCGCCGCGATCGTGCACGGCGCCCGCGCGTCCGAGGACCCCGAGGTCGTCGACCGGCTCATCCGCCTCGTCGAGACCGAAGGGCTGGACGTCGTCTCGGGCCTCTGGGCCGACTCGGCCCCCGCGACCCTGCCCGGCGCGCTCTGGCGCCTGTACGTCCTGCGCGAGTGGGTGCGTCGCGACCCCGAGACGGTGACCCTGCGTTACCGGCTCGGCGTCGACGCGGCCCCCGTCCAGGAGGTCGTCGCCGGCGTCGCGAGCCCGCCCGGGCCTCAGGACGTGCGCGAGCTCGCCGACGCCGTGCTCTCGGGCGTGTTCGCGGGCGACCTCGCCGTGGCCCTCGAACGAGCCGCCGCGTTCTGCCGCATCCTCGCCACGGGCGCCGCGTTCGACGCCGACACGCGCGAGGTCGCCGACCCGGGCTCCGCGCTGCGCATGACGCGCGGCGCCTCGTCGCTGCTGCGCACGGCCGAGGAGCTCGAGCACGCCGCCGCGCTCTGGCGGGCCGACAGGCTCGACTGACGCTGCGCCGTCGGGTGCGCGGGCGGTTCCGGCCGGGGCACGCGCGGCGCGCGTGCTCGCGAGGCCGCCGAGGCTTCGCCCGGACGCCCCGCGGGCGGTGCGACGGGGCTCGCGCGGTGCCGTCACCAGCCGGTTCGGAGGCTCCGGCCGAGCGGGCGTAGGATGAACGACGACGTCGGGTCGCGGTAGCCCCGGGCTCCAACATCAGCCGCTTCGAGCGGCCTTCGCGCCGACAGGCGCTCCCGGCCCGGCGTCGCCCCCCACCACGACGTGAGCACCCTTCCGCCCTGCCTTGACAGGGCTCCTGGGGGCTGCCGTCAGGCCGCCCGAGCGATTGAACGTTCAGGCGACAGTTCGGTTACATTTGACGGGCGTTAGGGATGCGTTAACGCGCACCTCGAGCGCTCCTCACCACAGCGTCACCTTCCAACAGAACACCTGTGACATCCGGGTGGCGATCGCTCTGAGCGGTCGTCATCTCGCCTGTGAAAACCCCACCAGCGTCCAGCCCTTTCGGAGCCTCCCGTGCGCTTGCGCCTCACCCCGCGCGATACCTCGTTCTTCGACCTTCTCGCTGACTCCGCGCAGCACCTGGTCACCGGGGCAAACCTTCTCGCCGAGCTGCTCGGCGCAGACCGGCCCACCCGCAAGGAGCTCGCCAAGAAGCTGGCAGAGACCGAGCACCTGGCTGACGACGCGACGCACACGATCATGCGACGCCTCAACCAGACGTTCGTCACGCCGTTCGACCGCGACGACATCTACGGCCTCGCCTCCGCGCTCGACGACTGCATGGACTACATGGAGGAGGCCGCGGACCTCATCGTCCTGTACAAGATCGACGAGCTGCCCGCGCGCGTCTCCGAGCAGGTCCAGGTCCTCCAGCGCGCCGCCGAGCTGACCGCCGAGGCCATGCCGCGCCTGCGCTCGCTCAACGACCTCGCCGAGTACTGGGTCGAGGTCAACCGCCTCGAGAACCAGGCCGACAAGATCCACCGCAAGCTCCTCGCCGAGCTCTTCGACAACGTCGCCGACCCGATCCTCCTGATCAAGCTCAAGGAGGTCGTCGAGATCCTCGAGCAGGCCGCCGACGCGTTCGAGAAGGTCGCGAACACCGTCGAGACCATCGCGCTCAAGGAGTCCTGAGCTCCGTGGAATTCGCTCTTGTCGTCCTCGTCGTCGCGCTCGCGCTGAGCTTCGACTACACGAACGGATTCCACGACGCGGCCAACGCGATCGCGACATCCGTCTCGACGCGCGCGCTCACCCCGCGCGCTGCTCTGCTCATGGCCGCGGTCATGAACTTCACCGGCGCCCTGCTCGGCACCGAGGTCGCAGAGACCATCGCGACCTCGATCGTCGACCTCCAGGACGTGCCGTCGCACACCGCCCTGGTCGTGGTGCTGTGCGCCCTGGTCGGGGCCATCGTCTGGAACCTCATCACGTGGTGGTTCGGGCTGCCGTCGTCCTCGACGCACGCGCTGATCGGTGGCCTCGTGGGCGCCGGCCTCGCGGGCGGCCTCGCGATCTACGGCGCCTCGATCGTCGACAAGGTCGTCCTGCCGATGATCTTCTCCCCGATCGTCGGCTTCGGCCTCGCGTTCATCGTCATGGTCGGTCTGCTGTGGGCGTTCCGCCGCGCGGCCCCCTCCAAGACGACGCGCCGCTTCCGCCTCGCGCAGACCGTGTCCGCCGCGGCCATGGCCCTGGGCCACGGCCTGCAGGACGCGCAGAAGACCATGGGCGTCATCTTCATGGCTCTCCTGACCGTCGGCTGGGCCAGCCCCGACGAGGGCATCCCGCTGTGGGTCAAGCTCGCCGCTGCGGCCGCGATCTCGGCCGGGACGTACTCGGGTGGCTGGCGCATCATGCGGACCCTGGGTCGCAAGATCATCGAGCTCGACCCGGCGCGCGGTTTCGTCGCCGAGTCGGTCTCCGCGATCGTGCTCTACGTCAACGCGTTCGCGCTGCACGCACCGGTCTCCACGACGCACACCATCACGTCCGCGATCATGGGCGTCGGCGCGACCAAGCGCCTGTCCGCGGTGCGCTGGGGCGTGGCCAAGAACATCGGTATCGCGTGGGTCCTGACCATCCCGGCAGCCGCGCTCGTGGCCGCGATCATGTACTGGATCCTGTCGCCGATCCTGCTCTGAGGCTCCGCCTCGCCCGTGCGTGTCGCCAGGACCAGCGTGACCGTGAGGTCACGCTGGTCCTGCTCTATCCGGGGGGATCTGTTGTCAGAAGTGAGCCGGGGGATACCCGGGTGTGCTTCTGACAGCTTTGTTGGTGATGGGGCCTGACCGACGTGCTCTGCTTGGTTGTCAGAACTGAGCCGGGGGATACCCGGGTGCGCTTCTGACAACTACCCGGAAGTCTCCTGCGTTGCCGACCCGAGATGGTGCCGGAGGATGTCGTAGACCCGGTCCGGCTCCAGCCGGACGGCACCAGCGGGGACCCGGACGACGATGTCCCGCCTGCTCGCGTCGAGCTCGGCCGTGCGCAACAGGTCCTCGTACCAACGGTCCGGGTCGCTGTGGCCGATCCCGTCGACCTCGACGACCAACCGACGCCCGTCACGGAGCCGCCACTCGGCGTCGAGGTAGCGCTGGCGTCCCTGCGAGTCCTTGCGTCGCGCCTGTCGTTCAGGGGCGGGCAGGTCGCGTTCGCGGCAGAACCTGATGAAGTCGATCTCGGCCAAGGACTGCGAGCCGCCGGCGATGTCGACGAGCGAGGTGCGCATGATGCTCCGGAAGCGGACGGCACCCACCCGATCGAGCTGTTCGAAGAGCTCGTCGGTCGTGGCCAGCCCTTGCTGCACCGTGGCGGCGAGCAGTCCGACAGCGGTGCGTGGGTGGCGCTGCCACGCGGCTGCGTCGACCGCGGCACGCTGTGCTGTGTGGACGGGGAGGCCGAGGAACGGGCGGATGTCCTCGGGCGCCGGACGGCGAGACTCGTGGACGACGACGGCGGGGACGCGTGGGGGCCGCGCCCCACGAGCGACGACGATGTGGATCCCCGGCCGAGTCCAGCCCGTCAGCCCGCGCATCGACAGTGCGGACCACGAGCCGATGGCGACCGTCCCCTGTGCGCTCAGCACCGCGATCCACCGCCGGGCCGGCTCGGTGACAGGGCCGTTGTGAAGCAGCACGACGTCGCGGGTTGCGAGCGTCCACCGTCTCGCTGCCAGCTGTGCCCTCACGTGGTCCCAGGAGACGCCCAACCCCCGCAGCTGCGTCCGGGTCACCACTCCCTCCTGGTAGTGGTTGATCCGGTGCAGGCCCGGGACTGACTCCAACGCGTCCGACGTTCCGCTCATGACGGGGATTCTTGGTGTCCGCGACGTCGGGCGTCAGAGGGCCACCGTCATCTGTGGACAGAGGGCGCTGGGAGTGCGCGGTGCACGCCGTCGGATGGTGCGCTTCCGTCGCCGCCGGTTGTCAGAGTTTCCCCGGGGTATGGCCCGGCTCAGTTCTGACAACAAAGCGGTGGCTGTCACAGGTGCTTGGGTCTCGACCCCAGCCTCCGAGCCCAGCCCACCCAGCCCACCGAGCCCCCGAGCGCCTGCGCCTTCGAATCGATGAGCTCCCGGGTCCCCGAGCGCCTGCGGCTTCGAATCGATGGGTCCCCGAGCTCCCGAGCCCCAAGTCCAGAGGCGTCAGAGCGAGCCCACGCCCCAGGTCCTCCAGGCTTCGCCACGGCGACCGAGCTCACCACCACCGGCCCGCCTCAATGCAGCGGCGGCGCGACCTTCTCCGCCGCGAGGACCCTCGGCCCCTTGGGCGTGTCCGCGACGTGCGCCACGAGCATCTCGCCCGGCTCCAGGAAGGGGTCCCGGGTCGGCAGGGCGTTCGCCACGGGGCGGCGCGAGTGCTGCCCCAGGACGTCGAGCACCGTGGGCAGCACGGGCCTGTGCGTGCAGAGCACGGTCGACCGCTCGGACTCGAGCAGCTCCCGCACCGTGCGGGCGACGCGCGAGGGCGACCGCTCGTGCTGGGCCTCGGACAGGTGGTCGATCGAGATCGTGTCGAGCCCGGCCGCCTGCGCGTAGGGCGCGATCGTCTGCGCGCACCGGTCCCACCGGCTCGTGACCACGGTGTTGACCCCGTAGGCAGCCAGCACCGGGACCAGTGCGACGGACTGAGCGTGGCCCGCGGGCGTGAGCGGCCGGTCCTGCTCGGCCCCGTGCCACGCGGCCCGGGTCACGGCCTTGCCGTGCCGGGCGATCACGACCACACGGGTCGAGAGGCGACCGTGCGTGTACTCCTCGACGAGGGCGGCGAGCGGCCCGCGGTCGGCCTTGCGCGTCACACGGCGCGCAGCCTCCTCGACACCGAGCCACTCGGTCGCGTCGATCTCCTCGGGCGACACGGGAGGCACGGGGGCGCGCGCGGCGAGCGGTCCGGCGTCGCGCACGCGCTTGGCCTGCTGCGCGGCCCAGTAGTGCACGCGCTTCACCCGGCCCTCGGGCGTCAGGTACTGCAGGCCGGGCAGCGGGACACCGAGGATCACGGGCTTGCCGGTCTCCTCGGCCACCTCGCGCACGGCTGCGGTCTGGAACGTCTCGCCCGGGTCGAGCTTGCCCTTGGGCCACGACCAGTCGTCGTAGCGGGGCCGGTGCACGAGCCGTACCTGCAGCTCGCCGTCGCGCACGCGCCACACGAGCCCGCCGGCCGACTCGATCACGGGGGCGTGCGGGACGTGGGTGGGGCCGAGGGTGTCCACGAGCGGGGCGAACGAGGACGGAGAGCTCATTGACCCATGCCCAGACGACGGCGTTGTCGGGTGATGAGGGTGGACTGGATGTCGGTCAACGGGCCGTCGGGTCCGGTCGCGTGCCGCACCCACGTCCCGTCCGCCTGCAGGTGCCACGACGCGGTGCCGCTGTCCATCGAGATGTCGATGAGGTCGAGCAGGTTCGTGATCTGGTCGGGGTCGACGAGGCGCACGAGCGTCTCCACGCGCCGGTCGAGGTTGCGGTGCATGAGGTCGGCCGACCCGATGAAGACCTCGGGGCCGGACTCGAGACCGTCGGCGATGGCCGGGCCGCCCGAGTTGGCGAACGCGAAGATGCGCGAGTGCTCGAGGAACCGTCCCAGGATGGACCGCACCCGGATGTTCTCGCTGAGCCCCGGCACCCCGGGGCGGATCGCGCAGATCCCGCGGACCACGAGATCGACCTTCACGCCGGCCTGCGATGCCCGGTAGAGGGCGTCGATGATGGTCTCGTCGACGACCGAGTTGACCTTGAACTTGACCCACGCCTCGCGGCCTTCGCGGGCCGCGACGGCCTCGCGCTCGATCCGTTCGACGAGGCCCGAGCGCACCGAGCGGGGCGCGACGAGCAGGCGGTGGAACCTCGACTGGGGCGCGTAGCCGCTCAGCTGGTTGAACAGGCGCGTGAGGTCCTGGCCGACCTCGGGGTCCGCGGTCAGCAGCCCGAGGTCCGTGTAGAGGCGCGCGGTCTTGGGGTTGTAGTTGCCCGTGCCGACGTGGCAGTAGCGCACGAGCCCCTCGGGCTCCTGGCGGACCACGAGCGAGAGCTTGCAGTGCGTCTTGAGGCCGACGATCCCGTACACGACGTGCACGCCCGCCTGCTCGAGCTTGCGCGCCCAGGAGATGTTGGCCTGCTCGTCGAAGCGTGCCTTGATCTCGACGAGCGCGAGGACCTGCTTGCCGGCCTCGGCCGCGTCGATCAGGGCGTCGACGATCGGCGAGTCGCCCGACGTCCGGTACAGCGTCTGCTTGATCGCGAGCACGTTGGGGTCCGCGGCGGCCTGCTGGAGGAACGTCTGGACCGAGGTCGAGAACGAGTCGTACGGGTGGTGCAGCAGGATGTCGCGCTCGCGGATCGCCGCGAACACGTCGGTCGGGTTGGCGCTCTCCACCTCGGCGAGGAAGCGGTGCGTGGTCGGCACGAACCGCGGGTAGTGCAGGTCGGCGCGGTCCAGGTCGGCGATGAGGTTGAGGCCCGTGAAGTCGAGCGGCGCGGGCAGCTTGTAGACCTCGTCGTCCGCGACGTCGAGCTCGCGCACGAGCAGCTGGCGGATGCGGGGGCTGATCCCGTCCGCGATCTCGAGGCGCACGGGCGGCCCGAACCGCCGACGCAGCAGCTCCTTCTCCATGGCCTGGAGGAGGTTCTCGGCGTCGTCCTCCTCGACCTCGACGTCCTCGTTGCGGGTCACGCGGAACGTGTGGTGCTCGCGCACCTCCATGCCCGGGAAGAGGTGGTCGAGGTGCTGGGAGATGACGTCCTCGAGCGGCACGAACGACGTGGGGCCCTTGTCGGGGTCTGCGGCCTGCGTGCTGGGTGCGGACGGGCGGCCCCGCGAGTCGACCGCGATGAAGCGCGGCAGCAGCGGCGGCACCTTGACGCGCGCGAAGTGCTCCTTGCCCGTCGTCGGGTTGACCACGACGACGGCGAGGTTGAGCGAGAGCCCCGAGATGTACGGGAAGGGGTGCGCGGGGTCCACGGCCAGGGGCGTGAGCACGGGGAAGATCTGCTTGCGGAAGAACTTGTGCAGGCGCTCCTGCTCGCGCGTGTCGAGCTCCTCCCAGCGCAGCAGCGAGATGCCCTCGGTCGCGAGCGCGGGCTGCACCTGGTCGGCGAACACCGCGGCGTGGCGGGCCATGAGCTCGTGCGCGCGCTCGCTGATCGCGTCGAGCACCTGGCGCGGGGTGAGCCCGGAGGCGGCCGTGACGGCGAGCCCGGTCGCGATGCGTCGCTTGAGGCCGGCGACCCGGACCATGAAGAACTCGTCGAGGTTCGACGCGAAGATCGCGAGGTAGCGCACGCGCTCCAGCAGGGGCTGGTTGTCGTCCTCGGCGAGCTCGAGCACGCGCTGGTTGAACGCGAGCCAGCTCAGCTCGCGGTCGGCGAAGCGGTCGGCGGGCAGGGGCTCGGCACTGAGCACCTCCAGGTCGACGGTCCCGGTGACGGGCTCCTCCTCGGCGATGTGCTCGGCGATGTGCGCCGCGAGCTCGGGGTCGAGGGCGGGCCGGGGACGGGCGTCGCGAGGAGCCTCCGGCTGCTGGTCCGGGCGCGCGGGGGTCCGGACGCCGGGACGGACGGTGGAGTCGGTCATGGCTTCATGGTGGCATCACTCGGTGAACTTTGGGTGACGGGATGCACAGTCGGCGGGCCGTACTGCACGTCCACGGTGTCCTTGCCGAAGCCCGCTCCGAGGTAGGTGCGGGTCGCGGCGGCGTTGTCGCCGTCGACGTAGAGGACCGCGCGCTCGAGGCCCCGGCCCGCGAGGTGCGCGAGCCCGACGGCGGTCAGCACCTTCCCGAGTCCCTGGCCCTGGGCGTCGGGGTCGACGCCGACGACGTAGATCTCGCCCTCGCGCGTCGCCCCGGCAGGTGACACGGACGGGTCCGTCGGCACCTTGGTCCACAGGAACCCGGCGAGCGAGCCGTCCTCGCGCTCGAGCAGGAAGAAGCCCTCGGGGTCGAACCAGTCCTCGGCGACCCGGGCGTCGAGGTCTGCCTGGGCCAGGCGGCCCTGCTCGGGGTGATGCGCGAACGCGCGCGCGTTGACGCGGAGCCACGCTGCGTCGTCGGGCCCGGGGCGGAACGTGCGCAGCCGCAGGCCCGCGGGGACCTCGGGGCGCTCCCACGTGCCGGAGCGCAGGTCGAGGCCCATCTTCCACAGCTCGCGCACCACGACGAGCCCCGCGTCGGCCGCGAACGCGCGCGCAGCGGGCAGGTCGCCGTGCGCCCACACGTGCAGCGCGCGGCCGTGCTGGCCGGGCTCGCCCGAGCGGGCGGGCAGGGTCGCGTCGCGCTGCGCGGTGCGCAGCAGCATGCGGCCGGTCCGACGGCGGCGCGCGGCCGGGTGCACCACGAGCTCGGCGCTCGCGACGTCGCCCCCGCGGTCGATCTGCGCGTACCCCGTGACGGTTCCCGCGTCGTCGTACGTGACGACGTGCGTGAGGTCCTCGTCGTCGACGCCGAGGCGCAGGAGCGGCTGCTCGGAGAGGGGAGCGACGCCGTCGGACTCGTGCGCGGCGGCGGCCAGGGCGCGGACCTCGTCCGCGGTGGCCGGGTCGAGCGGGCCGATCTCGAGGGGGGAGTGCATGGCTCCATCCCATCACGACGGGCGCACGGTCACCGACTCAGTCGTCAGAACCAGGGCGGGCCATAACCCGTGCTGGTTCTGACGACTCATCGGGTCCGGTCGCTCACGGCTGCGCGAGGTGCTCCGAGACGAACTCCAGCCCGTACGGCAGGCCCGCGTGGACCATGGCCCACGTGTGTCCCTGGCCGGGCTCCTCGCGCAGCCCGACGGTCTGACCCCGTGCGGTGAGCGCGGCGGCGAGCCGGCGGTTGGCCTCGCGGTCGAACCGCGGGGCCTCGGTCCCGCCGTCGAGGAAGACCGCGACGGGCGCGGTGAAGTCCATGGTCGGGAGGTAGTGGCTGGGCGAGTTCGCGTCGAACTCCTCCTGCGTCGCGAGCATCGCGCGCCCGCCGTCGCCCGGGTCGCCGTAGGGCTCGAGGGCCATGATCGCGCTGAACGTGTCGAGGTGGCGCAGGCCCAGGTTGAGCGCGCAGAACCCGCCCGACGACGCCCCGCCGATCGCTCGGTGGTCCCGGTCCGGGACCGTCGGGAAGCTCTTGTCGACCCACGGGATCACGACGTCGGTCACGTAGGTCTCGACCTGCGCGCCGCCCGTCGTCGAGTCCAGGCACTCGGTGTCGCGCGGTGAGGGGCCGGTCCCGTTGACGTCGACCGCGACGAGGATCATGGGCTGGACGAGCTGCGCCTCGAGCAGCGTGTCCATGACGTTGGCGCTGTCTGCCGCCGCGAACCAGTCGCTCGGTTGGCCGGGGCTGCCGTGGAACAGGTAGACGACGGGGTAGCGGGTCGGGGCCGACGGGTCGAAGCCCGGCGGCGTGTAGACCCACGTGGTGCCGTCGGCCATCCGCAGGTCCGGGGCCGGCAGCGGCGTCGAGGTCACCGAGCCGGTCGCCGACGAGCCCGCGCGCTCCGAGGGCTTGTCACGATGGCTCGGCGGTGGGTCGACGATCCCCCAGCCCGCCATCGTGGTGCGGAACGCCGCGGCGTTGGGGATGTAGCCCGCGTACGCGTTGACCGCGACCGTCACGGACAGGACCACGAGGAGCCCCGACGCGACCGTCCCGGCCCAGGCGCGCCACGCGCCGCGGCGGCCGGGCCTCGCGCTGTCACCGTCACCGGCGTCCGCGCGTCCGCCGCCGTCGTCCTCGGTGTCGACGGTGTTGCGCGACGCCCGACGCCGCCGGTCCCGCACCACGAGCGCGGCGACCAGGACCGCAGCGGCCGCGAGCAGCCCGGCCGTCCACCAGGACGACACCCAGTCGCTGCGTCCCGCGAGCTCGCGCAGCACGGCGGGCGGCAGGGTCGGGGCGGTGTCGGGCTCGGGCAACGGGGCCGCGCCGGCCAGCAAGGACGCACCCGGCAGGGCTGCGCCGGGAAGGACGTGGAACGGGCTCACCCTCCCAGGGTGCCCGCCGCGCACAGGTTCCACCGGGCGAACGCCCAGGTGGCCGCCAAGGTGCACGGGACGTTCACGGACGTTCACGACGTGTCCCCATGCCCGTCGCTGCGCTGTGCGGCGCGTCACGGTCACGGGCCGGATGAGTCCCGCGGCCCGCGCGGTTGGTACGGGTGTGAGCACCTCGTCCGCACCGGCGCTTCCGGCACTGCCCTTCGAGCAGCCTCAGCCCGTCGAGCAGTCCCAGCGCGTGCAGTCGTCGCCGGCGGCCCAGCCCGTCGACGTCGACGTCCTCGTGGTGGGCGCGGGGCAGGCCGGGCTCTCGGCCGCCTACCACCTGCGGCGGCGGGGCTTCGTGCCGCTCGGCCTCGACGGGCTCCCGTCGGCCGGGCCCGACGACGGAGCCTCCCCGGGGGACCAGCGCACCTTCGTGGTGCTCGACGGGGCGCCCGCGCCGGGTGGCGCGTGGCAGTTCCGCTGGCCGTCGCTCACCATGGCGCAGACGCACGCGGTGCACGACCTGCCCGGCCTGGCCCTGGACCCGGGCGACCCGCGCGAGAGCGCGAGCACCGCCGTCGGGCGGTACTTCGGGGCGTACGAGCAGCTCAACGACCTGCGCGTGCTGCGGCCCGTCGGCGTGCGCGAGGTGCGCGACGATCCCGGGTCGGGCGCGCTGCTGGTCGAGGCGACCACGCGCGACGGACCCGTGACCTGGCGCGCGCGGACGCTCGTGAACGCGACGGGGACGTGGACCAAGCCGTTCTGGCCCTGGTACCCGGGGCGCGAGTCCTTCGCGGGCAGGCAGCTGCACACGCACGACTTCGGTGCGGCCGAGGACTTCGCGGGCCGGCGAGTGGTCGTGGTCGGCGGCGGTGCGTCCGCGACGCAGTTCCTGCTCCAGATCGCGCCGCACGCGGCCTCGACCACGTGGGTCACGCGCCGCGAGCCCGTGTGGGTCGGCGGTCCGTTCGACGAGGACCGGGGGCGCGACGCGGTCGCGCTCGTCGACGAGCGCACGCGCGCGGGCCTCGCGCCGGAGAGCGTCGTGTCCGTCACGGGCCTGCCGCTCACGCCTGTGTACGAGGCGGGGATCGCCTCGGGCGTCCTGCGGCGCCTGCCCATGTTCTCGCGCGTGGTGCCCGACGGCGTCGCGTGGGACCCGGGAGTCCGTCCCGACGGCGTGACGCACCAGGGCGTGGACGTGATCCTGTGGGCCACGGGCTTCCGGGCCGCGCTCGACCACCTCGGGCCGTTGGGGCTGCGTGGGCCTGGCGGCGGGATCGTCATGGACGGGCCGACCGTGGTCGCCGACCCCCGCGTCCAGCTCGTCGGGTACGGGCCGAGCGCGTCGACGATCGGGGCGAACCGGGCCGGCCGGGAGGCGGTGCGGTCGGTGCTGCGGGTGCTCGACGGTGCGGCGACGAGGGGGCCGAGTCGGCTGGTGGTGCCGGTGGAACCGAGTGGGTCGGTGGTGCCGGGGCCGGCGTGAGCCTGCCTGCGCCGGCGGACCCTCGTGCCTTGCCCTCGAGATCTGGTCGTTCGAGGAGAGTGGTTGTCAGAAGTGACCCGGGGGATACCCCGGTGTGGTTCTGACAACAAGGATCGGGTGTCAGAAGTGAGCCGGGGGATACCCCGGTGTGGTTCTGACAACTCAGCGAGGGTGAGGGCGCCGATACGCTTCCGGGGTGACTCCTGAAAGCCTCCCCGGACCCGACGACCTCCCCGCCGGGGCCTCGGCGGGTGGACCGACCGGCCCCCCGGCCGACGTCCCCGTCGACCGCATCCAGCGACGGACCGTCACGGTCCTCGCGGCGAGCCAGGTCTTCGGCGGGATCGGGGTCGCGACCGGCATCTCGGTGAGCTCGCTCATCGCGTCCGAGCTCTCGGGCTCCGACGCGATCGCCGGCCTCGCGCAGACCACGGCCGTCGTGGGGGCCGCGATCGTCGCGCTCCCGCTCTCGCGCCTCGCCGAGCGCCACGGCCGACGGCGGTCGCTCACGTCCGGATACGTCGTCGCCCTCCTCGGAGCGGCCCTCGCAGCGACCGCGACCCTGCTCCAGACGTGGCCGCTGCTGCTCGCCGGCATGCTGCTGTTCGGCGCGGGCTCCGCGACGGGCCTCGCCTCGCGGTTCACCGCGACCGACCTGGCCCGGCCCGCACGCCGGGCGACCGACCTGTCGGTCGTGATCTGGGCGACGACGATCGGTTCGGTGCTCGGCCCGAACCTCGCGGGAGCGACCGAGAAGCTCGGACTCTTGCCCGGCCCGGTCGGGGAGCACGGCACGCACGGCACGTCGGCAGCCCCGCTGCTCGTCGCAGCCCTGGCGTTCGCCGCGGCCGCCGCGTCCGTCTGGCTCCTGCTGCGCCCCGACCCGCTGCACGTGGCGGCAGCGCGGGCCGCCGCGAGCTCGTCCGAGGGGGCCGCCGCCCGTGCCGGGACGCCCGCGACCGGTGCCGACGCTGCCGGGGAGGCTGCGCCGTCGGGCACCGTGGACGCACCGCCCGAGGCGGACATGGTCGCCGCGCCGACCCCCGCGCGCCCCGGCTTCCGCGCCGGGCTCGCGGCCGGGTGGGCCGTGATCCGCGCGTCGGCCACGGCGCAGCTCGCGCTCGTCGCGATCGTCGTGAGCCACCTCGTGATGGTCGGGCTCATGTCCATGACCCCCGTGCACATGGGGCACGGGGGCGCGAGCCTCCAGGTCATCGGGATCGTCATCAGCGCGCACATCGCCGGCATGTACGTGCTCAGCCCGGTCATCGGGTGGGCTGCGGACCGGATCGGGCACGCGCGCGTCCTCGCGGTGGGCGGGATGATCCTGCTCGCGTCGGCCGTGGTCGTCGCGGGCGCGCCGAGCGACGACTCGGCGCGGCTCACGGTCGGGCTCGTGCTGCTGGGCGTGGGCTGGTCGTGCGGGCTCGTCGCCGGCTCGGCGCTGCTCATCGACGCGACCCCCGCGGCGGACCGGACCCAGGTCCAGGGGCTCTCGGACTTCGCGATGAACCTCGGCGGCGCGCTCGGTGGGGTGCTCGCGGGGATCGTCATCGCGGTCTCGTCGTACGGCGCGCTCGCGTGGGGCGCCGCGGTGCTGCTCGTCGCCTACCTCGTGCTGGTCGCGGGGCGGCTCCTGCGCGCGCCGCGCATCGCGGTCTGAGGCGCTGCGCGTCGGGGGCCAGGTCGTCCGGGACTCCGGGACTCCGGAACCGCGGGGATGTCGTGAGCGCGGCAGGGAGGTGCTCGGGGCGCCCTTGCCCCGGGCGGTCAGGACCAGCGTGGTGCAGAGGCGTCGCTCGTCCTGACGTGCGTGGTCGGCCGTGCGGTGGGCACGTCGCGTCAGGACGAGCCGGAACCCGAGGGCTCCCCGGTCCTGACAGGACCCGTCAGCGTGCGCCGAGCTGCTTGTAGAAGATCGTCGTCGACACGAGCGCGCCGCCCGCGACCTTGGCGAACCCCGGGATGGCGCCGACCTCGGACCAGCCCCACCTGCGGTACAGCGACTCGGCGAGGCTGCCCGTCTCGGTGTCGAGCGTCAGGAGCGAGAGCCGCTCGGCCTTCGCGAAGCGCTCGATCGTGGCCATGAGCCCCGGCGCGAACTTGTTGCCGCGCGCCTGGCGGTGGACCAGGAGCTTGACGACCTCTGCGCGGTGGGCGCCGTTGGCCTTGGACGTCAGGGCGAGCGACGCGGTCGCCACGATCCGACCCGCGTCGTCACGCCCGACCCACGTCCGGTGGTCCGGGTCCGCCAGGAACGCCGACCACCACGCCGTCGCCTGCTCCTTGGTCGGGGCCTTGACCCAGCCGACGCTCGCGCCGCCCTGGACGCAGTCGATGAGAACGTCCGCGAGGCACGACAGGTCGGCCGTCCGCGCGGCGAGGCTGTCGAGGAGCGAGAGGCCGGCGGCCGGTGCTGCTGCCGGGCTCGGTCGGCCGGGGACACCCGGGCGACCCGACCGGACCGTGGTCCCGGCGGTCCCGCCGCGGGCGTTCGAGGAGACGAGTGCGCCACCACCGGGCGCGGGGAAGGTGAGGGGTTCGATCCGCATGGCCGTCACGGTAGCCACGGTGCGTTTCGGCCCCGTGAACGGCAGGGACTCTCCCCGTGTCGGAGGGTGTGAGTCCGAGGTCACGTCCGATCCGACGGCTCGTCACCGCGCGCAGCGCGCACTGCGCGGGAAGACTGGGGGTCGACCTTCAGGAGGCCCCGTGTTCCTCAGCCTGCTCGCCGCCGTCGCCGCCGCGATCGGCTACGGCGTCAGTACCGTCATGCAGGCCGTCGCGGCCCGCCGCGCGCAGGGGCTCGCCGTGGTGCGGCAGCCGCTCGTGATCCTCGCGTTCACTGTCGACCTCGTCGCGTGGCTGTTCTCGCTCGTCGCGCTCGACCACCTGCCCCTGTTCGTGGTCCAGGCCGTGCTCGCGAGCTCGCTCGTCGTGACGGTCCTGCTCGCGAGGGTGTTCCTGTCGGTGCCCATGCGGCGGATCGACGTCGCGGCCATGACGGCCATCGTGGCCGCGCTCGTGGTGCTGGGGATCGCGGGCGGGGAGCAGCCCGCGCCCGTGCCGCCCGACTGGTTCACGCCCGTGCTCATCGGGGTCGCCGCGGGTCTCGCGGTCGTCGCGCTGATCTTCTACAAGGCCGGGACGCCGGTGCTGCTCGCCGTGATCGGGGCCCTCGGCTACTCGGGGGCGGCCGTCGCGGCGCGAGGCGCGCACGCGTCGGGGGACATCTGGGACACGATCTTCCAGCCGCTCGCGATCGCGATCGTGCTGTTCGGGGTCGTGGGGGCGCTCGCGTACCTGCGCTCGCTCGAGCGCGGCAAGGTCGGGACGAACGCCGCGATCCTGTCGGTCGTCGAGGTCGTGGTCCCGGGGGCTGTCGGCATCGCGGTGCTCGGGGACACGATCCGCTCGGGCTGGGACCCGGCGGTCGCCGTCGCGGCTCTCGTCGCGCTCGCGGGCTGCGTGGTCCTCGCGACGAGCCCCGCGAACGAGGCGGCCGAGTCGGGGGAGGCGAGCGACGGCGTCGGGCCGTCGAAGGACGAGGCGGCCGAGCCGGCGTAGGGCGCTCGCGTCGAGGCCCGCGGGCGAGGCCACGAGGCCCGACGGCGGAGCGCACCACGTGCGGTGAGCGCGCCTCGTGGGCGGGGCCGAGTTGTCAGAACGTGGCCGGGGAATGGCCCGGTGTGGTTCTGACAACTCATCGGCCCGCCAGGTCCCCGACGGCGGAGCGCACCACGTGAGGTGCCCTCGGTCGAGGCGCATCAGTCCTCCTGCCCCGGTGTGCCCGGCGCGCCGACCAGCTCGGCGCGCCGGGCCGGGCTCAGTCCTCCGAGCCCGCCGGCTTCGCCAGCCCCGACGCGATGAGCGTCATGACGGACGAGTCCGCGAGCGTCGTCGCGTCCCCGACCGTGCGGTTCTCGGCGACGTCGCGCAGCAGGCGGCGCATGATCTTGCCCGAGCGCGTCTTGGGCAGCTCGGGGACCACGAGGATCTTGCGGGGCTTCGCGATGGGCCCGATCTCCTTGGCCACGTGGTTGCGCAGCTCGAGCTCGACGGCCGCGGCACCCTCCGGGTCTGCCGCGCGGGCCGCGTGCTCGCTGCGCAGGATGACGAACGCGACGACGGCCTGGCCGGTCAGCTCGTCCGTGGCGCCCACGACAGCGGCCTCGGCCACGAGCGGGTTCGAGACCAGCGCGGACTCGATCTCCGTGGTCGACAGGCGGTGACCCGAGACGTTCATGACGTCGTCGACGCGCCCGAGCAGCCAGATGTCGCCGTCCTCGTCCTTCTTGGCGCCGTCGCCCGCGAAGTAGATGCCCGGGAACCGGGACCAGTAGGTGTCCTTGAAGCGCTCGAGGTCTCCCCAGATGCCGCGCAGCATGGAGGGCCACGGCTCCGAGAGGACGAGGTAGCCCCCGCCGCCGTCGGGCACCGGCCGCGCGTTGTCGTCGACGACGTCCGCGACGATGCCCGGCAGCGGAACCTGCGCCGAGCCCGGCTTGGTCGCCGTGACGCCCGGCAGCGGCGAGATCATGATCGCGCCCGTCTCGGTCTGCCACCAGGTGTCGACGATCGGGGCCTTGTCGCCGCCGATGACGCGGCGGTACCACATCCACGCCTCGGGGTTGATGGACTCCCCGACCGACCCCAGGACGCGCAGGCTCGTGAGGTCGAACTTGTTCGGGATCTCCTCGCCCCACTTCATGCAGGCGCGGATCGCGGTGGGCGCCGTGTAGAAGATCGAGACCTTGTACTTCTCGATGATCTCCCACCAGCGGCCCTGGTGCGGGGAGTCGGGCGTGCCCTCGTAGATGACCTGGGTCGCGCCGTTGAGCAGCGGGCCGTAGGTCACGTAGGAGTGGCCCGTGACCCAGCCGATGTCCGCGGTGCACCAGTAGACGTCGGACTCGGCCTTGAGGTCGAACACGTTCTTGTGCGTGTACGCGGCCTGCGTCAGGTAGCCGCCCGTCGTGTGCAGGATGCCCTTGGGCTTCCCGGTGGTGCCGGACGTGTAGAGGATGAAGAGCGGGTGCTCGGCCTCGACCCACACGGGGGTGTGCTGGACGTCGGCGGCCTCGAGGGCGTCGTGCCACCAGATGTCGCGACCCTGGGTCCACTCGACGTCCTGCTCGGTGCGGCGCACCACCAGGACGTGCTCGACCGTGGTGGCCTCGGCGCCCTCCTTGGCGGCGAGGGCCTCGTCGACCGCGGGCTTGAGGGCCGACGCGGACCCGCGGCGGTAGCCGCCGTCGGCCGTGATGACGACCTTGGCCTCGGCGTCGGCGATGCGGCTGCGCAGCGCGTCGGCAGAGAACCCGCCGAACACCACCGAGTGCGGGGCCCCGATGCGCGCGCAGGCCAGCATGGCGACGACGGCCTCGACGATCATGGGCAGGTAGATGACGACGCGGTCGCCCGTGGTCACGCCGAGCGCGCTCAGCGCGTTGGCCGCGCGCGAGACCTCGCGCTGCAGGTCCGCGTACGTGACGGTGCGGGTGTCACCGGGCTCGCCCTCGAAGTGGATCGCGACGCGGTCGCCGTTGCCGGCCTCGACGTGGCGGTCCACGGCGTTGTAGGCGGCGTTGAGCGTGCCGTCGCCGAACCAGCGCGCGACGGGTGCGTTCGACCAGTCGAGCGTCTCGGTGAACGGTGTCTTCCACGACACGAGCTCGGTGGCCTGGCGTGCCCAGAATGCGAGACGGTCGGCTGCGGCCTCCTCGTACAGCGCCGGCTGGGCGTTGGCCTGGGCGGCGAACTCGGGGCTGGGCGGGAAGCTGCGCTCCTCGTGGAGGAGGTTCTCCAGTCCCGTGGACTCGGGCTGCCCGTCGACCTGGTTCTCGGTGGCGGTCACATTCTCAGGCACTCTTACCTCCGGTGCGCATCGACTCTGGTGCGGGGCTCATGACGTGAGATCCCCGCGGCCTGCGAGCGGCCGCAAGGGGTGCGAGACACGTCGAGCGACGGGGCCTGTCCTGCCCCGACTGGGCGAGTCTAGACCCCATCGGGTGACCCGCGTCACTGGTTCTCGAAATGGGCGAGGGTGCTGACAAAAAGGTGGGCGACGTCGTCGGGCCCGCTTGCTCATGCGACAACGTCGCAGCAGTGCCACGATGGCCGGAACCCGAACTACTGACCAGGTGAGCACTCCGCTGCTCGCTGCGAAAGGAACGTCGTGGCGCGATCTCGAGCAGTACGTCCTGTTCTTCCGGTGATCGCCCTGAGCGGCATCCTGGTCCTCACGGCCTGCACGGCACCGGGCGGGAGCGCCGACGGCGCGAGCGCCGCGGGGGCTGACGCGGCGGACGGGGGCACCGACGGCATCGTGCTCGCCGACGGCTACGAGCTCGGCGGGTACAACCCCGTCGCGGGCTTCGGGGCCGCGGGCGAGGCCAAGATGTACGACGGCCTGGTCCGCCTGACGGGAGGCGAGGGGATGCCGGGGTTCGAGCCCGCGCTCGCCGCCGAGCTCCCCACGGCCAACGACGACGCGACCGTGTGGACCGTGAAGATCCGTCCCGACGTGACGTTCTCCGACGGCAGCACGTTCGGCCCCGAGGACGTGGTCGCGACGTACGAGGCGATCCTCGACCCGGCGTCCGCGTCCGAGGCCAGGTCGTCGTTCGACATGATCGAGGAGGTCGTCCAGACCGGCGACGACACGGTCGAGTTCCACCTCGCGTACTCGTACGCGCCGCTCCTGACGAAGATGCTCATCGGCGTGGTGCCCTCGGAGGCCGTCGCGACGCCGGGCCTCGCGGCCGAGTCCACGCTCAACACCGCACCGATCGGGACCGGGCCCTACACGCTCGTGGACCTGTCCCCGGACCGCGCGGTCCTCGAGGCCAACGAGGACTACTGGGACGGCGCGCCCGAGGTCAAGAAGCTCACGCTCCTCTACGTCCCCGACGACAACACGCGCGCGCAGCGCATGGCCTCGGGCGAGATCGATGGCACGAACCTGCCGCCGCTGCTCGCGAACACGTTCGAGGGCAAGGACGGCATGACGGTCACGGCGCACACCTCGGCCGACTGGCGCGGCCTCTCGCTCCCCACCGACAACCCCGTCGCGGGCGACCCCGCGGTCCGCATGGCGCTCAACCTGGCCGCGAACCGGCAGTCGATGATCGACAACGTCCTGGGCGGGCACGGCCGCCTGGCCGCGACGCCCATCCCCGAGGTCTACGGCGACGCGTACGAGCCCGGTGCGGTCTTCGCGTACGACCCGGCGCAGGCCCAGCAGATCCTGACGGACGCGGGCTGGGTCGAGGGAGAGGACGGGATCCGGGTCAAGGACGGGCAGCGCGCGCAGATCGCGCTCATGTACAACTCGGTCGACACGGTCCGCCGCGACCTCGCGCAGGCCTTCGCGTCCGACGCGCTCGCGGTGGGCGTCGAGGTGAACCTCGAGGCGCTGTCCTGGGACCGGATCGACCCGCGCATCAACACCGACTCGACGCTCCTGGGCGGCGGCGACGAGCCGTTCGACCCCGACACGCAGGCGTACGGCGCCCTGAGCTCGGTGTTCGTCCAGCCCGACGTCGGCAGCATCTACGACAACCCGAGCGACTACCAGGACGCGACCGTCGACGCGGCGCTCGAGGTCGGGCGGCGCAGCCTCGACCAGGCCGAGCGCGACGCGGCCTACCGCGAGGTCCAGGACGCGTACATCGACGACCCGGGGTACGTGTACCTCGTGTTCCTCGACCACACGTACGTCTCGAAGGACGCGGGCTGGTCCATGTCGGGGCCCGTCCTCGAGCCGCACGCGCACGGCGTGACGTGGGGTCCGTGGTGGTCGCTGCAGTCCTGGACGCGGGACTGATGACCACGGTCCAGGCGGGGCGCGAGGAGCGCCCCGCCGGGCGCCCCGGGCAGGACGCCGGGCAGGCAGGCACGGTGCCCGACGGCGCCTCCCGCCCCGCGCCCGACGACGCACCCTCGGTGCGTGACCTGCGCCGCGGGCGCCACCGCGACATCTGGGCCATGGTGGGGCGCCGCCTGCTCTTCATCGTGCCGGTCACGGCCGCGGTCTCCGCAGGGCTGTTCGCGGCGGCCAAGTACTCGCCGTTCGACCCCCTGGTCGGGTACCTCGGGTCCCGGTACATGACCACGAGCGACGCCGACAAGGCGATCATCTCGGAGCAGCTCGGGTTCGACCGGCCCTGGTACTCGACGTACTGGGGATGGGTGCAGGACCTGTTCGGAGGGGACCTGGGGCTGTCTCGGTCGTTCAACCAGCCCGTCGCTCAGGTCATCGCCGAGCGCCTGCCGTGGACGCTGCTGCTCGCGGGGGCCGCGCTCGCGCTCGCGGTCGTGGTCGCGCTCGCGCTGGGGATCGCGGCGGGCGTGCGCAGCGGCGGGATCCTGGACCGGGGCGTCACGGCGCTGTGCGTCGTGGTGCAGGGACTGCCGCCGTTCGTCATGTCGCTCGCGGCGATCGCGGTGTTCGCGCTCGCGCTGGGGTGGCTGCCCGCGGCGGGGCTCACGGACGGGGGAGCGGACCCCACGGTCGGGGGCGTGCTGCGCCACCTGGTCCTGCCGGTCGTGGTCCTCGCGATCTCGCAGGTGCCGTGGCTGCTGCTCGCGGTGCGCGAGTCGGTCGTGACGTCGAAGGGCGAGGACTTCGTGGCCGGTGCGGTCTCGCGCGGCATCCCGACGCCGACCATCACGCGCCGCCACATCGTGCCGACCTCGCTCGCGCCGTTCGTCAACATCGTGGGCGTCCGGCTGCCCGAGCTGGTCGTGGGCGCGGTCCTGGTCGAGGAGGTCTTCAGCTGGCCAGGCGTGGCGGGGGCGATCGTCACGTCGGCCCGCGACCTCGACATGGCGCTCCTGGCGTTCCTGACGATCGGGACGACGGTCGTGGTCATGGTCGGCTCGCTCCTCGCGGACGTGGTCGTGGCCCTGATGGACCCCCGGGTGAGCACCGATGGCTAGGCGCAACCTGGTGATCGCGGGCTCGGTCCTGGCGGTCGTGGTGCTCTACGCGGTCCTGGTCCCGTGGATCGCGGGGGTCGACGACCGGGTCACGGACTTCGCGCAGGCCCGCCAGGCGCCGTCGGCGGAGCACCTGTTCGGCACCGACTCGGCCGGGCGCGACCTGTTCGTGCGCATCGCGTCGGGCATCCGGACCTCGCTCGTCGTGGCGCTCCTGTGCGCGCTGCTCGCGACCGTGATCGGGGTCGTGGTCGGTACCGCGGCCGGGTTCTGGGGCGGGTGGCCGGACCGGATCATCATGCGCAGCACCGACGCGGTCAACGCGCTGCCGCACCTGCTGCTCGGGATCGTGATCGTGGCGATGTTCCGCGGCAGCCTCCTCGCGATCATCCTGTCGATCGCCTTGACCCACTGGACGCAGGTCGCGCGCATCATCCGCTCGGAGATCCTCAGCCTGCGCCAGCGCCCGTTCATCGACGCGGCCGTCCTCGCGGGCGCGAGCCGCCGGCAGGTCGCGGTGCGCCACCTGGTCCCCGCGACCGCGCCGCAGGCCATGATCGCGGTCGTCCTGCTGCTACCGCACGCGGTGTGGCACGAGTCCACGCTGTCCTTCCTGGGCTTCGGTCTCCCGCCGCACGAGCCCAGCCTCGGCACGCTCCTCGAGGAGGCGCGCAGCTCGCTGCTCCTGGGCGGGTGGTGGACCCTCGTCTTCCCGGCAGCCGTGCTCGTGGTCGTGACGCTCGCGGTCGCGTTCGCGGGCCAGGCGCTGCGCAAGGTCATCACCCCACCCCAACCCTCGGAGCTGAGACTATGAGCACGGCGGGCCTGCGCGTCGAGAACCTGACCGTCCGCCTGCCCCTGCCGAACGGCTCGGTCGTGCACGCCGCGAGCGACGTGAGCCTCGACGTCCCACGCGGCACGGTCACGGCCCTCGTGGGCGAGTCGGGCTGCGGCAAGTCGATCCTGGCGTCGGCCGTCATGGACCAGCTCCCGGCGGGCGCGCGCCGTACCGGCTCGATCACGGTCACGACCCCGCAGGGGGCTCTCGACGTGTTCGCGGGCGAACCCTTCCGGGGCCTGCACGCCGCGCTCGTCCCGCAGTCCGCGGCCACGCACCTCACGCCCGTGCGCACCGCGCGCTCGCAGCTCGAGGAGACGATCGCGACGCTCGGCTCGGTGCGCACGAGCGACGAGCTGGCCGAGCGCGTGGGCCTCGATCCCTCGGCGCTGGACTGCTACCCGCACGAGCTCTCGGGCGGCATGGCCCAGCGCGTGGCCGTCGCGGGGGCGCTCGCGGGCGACCCCTCGGTGATCGTCGCGGACGAGCCCACGGCGAGCCTCGACCGCGCCCTGACCGACCGGATCCTGGGGCTGCTGCGCGAGTGCGCCGACGACGGCGCGGCGGTCCTGCTCATCACGCACGACCTCGCGTCCCTGGTCCGCACGGGCGTGGCCGACCGGCTCGCGGTCATGTACGCCTCGCGCCTCATGGAGACGGGGCCCGCGGCCGAGGTGTTCGACGACCCGTGGCACGACTACACGCGCGACCTCCTGGGTGCGCTGCCCTCGCGCGGGCTGCACCCGTTGCCGGGCTCGCCGCCGCAGCTCACGGACCTGCCCGACGACTGCGTCTACCACCTGCGCCGCCCCGAGACCCGGCAGTCGGGCGGCCCGACGGCCTTGGTCCAGGTCGGCGACCGCGCCTACCGCACGCTGCGCGAGGTGGCCTGATGAGCCTCGAGGCGCGCGGCGTCGTGGCGGGCTACCGCCGCAAGCCCCCGGTCCTGACCGACGTCTCGATCAGCGTCCCGGCGGGCACGATCGTGGGGCTCTCGGGCCCTTCGGGCACGGGCAAGACCACCCTCGCCCGGGTCCTGGCGCTGCTCGACGCGCCGCGCGCGGGGACCGTGAGCATCGACGACCAGGTCGCGACGGGCACCCGGTTCGCGGTCCAGGGGGACCTGCGAGGCACGGTCGCGATGCTCTTCCAGTCGCCGCGCGCCTCGACCGACCCGCGCCTGACGCTCCGCTCGATCATCGCGCAGCCCGCCGAGGTCGCCCGTCGCCCGGTCGACGTCGAGGGGGTCGCGGCGCGCGTGGGCCTGACCCCCGACCTGCTCACGCGCAGGCCCTACCAGGTCTCCGACGGCCAGCTCCAGCGGGCCTGCCTTGCCCGGGCTCTCGCGCAGGAGCCGCGCTACCTGATCTGCGACGAGGCGACCGCGATGCTCGACGCCGCGACCACGGCGACGCTCGTGCGCCTCGTCGAGGCCGAGGCCGCGGCCCAGGGCGTGGGGGTCCTGCTCATCAGTCACGACGAGGAGCTGCTCGCGGCGTGCTGCTCGCAGGTCAGCGCGCTCGCGGACCTGCGGCGGGAGCCGGCCCAGCACTGAGCGGTCCCCGCCCGGGCGGGGCGACCGGGGGAGAGGTGCCCTGCCCGACGACGGTGCGCGGCGCCGTCGGGCACCTCGCCTCGTCGAGGGGTTCCGGCGGGCCGGGCGTCGCTCAGACGGCGGACGCGGCGGCCTCCTCCGCGCGGGCCGCGGCCTCGACGGCGGCGGCCACGACCGTCGTGACCTCGGGGTTGAACACGCTCGGCACGATGTAGGTCGCGTTGAGCTGGTCCTCGTGGATCGTCGAGGCGAGGGCCCGTGCCGCCGCGAGCAGCATGGTGTCGGTGATCTTGTGCGACTGCGCGTCGAGCAGCCCGCGGAACACCCCGGGGAACGCGAGCACGTTGTTGATCTGGTTGGCGAAGTCGCTGCGGCCCGTGCCGACGATCGCGGCGTGCTGCGCGGCGTCGACCGGGTCCACCTCGGGCGTGGGGTTGGCCATGGCGAACACGATCGAGTCGGGTGCCATGGTCGCGATGTCGTCGCCCGTGAGGATGTCGGGGGCCGAGACCCCGATGAAGACGTCGGCCCCGGCGAGGGCCTCGACGAGCGTGCCGCTCACGCGGCGCGGGTTGGTGCTGATCGCCGTCCAGGCGAGCGCGGGGGACAGGCCCGGGCGGTCGGGGTGGATCACGCCGTCGACGTCGGCGACCACGACGTCGTGCGCGCCCGCGGCCAGGAGCAGCTTGAGGACCGCCGTCCCCGCGGCCCCCGCCCCCGACAGCACGATCCGCACCTCGGCCAGGTCCTTGCCCACGACCTTGAGCGCGTTCGTCAGGGCCGCGAGCGCGACGATCGCGGTGCCGTGCTGGTCGTCGTGGAACACCGGGATACTCAGCTCGGCGCGCAGGCGGCGCTCGATCTCGAAGCAGCGCGGCGCCGAGATGTCCTCGAGGTTGATGCCCGCGAACACCGGCGCGATGGCCTTGACCGTGCGCACGATCTCGTCGACGTCCTGCGTGTCCAGGGCGATGGGGAACGCGTCGATGTCCGCGAACCGCTTGAAGAGGGCGGCCTTGCCCTCCATGACGGGCAGCGACGCGAGCGGCCCGATGTCGCCGAGGCCCAGGACGGCCGACCCGTCCGTGACGACCGCGATCGTGTTGCGCTTGATGGTCAGGCGTCGGGCGTCCTCGGGGTGCGCGGCGATGGCCTCGCAGACCCGCGCGACGCCCGGGGTGTAGATCATCGACAGGTCGTCGCGGTTGCGGATGGGGACCTTGGACTCGATCTGGAGCTTGCCGCCCAGGTGCAGCAGGAACGTGCGGTCCGAGACCCGGTCCACCGTCACGCCGTGCAGGGCGCGCAGCGCCGCGACGATCTCCTCGGCGTGCGACTCGCCGCGCGTCGCGACCGTGACGTCGACCGTGATGCGCTCGTGGCCCGAGGCCGTGACGTCCAGGGCCGAGACGATCCCGCCCGACTGCTCGATCGCCGTCGTGAGCTCGCTGACCGCGGTGGGTCTGGCCTCGACCTGGAGGCGGACGGTGATGGACGAGGAAACGCTCGGCGCTGAGGTCATGTGGTCAGCGTATTCGGCGGGCGCACGGTGCTGGTGCGCGCGAGCGGGCGAACCGGTGACGAGATGGTCAGGAACTGGATGCAGGGGAGAACCGGCCCTGCTCGTCTCTCCCCCCTGCGCGTGGGCGTTGGTGCGGTGGCTGAGCTGATCCACCGTCCGCGAGCGCGCGTGCGTGCTCACGGTTCGGGCCCTCGAAAGCGCCCGCCATGAACTCGACGGCTTCGAGATCGAGGTCTGCCAGGGCGGCGAAGGAGCGCCACATCGACGTCGCGTGTTCGACCTCGCCGACGATCCGTCGTGCGTCCGCGGTGCTCAGGTCGTACGAGTCCGCACTGTCGACCAGCATGCGGATGTCGCGCTCGACGCCGCTGTCGGAACTCGTCAGCGGTGTGGACTGGATCGCCTGGTGCACGGGGTGGGGGTTGACATCGAACAGCGGTGAGAGCGTCCATCCACCGGCTGTGCGAAGCACGCCATGATTCTTCATGTGGTCGTCGACATTGCGCACCAGCAGAGTGAAGGCGACTCGGCGGAACAGCTCGGCCAGGTCTCGGCGAGGGCGGTCGCTGTGGTCGGCGATGCTCTCAGCGAGCCACGTGTAGTCGATCGTCTCGTGCGGGCCTTTTTCTGTGATGCTGTCGGCGCTGAGATAGCCGATCCTGCGACCGGCCTCCGTCCGGTCGAACCGGCGCGTCAGCATGATGCTCCGGTCGGCGGAGAGTCGCCTGAGGGCAGCGGTCGGCGTGTTGATCCCAGCGGCGTTCGCGAGCTGGAGGGTCACGTACTCCCAGCCGAGGACGTCCCACCGGTCGTCCCGCTCGGGAAGCTTGGCCATCCAGAGCTCGCCGGTCTCGTCGCGCACCGTCGCCTTGGGCCGTGCTCCGCCCATCGACGTGCCCGCGGCCAGCAACAGGTCGAGGTCGCTCCTGTTCGCCTGGTGTCGCTCGACGTTCGCAGCGGCACTGGTGAGGGCGTCGAGGTCGGCCAACGTGGGCAGGCCCGTCCGTGTCGTGGCCACGAACGTCCGCCCGGCATCGGTCGACAGGCGGAGCGCGCCCAGTCGAGAGGAGTCGGGGACGCTGAGCAGGAAGTCGAGCTCGGTCATGGTGCGTGCCGACCGCCCCGCCTCGGTGGCTTCACGAGCCTCAGCGGCATATATCAGGCGGCGGCCCCAGGTGTCCGGCTGGCTGTCGGCGAACGCGCCGAGGAGAGGTCGATGGGGGCCCGAGACCACGGCACGCGTGCCGCGAGGCATCTCCGGGCACAGGTCGTAGGAGGTGGGATCTGCGAGGTAGGCGGCCGCGTAGGTGAACCGCGAGGAGAGCAGGACACCCGCAGAGCTGAAGGTGAGGTCGAGCTCTCCCGCGTGGACCGTCCGGCCGTCGGGAACGGCGACGAAGACCGCGGTGCTCATGGAGTCGCCGGCCCGCGGGATCGGACGCGCTGGGGGAGCCCTTGCGTGGCCCGAAGGCGTCCGAGCTCGGACGTGTGCGGGTCGGTCGCCAGGATGACCGACTCCGCTTGGCCGAGGATCCGGAGGACGGCGAAGGCGTTCTCGAGGCGGACGCTGCCTTCTCCCGTCTCGATGCTGCGAAGCGTCGTCCGCGTGATGCCTGCCCGTTCGGCGACGGCCTCGGCGGTGAGGCCGAGCACCTTGCGCCACCCGCGCACGTTCTCCCCGAAGGCCCGAAGGTCTCGTTCGGTGCGGCGTGAGGCGCGAGCCATGCGTGTTCTCCTTATGGCCAGTGGAGTGCCCACTATACAGTGCAATGAGCGCTGTAGTGGTCATGGAGGGGTGGAGACTCGTCGCTTCGGTGTCTGCCTTCGGACCGGTCGCGGTGTGGATGGTGGCCCGGACACGGGAACGGCGCCCCCGGAGGGACGCCGTGCTCGCCAGCGGGACGGGGGTTAACAAGCGTGCTGCGAGGGTAGGTGCTGCAACGGGGCGAGCCCGGTCAGCCAGTCCTATGCGTGGACTTCTCGCGCGTGGGTTCCGCCCGTCCCTGATGCTGTTGTCCCTCAGTGATACGCCGGTCCGGGGCGCCGCGCAAGGGGTGGCAGGGAGAACGGGGGAACCTCCACGGGGTGTTCGATCCCGAGCCGGGAGGAGCCGGACAACGGGGACCCCGCGGGTTCGAACAGGCCGCGTGCGGGGCCGTCCGGAGGTCCGGGGCGGTGCTACCCGGAACGCCCCGAGCGCTTGCGCACCGCGCGCCACACGAGCCAGCCCACGACCGCGACCGCTACGGCCCCGCCGACCACGACCGCGCTCCGAGGCGGCGCGAGCTGGGTGCGCAGCGTGACGGGGCGCACGAAGGTGAGCGTGCCCCAGCCGCTCTCGCCCGCGAGGCGGCGCAGCGTCCGGTCGGGGTTGACCGCGAACCCGTGGCCGACCTCCGCGAGCATGGGCGCGTCCGTGATCGAGTCCGAGTAGGCGTAGGACGCGTCGAGGTCGTAGCCGTTGGCCTCGGCCAGCTCGCGGATCGCGAGGGCCTTGTTCTCGCCGTACGCGTAGAAGTCGATCTCGCCGGTGTAGCGGCCGTCGACGATCTCCATGCGCGTCGCGACGTAGTGGTCCGCGCCGAGCACCGCGGCGATGGGCTCGACGACCTCGGAGCCCGAGGCCGAGACGATCACGACGTCGTGCCCCCGGTCGTGGTGGCTCACGATGAGCTCGACGGCCTCGGCGTAGACGACCGGGTCGATGTACTCGTGCAGCGTCTCCTCGACGATCTGCGAGACCGTGCGCACGTCCCACCCCGTCACGAGCGAGCTGAGGTGCGCGCGCATGCGCTCGGTCTGGTCCGCGTCCGCGCCGCCGACCATGTAGAGGAAGTGCGCGTACGCACTGCGCAGCACGTCGCCGCGGCTGATGAGCCCGCCCGCGTAGAACGGCTTGGAGAACGCGGCGGTCGACGAGGTCGCGATGATCGTCTTGTCCAGGTCGAAGAACGCGGCGACCTTGCGCGGGCGGGTCTCGCCGGCACCTGGACGGGGAGGCGCCTGAGGCGCGCTGCGCGGACCGGTCTGCGGTGAGTCCTGGGGCTGGGTCACCCGGTGAGCCTATCCGGCGAGCGCACGAGATGTCCCGGTTCGGCATCGTCGTCGTGCTGCGGCTCCGCGCGGCGTGCCGGGGGTGCGCCGCCCGACGGGATGTCGACGTGCCGCCCGCGCGGTACGTTCGGCCCGGACGGACCGTGGCCCAGCCCCGTGGGAGGCACGCATGATCATGCTCGACGAGCTCCGCGCCATCTCGATCTTCGAGCCCCTCCCCCCGGAGCCGCTCGAGTTCCTCGTCGGTGCGGTCGAGGACATCCGGCTCCTGCCGGGCGAGTACTTCGCGCACGAGGGCGACGAGCGCGCGTTCTTCGTCGTGATCGAGGGACGTGCGGAGATCACCAAGATGATCAACGGGGACGAGCGCGTGATCGGGGTGCGGACCCCCGGCATGTTCTTCGGCGAGGTGCCCATGACGCTCAGCACGAGCTTCCCGGCGAGCGGCCGCGCGACCGAGGCCACGCGCATCATGAAGCTCGACGCGACCGTCTTCTACGGACTCGCGGCCATGGCCCCGGCCGTCCCCGCGCACGTCGCGACGCTCGCGCGCAGCTACCTCGACGCGCTCCAGGCGCACGCGTCGGAGAAGCCCGTGGCCGAGGCGCACGTGATCGGGCCCCGGCTCGACGCGGGGGTCCGGGACCTGGCGACGTTCCTCACGCGCAACCACGTGCCGTTCGACCGGGTCGTGCTGGAGGCGCCCGCCGAGCACCCGGCGGGGGCCGAGCCTGCCCACCCGGTCCTCGAGCTGCGCGACGGTTCGCGGCTCGTCGCCCCGGTGATGCGCGAGGTCGCGCACGCGGTCGGCCTGGCCGTGGAGCCCACCGAGACGGACTACGACGTCGTGATCCTCGGCGGCGGGCCCGCGGGGCTGACCGCGGCGGTCAACGCTGCGGCCGAGGGCCTGCGCACGCTCGTCGTCGAGAGCCTGGCCCCGGGCGGGCAGGCGGGGACCTCGACCCGGATCGAGAACTACACGGGGTTCCCCTACGGCATCTCGGGGGACGACCTCGCGAGCCGGGCGCTGACCCAGGCGCAGCGGCTGGGCGCCGAGATCGTCGTGACGCGCACGGTCGAGTCGATCGACCCGGGCTCGCACCGGGTCGTGCTCGACGGCGGCGACGCGCTCGGGGCGCAGGTCGTGATCGTCGCGACGGGGGTCGAGTGGCGCACGCTCGCCCTGCCGGCCGTTGACCGCTACCTGGGCAACGGGCTGTACTACGGGGCCGCGCGCAGCGACGCCGCGCTCGCCCAGGGGCAGGACGTCTGCATCGTCGGCGCGGGGAACTCGGCGGGGCAGGCGGCGATCTTCTTCTCGCGGCACGCCCGGTCCGTCACGATGCTCGTGCGCGGGGAGTCGCTCGGCGCGAGCATGTCGCGCTACCTGATCGACCAGATCGGGGCCAACCCCGGTATCCAGGTCGAGACCCGCGCGCAGATCGTCGACCTGCACGGCGACGAGGGCCTCGAGTCCCTCGACGTGCTCGACGCGCGGACGGGGGAGAGCGCCCGCCGCGCGCTCTCGGTCGTGTTCGTGATGATCGGCGCGGACGCCGTCACGGGCTGGCTGCCCTTGGAGGTCGCGCGCGACTCGCACGGGTTCGTCCTCACCGGGGCCGAGGCCGCGGCCGCGCCGCAGTGGACCGTCGAGCGTCGGCCGTTCGCCCTGGAGACGAGCGCCCCGGGGGTCTTCGCGATCGGCGACGTGCGCTCGGGATCGGTCAAGCGCGTCGCGGCGGGGGTGGGCGAGGGCGGGATGGCGATCGCGTACGCGCACCAGTACCTCGCGCTGGCGCACTGACGGCAGGCTCGTCCACAGGGGCGCGGCGGGTGCGGTCGTCCACAGGCCCGACGGCGCAGCCCCCACGCCCGCTCGTCTCGCCCCAGGATGGTGGTCGGCCCGTGCGGACGGGCCGGCGCGGAGAGGGCCGCGGCCCGCCCGGCGGGCTGACGACCGCCTCCGCGCCCGCGTCGACGGGAGGGGGAGCCATGGGACGGGAAGAAGCGGTCGTGGTGGGAGTCATCGGGGCGTGCGGTGGAGCCGGGGCGAGCACCCTGGCCGCGGCGCTCGCGGACGGGCTCCGGCGAGCCGGGCGGCGACCGGTCCTGGTGGACCTCGCGACGCGGGGCGGAGGGATCGACGTGCTCCTCGGGATCGACCACCGGGAGGGTCCGCGCTGGGCGGACCTCCGTGACGCCCGGGGCGAGGTGGACGGCCGGGCGCTCGTGGGTCTGCTGCCGACCTGGTGCGCGGTGCCGGTGCTCAGCGCGCACCGCGCCGACCCGGCCGTCCTCGACCAGGGCGTGGTCGTCGACGTGTGCTCGGCCCTCGCGGACGCGTGCGACGTGCTGGTCCTCGACCTGCCGCGCGCGGTGCTCGCTGCGGGAGCGGGCGGAGGTGCTGACCTGAGCACGGGAGCGGCGGCCGGAGCGGGAGCGGACGCCGAGCACGCGGCGCTCGTCGGGGCGTGCGACGCGCTCTTCCTCGTGACCCCGCTCGAGCTGCCGGCGGTCGCGGGCGCCGTCGCGGCCGTCGCGCTCGCGCGCCGCTCAGGAGCCGACCGGTCGATGCGCCTCGTCGCGCGGCGACCGGCTCCCGGGCGGCTCGACCCGTGGGAGGTGAGCGACGTCGTCGGGCTG
The DNA here is from genome assembly GCF_001428945.1 of Oerskovia sp. Root918. NCBI lineage: Bacteria > Bacillati > Actinomycetota > Actinomycetes > Micrococcales > Cellulomonadaceae > Oerskovia > Oerskovia sp. Root918. The sequence continues at coordinate 56,759 of NZ_LMJG01000012.1, forward strand.
CCGCTCGCGTGCGTCGTGGGGTGGGACCGGACCCTCGCGGCGCGCGTCGACCGCGGGCAGGGCCCACCCGTCGGTGCGCGGCGCCCCCTGGGGCGCGCAGGACGTGAGCTCGGCGCGCTCGTCACCGCCGGGACGCTCGCCAGGACCCCGGCCGTGGCATGAGCCCGATCGACGACGGTCTGCTGGCCGAGGTGCGTGGTCGGGTCGTCGGCGGGGCCCCTGCCGACGACACCGAGCTCCGGGCGGCGCTGCGCGGCTCGGGGCGCGTGCTCGGCAGCGACGCGCTGAGCGACCTGACCCGGCGCGCACGCGCCGAGCTGTACGGGGCCGGACCCCTCCAGCCCTTGCTCGAGGACCCCGAGGTCACCGACGTCCTGGTCAACTCGCCTGCCGAGGTCTGGGTCGACCGAGGGGTGGGCCTCGAACGTGCGCCCGTGCACCTGGGGAGCGCGGCCCAGGTGCGGGCGCTCGCGGTCCGGCTTGCGGCCGCGGGCGGTCAGCGGCTCGACGACGCGAGCCCGCTCGTGGACGCGCGCCTGCCCGACGGCACCCGGCTGCACGCCGCGATCGCTCCCGTGTGCGAGTCCGGAGCCGTGATCTCGCTGCGCGTCCTGCGCTCGCGGGCCTTCACGCTCGACGAGCTCGTGGGCTCGGGTGCGCTGCCCGCACCGTGGGCCCCGGTGCTGCGGCGCCTCGTGGCCGCGCGCGCCAACATGCTGGTCTCGGGAGGCACGGGGACCGGTAAGACGACGTTGCTCGCCGCGCTGCTGTCCCTCGTGCCGGGGCACGAGCGTGTCGTGTGCGTCGAGGAGGCGCGCGAGCTCGTGCCCGACCACCCGCACGTCGTCCCCCTGACCGCGCGGCGCCCCAACGTCGAGGGCGCGGGGGCGGTCGACCTGGCGGACCTGGTCCGCAACGCGCTGCGCATGCGCCCCGACCGGATCGTCCTGGGCGAGTGCCGCGGCGCCGAGGTCCGCGAGGTCCTCATGGCCCTCAACACGGGGCACGACGGCGGCCTGGCCACGATCCACGCCAACTCCGCGTCGGTCGTCCCCGCGCGGCTCGAGGCTCTCGCCGCGCTGGCAGGGATGACGCGCGAGGCCGTGGCCGCCCAGGCCGCGGGGGCGCTCGACGTGGTGCTGCACCTGCGGCGGTCCGGGCGGGTGCGGTACCTGGCAGAGATCGGGGTCGTGCGGCGCGACGCGCGGGGCGAGCTGGTGGTCGAGCCCGTCGCGACGTGGGACGGCGTGCGGGAACCGGTCGCCACCGAGGGCTGGGACGCGTTCGCCGACCGGTGGGGCGGGGCGTGACCGGCGACCTCGCGGTCGCGCTCACGGTCGCCGGCGTGGTCTGGGTGGCGGTCGTTCCTGCGGGGCGTCGCGCCGCGGACGTGACGGACGGTCTGGGGGTGGGGCCCTCGGCGGGCGGGAAGGGATCGGGGCTGGTCGCGCGGGCTCTCGGGCGACGGACGGTCGCTGGACGCTCGGTGCGTCTGCTCGTGTCCCACGTCGCGTCGCTCGTGCGCTCGGGGAGCGCGCCCGGGGCCGCGTGGGCGACGGCTGCCGGCGTGCGGGTGGACTCCCGGGGCGTCCCCGATGCGCCCGACCTGCTCGCAGTCGTGGGTGCTCGTGGCTCGGGCGAGGCGCCGGGGCAGGTCGCGGCGGTCGTCGCGGCGAGCCGGTTGGCGGCCGACGTGGGGGCGCCTCTCGGCGCAGTCCTCGAGTCGATCGCGCAGGCGCTGTCCGCGGAGTCCGAGGCGCGAGCCGACCGGGAGGCGTCGCTCGCGGGCCCGCAGGCGACGGCGCGCGTGCTGCTGTGGCTGCCCGCCGTCGGGGTGCTGCTCGGCGCGGTCCTCGGGGTCGATCCGGTGGCGACCGCGCTCGGTGGCGGGGTGGGATCGGCGGGTCTGCTGGCCGGCGGGGTGCTGCTCCTGGTGGGGCGCCGGTGGTCGGGTCGACTGGTCGCGCGGGCCAGGGCGGCGGGGTTGCCTCCGTGAGCGTCGACTGGCCGCTCGTGGCGGCGTTGTCGTGCGGGTTCCTGGTCGCCGCGAGCCCGTGGTGCGTCGCGCGGGCAGGGGTCCGGGCTCGGCTCGGCGACCTGGCGGTCGCGACGGCTCCGGGGCGAGAGCCGGCGACGGGCGGACCGGTCGAGATCGGTGTCCTGCTCGAGCTGCTCGGGGCGGCGGTCCGAGCGGGGACGAGCGTCCCGCGCGCGCTCGAGGCTGTGGGGCAGGCGGTCGGAGGGCCCGACGGCGTCGCCCTCCACCGTGCCGGGGCTGCGGTCGTGCTCGGGGCAGGATGGGCCGAGGCCTGGTCCGGGTCACCGGCGCGGCTGGACGTGGTGCGCGCGGCGCTGGCCCCGGCCTGGGAGCAGGGGGCCGCGCCGGGGGAGTCGCTGCGCGTGGCGGGCGAGCAGCTCCGGCGTGACCAGCAGGCGGCTGCACGGCAGGCCGCTGCGAGGCTCGCGGTGCACCTGGTCCTGCCGCTGGGCGTGTGCTTCCTGCCGGCGTTCGTGCTCATCGGGCTGCTGCCCGTGCTGCTGTCTTTGGGCGGTGGGGTGCTCGGTGGAGGGTGAGGGCTGGCGGCGAGGAGCTGAGCGATGGGCGAGGCCTGGGGGCAAGGGCTGGTGCGCTGCCCAGTGAGGGGTGATGCCTGGCGACGTGGGCTGGTGCGGTGCGGTGCGGGTCTGGCCGGGCGGTGGCGGTTGGGGCAGAGGGCAGGGGTTGGTAGCGCGGTGACTCGACGCCGCGGGAGTCAGCGGCGCCCACGCTGCGAGCCGTCGTCGAGGAGGTCGTCGACGGGACAGCCGAATGCCGCGGCGATGGCGCCGAGGTCGTCGAGCGACCACGCGACCTTGCCCGTGAAGCGCTGCGAGATCGCGCTCCGTGACCGGCCGAGCAGCTCGGCGAGGTCCTCTTGGCTGATGTCGCGCCGTGCGGACTCGAGCCGGACCGCACCGGCAGCGACCCGGCTGAGTGGTACCCCGTAGGCGGCGGGCAAGGAGCGATCGTCGAGGGGCCAAGGCGGGCTCGTCGGGCTCGTCGGACGCGCGGGGCTGGTCGGCTGGGGGAGCATGTGTGCCTCGCAGAGGTGTGTGGGAATCGGGAGTGGTGTTCGACGAGCGGGCCATGGTTTCGCTGAGCGAACAGCGCTCGTCGCAACATCTGGGAGCGCTCGTGCATCGCCCTGGACGGCACGTCGCGATGTCCTGAACTCGTGGAGTCTCTGAGGCAGCCAGCCGCACGGACGAGGTTCAGCGATGCTGCTGATCGGACGCTACTGATCCATGGTGGCCGGTCAGCAGGCCATGGCTCAGGCTTTCCACAGGGCCACAGACAGGGCCACAGGGCCACAGGGCCACAGGGCCACAGGGCCACAGGGCCACAGGGCCACAGGGCCACAGGGCCACAGGGCCACAGGGCCACAGGGTCACAAGGTGCGTCCGCACGAGCTAGCCGAGCAAGTCCTCACGGACCTCCGCGAGCCGCCGCGTCAGATGCTCTCGCTCGGCCGCGTTCCCGCACCGGCCGATCGCCTCCTCGAACGACGCCACGGCCTCGGCGGGCCGGCCCGCCCGCGCCAGCAGCTCGGCCCGGGTCGCCGGCAGCCGATGGTTCGTCCGGAGGGACTCGTCGATCCCTTCGAAGCCGTCGATCAGCGCGAGCCCGGCGGTCGGCCCCTCGGACTCCGCGACCGCGACCGACCGGGCGAGCCGGACCATGGGTGAGCCCGTCGCCGTCTCCAGCTCGGCGTACAGGTCGGCGATCCCGCCCCAGTCCGTGTCGGTTGCGCGTCCCGCGACCGCGTGCGCGGCGGCGATCGACGCCTGGAGGCGGTACTCGTGCGCGAGGCCAGTGACGCCGTCGGGCACGGAGGCGAGCAGCGCGAGACCCGACGCGATCTCGTCGCCGTGCCACCGCGACCTGTCCTGGTCCGTCAGCAGCACGAGCGTCCCGTCCGCAGCCACGCGCGCGTCACGACGCGAGTGCTGGAGCACCAGGAGGGCGAGCAGCGACCGCACCACGGGACGCCCAGGCAGGAGCTCGTCGAGCAGGCGCGCCAGGCGGATCGCCTCGCCGGCCAGGGCCACCCGCAGCACGTCGGGCCCCGTGCCCGGCGCGTACCCCGCGGTGAAGGTCAGGTAGACGACAGAGGCGACGTCGTCGAGGCGGTCGTCCAGGCGCTCGGGCGGCGGCACCTCGAACGGGATGCCCGCGGCGACCAGGCGCTTCTTCGCCCGTGTCAGGCGCGCCGCCATGGTCGTGTCCTGGACCAGGAAGAGCCGCGCGATGTCCGGCACGGGCAGGCCCGCGACGAACCGCAGGGTCAACGCCGCGCGCGACTCGACCGACAACGCCGGGTGGCAGCACGAGAAGACGAGGCGGAGCCGGTCGTCGGGCAGGTGAGCGCCGTCGTCGCCCACGCCCGGTTTACCGTCCGTCGCCTCCGCCGCGGACCGCGCCTCGACGATCATGAGCGGCTCCTTCTGGACAGCGACCGCCTCGGCGCGCAAGCGGTCGAGCACGCGCCGCCCGGCCGCGGTGCGCAGCCAGGCGGCGGGGGAGTCCGGCACGCCGTCGACGGGCCACGTCCTCGCCGCAGCCGCGAACGCGTCCGCGAGCGCGTCCTCCGCGAGGTCGGGACGGCGGTAGCGCGCGACGAGCATCGCGAGCAACCGCGCCCAGTGCTCGCGCCACGCCGAGGTGAGCGCGTCGTCGACGAGCGTCACGGGCGCGCGACCGGCGACGAGGTCACAGGTCGTCCACGTCCACGACCGGACGCAGCTCGACCGTGTACTGCGGCAGGAGAGCGACGGCCTCGATCGCGGTGTCGATGCTCGGCAGCACCGCGACGTAGAAGCCGCCGAGCTGCTCGGCGAGCTCGGCGAGCGGACCCTCGGTCACGGTCACCGTGCCCTCCCGGCTGCGGACCGTCGTGGCCGCGGCGACCGTGCTGAGCGCCTCCGCGGCCACGATGCTCCCGCGTTTCCTGAGGAACGCGGCGAACTCGTCGTGCTGCGCCATGAACCGCGAACGTTCCTCCGCGGAGGCAGCAGCCCAGACCTGCTCGTCCCCGTACAGCAGGAACATGACCTTCACGGCTCAGGCCTCCGCCCCTGCGGGCGTGGTCACGGCGGCGGCGTCTGCCCCGCCGTGATCCACCGTGGGGCGGATCTCGTACGTGCAGCCGTCGCCCGCGAAGACCTCGTCGATGATCGTCACGAGCCCCGGCAGGTCGTCGCTCACGACCAGGTAGATGCCGCCGATCTGCTCGGCGAGCTCGGTGAACGGGCCCTCGGTCGTCCCGACCCCCGGGCGCACCAGGGTTGCCGTCCCGGCTGCCTCGAGCTCGACACCGCCCGAGATCCGGTGGCCCTCCACCTCGACGCGGCGCGTGAACTCCTCGTGCTGGGCCATGATCTCCTCGGCCAGGTCCGGGCGCATGGCGGGCGTGCCGTCTTCCGGGGCGTGGATGAGGACTGCGTACTCGGTGCTCATGATTCCTCCAGGTGAGTGGGTGGTTGGTCCTTCATCTCGATGACGCGTGACCACCGACGGAATCGACAGCCGCTCGCGACCAGTTTCGCCGGTGGCCGCGGGAGGCGCGCGGAGAACAGGACACGGGTTGACCGGTACGGGTCGCACGATGGCGACATGAACTCATCGACAAGTCCCGGTGCCCGATGGAGAGAAACCACGATGCCCGACCCCAGCGACTTCCCCGAGTCGACCCTCGTCCCGGTCAACGGTGTGGAGCTCGAGGTCTTCGAAGCCGGCCGGCACAACGCAGGACGACCCGTCGTGCTGTGCCACGGCTGGCCGGAGCACGCCTACTCCTGGCGTCACCAGGTGCCCGCCCTCGTCGAGGCGGGCTACCACGTCATCGTCCCGAACCAGCGAGGCTACGGCGGCTCGTCCCGTCCGGCCGAGGTGACGGCGTACGACGTCGAACACCTGTCAGGCGACCTGGTGGCGCTGCTCGACCACTACGGATACGACGACGCCACCTTCATCGGTCACGACTGGGGTGCCTTCGTCGTCTGGGGACTGACGCTGCTGCATCCGCACCGGGTCAACGGAGTGATCAACCTGAGCCTGCCGTATCAGGAGCGCGGAGAGCGGCCCTGGATCGAGGTCATGGAAGAGGTGCTGGGCGGTGACTTCGACTTCGTCCACTTCAACCGACAGCCAGGCGTCGCGGACGCCGTGCTCGATGCGAACACCTCCCAGTTCCTTCGCAACCTGTACCGGAAGAACGAGCCCCCCAGCGAACCTCAGCCCGGCATGGCGATGGCGAACCTCGCCAGAGCGCAGACGCCGCTCGGTGAGCCCGTCATGAGCGACAGCGAGCTGGCCGTCTTCGTGTCCGCCTTCGAGTCGACCGGTTTCACGGGCAGCATCAACTGGTACCGGAACCTGGACCGCAACTGGCGCCTGCTGGCGGACGTGGATCCGATCATCCAGCAGCCCGTGCTCATGATCTACGGCGACCGTGACCCGGTCGCGAGGTCCGAGCGGCTGGCCGAGTTCGTCCCTCAGGTCGAGGTGGTCACCCTGGACTGCGGTCACTGGATCCAGCAAGAGCTGCCGGACGAGACCAACCGAGCGATCCTCACCTGGCTGGAGCAGCAGGGGGCCTAGCTTCGAGGGGGCGCCGCCGAGCCGCGCGAGGTCACGACGGCGCCCCGGCGATGCGGGGTATGCACAGGACGCCTCGTGGGGGCGTGTTCCACAACGTCGCCTGCTGTGCGAGCGGGGCGGGACGCGGGCTCGCCACAGTGGGCGGCACGGCCCACGACAGGTGGGTCACGAGAGCCAGGAGGCACCCATGAAGACCATGTATCGGGCGAGAGCGACCGGAGCGGGGCTGCTCGTCCGCGTCCGCGGCGAGGACCCGGAGGCCGGTCTCGCGACCGCCGAGTACGCGGTGGCGACCATCGCGGCCGTCGGGTTCGCGGGCCTGCTCATCGCGATCCTCAAGAGCGGCGAGGTGCGCGAGATGCTGCTCGGCATCATCCAGCGCGCCCTGTCGATCGGGTGAGCGTGGCGGCCGGCAGGGCGGGGGCGTCGCGGGCGGCGACGTCGCAGCGGGGGACGCGGGGGCGGTCGTGGCGTCGGCCCGGGTGGAGGTCCCCGGACCGTGAGGGCGGCACCGTGACCGCCGAGCTCGCCCTGGCGCTGCCCGCGGTCGTCCTCGTCCTGGTGGCCGTCCTCACGCTCGCCGCGGCGGCGAACGCACAGCTTCAGGCCGCCGACGCCGCTCGCGCCGCTGCCCGGGCCGTCGCGATCGGTGAGGACGACGCGGTGGTGCGCGCCGTCGTCGGGCAGGTGGCCGGGGCAGACGCCACGGTGACCGTCTCCCGCGGCCACCCGTGGGTCGAGGTGCGGGTCGCCAAGCCCGTGGTCGGCGGTTGGCTGTCGAGCTCGCCGCTCCAGGCGCGCGGGGCTGCGGTCGCGTGGGACGAACCGTGAGGCCCGCCGACCAGGGGTCGGGGACCGTGCTCGCGCTCGGCCTGATCGCGGTCTCGCTCGTCCTGGGTCTCGCGCTCGCGGCCCTGTCGTCCGCGCAGGGCGCGCGAGGGCAGGCTCAGACGGCAGCGGACCTCGCGGCCGTCGCCGGGGCGACAGCCCTCCAGGGAGGCTGGGACGCGTGCCCGACGGCGCACGAGACCGCGGAGCGCAACGGCGCCGTGGTCGCGGCGTGCGTCGAGCAGGGCGACGGCGTGGTCAGGGTCGACGTCACCCGCGAGGCAACGGGATGGGCCGGGGCGCTCGGGACGGCGCGGGCCGCCGCACGGGCGGGACCGGCGTCGGCGCGGTGAGAGGCGCCGACGATCGGTGACGTCGAGTGCGTGATTCGGCTGCGGCACGCCCGCCGAGTCGCAGCCGAATCACGCACTCGTCGCACGGCTCGGGCTCGGGCTCGGGCCCAGGCCCAGGTCACGCAGGCGCGTACGCGAGCACCGCGTCGAGCAGCCGGACCGCCGCAGCCTTGTCGAGCGGGTTGTTGAAGTTGCCGCACTTGGGCGACTGCACGCACGCGGGGCAGCCGTCCGTGCACGGGCAGCGCGAGATCGCGGCCCGGGTCGCGCGCAGCCACGTCGCGCCCAGGTGGAAGCCGCGCTCGGCGAAGCCCGCGCCGCCGGGGTACGCGTCGTACACGAACACCGTCGCCTGCTCGGTGTCGACGTGCATCGCGGTCGAGACCCCGCCCAGGTCCCAGCGGTCGCACGTCGCGAGCAACGGCAGGAGACCGATCGACGCGTGCTCGGCCGCGTGCAGCGCACCCGGTGCCGTCTCGGCGTCGATGCCCGCGGCCTCGAGGACCTCGGCCGGGACCGTCCACCACACGGCGGTCGTCGGGAGCGTGTGCTCGGGCAGGTCGAGCGGTTCGGTGCCCAGGATCTGCAGGTCCGGCAGGCGACGGCGCTGGAAGCTCACGACCTGGCTCGTGACCTCGACCGGCCCGAACCCCCAGCCGATCGGCCCCCACCAGCGCTGGATCGCGGGGTGCGCGGCGTCGTTCGGGGCCGAGCCCCGCGGGACGGACGGCTCGTCGCCCGGGGCGGGCTCCGCCGTCGGGCCGTCGCCGGACGGGGCGGACCCGACCGGGGCCGGGGCCTCGCTCTCCTCCTCGTCGCGGATCCCGTGGATAGCGATCTCCGTGACCGAGCGCGACCACGTCCCGAAGTCGACGTCCCGGCGCGCGACGAGCGCGACGCCGTCGCGCAGGTCGAGCGTCTCCACGACGTAGCTCACGCCCTGGTGCACGTAGACCGCGCCGTCGTGCACCGAGCCGTCGGCCGAGGCCGCGTCGACCGTGCCGAGGAGGCGCCCCGTGCCGGCCTCGACCACGCGCACGGGCGAGCCGCCCGAGCCGCGCAGGTCGGTCATGGCGGCGGCGGACTGGGCATGGGTCCAGTACCACCCGGACGCCCGACGGCGCAGCGCACCTCGCGCGACCAGCACACCCAGGAGCTCGGTCACCGCGGCGGGGTCGCCGAACACGGCGAGGTCGGACTGCCTGAGCGGGACCTCGGCGGCCGCCGCGCACAGGTGCGGCGCGAGGACGTACGGGTTGGCGGGATCGAACACCGTGGCCTCGAGCGGGGCCGCGAAGATCGCCTCGGGGTGGTGCACGAGGTAGGTGTCGAGCGGGTCCTCGCGCGCGACGAACGCGACCAGGCCGTCGGCTCCCGCGCGCCCCGCGCGCCCCGCCTGCTGCCAGACCGACATGCGCGTGCCCGGCCAGCCCGCGATGAGGACCGCGTCGAGGCCCGAGATGTCGACGCCCAGCTCGAGCGCGTTGGTCGTCGCGAGGCCCCGGATCGCGCCGCTGCGCAGGGCCTGCTCGAGCGCCCGGCGCTCCTCGGGCAGGTAGCCGCCGCGGTAGGCCGCGACCCGGCGTGCGAGCTGCGGCGAGACGACGCGCAGGTGGTCCTGGGTCTGGGTCGCGACGGCCTCGGCCCCACGGCGCGAGCGCGTGAACGCGAGGGTCCGGGCGCCTGCTGCCGTGAGGTCGGCCAGGAGGTCCGCTGCCTCGGCCGTGGCCGACCGGCGTGGGCGCTCGGGCGAGTCGCCGGGCGTCGCGGGCTCGTCGGGGTCGCTCGTCAGGCCCAGCTCGTCGTGGGCCGTGGGGTCGATCAGCAAGGACTCCGCGAGGGCCGCATCTGCCGCCGGGTCGTTCGCTGCCGCGGCGCGGGCCTGCGCGGCCTCGTAGCCCAGGACCTCGGGGGGCTGCCAGAGCGCGAACGTCTTGCGGCCCGCGGGGCTCGTGTCGGTGTCGACCGTGACGATCTGCTCGGACGGGACCCCGATGAGCCGGCCGGCGCTCGCCGCAGGGTCGGCCGTGGTGGCCGAGGCGACGACGAACGTGAGGCCCCGCGCGGACCCGGTGTCAGAAGCGGGCCGGTCCATACCCCGGCGTGGTTCTGACGACCCCGCCGGTGGCGCGGGCGCGTAGTGCGCCGAGAGCCGGGCGAGGCGTCGCAGCACGAGCGCCACGTGCGCCCCGAACACCCCCCGGTACGAGTGCCCCTCGTCGACGACGACGTAGCGCAGGTTGCGCAGGAACCGGGTCCAGCGCCGGTGGTTGGGCATGAGCGCGAAGTGCAGGAAGTCGGGGTTGGTCAGTACGACGTCGGCGTACTCCTGGACCCACTTGCGCTCCTCGAACGAGGTGTCGCCGTCGCACGTCGAGACCTTGACGTCGTTCGCGCGTGACGCGTCGAGGAGGCGCTGGAGGCCGTCGACCTGGTCGGCCGCGAGAGCCTTGGTGGGGCTCAGGTAGAGGACCGTGCCGCGCGTCCGGGCGCTCTCGATCCGGCCGGGGGCCAGGGTCTCGGCCGCGCGGTCCGCGCGCACCGCGGTGAGCGCGGGCAACCAGAACGCGAGCGACTTGCCCGAGCCGGTCGAGGTCGCGAGCGCGACGTGCCGTCCGGACCAGGCGGCCTCGGCCGCCTCGACCTGGTGCGCCCACGGTCGCTCCACGCCCAACGAGCGGTAGCCCGCCACGAGCGAGGCGTCGGCCCAGCCGGGCCAGTCGGCGTGCTGCCCGGGGCGTCCTGGCAGGTGCTCGACGTGCGTCAGCCGGTCGGCGCGGCGGCCGCCCGCGAGCAGGACGTCGAGCAGGGCGCCGGGGCGGTCGGACACGGTCGGCAGACCGGTGCTGGTGCTGTCGCGAGCGTCCGGGGCGCCGGACCTCGAGGAGCCGTTCGACGGGCTGGCCGACGCGGCGTCCGGTTCCGGGGTTCGCGACGGGCTGGGCACGTCTCCGAGTCTCCCACCTGGGGCGTGCCGGGCCGAACCGTCGCGCGGGCGCTGCTGCCCAGGACCGCGAGGTAGAACGACCTGCGCGACGTAGTACGCGAGGGGTTCTACCTCGCGCAGAACGTTCTACCTCGGCGACTCAGGTAGTGCCGCGGCGCGCGTCCTCCGCCCTCAGCCCGCGAACACCTGCCCGATCGCCCGCGACAGGTAGTACGGGTCCGCGACGGCCGTCAGCTCGCGCGCCGAGTGCATCGAGAGGATGGGCGCGCCCACGTCGACCGTCCGGATCCCGAGCCGGGTCGCGGTGAGCGGACCGATCGTCGACCCGCAGGGCACGGTGTTCTCCGAGACGAACTCCTGGCTCGGCACGCCGGCTGCCGCGCAGGCCGCGGCCCAGGCTGCCGCGCCGTGGGCGTCGGTCGCGTACCGCTGGTTGGCGTTGATCTTGAGGATGGGACCGCCGCCGGCCAGCGGTCGGTTGGCCGGGTCGTGGCGCTCGGGGTAGTTGGGGTGGACCGAGTGGCCGACGTCGCTCGACACGCACAGCGACCCCGCGAGCGCACGGTGCCGGTCCTCCTCGCTCGCGCCGAAGCCGGCGCTGATGCGCGAGAGCACGTCGGCGAGGAACGGGCCACTGGCCCCCGATCGGGTCTCGCTGCCGATCTCCTCGTGGTCGAACGCCGCGAGCACGGCGACGGGCGCCTCGTGCCGCCCACGACGACCGGCCCCCGTGGACGCTCCAGGCGCCTCCGCCGCCACCTCGAGCAGCGCCGTGAGCCCGGCATGTACCGACAGCAGGTTGTCGAGCCGTCCCGAGGCGAGCAGCTCCTCGTGCGCCCCGAAGATCCGCGGGGCCTGGGTGTCGGCCACGACCAGGTCGTACCCGCCGACGTCCGCGGCTCGCACGCCCGCGTGCTCGGCGAGCAGCGCGAGCAGGTCCGCGTCGGGGGCGCCGAGCGCGCCGAGACCCCACACGGGCTGGGTGTGGCGCTGCTTGTCGAGCGTCAGACCCTCGTTCGCACTCCGGTCGAGGTGGATCGCGAGCTGGGGGATGCGCAGCAGGGGGCCGGTGCGGACCAGGTGGCTGCGGCCGTCGAGCGTCACGAGGCGCCCGGCGAGCTCGAGCTCGCGGTCGAGCCACGAGTTGAGCAGGGGACCGCCGTACACCTCGACGCCCGCCTGCCACCAGCCCTCGCGGCCCGTGGTCGGCTTGGGCTTGAGCTTGAAGCCGGGGGAGTCGGTGTGCGCGCCGAGGATCGCGAAGGGCGTCGTGGCGCTCGCCCCCGCGGGCGTTGCCCACGCGATGACGGCACCGTCACGCACGACCACGTAGCGCCCCTCCGCGCTCGCGAGCGGCCAGGCGTCGGCCTCGTCGAGCAGCGTGAAGCCCGCCTCGACCGCGCGGCGGGCGACCTCGTGGGCCGCGTGGAACGACGAGGGCGAGGCCTCGACGAACCGGGCGAGGTCCTCGGCATGGGTGCGGGCCTGCGGGGACGGACCCCGCGGGGTGGCGACCACGGGAGAGGCGGGGCGGGCGGGGACGGGGGCTGCGGCGTCGGGCACAGGTCCATTATCCGCCCGCGCGCCCTGCCCACCGGGTAGTAGCGTGTGTCTCCCCATGACCCCGTCGGACATCGTGCTCACCCTCCGCGCCGCAGGCTGCGTGTTCGCCGAGGACGAGGCAGACCTGATCGTCGCCGCCGCGACCTCCCCCGCCGAGCTCGACGACATGGTCTCGCGCCGGGTCTCGGGGCTCCCGCTCGAGCAGGTCCTCGGCTGGGCCGAGTTCTGCGGCCTGCGCATCCTCGTCGAGCCCACGGTGTTCGTGCCCCGCAGGCGTTCGGAGCTCCTCGCGTCCTCCGCCGTGGAGATCACGGGGGAGGGCGCGACGGTCGTGGACCTGTGCTGCGGCACGGGTGCTCTCGGGGCGGTGCTGCGCGCAGCCCGTCCCGGCATCGACCTGCACGCCGCTGACATCGACCCCGCGGCCGTGCGCTGCGCGCGCCGGAACCTTCATGGACAGGTCCATGAGGGCGACTTGTACGACGCCCTCCCCGACCAGCTGCGAGGACGGGTCGACGTGCTCGTCGTCAACGCCCCGTACGTCCCGACCGAAGCGATCGGGACCATGCCCCCCGAGGCCCGGCTGCACGAGGCCCGGGTCGCGCTCGACGGGGGCGCCGACGGGCTCGACGTGCACCGACGGGTCGCCGCCGACGCCGCGGCCTGGCTCGCCCCGGGCGGTCACCTCCTGATCGAGACCAGTGCGCGCCAGGCTCCTGTCGCCGTCGGGCTCTTCGAGCGGGCCGGGCTCGTCGCCCGGACCGTGACCGACGACGACCTCGGCGCGACCGTGGTGATCGGCACGAGCCGCCGGTAGCGGACGTCCCCGGCCCGCGCGTCCCGGCCCGCACGTTCCCGGCCCGCGCGTCCCGGCCCGCACGTTCCCGGCCCGCACGCTGGGCCTGTCCGTGAGGCCCGCCCCGTAGACTCGGGGGAATGCAGTGCCCCCACTTCGACGCCCACGAGTGCCGTTCGTGCACCCTCATGGGGCAGGGCTACGCCGCGCAGCTCGCCGACAAGCAGCGGCACGCGGGCGACCTCCTCGCGGCGCACGAGGGGCTACGGTGGGACCGCCCGTTCCCGAGCCAGGAGTCCGGCTTCCGCAACAAGGCCAAGATGGTCGTGGGCGGCACGGTCGAGCACCCGACGCTCGGAATCCTCGACGCGGGCGGGCGTGGCGTCGACCTCCAGGACTGCGGCCTGTACCCGGCCGACCTCCAGGCCGTCTTCCCCGTCCTCGCGGCGTTCGTCACGCGCGCGGCCCTCACGCCGTACGACGTGACGACGCGGCGCGGTGAGCTCAAGAACGTGCTGGTCACGCAGTCGCCCGACCGCGAGCTCATGGTGCGTTTCGTGCTCCGGTCGCAGGAGCCGGTGTCGCGCCTGCGCAAGCACCTGCCGAGCCTGCTCGACGCGCTGCCGCAGGCGCGCGTGGTGTCGGCCAACATCCTGCCCGAGCACAAGGCGGCGCTCGAGGGCGACCAGGAGATCCTGCTCACCGAGGCCGACACCCTGACCATGCGGGTCAACGGCATCGAGATGCACCTGCGCCAGCAGAGCTTCTTCCAGACCAACACCGAGGTCGCCGCGGCGCTGTACAGGCAGGGGCGCGAGTGGGTCGACGAGGCCGCGCCGTCGAGCGTCTGGGACCTGTACTGCGGCGTCGGCGGGTTCGCGCTGCACTGTGCGGCACCGGGACGTGAGGTGGTCGGGATCGAGTCGAGCCGTGAGGCGATCGTGAGCGCCGAGCGCAGCGCCGCGCAGGCCGGGTTCGACGACGTGACGTTCCGGGCCGGCGACGCCACGGCGTTCGCCCTCGCGGCCGAGCGGGTCCCCGACCTGGTGATCGTGAACCCGCCGCGGCGGGGGATCGGCGCGGAGCTCGCGGGCTGGCTCGAGTCCTCGACCGTGCAGCAGGTCGTCTACTCCAGCTGCAACGCCGAGTCGCTGGCCCGCGACCTCGCGACCATGCCGTCGCTCCGCCCCGTGCGAGGGCGGGTGCTCGACATGTTCCCGCAGACCTCGCACTACGAGGTCATGGTCCTGCTCGAGCGCGCCTGAGACCTGGGCCGTCAGCGGTCCAGAGCCGTGAGCCGCTCGGCGGCGGCGAGGGCCGCCGCGGCGAGCACGGCTCGCAGTCCCGCGACGTCGACAGGGGTCCCGTCGGGGGTCCGGTCCGGGACGCCGGGGAGCAGGTCGGCTGCCGCGGGCGGTTCGGGGACGTCGGGCGGCGGGGGCAGCTCGCCCAGGACACGGGGGCCCGACGGCGTCGCTCCCGTCCCCGCGTCGCTCGCCGGGTCGTCGCCCGGGTCGGGCGACGGGTGGTCGGCCGTGCCCTCGCCGCCGGTTCCGGTGGGGCCGCTCGTGGCGGTGCGTGACGTGAGGTCGCCCGCCGTGAGGTCGCCCGGTGTCGACATCCCCCGCAGCGCGTCGAGCACCTGCTCGCGCGAGCGTCCGCGCAGCAGGAAGAGCACGAACGGGTCGGCGTCGAGCAGCCAGCCCGCCTGATAGCTGAGCGCCGCCGCGTGCAGGCAGGGCAGGTCCCAGGTGGGGCAGTCGCACGCGGGTTCGAGGTCGCCGATCCCGGGGAGCAGCGTGACGTCGGCGTCGAGGGCCGCAGCGACGACGTCGCGCGGCATCTCCCCGGCGAGCAGGGCAGCGAGCCGCCCGGACCGCGAGGCGAGGGCTTCGAGGAACCTGTCCCACTCGTCGTCGGACAACGGTTCGAGCGAGACGACCGTGTGGTACATCTCCCCGTCATCATCTTGTACGCGCGCCTGGACCGCGCCGGGGCTGACTGTGATCGGCCCGACCCGACCGGTGCGCGCGTAGGCGCGTCCCTTCTTGAGCGGGCCTGCGTCGAGCGCGAACTCCTCCATGGCGCGCACCCAGGAGCGCGCCCACCAGGACTGCCCCCGGCGGACGGCGCCCTGGGTCGCGGTACCGGTCGGAGGGAAGGCGGGGAAGCCCACGGCGCTCATGAGCGCCCCCTCTCGCCGGCGGCGGACGATCGCTCGCCGCCGTCGGCTCCCCGCCACGACACCAGCTCGGCCAGGTCGGCCGTGCTGAGCTCGGAGATCGCGCCCTCGACACCGCCCGGCGCCAGGACCGCGTCGGCGAGCTCGCGCTTGGACTCGATCATGCGGGCGATGTGCTCCTCGATGGTTCCCTCGCTGGTCAGGCGGTGCACCTGGACGGGCCGGGTCTGGCCGATCCGGTACGCCCGGTCGGTGGCCTGCTCCTCGACGGCCGGGTTCCACCAGCGGTCGTAGTGGATCACGTGGTCGGCCCGCGTGAGGTTGAGCCCGGTGCCCGCGGCCTTGAGCGAGAGCAGGAACACGGGCGGCATCTCCTCGGTGGCCTGGAACCGGGCGACCATCTGCTCGCGCTGGGCCACGGGGGTCCCGCCGTGCAGCAGCATGGTCGGGACGCCACGACGCGCGAGGTAGGACTCGAGGAGCCGGGCCATCGCGACGTACTGCGTGAACACGAGGATCGCGCCCTCCTCGGCCCGGACGGTCGCGACGAGCTCGGTGAACGCGTCGAGCTTGCCGGATCGCCCGGACAGCCGTGGTTCGTCCTCGTGCAGGTACTGGGCGGGGTGGTTGCAGATCTGCTTGAGGTGCGTGAGCAGCCCACCGATCATGGCGCGCCGCCCCATGCCCTCGGCCCGGTCGATCTCCTCGAGCGCCGACCGCACGGCGCCCTCGTAGAGCCCCACCTGCTCGGCCGTGAACGGCACGACCTGGTCGGTCACGGTCTTGGGCGGCAGCTCGGGCGCGATCCCGGGGTCGGACTTGCGTCGCCGCAGCAGGAACGGTCGGACCAGCCGGGACAGCCTCTCGGCCAGCACGGGGTCGCGGGTCTGCTCGATCGGGTCGGCCCACCGGCGCCGGAACTGCCCGCGCGAACCCAGCAGGCCGGGGACGAGCCAGTCCATGACGGCCCACAGCTCGGTGAGGTTGTTCTCGACGGGCGTCCCGGACAGGGCCACGCGCGCTTCCGCGGGGATCGTCCGCAGCGCCTTCGCGGTGCCCGAGCCCGGGTTCTTGACGTGCTGGGCCTCGTCCGCGACGACGAGCCCCCAGCGGTGCGCCGCGAGCACCGGGTCGGCCTGCGAGGAGTCCGACAGGACCGTCCCGTACGTCGTGAGCACGAACCCGTCGGTGACCCCGCGCAGGTCGCGCGACGTGCCGTGGAAGCGCCGCACCGCGACGCCGGGCGCGAACCGGCGGATCTCCTGCTCCCAGTTGCCCAGGAGCGAGGCCGGGCACACCACCAGGGTGGGCCCGGCGCCCGCCGCCTCCCCGGTGGGAGCGGCGGCGTCGTCGGGCCGGGGGCGAGCGCGGTGCAGGTGCAGCGCGATGAGCGTGACGGTCTTGCCGAGGCCCATGTCGTCCGCGAGGCACGCGCCCAGGCCCAGCCCCGTCAGGCGTGCGAGCCAGCGCAGGCCGTCGAGCTGGTAGTCGCGCAGCGACGCGTGGAGCCCCTCGGGCGCGACGACGTCACGCGCCGGGGACGGGTCCTCGAGCTCGGCGCGCAGCCGGTCGAGCCAGGGCGTCGGGGTCACGGTGAGCTCGTGGTCGCCCACGCGGGCGACGCCGGTGAGCGCGGCCGCGACGGCGTCGAGCGCGGAGACGGGCTGGGGCGAGCGCCGCGTCGCGGCCGTGGCCGCGGCGGGATCCGCGAGGACCCAGCGCCCACGGAGCTGCACGACGGCGGAGCGCCCCTCCGCGTGGACGCGCGCCAGGTGCTCGCGCTCGTCCGCGGTGAGCCGCACGCCGTCGAGCGTCAGCTCGTGCGTGAGCGTCATGGGTGACGGCGAGCCGGACCGCGGACGACCGTGGCCGGGGGAGCCGAGCAGTGCGGGAAGGGCTCGGCGCTCCTCGTCCGGGGCGTCACCGGGGACCTCGGTCGGGGAGAAGACCGCGACGGACCGCACCTGACCCGCGAGGTGGGCGGGCCACTCGACCGCGATCCCGGTCGTCGCCAGCGACGCGGAGCCCTCGGCGAGAAGCTCGCGTACGTCGGCCGGGGCGAGCACGAGCGAGCCCGGGACTGCCTGGTCGAGCAGCCCGTCGAGCGGGGGCCAGGCCACCGCTCCCGCGCGCAGCCGGACCAGGACGTCACCGATCGCCTCCTGGGCCTCGCGTGCTCCCTCGCCGGTCCGGGCCGACGCCCACAGGTCCGCGGCGGGGCGGGTCCCGGTGGGTCCGCGGACGATCACGGTCGCGAGCCAGTCGCACGTGGCCAGGTCCTCGTGGCGGTCGCCGTCGGCCGGAGACCCGTCGCCCTCGGCAGCACCTGCATCGGTCGCGCGGCGCACGAGCGGCTCGAGCCGCAGGCTCACGGCCACCCGTGGGTCGAGGAGCGCGGCGGCGTCGTGCGCCCAGTCCGTGAGGTGGTCGGGAACCGGGGGCGCGCCGGCTCCCGGCGCCGCGACCAGGCCGCGGGCCACCCCGCGAGGCACTTCGATGCTCGCTCCGGCCTCCCGGACGAGGGCGTCCGCCACGGCATCCATGGCGGCCCGGACCAGGGCGGTCCGTGCGTCCGCGTCACTCCTCGGGCCCGCCCCTCGTTCGTCGAGCGGTATGGCGCCGGCGAGCGCGTGCACACGGTCGAGCGAGGGGCCGTCGAGCGGTCCGAGCCTCCACCGGGCCGAGCGTGGCGCGCCAGCGGTCCCGGCAGAGCCCGCCGACCCCTCAGCCCCCGCCGACCCCTCAGTTCCCGCCGACTCGGGGGAGGCCGCCCCGACCACGGGCACCAGGTGCCCTGCCGCGACGTGGCTCAGGGCCTCGGCGCACACCGCGCCCCAGAACACCTCGGAGGGCGACGCGTCGCCCGAGGCCCACGCGTCGAGCAGCCCGTCGACGGTCTCCGTGTCCCAGCGCGCCCAGGCGGCAGGGCTGCCAGCACTGCCGGTGCCGTGCTCGCCGGACTCGCCAGGTCCGGCTCCGGCCGAGGTGCGTGCTGCGAGGGTCACGAGGCCTTCCTGGTACGCCGTCCGTCGACGTTTCCCGAGCCGATCAACGTACGATGTACGCAGATCATTCCCGACAGTTCGGGTGAACGTCGGGCACTCCTCGATGATCCCCGACCCCGACCGAGGAGGCAGCCCGTGCCGACCCCGACGCCCAGCCCCGCACCCGCCGCGACGCCGCGCGACCCCGCGCGGACCCTCGCCCTGCTCTGGGGCCTGCACGCCGACCGCGGCGCACGGGGGCCCCAGCAGTCCCGGACGCCCGACGAGGTGGCGCGCGCCGCCGTCGGGCTCGCGGACGAGGACGGGGCGCTCACGGGGCTCTCGATGCGCAAGGTCGCGGCCGCGCTGGGCATCGGGACCATGTCGCTCTACACCTACGTGCAGAACAAGGACGACCTCGTCGACCTCGTGGTCGACCGCGCCTACGGCGACCTCTACCCCCAGGGGCACGCGCCGGGAGCGACCTGGCAGGACCGGCTGCGCTCCGTGGCGCGAGCCAACTGGGACCTCTTCGCGGCCCACCCGTGGCTGCTCGACATCGACCTCGCGCGCCCCGTCCTGGGGCCGGGGGAGACGCGCAAGTACGACGTCGAGCTCCGCGCGATCGAGGGCGTCGGCCTCGACGACGTCGCGATGGACGCGACCGTGACGCTCGTCGTGGGACAGGCGACGACCGCGGCCCGGCGCGCTCGTGCGGCCCGCGCCGCGCACGAGGCGAGCGGCCAGACCGACGACGAGTGGTGGGCCGCGAACGCCCCGCTGCTCGAACGCATCAGCGCGATGAGCACGTTCACGGTCGCGGGACGCGTCGGGGCGACTGTCGGCGAGGCGCAGCAGTCGGCGTACTCGCCCGAGGCCGAGCTCGACTTCGGGATCGAGCGCATCGTCGCGGGCGTCGAGGCACTCGTCGCATGAGCTCGGAGCCTTCCGCCGGCGGGTCCGACCCGCGCCGCCCCGGCACCCGGCTCGTCACGGCAGCGCAGGTCCTGCTGACCCTCGCGGGGGTCCTCTACCTGGGGGTCGTCGTCGAGGCGGCCGCGGGCTGGCCCCTCGACCCCGCGCGGTCGTACCTGTCCGAGCTCGCGGCGCTCGACCAAGCCACCTCGCCCCTGTTCCGGTCCACCGACGTGGCCGCGGGCGCCCTCGTGGTCGGCGGCCTCGCCCTCCTGGGGACGGCGTACCGGCTCGCCCGCCGAGCGGGCGCCCCGGCCGCGACGCTCGTGCAGAAGGTGACGTTCTGGGCCTTCGTCGTGTTCGGCCTCGCGACCGTGGCGGACGCGCTGCTGCCGCTCGACTGCGCGCTCTCGGTGGGCGACTGCGCCGCACGTGAGGAGGCTGGTGAGCTCAGCCTCGCTCATCAGGCCCACACCTTCTCGAGCGTGGCCTCGGGCGTCAGCTCGTTCGTCGCGAGCGCGGGGGTCGTGTGGCTCGCTCGCGCCCGACGGCGCACCCTCCTCGGCGTCTCTGCGCGCCTCGCGGGCGCGCTGGGACCGCTCCTGGGGGTCGTGACCGGCACGATCGGCCTGTTCGGCAGCCCGCTCCCCGTGGGGACCGGGATCGTGCAGCGCGTCCAGATCGTCGCGTTCTCCGTGGTGCTCGTGCTGGCCGTGCAGGTCCTGACGCTGCGCCAGCCACACCGCGGTGCACCGGAGACAGACGTTCCCCAGGACCGCACAGCGCGCTCACCGGCGTCGCACAGCGAGCCGTGATGGACTGTGGCGCATGGCTTCGGCGATCACCACACCGGCACCCACGACCTGGGTCGTCCTCCCCGGTCTCCTGCTCGCTCCCTCGGACATGGAACCCGTCGCCCGGGTGGTGCGCGAGCAGTTCCCGGACGCGACGGTCCGGGTGCTCGACTCCTGGGACACCGCCGTCACGGCCCCCGTCGCGGCGATCCGTGCCGAGCTCGGGCTGGCGGACGACCAGGCGCCGGGCAGCGTCGGGCTCGTGGGGCACAGCGTGGGCGGTCTGGCCGCGATCGAGTGGGCGCTGACCCACCCCGAGGAGCTCGGGGCCGTGCTGCTGCTCGACCCCACGACCCCGTTCCTCCCGCGCCGTCCCGAGCGGCCCGCGCCCGTGGGGCTCACGCTCCTCGCCGAGCGTGTCGTCCACACGAGCGGGCTCCTGCTCTCGCGCTGCGGGGCGGTCACGAGGCGGGGACCCGCGCTGCGCCGTCGGGCCTGGTACGACGCGACGCACCGCCCCGACCCCTTGCCCGACGACGAGGCCGTCCGCCGCTACGGCACGCCCGAGGCGTGGCGCCTGCTCACCGGGCAGTACGAGCAGAGCTGGGCGCAGGCAGAACGGGTCACCGCGCTCTTCGCGCGCGACGCGGGGGCGATGCGACGGCTCGCGGTACGCCCCGTCCAGCTCGTCGGCTGGGGGCGGCGTGGGCAGGGCGCGTTCCTGCGGGACGAGCGTGAGCTCGGCGCGCGCCTGGGCGCGGAGGTCTACGGGCTGCGGGGCGAGGGACACATGTTCCCGCTCACCCGTCCCGACGTCGTCGCGCAGGTGCTGCGTGGGGAGGTACCCGACGGGGCGGTGGCTCCCGTCGTGGAGGCAGAGTTCCGCTGAGCGTGCGCTACCAGCCGGACGCGTACTCGAAGTGCCACGGCTCGGGCTTGGACCCGTTGCTGCGGGCCCACGGCGGGTTGTCCCAGCCGTAGAGCGGCGCGTTGGCGCGCAGCCACTTGTACTGGGCCGAGCCGGGGTTCGAGGCGGGTGAGGTCAGGTCGATCGCCAGGCCCCATCCGTGGTTCGACGTGCCGGGGACCGCAGCGAGGCCGGGCTTGGCGGCGCGGGTCGAGACCTGGCTGGCGTACGAGCGGTACGAGTCGGTGAGGCCGATCGGCTCGCCGAAGCGCTGCTGGTAGGCCGCGGACAGCTCCTCGAGCATCGCCGCTGCGTCGCAGCGCAGCATGTGGCTCCGCGCGAACGAGAGCGTCGTCAGTGCCGAGGCCGGGATCTTGCCGTTCGCGTAGTTCGTGGACCCGCACTGGGCGAGCAGGGTCGCGGCGCGCACGCGGCGCTCGGCAGCGAGCTCGGCGGGAGTCGCCGGTGCCGGCGTGACGCCCGACGCGCCGGTCTCGCCGAAGTCCTGGAGCAGGACCGCGACACGGTTCGCCGCGCGGGCGACGTCCTCGCTGGTCGCGGGAGCGACTGCCTCGGTGCCGACCTCTGCCGCGGTCTCCGTCGTCAGGGCCGTGCGCTCGCTCGACCGTGAGGCGCGGTCCGTGCCCTGAGCACGCTCGGCGATCAGGGACTCGGTGAGCGCGGCCAGCTCGGCCTTCGCGTCCGCGAGGTCCTGCGGGCTCGTGGCGCGTTCAGCCGCCGGGCCGTCGGCGCGGGTGAGCAGGTCCTGTGCCTGGCTGAGGAGCTGCTCCTCGACGTCGGCCTCCTGCTGGGCGAGCCCGGTCGTCGCGTCGCCGGCCTCGTCGTCCGCGAGGTCCGTCCGTAAGCCGCCCGGGGCGAAGTCTCCCGAGGCGGTGCCGGGGAGGACCAGGGGGACGCACGCCAGAGCGCCCACGAAGGCAGCGCCCGTCGCGGCGCGGGCCACGAACTTGGAGCCGAACAGGGGGCCGCGCGTGGGCATCGCCGAGGCGACGACCGGGGTGGGACCCGTGGCCGGTCCGCCGGCCTTGCGCTCGCGCCGCGTGAGGGGGGCGAACGGGTGCTCGTCCGTCGTGGCCGCGCTGAAGCCGGTGGCGACGAACGGTGCGGGCGGGGTGGCGACGACGGGCGTGGGGGCAGAGCGCAGGGGGGTCGGCGCCGGGACCAGGACGACCGGGATCTCGCCCGAGGGGGTCTGCAGCGGCGCGACGGGCTCGGCGGCACGCTGGATGCCCGTGGGCGGGAAGGGGGAGACGCGAGGGGTCGCGGGCTGGGCTGCGACAGGGGCCTCGACGGGAGCCATGGCGCGGGCCGCGGCGGCAGGAGTCGTGGCGGCGACCGGGGGGAGCGCCTGGAGGGCGGTGGCCCGGCGTGCCGGTGCGGGAGCAGCGTGCGTGCTCGTCAACGGTGCGGGCGCGGAGAACGGGGCCTCGACGCGGGCCGGCACGTGAGGTGCGACGGCGACCTGAGGAACCGCGAACGTCGCTGGGCGGGATGCGGTGTGGCGGTGCTCGACGTGCAGGGTGTCTGCGTGGGCGCGTCCGTCGACCCCGGCCGCGGCGAGCTCTCGCGCGCGGAGCTCGGCCTGACGTTGACGCCGCGTGGGGGTCGGCGCTGCGCCGTGCGGGCGCTGCTGGACCGGTGCGGACGTTTCCACCTGACGTGACTCCTGTGCTCTGGACGACCTCCCGGGGGAGGACTCTGCTGACTGCCGTGGTGCGGGAGCCAGTGGTCGTTGCCGTCCGTGCTGCGCCCGATCGCCGCCTACGTTACCCGTTCGTTATCGCTCCGTGTGACGCCATCCACACCCCGTGCCGAACTCTCCGCACGGTGGTGCGGAAAACTCGTGCGGAGGATTGCTCGTCGGGACGCTGGGCTGGCCCGACCGCGTCCGATACGTGAAGGTTGGCCCGAAGCCGACGGACGGCTCGGGAGCGAGGACGACGATGCTGTACCTGTTCGCCGTGGTGTTCGGAGCGGGGGCCGGGGTGCTCCTCGACCATCTCAAGCGGCAGCGCGCGTCCGGAGCCCGCACTGCCGCACCGATGGCGGCCCTCGTGCTGGCCTTCGGTGCTGGGGGCGGTGCGTTCGCCGCGGCAGGGTCCGGGGCGCCGTTCGTCGTCGGGGTGGCACTGGTCTCGCTGCCGCTCGGCATGGTGATCGGTACGAGACTCCGACGTGGTGCGTGAGTCGCCCCAGGGCCGCTGAAGCCGAGGCGGTCGGGCAGCTCGATCTGCCCGACCGCCTCGGGGACGGTGCCGAGGTCCGGCTCAGCCGCGACCCGACGGCCGGACGAACGGGAACGCGAGCGTCTCGCGGATGCTCGCCCCGATGAGCATCATGTAGACGCGGTCCACCCCGATCCCGAGCCCGCCCGTGGGGGGCATCGCGAACTCCAGGGCGGACAGGAACTCCTCGTCGACCTCCATGGCCTCCGGGTCGCCCGCGGCGGCCAGCAGGGACTGCTGCGTGAGGCGCTCGCGCTGGTCCACGGGGTCGATGAGCTCGGAGTACGCGGTGCCCAGCTCGGCGCCGAACGCCACGAGGTCCCACCGTTCCGCGAGCCGCGGGTCGCGGCGGTGCGTGCGCGTCAACGGCGAGGTCTCGAGCGGGAAGTCCGTGTAGAACGTGGGCTCGACGGTCTGCCCCTCGACGAACGCGTCGTAGAGCTCGGTGACGATCGCGCCGTGGGTCATGGTCGGGGTCCAGTGGACGCCCTTCTCCTCGCAGATCGCCTGGAGCGTCTGGAGCGGGGTGTCCGGCGTGACCTCCTGGCCCACGGCCCGGGACACGGCCCCGTGCACGGTGTGGACGGGCCACTCGCCGTCGAGCCGGACGACTGTCCCGTCGGCCCGGCGCGAGATCGGCTCGCCGTGCACCGCGACCGCTGCCTCGATGATGAGGTCGCGCGTGAGGACGCGCATCGAGGTGTAGTCGCCGTACGCCTGGTAGGCCTCGAGCGACGTGAACTCGGGGTTGTGGGTCGCGTCGGCGCCCTCGTTGCGGAAGTTGCGGCCCAGCTCGAAGACCTTGCCGACCCCGCCGATCGCGAGCCGCTTGAGGAACAGCTCGGGGGCGATGCGCAGGTACAGGTCCACGTCGTACGCGTTGATGTGCGTCGTGAAGGGGCGGGCGTTGGCCCCGCCGTGCACGCGCTGCAGGATCGGGGTCTCGACCTCGATGAACTCGCGCGCGGCGAGCGAGTCGCGGAGCGACTTCACGGCCGCGCTGCGTCCGCGCAGGACCTGGGCCGTGCGGGTGTCGAGGGCGAGCTCCATGTGCTTGAGCCGGACCTTGGCCTCGGCGTCGGCGAGCCCGCGGTGCTTGTCGGGAGGGGAGGTCAGGGCCTTGGAGGCCATGCACCAGGCGGTGCCGTGCAGCGAGAGCTCGCCGCGCCGGCTGCGGGTGAGGTCGCCCGTGACGCTCACCTGGTCGCCCAGGTCGACGGCCCGGCGCCACAGCGCGAGGTCCGGGCCCGGTCGGTCCGCGGTGAACATCACCTGGATCTCGTCTGTGCCCTCGCGCAGGTCGGCGAAGATCACGCCGCCGTGGTCGCGCAGCCGCACCACGCGCCCGACGACGGACAGGTCGCCCCCGGGGGCCACGTCGCCCGGTGAGGTGCTCGCCCCGGCCGGTGCGCCGCCGTCGGGCACGTGGGCGCCCCGGCGCACGGCCTCGCCGATCGAGACGGTCCGGGGGACCGAGACCGGGTAGGGCTCCATGCCCGCGGCCCGCAGGACGCCGAGCTTGGCGTGGCGCGTGGCCTGCTGCTCGGTCAGGCGGCGCGTGGGCGCCGAGACCGTGAGCAGTGCGGTCTCCTGGGCGCGCACGGCATCGGCGAACGCCGCGGAGATCTCGGGCCGGTGCAGGTCCGGGGAGCGGTCGCGGCGGTGGAGGAGGTTCGGGGTGTTCGGCAGGAAGCCCTCGGCCTGCCCGACCGCGAAGATCACCTGTGTGAGCTGGCCCGCGTTCTGGTAGCAGAGCAGGCGGGGCTTCCAGTCCGGCAGGTACTTCTCATTCGACTTGTAGAGCGAGTCGAGCTGCCAGAACCGTGACGCGATCAGCAGCACCCGGCGGTTGAAGCGCTGGACCGGGGTCGCCCCGATGCGGGCACCCTGCTCGAACGACCCGCGGAACATCGCGAAGTTCATCGAGATGCGGTCGATCCCCATGCCGCGGCCCGCGGCCACGAGCTCGGTGACCATGAACTCGGTGACGCCGCTGACGGCCTGCGGGTGGCGGCGCATGACGTCGAGCGACAGGCCGCGGCGCCCCCACGGCACGAACGACAGGAGGCCGCGCGGGTTCCCGTCGGCGTCATGGGCCGAGACGATCATCTCGCGCGGGTCCGCAGGGTCCCCGAGGCGGCTCAACGACATGGAGAAGCCGCGCTCCTCGCCGTGCCGCCACTCGTCGGCCACGGCGACCAGCTTCGCGAGCTCGTCGGGGGCGATCTCCGCCTGGCGGCGGACAAGGACCCGGTAGCCCTCGCGCTCGGGGCGCGCGACCGCGTGGCGGACGGATCGCATGGCCGGGCCGTCGAGGTTGAACGTGCGCGTGTTGATGATGGCCTCGTCGCCCAGCGCGATCGGGTGCAGGTCCACGGCCTGGAAGGCCTTGGCGCCGAGCTCGCTCGTCGAGAGCACCGCGGGGACCCAGCCGAACCGGCGGGCGTGCGCGCGCCACTGCTCGATCGCGTCGGGCCAGCTCGCCTTGTCGCCGATCGGGTCCCCCGCGGCGAGGCACACGCCCGAGATGACCCGGTAGGAGATCGCCGCGCGCTGGTCCTGCGAGAAGACCGCGCTGCGGTCCCAGCGCGTCGCGAAGTACTCGAGCGAGTCGTCGCTCGGGTGCTCGAGCAGCAGCTTGCGCACCGCGAGCTCGTCCGCGGCCTCGACCTTGGCGTCGTGGGGTGCCGACCGCATGAAGACCGCGATCGCGAGGACGAGCGCCAGGGCCGAGATCAGGCCCGCGACGAGCGCGAGCCACGCGGGACCCGTGCCGTCCGCGTGCAGCGGGTAGTCGCTGGGTGCGAGGCCCGTCGCGACCGACAGGCTCCAGTTCACCCGGTTGCGGATCCCGTGCAGGGTGTTGGGGACGACCTCCAGGAGGAGGAGGGTGATGAGTGCCGAGAGCCCGACGCCGACGACGAGCACGAGGATCGCGCGCCACCAGGCTCCCTTGCTGACCTTGGCGGGGAACGCCGAGCGGGCCGCGATGAGCAGGACGACCGCGACGACCGCGACGACCCAGGACGCGATCTCCAGAGGCGAGAGGACCAGGCCGTCGGAGCGCAGGGCCTGCTTGTCGTCGTCGAACACCCACAGCAGCCCGACCGCGAGCCCCAGCACCGCGACCGGGAGCTGCCACAGGAGGACCACGAACCACAGGGCCGCCCGTTGCCTGCGCAGGAGCCCGCTCGCGATCACACCGACCAGGACCACCGAGAACACGCTCGGGTACGTCGGGAGGTTGAGCACCGCGAGCCAGTCGCTCACGGTCCGCACGAACCCCGGGGCGAACAGGAGCAGGATCAGCGCCAGCACGAGCCAGAACGCGACGGCCTGCACGATCCTGCCCGTCCAGGACGCGACCGCCTCCGCCCAGGGAGGGGCGGAGGTGCGGGAGAGGGAGGTCGAGCGGGGCATACGTGCTCCTTGAGGCCGGCGGTGCACCCATTCAAGCGCAGGAGCGGGAGTTGCGAGAGGTGAGACATGCCTCCGGCCCCGCTCGGCCACCAGAGGATCTCTCCGAGCGAGCGGGGCCGGTGAACGACGAGAACCCCTAGCCCCACCAGCTGCCGCAGACGCCGACGATCGCGTCGTCACCACGGGTCGGCACCCACGAGACCTCGGCCCGTTCACCAACACTGGACGGCCCGTGACCCCGCTCCCGGAGGGTGGGCTGGGTCACGGGCGGAGCGTCGAGCTCGGGTGGACGAGGTCTCGACAGTGCGCCTACGTGATCGTCACGGGCATGGGAGCGGTGATGAGCCCCCAGCTGTAGAACCATGGCGGCCTCAGCGAGGAGGAGTCGTTGACTGCTCCCCAGGTGCCGTCCTGGAGACGGAGCGCGTACGACTGCACCGTGTAGGACCTGAGCGCGTACAGCTGGTAGTCCCCCGGAGGGAGGTTCGCGCCGACCTCACCGTAGGGGAGCTCCTTGCCGTCCGCCGAGGCGCACGACCGAGCCGTGATCTCGAAGTCGTCCTGGCGTGTCTTCTGTTCGTCGAGTCGCCCCTCGCCGGGGCGATCGTGGTACGAGTCACCGTGAGCGACGATCTTTCCGTCCTGAGCGATGGACCAGGTGATGATCCCGTCGAAGTCGTCGTAGTCGACACGAGCGTTGGGAACTGCGGCGAGTGTGATGCCGACGGTGGCGGTGGAACCGCTTTGCATCGTCACACGTGGCTGGTCGAAGGTCAGCCGGGCGAGCGCGTCCGCCTTGTCAGGGGTGAGGGCAGGGGCTGAGCACGAGTCGTCAATCGGTCCGAGCGGGACCTGGGGGGAAGGTGAACGTCGGCGACGGGAAGCCGCCCGGGTTGACGGACCCAGCCACCGGGGCCTCTGGTGGTGCGGGGGTCGTCGGGGTCTCGTCCGGAGGTTCGCTGGCCGTGCGTCCGGCGATGCTCGTGAGCATGCCGGTGTCGTCGATGGTGATCTCCCAGGGGCCGCCGACGATCGTGCCCCGTGCCGTGTCCTCGCCCGTGGTGACATCCGCCGTGAGCAGGCCGACAGCGGAGTAGGTCCCGGCAGCTGGGGCGTCCCCGTCGCCGCATGCCCCGATCCCTGCGGGAGCAAGTGGGCCCGCCTCCCCGGGGTCGAGGTCGAGGACCTGCATGGGCTCGACCATCGACGGGGCCGACGTGACCCTACCTTCGGCGTCGAGAAGGTAGAGGGCGACGTAGCCCGTCGATGCGACGGTGCGGCGCACGTCACCGGTATTGACGACGTCGAACGCGCCGGCCGAGCCCAGGGCTGCCGGGCCGAGCGTCAGGGGTGTCGTCGTCGGGCGGAGGTCGGAGAGGTCTTCCCCGCAGGCGGGGGCGAACGATCCGTCGAGAGGCTCGACGACCTCCGACGGCGGGTCCGGGACCGGCAGTGCGGGCAGGATCTCGACGGGCGCGGGGGAGAGGAGGCCGGAGAGTCCGAGTCCAGCGGCTCCCAGCACGAGGAAGCTGGCGGAGCCGAGAGCGGCCGCGCGCTGGCGACGGGACCTCTTGACCAGGCGGTGCACCTGGAGGGCGCCGGCCGTTCCGTCGGATGCGGACCCGGCCGCGCTCGCGGCGATGTCGGAGAAGGCGGCGTCCAGGTGCAGCGGGGGCAGGTGCTTGTCGTTCATCGGGCTCCTCCCAGAGGAGTGACGTCGAGGTCGTCGGACGGGGTGTCGATGGGGCCGAGGTGCGATGCGAGCTTGCGGTTGGCGTCGCTGAGGTAGCGCTTGACCGCGCCCTCGCTGAGCGACAGCTGGTCGGCGACCTGGCGGACGGTGAGGTCGGAGTAGAAGCGCAGGACCACGCATGCGCGTTCCCGGGGGGAGAGCGTCATGAGCGCCTTCTGCACGTCAAGGCGGGCGTCGGTCGCGGACGGGGTGTCCGGGCTGCCGGTTTCGCCGAACAGGTGGCGGATGCCCTCCCAGTGGCGTCGGCGGCGATAGCCGTCGAGGTAGGTCGTGAGGATCGCCTTGCGGACATAGCTCTCGGCGAGCTGGAAGTCGGTCGCGGCGCGGCCCCGTCGGAACGTGCGCACGAGCCCCTCCTGGACGAGGTCCTCCGCTTCCCGCAGGTCGCCGCACAAGAGGTACGCGTACCCCACGAGCGCTCTCCGACGGGTGCGGACGATCTGGTCCAGCACCTGCTCCCAACGGGCCATGAAGTCCTCCTGCATCGATCTGCGTGCCGTGTCACCGCTCTCAACGAGCCACACCGACAAGACGTTGGGGTCGGGCGCCAGACGATCTCGGCACGCAGGGCCGGGCCTCACGCACGAGGCCCGCTCACCAGGAGTTGGACGGGGCCTCGTGCGTGGCTGGGCGCGGGAGGTGCCGCTGTCGGGCTCCTGGTGCGGCTACCCCCAGTACTCCCCGCACGCGGTGTTCACGAAGTCCCCTGCAGCTCCATCGTTCCGGACGAGTACCTCGTGGGACTGCAAAGCCCACCAGAAGCGAGGAGCATCGATCCAACGGGACCGGATCTCCTTGTGGATCGGCGACGAGCTCGCGGGGCGTAGGTCGGCTGCGAGTGTGTAGAGGTCCGCGAGGAAGGCGTCGTACACGCTCGACGTGGTGTTGCCGTCGGTCTTGAAGGCCTTGCATACCTCCCGGTCGGCCGTCGCCGGTGCGATGTTCGGCGTCCCACCATCCAGTACGTCGAGGACGAACGTCGGGACCCCCGCCGAGCTGGTCATGGTGACCGCGTAGCTCCCGACGAGGCGTGAGAAGATCTCGGCTTCGGCGAAGACGGTGCCGCCGTGAACCTCCACCTTCCAGCCGTCGTCGCTCGTTGTCCGTTCTCGAGGGGCGACATCGGAGTTTCTCAGCACGGTAAGCGTCCGGTTCCCGTTGCCCTTGTCGACTAGTTGGGCGATCGGGTCGATCACGGACTCGAAGGTGAGGTCGACCGTGACTGGTGCACCCGTGCTCGAGGCTCCGCGAAGGGTCTCGAACACCATGGACGTGTCATCGACGAGCGCGTCCCGGACCTCTACAGGGTCCGGCTCGGGAGCGATGGTCAGCGGGACCGGGTCGGCGACGAGCCAC
This sequence comes from Oerskovia sp. Root918, assembly GCF_001428945.1. Taxonomy (NCBI): domain Bacteria; kingdom Bacillati; phylum Actinomycetota; class Actinomycetes; order Micrococcales; family Cellulomonadaceae; genus Oerskovia; species Oerskovia sp. Root918. The sequence continues at coordinate 86,443 of NZ_LMJG01000012.1, forward strand.
CCGTCGAACAGCGCCCCGGTCGTCTCCTCGCCCCAGGTCCCGTCCGCTTGGAGGGCCGAGTAGCCCGTGAGCGGGAACCGGTGCAGCGCGAACACCTCGTAGTCACCCGCCGGGAGCGGCGACGGCTGCGTGCTGGTCGGGTCGCACGACGCGGACGACGCGAGGTCGAGCTCCCAGGCCGCCGAGGAGCCGGGGGCCGGCGTGGCCTCACCTGTCGTCTCGGCAGCAGGGAGCGCCGAGCTGACGATGACCCCGCCCTGGGCGACCACGTACGCGCCCGTCGCCGAGTCGGCGTACCGGAGGCGTGCGTCGCCGTCGAACCGCAGGAGGGTCGGTGCGGTCGCGGAGCCGGCGGTCTGCACCGTGAGGTCCGGCACCCCGACGCTCAGGTGGGCGGGCAGGTCGTCGCCCGTCGGGGTCGGGGCGGGCTGCAGGCATGCGAGCGCCGCGGCGTCGATCCCGGCGGGGAACGTGGGGATCGGCTCAGGTGAGACCGAGGGAGTCGGCGACGGGGACTCCGCCGGTGCGATCGGCTCGGGCCGCACGTCCTGCGGGAGCGCGATCGCCGCGACGCCGAGCGCCCCGGCGACGCACAGCGTCGTCGCCCCGAGGGCGACCTTCTTCGCTGCCCGACGGCGTCGCGTCCGTCCGCGGACGACGTCGAGGTGGGTGTCGAGCCCGGGGAGGGACGCGTCGTCGACCAGGTCGCGCAGGGCGCGGCTCAGCTCGTCGTCGTGGTTCGAGGATCTGTGGTCGGTGGCGCTCACTGGGTGTTCCTCCCGTTCGTCGCTGCTGGGGTCGGCAGGGCCTGCGCCGGTGCCGTGGGTGCGTTCGCGCCGGTCAGCGAGACCGGAACCGCCTTCGACTCCGCCTTCCTGGCCGGACCGGCCGGTCCGGCCGGTCCGGCGGGCGCCGGTGTCCCTGTGACGGGCGTCGGTGCGGCGACGGCCCCGAGGGCCTGCTGCATCACGGCCATCGCGTCGGACAGGTGCCGCTTGACGGTCCCCTCGGCGCACCCGAGCTCCTCGGCGATGCGGGGCACGGTCAGGTCCTCGTAGTACCGGAGCACGACGCACGCGCGCTGCCGCGGCGTCAGTCCCGCGAGCGCCTTGGCCGTGTCCGCGCGGGCGGACGCAGGTGCCTCCGGCCCGGGGACGGTCTCTCGCTGCCCGACGAGGTGCCGCAGCCCGAGCCAGCTCCGTCGCCGGCGGTAGCCGTCGAGGTAGAGCGTGAGGATCGCTCGTCGTACGTACCCCTCGAGGTGCGCAACGGGGCGGTCGCCCTCGCTGCCGGATGCGTCGTCGAGCGTGAAGAGTCTCGTCTCGCCCGCGGGTGACGTGGACGCGGTCTGTCGAGGCGCCGTCGGGCCCCTTCCGCGAAGCCGTGAGAAGACCTTGACGAGTGCGTCCTGCACCACGTCCTCCGCATCGCGCCTGTTCCCGCAGAGCAGGTAGGCGTACCCCGTGAGCGCTTGCCCGCGCTGTGCTGTCAGCGCGGCGAGCTCGTCGTCCCAGGTGGCCACCGGTCCCCCTTCGTCGTGTACCGGACCACCCGTGGTGGGTGGTGTCACTGATCATGACGGGCGACCGCGCCGGATCGTTGGGGTGCTCGCTCGTGAAGACCTGCACGACGTCGCGTGACGTGCGCCACACATGGCTAGACTCGGGCGCATCCTCCGGGGGTGCCGGAGGCCAGCCGGTGACCCCGGTCCAGCAGTCGTCAAGGAGGACGGATGCTCACGCTCAGCTCCACCAGTCTCACGATCGTCGCGGTGATCGGGGCCATCGGGCTCGCCGCGCTGGTCTTCGCCTTCGTGCTCAGACGCCAGGTCCTCGCGGCACCTGAGGGGACCGCGAAGATGCAGGACATCGCGCAAGCGATCCAGGAAGGTGCGTCGGCCTACCTCAACCGGCAGTTCCGCACGCTCGCCCTGTTCGCGGTGATCGTGTTCGGTCTCCTGTTCCTGCTGCCGGGGGACGCAGGCATCAAGGTCGGTCGGTCGGTCGCGTTCCTCGTGGGGGCCGGATTCTCGGCGTGCATCGGCTACCTGGGGATGTGGCTCGCGGTGCGCGCGAACGTGCGCGTCGCGTCGGCCGCGACCAGACCCGGCGGCCGTGCTGAGGGGGCCCGCGTGGCCTTCCGCACCGGAGGCGTGGTGGGGATGTCCGTCGTGGGTTTAGGGCTGCTCGGTGCGGCAGGGGTCGTCCTGCTGTACCGAGGGGACGCGCCGGCTGTGCTCGAGGGGTTCGGGTTCGGGGCTGCTCTGCTCGCGATGTTCATGCGCGTGGGTGGCGGGATCTTCACCAAGGCGGCGGACGTCGGTGCCGACCTGGTGGGCAAGGTCGAGCAGGGGATCCCCGAGGATGACCCGCGCAACGCGGCGACCATCGCGGACAACGTGGGCGACAACGTGGGGGACTGCGCGGGCATGGCCGCGGACCTGTTCGAGTCCTACGCCGTCATGCTCGTCGCGGCCCTCATCCTGGGCAAGGCCGCGATGGGCGAGCAGGGGCTCGTCTTCCCGCTGATCGTCACGGCGATCGGCGCGTTCGTCGCGGTGCTGGGCGTGTTCATCACGCGAATCCGCGGCGAGGAGAACGGCCTGCGGGCCATCTACCGCGGGTTCTACCTCTCGGCGCTGCTCGGTGCGGTCCTGGCGGGCGTCGCGGCGTTCGCGTACCTGCCGTCGTCGTTCTCGGAGCTGTCGGGCACCGCGGACCTGGGCGACGTCACGAGCGACCCGCGCGTGGTCGCGGCGCTCGCGGTCCTCATCGGCGTGGTCCTGGCGGGCATCATCCTGTGGGTCACGGGCTACTTCACGGGCACGACGTCGAAGCCCACCCTCCACGTCGCCGCCACCTCGCGCACGGGGGCGGCCACGGTCGTCCTGTCCGGCATCGGGGTCGGGTTCGAGTCCGCGGTGTACACCGCGGGCATCATCGCTGCCGCGATCTGCGGCGTCTTCCTCATCGCGGGCGGCTCGGTCTGGTTGTCGCTGTTCCTCATCGCGCTCGCGGGCTGCGGGCTCCTGACGACCGTGGGCGTGATCGTCGCGATGGACACGTTCGGACCGGTCTCCGACAACGCGCAGGGGATCTACGAGATGTCCGTCGGCGAGGCGGGCGACGGCGACCCGGAGGCCGCGCAGATCCTCACCGACCTCGACGCCGTGGGCAACACGACCAAGGCCATCACCAAGGGCATCGCGATCGCGACCGCGGTCCTCGCGGCGACCGCGCTGTTCGGGTCCTACGCGGACGCGGTGGGCGGAGCGCTCGCGGACATCACGAACCCGGCGGGCGGGCTCGTGGTCTCGATGCTCGACTACTCGATCATCTCGCCCATCACCCTGGTCGGCGTGATCCTCGGGGCGGCGACCGTGTTCCTGTTCTCGGGCCTCGCGATCGACGCCGTGACCCGGGCGGCCGGTGCGATCGTCTACGAGGTGCGTCGCCAGTTCCGCGAGCACCCCGGGATCATGACGTACGACGAGCGGCCCGAGTACGGCAAGGTCGTCGACATCTGCACGCGTGACTCGTTGCGCGAGCTCGCGACGCCCGGCCTGCTGGCCGCGTTCGCGCCCATCGCCGTGGGCTTCGGCCTGGGGGTGGGCCCGCTCGCGGGCTTCCTCGCGGGGGCCATCGGCGCGGGCGTGCTCATGGCGGTCTTCCTGGCGAACTCCGGCGGGGCGTGGGACAACGCGAAGAAGATCGTCGAGGACGGTGCGTACGGCGGCAAGGGGTCCCCGGCGCACGAGGCGACCGTCGTCGGCGACACCGTGGGCGACCCGTTCAAGGACACGGCCGGGCCGGCGATCAACCCGCTGCTCAAGGTCATGAACCTGGTCTCGGTGCTCATCGCCCCCGCTGTCGTGCTCCTGAGCGTCCCCGAGGACGCCAACCACACGCTGCGCATCGGCATCGCGGTGGTTGCGGCGGGCATCGCGTTCGGGGCGGTCATCCTCTCGAGGCTGCGTGCGGCGCGCGTCGACCGCGAGCAGATGTCGGAGGAGCCGCAGGCGGTACGGACGAGCTGAGGTTCGTTCACCGACGAGCTGTCAGAAGTGGGCCGGGCTGTCGCCCGGCCCACTTCTGACAACAAGGCCGGTCTGGAGAGCGTGCTGCGCGTACCTGGCGCCGAGGAGGCTGGCAGGGCCGTCGGTGGCTCGGGCCGACCTTCGGCTCAGCGGCTCAGGCCGGCGACCACCGGCTCACCGGCTCAGCCCAGCACCGGCCAGGCCGTGCCCACCGCGAACGCCGCGACCACGACGACGAGCGACGTCGCGAGCAGCGCGACGTCCCCGGCCCCGAACGTCAGGTGCGCGAGGCGGATGCGGCGACCGGCGTCGTCGCGCCGCTCGGTCGTGAACCCCTTGGTCTCGAGGGCTTCGACCGTGGTCCGCGTCCGCTTGGCCGTGTTGAGCATGAGCGGGTAGAACGACTCGACGACGATGAGCGAGACCCGCCGCGCGGTGCGCCAGCCGAGCAGGCCGTGCCTGGTCGCGCGCGGCCCGCGCAGGCGGTGCCCGTCGACGATCGTGTGGAACTCGTCGATCAGCAGCGGCAGCATCCGGTAGCCGTAGCTGACCCCGAACCCCAGCATCGCGGGGGCACGCAGCGCCAGGAGCGCGTCCGAGAGCTTCTCGGGGTCGAGCGAGACGAACGCGGCCATGCTCACGAGCGAGACCGTGCCGAGCTTGAGCGTGATGACCGCGAGCCCCTGGATCGCGGTCGCGTCGCCCTGGAGGAACCAGACGAGCGCCAGCAGGTAGAGGCACTGTCCCGCGATCCCGAGCGCGAAGACCCCGAGCAGGAGCGGCCCGATCCTCGCCGCGAGCGCGGTGCCCGCCGCGATCACGAACAGGATCGCGAGCACCGTCAGGTCGTACGTGAACCACGGCGCGAGCCCGCACAGCGCGTACCAGAAGAGCACCGCGCGGGGGTCGCGCCGGGCGAGGAACCCGCCGCGCGTCGCGTAGGCGACGCGCATGAGCTCGAGCTTGATCCACTCGAGCGACAGGCGCTCGCTGTCGGCCCGGCGCAGTCGCGAGGGCCGCGAGTGCCCGTCACCCACCGGTGCGGGGGAGCCGCCGCGCGGGGCCGAGCGCGGGGGAACGTCCGCGGACAGCGCGGTCGAGACGCTGGTGGTGCTGCTCACGAGAGCCTCCCGTTGGTGCGTGCGGTCGAGTCGGCGGCCGTGGGGCGCAGGTTCAGCCGGGCCACGAGCTCGGGCACCGAGAGCGGCACGGGGGCCAGGCCGAGGGCAGCGCCGAGCTGGACGACCTGCGGCGGCACGAGCCGGGCCCGTCGCAGGAGGTCCTGCCGGGAGAACAGGGTCTGGGGGTCGGTGTCGGCGATGACCTGCCCCTGGTCGAGGACGATCACCCGGTCGGCCCACTCGGCGACCAGGTGCATGTCGTGGGTCGCGATCACGGTGCAGCGGATGTGCTCGGCGAGCGCCGCGAGCATGTCGATCACGTCGTCACGGCTGCGCAGGTCGAGGCTCGACGTGGGTTCGTCGAGCAGCAGCAGGCGGGGCCGCATCGCGAGCCCGACGGCGAGCGTCGCCCGCCGTTGCTGGCCGCCGGACAGCAGCCGCCCGTCACGGTCGGCGAGCGAGGTCAGGTCGACGCGGTCGAGGACCTCGGTCACGAGCGCTGCGGTCCCGGGCACGCGGCGTCCGGCCGGGTGCATCGCGACGTCGGCCCGGACGGAGTCCTTGAGGAACATCTCCTCGGGGCGCTGGCACAGGTAGCAGACCGTGTCGGCGAGCTCGGCGGCCGAGACGGTCCGGGTGTCGGTCCCGTCGACGCTCACGCTGCCGGCGTCCGGGACGTCCAGCCCCGACAGGAGCTTGAGGAGGGTCGACTTCCCGGCACCGTTCGATCCGACCAGGGCTACGCGCTCGCCCTCGTGCAGATCGAGGTCGAGCCCGTCGATCACGACCGACCGGGGTCCGGCGAGCGTGCGGTACGCCCGGGTGACCCGCTCGACGCGGGCGATGACCGAGCCGCGACGGGAGCCGGGCAGGGCGGGAGCCCTCATGTCGGCGGCCGGGCCCGGAACAGCGGTCGCGGTCCCGTCGGAGACCTGGCCGTCCGCCGTCCCGCCCCGGGCCGCGGCCGATCCGGCGGTCGACCCCGGAGCCGGCTCGGCGAGCCGTCGCTCCCGCAGCCATCCGATCGCCGCGGGGACCGTGGACGGCACGGGGCCGTGCGGCTCGAAGGCCCGCGCGACCGCGGTGACCTGGGGCACGGGGATGTTCGCGGCCTCGAGGTCCTCGGTCCGGGCCAGGGCGTCGGCCACGGGCAGGTGCCAGCGGGGGAGCCCGTCGGCCATGAGGACCACGGACCGGGCGTAGCGGGCCACGAACTCGGCGTGGTGCTCGACCACGACGATCGTGATGCCGAGCTCCCGGTTGAGGCGCGACAGGTGCTCGTAGATCTCCTGGGCGCGGTGGGGGTCGACCTCGGCCACTGGCTCGTCGACCACGAGCACCGAGGGGGTCAGGGCGATCGCCCCCGCGATGGCCGTGAGGTGCTGCTGGCCACCCGAGAGCTGCCAGGTGAACCGGTCGGCCAGCGACGTGATGTCGAGGGTCTCGAGCGCGGTCGTGGTGCGTTCCTCCCAGTCGGTCAGACCGAAGTTCACGGGCGCGAACGAGACGTCGTCGCGCACCGTGGGGCGCACGAGCTGGTTCCCGAAGTCCTGGAAGACGTACCCGACGCTGTGCGAGAGCTCGGCGACCCCGACCTCGGCCGTGTCCTGGCCCAGGACGTGGACCGAGCCCGTGAGGTCTCCGGACCAGAAGTGCGGCACCAGGCCGTTGAACGTCTTGCACAGCGTCGTCTTGCCGGACCCGTTGCCGCCGACCACGGCGACGAAGTCGCCCGCCTCGATCCGCAGGTCGACCCCGCGCAGCGTGTCCACCTCGGCGCCCGGGTAGCGGAACGTGAGCCCGCGGACCTCGATCGCCATGGCCGGCGCGGGCATCAGGCCTCGCCCCGGTCCGCCGTCTGCTGCTGCGAGGACGAGGTGAGCGGCGCACCTGCGTCGCGGCGCCGTCGGGCACGCAGGACCGCGACCAGCACGCACGCCCCGGCGACCGCCAGGGCGGCCACCGTGAGGGCCACCCAGAGGTAGGCGGTGCCGTACTCGTCGACGAAGTCGGGCTGGAAGGCGCCGAGCGTCATGATGCCGCCCTCGCGGCCCACGAACTCCTCCCACTGGGAGACCACGCCGATCGCCACGGCCCCGAGCAGGGCCAGGACTCCGATGAGCCAGAACGGGGTGCCGCGCGGACCGACGAGCCGCGGCGGGTTCTGGGGGTCGCGCGGACGCAGGCCCATGAGCGGCTCGATCTTCCCGTACAGGCGCGGCGCGAGCCACATGGCCGGCAGGGCGCCGAACAGGACACCCGTGATGAGCAGCGCCATGACGAGCTCGATCGACTCGGACACCAGCACGGCCTGGAAGAGCCCGTCCGACTCCTCGAGCGTCTCCGGGTCGATCCCGATCCCGACCTTGGCGAGGTCGATGAGGCCCGAGGAGATCTTGTCGATCGAGACCAGGGCGAGCGCCGCGGCGAAGAGCTGGCGGCGGTTGCGCGGGTCGCGCACGATGCAGCCCGCGACGTAGATGCCCAGCAGGAGCTGGAGGAAGCCCTCGAGCTCGCCGAGCCCGCCGAAGTCGCCCAGGAGCATGTCGGAGAAGACCATCTCGCCGAGCGGTGCACCGATCGCGACCCACAAGGGGCAGAACAGCGCGGCGAGGACCACGGGGATGAACGCGAAGTACGCGACCTCGAGCTCGAACGGGCCGACCTCGATGCTCGGCACGATCCCGGTGACGATGTCGGAGACCCCGAACAGCGTCATCGAGAGCACGAGGATCATGAGCTTCTGGGAGCTGCTGATGCCGTCCGGGTCGTGCAGGCGGCGGCGCAGCGCGCTCACGGGCGTGGTCGGCTTCCGGGGGGACGAGGTGGGCGGGGACTGACGGGCCGGGGCGGTCGAGCTCGCGGAGCCGTTCATGGTGTGCCTTCCTGGGGCGGTCGGTGGTGAGGAGCGGGTGGCGGTGGGAGAAGAGAGCGCGGGGTGCGGCGGTCAGCGGTCGTGCGGCAGGTGCGCTGCAGGCGCCACGGGAGAAGCGGGTGCCCAGAGAGCCAGGAGGTCCCCGACCTCGTCGATCACGTGGTCGGGCGTGAGGGCGCCGTCGGCCGAGTCGAGGGTCGCGTCGTTGCTCGACCCGCCCCGCACGAGCACGACGGTCCCGACGCCCGCGCCGCGCGCGGCCAGGACGTCGCGGTGAGGCTTGTCCCCGACGAACCAGGCGGCCCGGGGGTCGGCGTCGAGCGCGGTCAGGGCCGTGCGGGCCGTGACCGGGTCGGGCTTGCGGTAGCCGAGCTCGTCCGAGTAGACGTGCACGCCCACGAGGTGGTCGATCCCGAACGCCTCGAGCTCCTCGCGGACCGCGCGCCCGCAGACCGTGTTGGACACGATCGCGACGGGGACGCCGCCCGCTCGGGCGGCCTCGAGCACCTCGCGCACCCCTGGGCGCAGGGTCGCCACGCTCTTGGAGCGCGCGTACTCGAGCACGAGCGCGTGGGCCTCGGCGCGCAGCCAGTCCTCGATCCCGTCCCCGAGGTGGGCCAGGGCCGGGCCGACCAGGTCGACCCAGAACGTCGTCGCGTCGATCTCCTCGACGTCCTCGACGAGCCCGGCCGCACGACCGGCGGGCGCCCCCTCGTGCCGGTCCTTCCAGGCGCGGTGCCGCACGCGGGCACCGGCCACGGCGCCCGCGGCCTCCTCGGGCGAGAGGTCGTGTCCCGCGACCGCGAGCCGCTGCGAGAGGTGACGGGCGAACGCGAGGCGCGCTGCGTCGTCGGGCACCGAGGTCACGACGACGCCCCCGTGGTCCAGCAGGAGGGCCGACGGGCGTCCCGCGCTCACGGGCGCCTCGGGGCCCCCGAGCACCGCTGACGCGGAGTCCGCGAGAGGCGTCGCAGGACGGTCCGCGGCACGCAGCAGGTCCCCGATGCCCTCGGGGGTGTCGAGCACGGCGTCCGCCGTGTCGGTCACGGGGTAGGGCGGGACGTCGCTGTGGTGGCGCGTGAGGATCACGGCCCCGACGCCGGCGCGGCGACCGGCGACCACGTCGCGGTCGAGCGTGTCGCCCACGTACCAGGTCCGCTCGGGCGTCGTGCGGAGCGCGCGGGCCGCCATCGCGATGATGCCGGGGTGGGGCTTGCGGAGGCCGACCTCGTCCGAGTAGACCTGCACGCCGAACGCCTCGTCGAGGCCGTGCGCGGCCAGGAGCGAGCGGTGCGCGCGGCCCGAGTGCGCGTTGGACACGATCCCGACCGGGACGCCGAGCTCGTCCGCGGTCGCGAGCAGCTCGGGGATCCCGGGGCGCACGGTGTGCTCGCTCAGGGTCGCGGTCAGGCGGGCGAGGAGCGTGCCCGCGCTGCCCGCAAGGACCTCGCGCGCGGCCAGGGGCAAGGGCGAGGCGAGGAAGTCGTGCCAGATGGTCCGATGGTCCAGCTCGAGCGGCGCGAGGCGTCGGCTCGACGCGTTCTTCCAGTCCTTGAGCGCCTTGACGCCGCCGCGCAGCACGGGTTCGAGCGTCTCGGGGGAGAAGCGGTGGCCCGCGCGCCCGAGCACCTCGCTGAGGTGGGTCGCGAGCTCGCCATAGCCCTCGGGGCGCTTGGTCGTCTGGAAGATCACGCCGCCGAAGTCGAGGAGCAGCGCGTCGGGGCGCACGCCCAGGCCGGGCGGCGTGAGGCGGGAGGTGGCGCCGGGGAGCGGCGCGGGGCGGGTGAGATCGGTCGTGGTCACAGTGGGACGGTAGGTACGGGAAGCGACGGCCCGGCGTCCGTCCGGTGTCCGGGAGGCGAACCACGCTCGAACTCCTGGAACGTTCCAGTTCCGGGCCGGCGAGAGGGGAGAATGGACCCGTGAACCCCCGCCCGACCCTCCTCGACGTCGCCGCCCACGCAGGCGTCTCCAAGTCGCTCGTCTCGCTCGCCCTGCGCGGTGACCCGGGCGTCAGCGAACGCACGCGCGAACGCATCCGGCGCGCGGCCGACGACCTCGGCTACCGCTCCAACGCCCTCGCGCGCAGCCTCAAGCAGGGGCGGACCATGCTCATCGGGGCCGTCCTGTCGAGCCTCGACAACCCGTACCACACCGAGATCGTGACAGGGGTCGAGGAGGCTGCCGGCACCGCGGGCTTCTCGGTGCTGCTCGTCCACGGGTCGCGCGACCGCGGGCACCTCGCGCGCCACCTCGACACCCTGCTGGGCCTCAACGTCGACGGGCTCGTCGTCATCAGCTCCTGGCTCGAGGAGGAGCACCTGCGTGCCGCGGCCCGCCGCGCGCCCGTCGTCATGGTCGGACGCCCGCTCGGCGCGGTCGACGGCGTCGACACCGTGACCAACGACGACGCCCGGGGCGCGGCGCTCGCGGTCGACCACCTCGTGGGCCTCGGACGCTCGCGGATCGCGCACGTGAGCGGGAGCGCCCGCCCGGCGGGCCTCGCGCGCCGGGTCGGGTACGAGGCGGCCATGCGCCGTCACGGCCTGGCCGAGGAGATCCGCGTCGTCGGCCCCGACGTGGCGGTCGCCGAACTCGTCGCGGACGGCTACGGGGGCGTGTTCGCGCGCAACGACGTCGAGGCGTTCGACCTCCTGGACCGCGCGCACGACCAGGGCCTGCGCGTGCCCGAGGAGCTCGCGGTCGTCGGGTACGACGACTCGGCGCTCGCCCGGCGCGCCCGCCCCCGCCTCACGAGCGTCCACCAGCCGCGCGGGCGCATGGGGGGGCTCGCGGTCGAGCTGCTGCTCGAACGGCTGGGCGGTCGCGTCGAGGACCGGCACGAGGTGCTCGCGCCGCGCCTCGTGGTGCGCGGGTCGACGGTCGGGCCGCCGCTGGCGTGAGGTGCCCGACGGCGGCGCGCACCGCCGGGGGCACCTCACCCGGGCCTCGCGCGTGTCCGGGCGGCAGGCGTCGCCCGCGCGACTCAGCGGGCCGCGGCGTCCCAGGCGTCGACGAAGTCCTGTGCCGCGCGCCGTTCACCGCGGTCGTCGAGGTGCTCGTCGGCGAGCGGCTGACCTGCGACGAAGCTGAACCACAGCGAGCCCGACCTCACGGAGACGTCGGTACCGGGCGCGACGAGGGGGGCGACGGCGGTCGCGAGAGCTGCGCGGTCCCTCGTGGTCGCCTCGTCGATGTCGAGGACCAGTCGGGCGGCACCTGACTCGACCTCGTCCAGCAGGGGGTGCTCGGAGAACAGCGTGGCGACCTGGTCGACCGAGAGGAGCGTGGGTTCGCCCTGGTGGGCCATGACGTCGAACGAGGGACCGGTGTACCCGGACTCGCCGCCCTCGTCGGCCCAGGTGCCGGGCGAGACGATGCGCACCGTGGTGCCCCCCGCGAGCGCGGTGAGCCCTCCGGCGACGCTCTGCGCGGTCTCGAGCGAGTCGACGGTCACGACGACCTCGTCCCCGTAGGCCTTGATCCACTCGATGCCGGGTCGGCCGTCGAGCGCGAGGACGATCAGGTCGGCCGTCGCGTCCGTCTCCTCGGACGCACCGAACCGCTCGACGTTCCCGCCGTCGACCCGGAGCCCCTCTGCGACCGACGGCGCCGCGGCCAGGGCGAGGTCGCGTGCCGCGAGGCGGTCGGCGTCGTGGGCGACGCGCACGCGCAGCCGGTCGGCCGAGATCTCGGCTCCGACCGGAGGGAACGTGGCCGCGATCGCGTGGAACGCGGCGAGGGACTCGACGGGGACCGTCCCGTCCTCCGAGACGACCTCGAGCGTGCCGGAGCTGTCCAGGACCGACAGCTCGACGTCCGGCAGCGCCGGGTACGGGCCGTCGGCACGCAGGAGGTCCTCGAGGAGCGTCGTGAACGAGACGCCGGGCGCCGCGGTGACCACGGTCTCGCGGGCCAGGAGCCGGACGGTCCCGACCTCGGGTGTGTCGACGAGCGTGTGGACGAGGGCGAGGTCCGCGTCGTTGGTCGCGGCCTTGTCCGCCACGGCGATCGACGAGCCGTCGAACTCGACGGTCGACACGACGCCCGAGTGGTCGTGCTGGTACTCGCCGACCAGGTGCACGATCTCGGCGACGCGCTCGCGCGAGGTCCCGGGCGCGATCTCGACCGTGGCCGTCGCGCTGCCCACGAACGGGAGGTCGTTGGTGCCGCCCGCGGAGGCCGCCGCGACGTCGGGGACGTCTTCGAAGTGGCGCTCGAAGGCGTCGGCCTTGGCGCTGCCCGCGTTGACCGCGCAGCCGCCGGCGACGAGCACGAGGCACAGGGCCGTGACGAGGGCGCCTGCCCGTCGAGGTGGTCGTCGCACGAGGGCCCCTTGGTGAACGTGGTTCGGACGTGGCTCGCCAGGTTAGCGGACGGCCGGCCGGGGCCCCGACCTCGACATCTACGTGAAACGTGAAGTACCTAGTATCCTGCCGAGCGGTCCAACGGCGGGCCAGGTACAGGCCGGTCCCACCCGGCCCTGCGGAGGCGAACATGGTGCGAGGCGTTCCAGGACGCGTGGACAGGGCCGTCAACGGCACGGCGCTCAAGGTCGGCGGGATCGCGGGCGGGATCGTCGGCTACCTGTTCTTCGTCGAGTTCACGAGCGGCATCCTCCAGGGCTTCTACACCCCGCTCCTGACGGACATCGCCCGCCACCTGAACATCCACGACGCCGACGTCAACTGGTTCGAGGCGGCCCAGCTCCTGCTCTCGGCCATGGTCGTGCCGGTCTTCGCCAAGCTCGGCGACATCCACGGCTACCGCCGGATGCTGCTCGTCACGACGGCCCTGACGGCCGCGGCCTCGTGGGCCGTGGCGTTCTCCCCGACCTTCTGGGTGTTCCTCGTGGCGTGGTCCCTCCAGGGGTTCTACGTCGTGTGGCTGCCGCTCCAGGTCGCGCTCATCTACGCGCGCTCGCGCGGCCGTGCGGACGGCCCGTCGCTGACCCGCCGGGCGACCGGCGTGATCGTGGCCGCGCTCCAGGCGGGCGCGATCGTCGGGGCGCTGGCCGGCGGGCAGGCGGGCGCGCTGGCCCAGGACCGGCTCTGGCTGGCCCTGAGCATCCCCGCCGCGGCCGTGACGGCCGTGTTCTTCGTGGTGTGGTTCCGTATCCCCGAGTCGCCCGAGAAGGGCGAGGGCACGCTCGACCGCGGTGGCGTGGTCCTGCTGAGCCTGACCCTGCTGCTCGTCAGCGCGGGGCTCACGTTCATGCGCACCAACGGCCTGGGCACCTGGTGGGCGTGGGCGCTCGTCGTGGCGGGGGTCGCGTCGCTGTGGCCCCTGGGCCGCTACGAGCTGCGCCAGGCCGACCCGCTCGTCGACCTGCGGGTCCTGCGCCGCCCGACCATGTGGCCCATCATGGTCACCGCGGCCCTGTTCGGCGTCAGCATCCTGGGTGCTCAGGGCCCGCTGTCGACGTTCGCGCGCACCGACCCGGAGGTCTACGGCTACGGTCTGGGCGCGTCGTCCATGACGGTCTCGCTGCTCGTGGGCGGGTACGTGGTCTCGTGCCTGCTGGGGGCGCTCGCGTTCTCGCGCATCACCCGTCTGCTCACGCCCCGGCGCACGCTGATCCTCGCGGCGTCGCTCGTCGCGGTCGGCTACCTGCTCTTCCTGCCGTTCCACGAGACCACCGCGAACCTGCTGACGAACATGGTCGTCGCGGGGCTGGGCTCGGGGGCGCTCGTGGCGGCCCTGCCGGCGGCTGCCGCGGCCGCGGCCCCGGTGGGGCGCACGGCCGTCGCGACGGGCCTGACGAACACGACCAAGACCATCGGCGGCACGTTCGCGTCGTGCGTGTTCGCGCTCGCCCTGATCTCGGGCACGCACGCGACCCTCGACGGGTCCGAGGCCACGGCCGGTTCGCTCAGCGGCTACATGATCGTCTGGACGATCTGCGGGGTCACGGCGGTCGTGGCGGCCGTGGTGCTCGCGTTCGTCCCGCGGCTCGCGTTCGCGGACGCCGAGGCCCAGCCCGTCGACCCCACCCAGCCCCTCACCCCCCAGCAAGCACCCGTCGTCGTCCAGGAGGCGCAGCAGTGAGCAGCAGGAGCACAGGACAGGGCCCGACGGCGGCACGCGCCGTCGCGGGCGCCCTCACCGCCGGGGTGGTCGCCCTGGTCGGGGCCGGGGTCGCCCGGGCCGCGCGGTTCACCCCGCAGGGCCAGGACGAGCGCACGGGCCGGTTCGTGGGCAGCGGGGCCCGCGCGACCCGACCCCAGGACGAGGGGGCGCGCGACGACCCGGCGAGCTACGCCGTCGGGACGGCCGAGCGCCTGAGCGCGCTCGTGCGCATCCCGACCGTGTCCTCGCGCGTGCCCGGCGACGAGGACCCCGCGGTCCTCGAGGCGTTCGTCGAACGGCTCGCCGAGCTCTACCCGCGCGTGCACGAGCGGCTCACGCTCGAGCGCGTCGCGGGCCACGGCCTGCTCTTCAGGTGGCGCGGCCGGCAGGGCGCGGCCCCGGCTGCCCCCGCGGTGCTCATGGCGCACTACGACGTCGTGCCCGTCGAGGCCGAGGACTGGTCGGGCGACCCGTTCTCCGGCGCGATCCGCGACGGCGCGGTGTGGGGGCGCGGCACGCTCGACGACAAGGGGTCGCTCGTCGTGCTCCTGGAGGCGGTCGAGTCGCTGCTGGGCCAGCGCTTCACGCCCGACCGCGACGTCTACCTGTCGTTCGGGCACAACGAGGAGACCGCCGGGGACGCGGCGCGCGCGGCCGTGGCCGTGCTGCGAGAGCGCAAGATCAGCCCGTGGCTCGTGGTCGACGAGGGCGGGGCCGTGGTCGAGGGGGCGTTCCCGGGCGTGACCGCGCCCACGGCCGTCGTCGGCGTCGCGGAGAAGGGCATCCTCGACCTCGAGATCAGCACGCAGTCGCTCGGTGGGCACGCCTCGACGCCCGTGCGCGGCGGCGCCACGGCCCGGCTCGCACGCGCGATCACGCGCATCGACGCCCACCCGTTCCCCCCGCACCTGCCCGAGCCGACGCTCGAGATGATCGACACGCTCGGGCGCCACTCGCCGTTCGGGCTCCGGCTGCTGTTCGCGAGCGCCCGCCAGCTCCGCCCCGCGCTCGCGCGGGTCTTGGGGAACGTGAGCCCCGAGACCAACGCCATGGTCCGCACGACCGTCGCGATCACCCAGCTCCAGGGCAGCCCCGGTGCCAACGTGCTCGCGGCGTCCGCGAGGGCCAACGCGAACGTGCGGATCGCGACGGGCGAGACGGTCGCGTCGGTCGTCGAGCGCCTCCGCCGCGTGATCGACGACCCCACGGTCGAGCTGCGCGTGGTCTCGGGCGAGGACCCCTCGCCCGTGTCCCCGACCGACGGCGAGCAGTTCGCGCTGGTCCGCGGGTCGATCGGCGCCGCGTACCCGGACGCGGTCGTGACGCCCTACGTCATGCTCGGCGCCTCCGACTCGCGGCACTTCTGCGAGATCTCCGAGCACGTCTACCGGTTCAGCCCGTTCGCGATGACGCGCGAGCAGCGCGAGTCGATCCACGGCGTCGACGAGCACGTGACGATCGACGCGCTCGGGCGCGGGGTCGTGTTCTACCGGGCGCTGCTGCGCGGGCTGTGACGAGCTGAGGCTCGGGTCGGGCGGCCGGGCCGCCGGGGAGCGGTCCCGGCCCCCGACCGACCTCAGCGCCAGTGCTCGAGCAGCCTCGCCGTGGTCGCGGTGGCCCGGTCCAGGACCTGCTCGGTGCCGTCGGAGGCCGCGGACATGAGCGACGCGTCGACGAAGTGGCCCAGGAGGTCCACGTCGGTCACGTGCTCGTACCCGCTCGCGTCGAGGACGGTCCGCAGGGCGGCCAGGAGGCGCGGGCGCGAGGCGCGCATGATGGGCCGGAGCGCGGGGTCGCGCATCGCGGTCAGCATGGGGTCGAGCCGGACGTCGACGACCGAGTCGTCGACCGAGGGCGCGTAGAACGTCTCGATGAGCAGGCGAGCCGTGCGGGTCGTCGAGCGTTCGCGCCGGGGGAGGGCCTCGGCCCGCTCGGCGGCCGCGGTGCCTCGGAGCTCCTCGGCGGCCGCGACCGCGGCGGTCACGAGCGACGAGCTCGACGGGAAGTAGTAGGAGGCCGAACCCTGCGGCACCCCGGCGGCCTTCGCGACGCGGCGGTGGGTCACCGCGGGGAACCCCTCGGCGATGAGCAGGCGGGCCGCGGCCTCGACCATGGCCCGCTGGCGAAGGTTGCTCCGGTCCTGGACGGGCGTGCGCGCCTCGGTGCGCCGTCGCAGCGGTGGCACGGGGGCGGGCGGGGGCGTGGGGGCACCCGAAGGGTGGCCCTCGCTGCCTCGACCGTCGTCGGGCCGGTCGACCGGTCCTCGCTGTGTCGCACTCACCGGCCCATCCTAGGGAGAAAAGGCACATTCCGGCGCGGCGGCGCCGTGCGCGCGGTGACGGGGCGTCCGCTCGGGTGCCGGGTCCGCGCCCTCGGGACCCGTGTCGTGGGCGTCGCCGCTGTGACCAGGGAGTTTCGGAGGACGGCCCCGAGCAAGGATGATGGACGCATGAGCAACTCGTTCCTGCGCCCGACGGCGGCGCTCGCCGTCGTCGCGCTCCTCGCCCTGGGGGCGTGCTCGGGGGGCGGCGACGCCGACCCGGCCGAGCAGTCGCCGAAGCCCGCTGCGACCGAGTCCTCGGCGGCCGAGGACAGCGCGGCCGTCGACGCAGCGACCGATGCCGCCTCGGCCGCAGACGCCGACGCGGAGGCCGGCGCAGCCGCGGGCGGAGAGGCGGACCCGGCCGTCGACACGTCGTTCTGCGCCACGACCGAGGCGGCCTGGGCCGCCGCCAACACGGCCCAGGTGTCGATGAGCGTCGAGCACCCGCGCACCCTGGTGACCGGCTTCGAGAACGCGCGCGTCGCGCTCACGAGCGTCGAGCCGCCGGCAGAGATCGCGGGCGACTGGAAGACCGTCACGTCCTATGTCGCGACCGCGGCCGAGGCGCTGTCCAAGGCCGACATCGACTCCGCGAAGTCCATCGTCGGCGCGCTCGACGACGCGGGCAAGGACCTCGACACGGACGCCATGACGGCGGCCTCGGGACGTGTGACGACGTACCTGGACACGACCTGCACCGGGTGAATCCGATGGGGAGAAGTCCCCGCGAGGCGCCATCTCGTCGGCAATCCTCACAGGAATGCTCCAGGATGGTGTGCATGACCAACCGAAAGAACGTGACCAAGACCGTCGGCGGCCTCGCGACCGCCGTCCTGCTGACCTTCTCCCTCGCGGCCTGCAGCGGCGACGCCGACGTCAAGGCCTTCTGCGAGACGGGCGAGGGCTTCGAGGACTCGATGAACGACGTCGACGCGAGCGACCCCGCGGCCGCGGGCGAGGCGTTCGACAAGCTCGTCACCGAGCTCAAGGCCGCCAAGGCCCCCGAGGCCATCGCGGCCGACTGGACCACGCTGACCGAGGGCTTCGAGAAGATGGGGGACACGCTCACGGAGCTCTCCGAGCTCGACCCCACGGCCGACGACTACATGGAGAAGGCCACCGAGCTCTCCGACTCGCTCCAGTCGACCGACTTCCAGGCGGCCGCCGACAACGTCCAGAAGTGGACGACCGAGAACTGCACGGCCTGACGTCCGGCTGTCCCGGAGGGGCGGTCCCGCAGCTCGCGCTGCGGGACCGCCCCTTCGTCGTCCTCCCGTGCGGTCGCGCGCCGCGCCGGTTCACCGGGGGAGGATAGGCGCATGTCCCTCGGTGAACCCACTATCGACCCACGCCTCCTGCCGCTCCTGCGCACCGACCTCGAGGCGGCCGGCTACACGGTCGACGGCGTCGAGGACTTCCTCGGTCCGCTCGCTGCGGCAGCCCTGCACCGCGAGCAGGCCGTGCCCGCGCTGCGTGTCGCCCGGGCCGCGCTCGACAACGCGACGGGGGCGACGTCGTCGGGCCGGAAGGACCCGCGGGCCGTGCTCGCCGCGCTCTTCCTGCTGGGCCTCGAGGTCCGCCGCGCGGACCTCGACGCGGCCCTGCCCGGGGTGGGGACCGACGGCGCCGCTCGCCTCGGCCTCGTGGCCGCGGCCGGCAACGGGCCCGACGACGGCGTGCGCGCCCTGGCGGACCTGCGCCCCTACGCCGCGGCCGACGCGGCGGGCCCGGTCACCTGGTGGTTGGCCTCGGACCTGGGCGAGCTCGCGACCGGGCGACGCCTCGCGGGCGACCACGTGCTCGGCGCGGGCGGGGCCTCGATCACGCTCGCGCAGGTGACCATGCGCACGCCCGTGGGACGGGTGCTCGACCTCGGGACGGGCTGCGGCATCCAGGCGCTGCACGCCTCGCGGCATGCACAGTCGGTCGTCGCGACCGACATCTCCCGGCGTGCGCTGCGGTTCGCCGAGTTCAACGCGGCCCTCGACGGCGTGCGCCTGGACCTGCGCGAGGGCTCGATGCTCGACCCCGTCGCGGGCGAGGCGTTCGACCTCGTGGTCTCCAACCCGCCGTTCGTCATCACGCCCCGCGGTGTGCCGGGCGGGACGAGCAGCACCATTCCCGAGTACGAGTACCGCGACGGCGGCCGTGCGGGCGACGACCTGGTGCGCGACCTGATCGTGGGCGTCGGGGACGTGCTCGCATCGGGCGGCGTCGCGCAGATGCTCGGCAACTGGGAGCACCGGCGGGGCGAGCCGTGGACCGAGCGCGTCGGGGCCTGGCTCGAGGAGGCCGGGCTCGACGGCTGGATCATCCAGCGCGAGGTCCTCGACCCGGCCGAGTACGCCGAGACGTGGATCCGCGACGGCGGCACGACCCCCGAGCGCGAGCCCGGGGCCTGGGCCGCGTCGTACGAGGCGTGGCTCGACGACTTCGCGACGCGCGACGTCGAGGCCGTGGGGTTCGGGATCGTGACGCTCCGCAAGCCCGCCGCGGGCCGCGGCGTGAGCCTGCGCCGCCTCGAGGAGCACACGGGGTCGGTGCGCCAGCCGCTCGGCGGGCACCTCGCGGCCTCGCTCGCGGCCCACGACTGGCTCGAGGCGCGCGACGACGCCGCGCTCGCGTCGTCGCGGCTGTCCGTGGCGCCCGACGTGACCGAGGAGCGCTACCTGACGCCCGGCGCCGAGGACCCGAACGTCGTGATCGTCCGGCAGGGCGACGGCCTGGGCCGCGGGATCCAGGCGTCGACCGGGCTGGCGGCGCTCGTGGGAGCGAGCGATGGCGAGCTGACCGTGGGGCAGCTGATCGGGGCCATCGCGTCGCTGTTCGAGGTGCCGGCCGGGGAGCTCGCGGGCGAGCTGCTGCCTGCGGTGCGGGGACTCGTGCGGGACGGCTTCCTGGTGCCGTGAGGTCCGGGGCGTGGTCGGTGCCGTCCCGGTGCCGTGGGGGCGTGGGGTGCCGAGCACGAGGTTGCGGTCGTTGTCCGGACCTTGGTGATCGCAACCCTGTGGTCGACCGCGCGCAACCCCGTGCTCGGCGACGGCGCTCCGGAAAACCTGCTGCGACCGGGACGCGACGTCCCTAGGTTGAGGCCATGACCTCTCGCATCCAGCACACGACGATCGACGCCCGCGACGCCTACGCCCGGTCGGTCTGGTGGAGCGGGGTCCTCGGATATGTCGAGGACCCCGACGACCCCAACCTGCCCGGCCACGAGGAGTGCATGATCTTCCCGCCGGCCGGCGGCGACGCACCCGCGGAGAGCCGTGGGCGCCTGCTGTTCATCGAGGTGCCCGAGGGCAAGGAGCTCAAGAACCGGCTCCACCTCGACCTGCGCCCCGTCGACGGGACCCGTGAGCAGGAGACCGAGAGGCTCCTCGGCCTGGGAGCCTCGCAGCTCGCCGACCACCGCCGTCCCGACGGCTCGGGATGGTTCACGCTCGCGGACCCCGAGGGCAACGAGTTCTGCATCCTGCGCAGCGACGCCGAGGTCGCGGCCTAGGGCGGCTGAGACCTCGCGGTCCGTCGTGGGTGTGCCACCTGGCAGCGGTCGAGCACGAGGTTGCGGTCGTTGTCCCGGTGACAGCGACCACAACCTCGTGCTCGACCGGGCGGAACCTCGTGTTCGGCAGGGCTCGGTGCCCAGCGTGCGGTCGTCGTCATCCAGGCTCGCGACGCGCGGGAGCCGCACCGCCGGCAGTGAACATGGTCACCTGGACGGCAACCACATGTTCGACTCCGTTCCGACGTTCGACCCCGTCCCGAAACATGACAGGCCTATCCTCGCGATCGTGCTGATCGCCATGGCTGGACTGCCCGGAACCGGTAAGAGCCGACTTGCGCGCCTGCTCGCGCGCGACCTGGGCGCGGTGATGCTCAGCGTCGACCCCGTCGAGGACGCGTTCCTGCGCGCAGGAGCGGTGCACGACGACGTCACGGGCCTGGGTGCGTACCTCGCCGTCGAGTCGGTCGCCCAGGAGAACCTGCTCCTGGGCAACGCGGTCATCGTCGACGCGGTCAACGACCACCCCGCAGCCCGGCAGCAGTGGATCGACCTCGCCGCGCGGACCGCGTCCCGTCTCTGGTTCGTCGAGGTCTACCTCGCGGACGAGCGGCTGCACCGCGAGCGTCTCGTGGCCCGAGGCTCGCGCTACCCGGCGCTGCCCGAGCCAGGCTGGGACTCGCTCGCCGCGCGCGCCCGGGCGCTCGCGGACTGGTCCGGCCCCCGGCTGCGGCTCGACGCCTCGCTCGACGACGCGGAGCTGCTGGCGGCTGCGAAGGACTGGTTGGACGGTTGACGTCGGGCTCGAGGCTCTCGGCCGAGCATGCGGTTGTCGTCAGGATCCCGCTCGGAACGGACCTCAACCGCATGCTCGGCAGACGTCAACCGCATGCTCGACCAGCGTCGCCTCGACCACATCGCGCAGCCGTCCCGCTCTCGACGACCAGGACGGAAATCCAGTCCTGAGTCGGAGTCCTCAGGCGCTACGCTCCGGCCATGTCTCGCACCCTCTCGCTCGACGAGGCCCGCACGACCGGCGCCGTCGTCACGATCCACCGCCGCACCCTGGGCCCCGACACCGGCCTCCTGGACGGTGTGGTGCTCGCGACGGGGGTGTGGACGCTCGTCGGGTCGCTGGCGGACTGGGCTCACGCCGACGGCTACGAGGTGATCCGGACCGAGGACGTCACGAAGGTCCGCCGGTTGCGACGCGCGAACCAGCGCTTCGTCGAGCGCGCTGCTGCGGGGCTCGGGTCCTGGCCGCTCCCGCGCCCGGACCTCGCCGTCGACCTCACGTCCGTCGAGGACGTCGTGCGGTCGGTCGCCCGCACGAGCCGCCTGCTCGCCGTGCACGCCGAGGCAGAGTCTCCCGGCGAGTACTTCCCTGGAGCCGTGGGGATCCTGACGGACGAGGGCCTGGGGCTGCGGTTCATCGACACGGCCGGGCGCTGGGAAGCGGCTCCGAGGTGGTTCGGGCTCGGCGAGATCACCCGTGTCTCGTGGGGGTCGCGCTACCTCGGCGCGTTCGACCGGTTCGGCGACCGCCCGCCGTTCGCGCCGTTCGTACCCTCCGACGGCTAGCGGCCCCAGGGAGCCGTCGGAGCCGCCGACCCGACGGGAGGGTCCGCCGGAGCCACCCGGTCGGCGTGCGCGGGCCGCGAGTCCTGCGTCTGCCGGGACCCGCCTCCGAACCCCAGCAGCACCCAGACGGGCCCGAGCACGACCCATGCGCCGAGCACGACCGCGACGCGCAGCGCCCACACCCACAGCGGGTCGCCCGGCCACTGGGCCGGAGCCATGAGCCCGGTCCCGGCGACGGTCGACATGGTCGCGATCACGCCGAGCGCGATCGCCGCGGCGACCGCTGCCTTGCCGAGCTCTTTCGTCTCGTGGACGAGCCCCGCGAGGCCGTCCTTCGGCGGCTTGACGGGCTTCGGTCCACCACCGAGGTGGTACGCGGCGCGAGCGTCGGCCCACCGGACGATCGAGTGCCCGAACGCCACCGTGAACCCCAGGTAGACGGCCGCGAGCCCGTGCACGGCCTCGGGCGGCGACCCGCCCGCGACGTCCGCGATCGACACGCTCACGAGCAGCAGGTCGATCAGGGGCACGCTGACCAGCAGGATCGTGCTGAGCCGACGGTGGTGCAGCACGTACCGGGCGATCAGACCCGCGGCGAGCACGACCCAGAAGCCGATCTCGCACGCGAGGATCAGCAGGACGAGCGGGGTCTCCAGGAGGGTGGGCATGGTGTCCATGCTGGTCGGGACGCTGCCCGACGGCGTCGCCCACGTCGCCGATCTTCGCTCGCCGCGCGTACATCGTTCGAGGGAGGGACGGGGCCGGTGAGCACCGGGGGCGCTGGGTGGCCGTGCCGATCCCGGGAACGTGGGACCCGGCGCCTAGGATGCTCGGTGCGGCAGGTGGGGTGCACGGCACGTGCCGAGCGTGCGGCGGGACCGCGGGGGTAACCGCTGGGACGGGTTCGACCGGACCGGCGGGCGTCTGGGTACGGGCCCTCGGACCGGACCCGTGACCGGCGCCGGTCCATCGCACAGCACGACCGCAGCACGACCCAGCACGCAGCACGAACCACAGACACGCGAGAGGGCCTGAGTGCAGCACGACGACATCGACGCCTTGCGGCGCACCCCGGCCTGGCGCCTCCTGCGCTCGGACAACGCACCGCTCGCCCTGAGCTTCCTCGGCACGGTCTTCGTCGAGCAGAACGTCCGCTCGATCGGGGAGGCCGAGCTGGTCTCGCTCCTCGACGACGCGCTCTACGCGATCGACGGACCGGACCGGCCCGCCCGCGCGCGGCCCCGACCCGTCGCGGAGGGCGACGAGCCCGCCGCGGCGAGCGACGCCGTCGGGCCGGACGATGCCCACGCACGCGATACCGACGCACGCGATACCCACGCCCGCGATGCCCACGCACCTGGGGTGCCCGCGGACCACCCGACCGAGGCCCGCCGCTACCCGCGCTCGCCCAAGGCCTACCTCGACCACTGGTCGGCGCCCGAGCAGGGCTGGCTGCGGAAGTTCTACCCGACGGGCTCGGAGGAGGCGCACTACGACGCGACCCCGGCCGTCGAGAAGGCCGTCGGGTGGGTCTCGGCGCTGCGCGAGCGCAGCTTCGTGGGCACCGAGTCGCGCCTCAACACGGTCTTCGAGCTGCTGCGCCAGCTCACGGTCGGCACCGAGTCCGACGCCGACGCGCGCCTGCGCGAGCTCGAGGCGCGTCGGGCGCGGATCGACGAGGAGATCGAGCGCGTGCGAGCGGGCCAGCTCTCGCTGCTCGACGCGGCCGCCCAGCGCGACCGCTATCAGCAGCTCACGGGCACGGCCGCGGACCTGCTGGCGGACTTCCGCGAGGTCGAGGCGAACTTCCGCACGCTCGACCGCGAGATGCGCGAGCGCATCACGGGCTGGGACGGCGCCAAGGGTGACCTGCTGGACGCGGTCGTCGGGAGCCGCTCGGCGATCGCCGATTCGGACCAGGGTCGCAGCTTCCACGCGTTCTACGACTTCCTCCTGGACCGCCAGCGTCAGGAGGAGTTCGCCGGGCTCGTCGAGAAGGTCCAGGCCCTGCCTGCGCTCGAGGAGCAGGTCGGGGACGACGACGAGGCGGCCCCTGGCATCACGGGCCGCGCGGCCGGGCGACGTCTGCGCCGCATCCACTACGACTGGCTCGACGCGGGCGAGCGCACGCAGTCGACCGTGCGCGTACTGTCCGAGCAGCTGCGCCGGTTCCTCGACGACCAGGTGTGGCTCGAGAACCGTCGCGTGATCGACATCCTGCGCAGCATCGAGTCGCGCGCCCTCGCGCTGCGCGACGCCCCCGACCGGCTGCGCCTGGGCGCCGCGGACACCGGGCCGCTCGCGACGACCATGGACTCGACCTCGGTCGACGTGCACCTGCCGACCGAGCGCCCGCTCTACCGGCCCCAGCACCAGGAGCCCCTCGCGAGCGAGGGCGTGACCGCGGGGGTCGCGGACTTCGACGCGTCGGCCCTGTTCACGCAGGTCCACGTGGATCCCGAGCGTCTGAGCCGGACGGTCCGGGACGCGCTGCGCCGTCGGGGCCAGGTCTCGCTCGCGCAGCTCGTCGAGGAGAACGCGCTCGAGCAGGGCCTCGCGGAGCTCGTGACGTACCTGTCGCTCGACGACCCGCGCTTCGACGTGGTGCACGACCCGGCGCACACGGACGAGGTGCGGTGGGTCGTCGACGACCACGTGCCGGACCTGCCGGTGGCGGGCGGCGTCGAGGTCGTCGCGGTCGACGAGCGGCCCGCCGGCCCGCGCGTCCGGGTCGCGCGCGTGCCACGTGTGACCTTCGCCCGCACAGGGGCCAAGGACCTCGCGGGGGCCGTGGCCCGGTCGCTCGCGCAGGACCCGCCCGTTCCGCCCGCACCGACAGTCCAGCCGTCTCCCCAGCCGTCTCCTCAGGAGGGAACCCCGTGAGCCAGCAGCCCGTCCGGACCGAACGCCCCGGGCAGACCGGCGGCCAGAGCCCCGAGCTGTCGCTCGTCGTGACCTCGCTCGTCAAGGGCGTCGTCTACCGGGAGGCCGGCACGCGCACGTGGCGCGACCTGCTCGCGCTCGAGGCGCAGGCGCGGGACTTCGTCGCGACGCTCGGCCTCGAGATCGTGATCGACGAGTCCGAGGGGTACGCGTACCTGCGTGCGCAGCCCGAGGACGAGGGCGACGGCACGTTCATCCCGCGCCTCGTCGCGCGGCGCGAGCTGTCGTTCGACGTGAGCCTGCTGCTCGCGCTGCTGCGCAAGCGGCTCGCGCAGTTCGACTCCGAGGGCGGTGACACCCGCCTGGTCCTGACGCGCGACGAGATCGTGGACCTGGTCCGCGTGTTCCTGCCCGAGTCGAGCAACGAGGCCCGCGCGCGCGACCGCGTCGAGGCCAACGTGCGCCGCGTGGTCGAGCTGGGCTTCCTGCGCCCCGTGCCGGACACCCCGGACACGTACGAGGTGCGCCGCATCCTCAAGGCGTTCGTCGACGGCCAGTGGCTCGCGGACTTCGACGCGCGCCTCGCGGAGTACGCGGCCGAGCTCGCGTCGCGCGACGGGGGAGCGCTCCTGCCCGACGGCGGAGCACCCGCGGGCGGACAGGCTGCGGCAGGTGCTGGCACGGGGGCTGCGCCGACCATGCGGTTGACGTCCGCCGAGCATGCGGTTGGCGTCGAGAACGGGCCTGAATCGGACGACAACCGCATGCTCGGCACCGAGCGCCCGACCCACGAGGAGGCCTGATGGCCGAGGCACTGTTCAGCGCGGTCGAGCTGCACGACGCGGCAGCGGACCTGGACCAGCGGTCGGGGTATCGCCTCGACCGGCTCGAGGTCCTCAACTGGGGGACGTTCGACAAGTACGCATGGAGCTTCGAGCTCGAGGGGCGTAACGCGCTCCTGACGGGGGACATCGGCTCGGGCAAGTCGACCATCGTCGACGCCATCACGACGCTCCTGCTCCCTGCGAACCGCATCAGCTACAACAAGGCGGCGGGCGCCGACACGCGCGAGCGCACGCTGCGCTCCTACGTCGCGGGGCACTACAAGTCCGAGCGCAACGAGGTCACGGGCGCCTCGCGGCACGTGGGACTGCGCCGCGGCCACACCTACTCGGTCATCCTGGGCGAGTTCGCCAACCGCGGGTTCGACTCGCGCGCCGTGCTGGCCCAGGTGTTCTGGCTCAAGGACGGCGCGCAGGGGCAGCCCGAGCGCTTCTACGTCACGAGCACCTCGCCCATGACGATCGCCGACGACTTCGCGGGCTTCGACGGGGACATCAACGTCCTGCGCCGTCGACTGCGCGAGTCCGGCGCGCAGATCCGCGACCACTTCCCGGAGTACGGGCGCGACTTCCGGCGCCTGCTGGGCATCGAGTCCGAGCAGGCCATGGAGCTCTTCCACCAGACGGTGTCCATGAAGTCGGTGGGCGACCTCAACGAGTTCGTGCGCGAGCACATGCTCGAACCGTTCGACGCGGCCCGCTGGACCGAGAAGCTCGTCGCGCACTTCGACGACCTCACGAGCGCGCACGACGCCGTGGTCAAGGCCCGCGCGCAGATCGACCAGCTCGCGCCCCTGCTGGCCGATGCCGACGCGTACGACGCCGTGGGGGAGCGGGCCCGCGGGCTCGTCGCCCAGCGCGAGGCGTTGCGCGGGTTCACCGCGGGCCGGCGCGTCGAGGCGCTCGACGCACGCATCGGAGAGCTCGAGGCGTCGATCACGGCACGCGCCGACGGCCTGGACCGCCTCAAGGAGGAGCTCGCGCTGCTCGACGCGGAGCGCCAGCGCCTCGAGGTCGAGCGGGCCGGGCACGGCGGCGACCGCCTCGCGCAGATCGAGGGCGAGGTCGCGCGCCGCGAGGTCGAGCGCGCCGAGCGTCGGGCCAAGGCCGACGAGTACGCGCGCTACCTGGCCGCGGCAGGCCTCGAGCCGGTCGCGTCGCGCGACGAGTTCGCGGCGCTGCGCGAGCGCACGGGCGCGCTGCAGTCGGACGCGCAGGACGCCCTGGGGGAGATCGAGGGCCGCGCGGGGGAGGTCGCGGCCGAGTTGCGCGCGGTCGAGGCGGAGGCCCGCGAGATCAACGCGGAGCTCCGCTCGCTCGCCGACCGCGAGTCCAACCTGCCCCGCACGAGCCTGGACCTGCGCACCCGCCTGTGCTCCGACGTCGGGCTCACGGACGCCGACCTGCCCTTCGCGGGCGAGCTGCTCGGCGTGCGCGCCGAGCACGCCGAGTGGGAGGGCGCGGCCGAGCGTGTGCTGCGCGGCTTCGCGCTCTCGCTGCTCGTGCCCGCCCAGCACTACGACGCGGTCTCGGCCTGGATCAACGCGCAGGACCTGGGCACCCGGCTCGTCTACCACCGCGTCCCCGCGCCCGCCGCGGGCCGCACGCGGAAGGTGCGCGGCGGCGTCGGGACCCCGCCCGCGAGCCGCGAGGACGGGCCGCTGCTCGCTGACCTCCTCGAGGTCAAGGACGGCGACCTCGCCGCCTGGCTGACCGACGAGCTCGAACGTCGCGCGGACTACGTGTGCGCCGCGACGCTCGCCGACTTCCAGCGCGTGCCCCGCGCCGTGACGCGCGAGGGGCAGGTCAAGCACTCGGCCAGCCACCACGAGAAGGACGACCGGCGCTCCGTCCGCGACCGCAGCGGCTACGTGCTCGGCTGGAGCAACCAGGCCAAGATCGACGCGCTGCTCGAGCAGGCGACCGACGTCGCCGGACGTCGCGCGGTGCTCGAGGAGCGGCGTGACGAGGTCGGGCGCGAGAAGAGCGCCGCGATCTCGCGCTCGGGCGCGCTCAACCGGCTCGACGTGTTCCGCGAGTGGCGCGAGCTCGACTGGGAGGAGCCCGTCCGGGCCATCGCCGAGCTGCACGACGAGAAGCGGCGCATCGAGGGCGCGTCGACCGAGCTGAGCCGCATCGCCGACCAGCTCCGCGACCTGTCGCGCCGGGCCGCGGGACTCGCGAGCGACCGCGACGCGCTGCTCTCGGCCGCCGGGGCGGACCAGCACGCGCTGGCGACGGCACGCGACCAGCGGGAGCGCTCGGCCCGGGTGCTGGCCGAGCAGGGGCCCGCCGATGCGGGGCTGGCCGAGGAGCTCGCCGGGCTCTTCGACGCCGAGACCGCAGCACAGGCCGGCGAGCAGGCCGGCACGCAGCCCGGCTCGCGCAGCGACGTGGACCCCGACGCGGTCGAGGCCGCCCTGCGGACCCGGCTCACGAGCCAGGTCGAGGAGGCCCAGACCCGGCAGGGGCAGCTCGGCACGCGCATCGCCGCACAGATGACGGCGTTCCGGGCCGCGTACCCGGTCGAGACCACGGAGCTCGACAACGACGTGCGCTCGGCGCCCGAGTACCGGGCGCTGCACGAGCGCCTCACGCGCGACGACCTGCCGCGCTTCGAGGGCGACTTCAAGACCTACTTGAACACCAACACGATCCGCGACATCGCGGGCTTCCACGCCGAGCTGTCCAAGCAGGCCGACCTCATCCGCGAGCGCGTCGAGATCATCAACGACTCGCTGCGCGCGATCGACTACAACCCCGGCCGGTACATCCGCCTCGAGATGGCGCCCACGCCCAACACCGAGGTGCGCGAGTTCCGGGCGGACCTGCGGGCGTGCACCGACGGGGTCCTGGGGCTCGACCTCGAGGGGAGGCGCGACGAGGACACGGGCGAGGAGACCGTCGCGTACTACTCGGAGGAGCGGTTCCTGCGGGTCAAGGCGATCGTCGAGCGGTTCCGTGGGCGCGAGGGCCAGGCCGAGGGCGACGAGGCGTGGAAGCGTCGCGTGACCGACGTGCGGAGCTGGTTCGTGCTCTCGGCGTCGGAGCGGTCGCGCGAGGACGACGTCGAGCACGAGCACTACTCCGACTCGGGTGGAAAGTCCGGTGGCCAGAAGGAGAAGCTCGCCTACACGATCCTCGCGGCCTCGCTCGCGTACCAGTTCAAGCTCGACTGGGGCGCGGTGCGGTCCAAGGCGTTCCGCTTCGTCGTGATCGACGAGGCGTTCGGTCGCGGGTCGGACGAGTCGACGCGGTTCGCGCTCGAGCTCTTCAAGAGCCTGGGCCTCCAGCTGCTCATCGTGACGCCGCTGCAGAAGATCCACGTGATCGAGCCGTACATCTCGGCCGTGGGGTACGTCGACAACCCGACGGGCCGCAACTCGCGGCTGCGGACGCTGACGATCGAGGAGTACCAGGCCGAGAAGGAGGCGCACGCGGCGCTCTGAGCCGTTCGCTCGGGTGCCGAGCATGCGGTTGGCGTTCGGTTTCGTCCCTTTCCGGACGCCAACCACATGTTCGGCGGACGCCAACCGCATGTTCGCCGAGGAAGGTCAGCCGCGTGGCAGGCGGACCTCGAACGTCGTGCCCGACGACGGAGCCGGGCCCGCGCCGCGCACCGAGATGTCTCCGCCGTGCGCCTGGACCACGGCCTGGGCGATCGCGAGACCCAGCCCGGTCGAGCCGCCGACCCGGTTGCGTGCCGAGTCGCCGCGGCTGAACCGCTGGAACAGCGACGGCAGCAGGGCGGGCGGGATGCCGGGGCCGTCGTCGGTCACGGTCAGGACCACGTGGTCCTCGCCGTCGGGCCGGATGCCCACGACCACGCGCGTGCCCGGCGGGGTGTGGACGCGGGCGTTGCCCAGCAGGTTCGCGAAGACCTGGCGCAGGCGTGCCTCGTCGCCCACGACCGTGACGTCGGGGATGTCGAACGTGTCGTCGCCGTCGGCCCAGAGGGCGTCGCCCTCGGCGAGGATCCCGTCGCCGTCGAGCGTCAGCGTGTCGCCCTCGGCGCGGGGCCGGTCGCCCTCGGCGGAGTCCTGGTCGCCCTCCATCACCGGCCCCTCGCCCCCCGCGAGCGGCAGGTCGAGCTCCCACACGTGGTCGCGGCTGGCCGCGTGCGCGTCGGCCACGGCATCGATCGCGAGGGCCGCGAGGTCGACGGGCTCACGGTCGAGCGGGCGGCCCGCGTCCAGCCGGGCGAGGAGCAGCAGGTCCTCGACCAGGTCGCCCATGCGCACGGCCTCGGACTCGATGCGGTCGAGCGCGCGCAGCGTGTCGGGCGGGACCTGGTCGGGGGAGCGGCGGACGAGCTCGGAGTACCCGCGGATGGAGGCGAGCGGGGTACGCAGCTCGTGGCTCGCGTCGGCCACGAACTGCCGGACCTGGGTCTCGGACTCGTGCCGCGCGGTCAGGGAGGCCTCGACGTGGTCGAGCATGCGGTTGAGCGCCGCGCCGACCTGCCCGACCTCGGTCCGCTCGTCGGTGAACTGCTCGTCGACGCGCGGGATCTCCCCGACCTCACCGCGGTCGAGGGGTAGCTCGGACACGTGCACGGCCGCGTCGGCGAGCGAGTCGAGGGGTCGCAGCGAGCGGCGGACGAGCCACGTCCCGAGCACCGACGCGAGCACGATCCCTGCGGCCACGAGCCCGGCCTCGACGAGCAGGTAGCCCTCGAGGGTCTCGGTCACCCCGGCGGTGCTCATCGCGGTGATGCTGGGCTCGCCCCGCTGGGTCGTGGTCGCGACCGCGCGGAACGAGCCGAGGTCGCTCACCTCGACCGTGTGGGGACGGTCGTCGGCGGGCACGGTCTCGAGGTCGGCGACCTGCTCGTCCGTGAGCTGCTGGAGGGTGCCCGACGCGTCGATGTACCCCGCGAAACGCACCGCCTCGTCCTCGTAGACGACGTTGATGGTCCCGGCTCCCTGCCCGGGGGGCAGGGGGCTCTGGTTCCCCGTGCCCGACGACGGAGCCTCGCCCGGCGGCGTCCCGGCGCCCGGGTCCTCGGCCGGGGCGCCCGACGTGGCACCCGGGTCGGCAGGGA
Organism: Oerskovia sp. Root918; assembly: GCF_001428945.1. Taxonomy (NCBI): domain Bacteria; kingdom Bacillati; phylum Actinomycetota; class Actinomycetes; order Micrococcales; family Cellulomonadaceae; genus Oerskovia; species Oerskovia sp. Root918. Next base: position 116,719 of record NZ_LMJG01000012.1, read on the forward strand.
CGGTCGCACCGCTCGTCGAGCCGTCGGCCCCCTCGGGAGAGCCGGTCGTCCCGCTTCCCGTCGAGCCGTCGCCCGTGCCGGTCGTGCCGGTCGTGCCGGCCGCGCCTTCGGGGGGAGGGGCGTCGGCGCCGAACCGGTCGAACGGGCCGCGCTCGGCGCGCTGGCTCGCCTGGACCAGCTCCTGGTCGAGCCGGTCGACCAGGCTCTGGCGCAGCGCGAGCGTCGAGCTCGCGGCGAGCGCGACGCCCAGGACGAGCAGGATCGCCACGAGGACCACGACGAGCTGTCGGCGCAGGGTGCGTGGTCGGGCGGTGCGCGACGCCCGGGGTGAGGTCACGCGTCAGGCCTTCGCGGCGCCGTCGGGCGCTGTGCTCGCAGGGGCGCCCGCGCCGCCCGCTGTGCCCGCAGAACCCCCGCCGCCCCCGGTGCCCGTGCTGCCCTCAGCCGGCTTGATCACGTACCCGACCCCGCGCAGCGTGTGGATCATGGGCTCGCGGCCCTTGTCGATCTTGCGGCGCAGGTAGGAGATGTAGAGCTCGACGATGTTGGCCTGCCCGCGGAAGTCGTAGTTCCACACGCGGTCGAGGATCTGCGGCTTGGACATGACGCGGCGCGCGTTGCGCATGAGGTAGCGCAGGAGCTCGAACTCGGTCGCCGACAGGTGGATGGGGTCGCCGCCGCGGAACACCTCGTGCGAGTCCTCGTCGAGGACCAGGTCGCCCACGACGACGGTCGAGTCCTCGCGGGCGGCCGTCGCACCGCCGCGGCGCATGAGGCCGCGCAGGCGGGCCACGACCTCCTCGAGGCTGAAGGGCTTGGTCACGTAGTCGTCGCCGCCCGCGGTGAGCCCCGCGACGCGGTCCTCGACCGTGTCGCGGGCCGTGAGGAACAGGACCGGGACGTCGGGCGAGGTCGCGCGGATGCGGCGCAGCACCGAGAGCCCGTCGAGGTCGGGGAGCATGACGTCGAGCACGATCACGTCGGGGCCGACCTCGCGGGCCGTGCGGATCGCGGACTGCCCGTCGAGCGCGGTCGAGACGTCCCACCCCTCGTAGCGCAGGGCGGAGGTGAGGAGCTCGGCGAGGTTGGGCTCGTCGTCGACCACGAGGACGCGCACGGGCGAGCCGTCGGCCCGGGTCAGGCGCTCGGGGGCGCGAGGCGAGACGAGGGGTTCCGTGGGCGCGGGCGTCGTGGTCATGCGTCCATGGTGCGCGTGGTGTCTCGGCGACGCCTGTGGTGTTCCTATGAATCGACTGTGAGCGGGAGCCCTCAGTCGAGCGGCCGCTCCCTGTGTGAGGCGGCGAGCGTCGAGGACAGGATCGCCTCGATCGCGAAGGCCGTGGCGCCCGCGAGGTCGACTGCCTCGGGGTCCAGCAGCCACTGGGTCTGGAGGCCGTCCATGACGGCGATGATCGTGCTCGCGGCGCGGTCGAGGGCGACGGGGTCGAGCTCGACGTCGTCCTCGGGGGTCAGGAGCCCGGCCTCGCGGCGTTCGGCGATCACGGTGTCGAGCGCGCTCGTGATGTCCCCGCGCAGGCCCGCGAAACGGCGCGCGGCCCAGTCGCGGGCGGGGTGCTGGTCGGTCACGGACTCGCCTGTCAGGACGGTGTAGGCCTGCACGATGCCGGGGCGTTCGGCGTTCATGCGGGCCGTCGTGACGAGGTGGCGGAACAGGTCGAGCCCGCCGGGGATGTGCTTGCCCTCGAGGTGCTCGACGTCGACGACGTCTCGGAACTCGAGGACCTCGATGAGGAGCTGGTTCTTGGAGCCGAAGTGGTGGAGCACCCCGGCGTGGGTGATCCCGACCTGCTCGGCGACCTCGGCGAGCGAGCCCTGGTGGTACCCCTTGGACCCGAAGACGCGCATGGCTGCGCGCAGGATCTCTTCGCGCCGGGCGGCGGTGCCCTTGCGCGGTCGGCGCGTGCGCGCCGGTGTGGTGGCCTCTGTCATGACCGCAACCATACTGTGATCTTCGTTGACTTACTGACTAGTCAGTAAGTGTGGTTGTATATCGGCCAGCAGACAACGCCGTCCGAACGGAGCACCTGGTGTCACTGAAGACCCACGACGTCACGACCGACGTCACCCCCGACGTCGTCGCAGACGTCGACGGGACCGAGGAACGCCTCGCGCGCCTCGCCGCAGACCTCACGGTCGAGGAGAAGGTCTCCCTCCTCGTCGGCGCAGGCATGTGGACCACGACCCCGATCGAGCGCATCGGCCTGCGGGCCGTCGCGATGTCCGACGGCCCCGTGGGCGTCCGCGGCACGGGAGGCGAGTCCACCCTGGCCGACGGCTCCGCGGTGACCGCGCAGACCTCCGCGATGTTCCCCGCCCCCAGCGCGCTCTCCGCGACCTGGGACCGTGACCTGGCGGCCCGCGCCGGCGCCCTGTTCGCGTCCGAGGCACGCCGCCACGGCGTCGACGTCGTGCTCGCCCCGCAGATCAACCTCCAGCGCACGCCCGTGGGCGGCCGCCACTTCGAGTGCTACTCCGAGGACCCGCACCTGACCGCCGAGATCGCGGTCGAGCTCGTGCGCTCCTCGCAGGCACACGGCGTCGGCATGAGCGTCAAGCACTACGTCGCGAACGACTCCGAGACCGAGCGCACGCGCTACCTCGCGCGCCTCGACGAGCGCACGCTGCGCGAGGTCTACCTCCCGCCTTTCGAGCGCGTCGTGCACGAGGCCCAGGCCTGGAGCGTCATGGGTGCCTACTCGGGCGTCGACGACGGCGAGACCGCGGCCCCCGTGCTCGAGCACCGCCCGCTCCTCACCGGTGTCCTCAAGGACGAGTGGGGCTTCGACGGCGTCGTCGTGAGCGACTGGGTCGCCACCAAGACGATCCGCGGCGCGGTCGAGGGAGGCCTCGACCTGCAGATGCCGGGCCCGGACGGCCCCTGGGGCGACGGCCTGCTCGCCGCTGTCCGCTCGGGAGAGGTCGCCGAGAGCGAGCTCGACGACAAGGTCGTGCGCCTCCTGCGCCTGGCACACCGGGTCGGCGCGCTCGACCTCGGGGCACCTCACGCTCCCGGCACCGCGCAGGTGACCGGGTTCCAGCCCGACGACGCACCCTCCTCCGCGTCGTCGGCCCGCGACGGGCTCACGGGCCAGGAGGCGTCGGCCGCGTTCCTCCGTGAGCTCGTCGCACGTTCGATCGTCGTGCTCAAGAACGAGGCGGACGGGGCCCTCTCCGCCGAGGGCGCGGACGGGACGGACGGCGCCCGCTGCGCGTCCTCCGGGCTCGTGCCCCTCGACCCAGCGGTCCTCGCTCCCGCCGGCCGTCCCCTGACGGTCGCGCTCCTCGGCCCCGCCGCGACGACCCCGTTCCTCCAGGGCGGCGGCTCGTCGTTCGTGGTCCCCGACCGCGTGACCACGCCCGAGGAGGAGCTCCGCGCAGGGCTGCCCGAGGGCACCCGCCTCCTGGTCCACGACGGCGCCCGCTCACGCTCCAACCCGCCCGCCCTGGACGTGTCAGGCCGGTGCAGCGACCCGGTCACGGGCGCGCCCGGTGCCCGTGTCGAGCTCCTCGACGCGCGCGGCGAGGTCCTCGACTCCCGCACGGCCGCGACGTGGGACGGATGGCTCCAGGACGTCCGGGCTGACGCCGTGGCCGTGCGGGTCCGCGCGGACGTGGACCTCGAGGAGCCCGGCACGCACGAGCTCGGCATCGGTACGGTCGGCGTCCACACGGTGACGGTCGACGGCCGGCTCGTCTCGACGGGCGACGTCGTCGTCAACGAGGACGTCGTCCTGAGCTCGGGGCACAACCACCCGGTCGCCCGCACCGTGGACGTCGAGGTCACCGAGCCGCGCACCGCGCGGCTCGACGCGACCCTCCAGGTGGTCCACGCCGTCGGGTACGCGTCGTTCGTCCGGGGCGAGCTGGTCCACCGGCTCCCCGGCGCGAGCGCCCAGGAGATGCTCGACGAGGCCGTCGCCGCGGCGACCGAGGCCGACGTCGTGGTCCTCGTCGTCGGCACGACCGAGGAGGTCGAGTCCGAGGGTTACGACCGCCCCGACCTCGATCTCCCGGGCAACCAGAACCGGCTGGCCGAGCTCGTCCTGGCGGCCAACCCCCGCACGGTCGTGGTCGTCAACGCGGGCGCCCCGGTCCTGCTGCCCTGGTTCGACGACGCCCCGGCCATCCTGTGGGCGTGGCTCGGCGGCCAGGAGGCCGGTTCGGGACTCGCGGACGCGCTGCTCGGCGTGACCGAGCCCTCGGGCCGGCTGCCCTGGACCCTGCCCGCACGCTTCGAGGACGTCCCGGTACCGCACGCGATCCCGCAGGACGGGGTCGTCGAGTACACCGAGGGGCTCGACGTCGGCTACCGCGCCTGGGAGCGCACGGGCGCCACGCCCGCGGCCCCGTTCGGGCACGGCCTCGGCTGGTCCACGTGGGAGTACGTGGGCGCGACGGTCGTCGAGCACCCCGCCAGGACTGACGGTGCCCCGACCGCCGACGTGCAGCTCGACGTGGTCGTCCGCAACACGGGCGAGCGCGCGAGCCGCGAGGTCGTCCAGGTCTACGTCGAGCCCGACGTGTCGTCCGGCACACCCGATGCTCCTCGTCGCCCCGTGCGCTGGCTCGGCGGCTTCGCCGTCGTCGACGCCGCCCCGGGCGAGCTCACCACGGCGCGCGTGCGCATCCCCGCGCGCGCCCTCCAGATCTGGGACGTCCCTTCGCAGCAGTGGGTCACCGCTGCCGGCGGGCACGTCCTGCGAGCCGGGCGGTCGATCCGCGACCTCCGGCTCCGGGCTCCTCTGCCCGCCTGACCCGGGGAGCGGCGGCGTTCCCCCGCCGCAGCTCCCCGACAGCACCACCGAACCACCCGCTCGACCCGCTCGGCCCCGCAGCACCGCGCACGACCCAGCCCCACCCAGCAGATGTCAGGTTCACCGCGGACCGCACGTACGGTTCGTTCAGATTTTCAGTGCAAGGAGGCACTCATGAACAAGCGCAGGATCAGCACGGCGATCGTCGGACTCACATCGCTCGCCCTCATCGCCACCGCATGCAGCGGCGGCGGCAGCGGAGAGGGAAGCTCCTCGTCGGCAGGAGGCTCGAGCGTCCTGACCATCGGGATGCCCAACGGTCCCCAGACCGACAACTCCAACCCCTTCGCCAACACGTCCTCGGCGATGTCGCTGGGCTACGCGTTCGCGATCTACGAGCCGCTGGCCCAGGTCAACACGGTGCGTCCGTCCGAGGACCCCGTTCCCTGGCTCGCGAGCGAGTGGGAGTGGAACGCCGACTACACCCAGCTGACCCTCACGGCCCGTGACGGCGTCAAGTGGTCGGACGGCGAGGACTTCACGGCCGAGGACATCGCCTACTCGTTCCAGATCCGCAAGGACAACGAGGGCCTCAACACGTTCGCGCTGCCGTTCGGCGACATCGCGGTCGACGGCAACAAGGTGACGGTCTCGTTCACCTCGGGCCAGTTCGTCAAGCAGGGCCAGATCCTCCAGCTCTTCGTGGTGCCCGAGCACGTCTGGAAGGACGTCGAGGACCCCACGACCTGGACCAACGAGGAGCCTGTCGGCACGGGGCCGTACACCCTCAAGTCCTGGACCGCGCAGGCCGCGACCCTCACGGCCCGTGACGACTACTGGGGCGGCGAGCTCGGCGTCAAGGAGCTGCGCTACAGCTCCTACAACGACAACAACGCGCTCACCAACGCCCTGGTCTCGGGCGAGGCGCAATGGGGATGGACCTTCATCCCCGACTACGAGAAGGTCTACATCGACGCCAACCCCGACGTGAACAACCAGTGGGCCCCCACGGGCCTGGGCGTCGACGCGCTGTTCCTCAACACCGAGACCGCGCCGTTCGACGACGTCGCCGTCCGCAAGGCCGTGCAGCTCGTGCTCGACCGCAAGCAGATCTCCGAGCTCGCGTCCTCGGGCGTCTTCCCGCCCCTGACCAACGTGACCGGGCTCCCCGAGCCCGCGGGCACCGACTTCATCACCGCGCCCTTCCAGGGCAAGGAGTACACGGTCGACGAGGCGGGCGCCAAGAAGGTCCTCGCCGACGCGGGCTACACCCTCGACGGCACGACGCTCAAGGACCCCGAGGGCAACGCCGTGACGTTCACCCTGACCAACCCCACGGGCTGGTCGGACTACCTGACCGAGCTCCAGATGGTCGCCGACGCCGTCAAGCCCTTGGGCATCACGGCCACGGTCGAGGGCCAGAACGCCGATGCCTGGTTCACCGCGATCGCCGAGGGCGACTTCCAGGCCTCGATGCACTGGACCGACGGCGGCGCGACCCCCTGGGACACGTACTCCAACCAGATGGACGGCGCCCAGTACATGCCGCTCGGTGAGCGTGCCAACTGGAACTTCGGCCGCTTCAAGAACGACGAGGCGACCGCAGCCCTGGCCACGTACGCCAACGCCACGGACGAGGCAGCCCGCACGGCCGCGCTCGAGACCGTCCAGCAGGTCTTCGTCGACGAGGTCCCGACCATCGCGCTCCTCGGACGCCCGGCCGCGGCCCAGTACTCGACCAAGAACTTCGTGGGCTGGCCCTCGGACGAGGACCCGTACGCGAACCCGCAGCCGACGACGGCCAACGCGTCGCTCATCCTCACGAAGCTGAAGCCGGCTTCCTGATCGCGTGGCTGCTCGTGAGTGAGGGGGCGGGGCCGTCGCCGGACCCACCATCCGGCCTCGTTCCTCGGCCTCCCGCCAGGCCCGACCACGGCCCGGCGGCGGCCCCGCCCCCTCACGAGCAGCTGGTCAGCGCTGACTCCACCCCGTTCCCCCCCAGCAGTCAGGTTCACCATGAGTTCCGACACGCACACCGCCCCGGCCGCGCCCCCGCCCGACGCGCCCGTCCTCGAGGCCCGCGGGCTCACCAAGCACTTCCCCGTCCGGGGCCTGCGCTCGAACGCCGTGGTGCACGCGGTCGACGGCGTGGACGTCTCGCTGCGCAGCGGCCAGGTCGTCGCGCTCGTCGGGGAGTCCGGGTCCGGCAAGTCGACCATCGCCCGCCTCCTGGCCCGCCTGTACACGCAGACGTCGGGCGAGATCCTGCTGCACGGCGAGCCCGTGACCGCGCACCGCGGCCGGGCCTTCCGCCGGTACTGCCGACGCGTGCAGATGATCTTCCAGGACCCGTTCGGGTCGCTCAACCCGGTCCACACGATCCGCTACACGCTCACGCGTTCGCTGCGGATCCACCAGCCCCGGCTGCGCGGGCAGGCCCTCGAGGACGCCCTGGCGGCGCTGCTCAACAGGGTGCAGCTCCAGCCCGAGCGGTACGTCGACAAGTACCCGCACGAGCTCTCGGGCGGCCAGCGCCAGCGTGTCGCGATCGCCCGCGCCCTGGCCGCGGACCCCGAGGTCCTGCTCGCCGACGAGCCCATCTCGATGCTCGACGTGTCGATCCGCATCGGCATCCTCAACCTGCTCAAGGACCTGCGCGACCGCCTCGGCATCGCGATCCTCTACATCACGCACGACATCGCCTCGGCCCGGTACTTCGCCGACGAGACCCGGGTCATGTACGCGGGCCGCATCGTCGAGCACGGCGAGAGCGAGCTCGTGACGCAGGAGCCCGCCCACCCCTACACCCAGCTCCTGGTGCGCTCGGCCCCCGACCCGGAGAACCTCGCCGCGCAGGACCGCACAGGCGCGAACGGCGAGCCCCCGTCGATGGTCCGCCCGCCCGAGGGCTGCCGCTTCAGCCCGCGCTGCCCGTTCGCGACGGACCTGTGCCGGAGCAAGGTCCCCGACCTCGTGGACGTGGGCGACGGTCGCAAGGTCGCCTGCTGGGGCTACGTGGGAGCGTCCGACGTCGAACCTGCCGAGCGGGACCTGATCCCCGCGCTCGGCTCCGCACGAGTGGGGGTGTCGGCATGAAGTACTTCCTGCGACGCATCGTCTTCTACGTGATCACCGCGTGGGCGGCCATCACGATCAACTTCTTCATCCCGCGCATGATGGACGGCGACCCGGTGTCGTCCTTCATCAACAAGAACCAGGGCCGCATCAGCTCCGAGGCCCGCGAGTCGCTCTACGTCCTCTTCGGTCTCGACAGCGGGGCCTCGCTCTGGGAGCAGTACGTCGACTACTGGAAGATGCTGTTCTCGGGCGACCTGGGGCTCTCGATCATGCTCTTCCCGAGCACCGTGAGCGAGGTCATCGCCCAGGCGCTGCCGTGGACCATCGGTCTGGTCGGCATCGCGACGGTCATCAGCTTCCTGCTCGGCTCGTTCCTGGGCGTCGTCATCGGCTGGCGTCGCGGCTCGTGGGCCGACGGCCTCCTCCCGATCACGACCTTCTTCTCGTCGGTGCCGTACTTCTGGCTGGGCCTGGTCGCGATCATGCTCTTCTCGGTGACGTGGTCGGTCTTCCCGTCGTCGGGCGCCTACCAGCCGGGACTGGTGCCCGGGTGGAACTGGGAGTTCATCAGCTCCGTGATCGAGCACGGCACGCTGCCGGCGATCACGATCGTGCTGTCCTCGGTCGCGGGCTGGATCCTCGGCATGCGGAACATGACCGTCACGGTCACCTCGGAGGACTACGTCACGGTCGCGCAGGCCAAGGGCCTGTCGGAGCGTCGCGTGATGTTCGGCTACGCGGCCCGCAACGCGATCCTGCCGCAGGTCTCGGGCTTCGCGCTGTCGCTCGGCTTCATCGTGTCCGGCACGCTCGTCATGGAGAAGGTCTTCTCCTACCAGGGTGTGGGCTTCACGCTCCTGCAGGCGATCGGCGCGCACGACTACCCCCTCATGCAGGGCATCTTCCTCATGATCACGCTGTCCGTCCTCGTGGCGAACATCCTCGCCGACCTCGCGTACGTGGTCCTCGACCCGCGCACCCGACAGGAGGGCTGACCGATGACCGGCATCCCCGTCCAGATGGACCACGCCCAGCTCGACAACGGGGCAGAGCCTCTCGCCCCCGAGGTGCCCCAGCGCCGCAAGGGTTCTCCCAAGAAGCAGAAGCTCTTGTTCCTGCGCAACGGCAAGTCCTTCACGGGGCTCGCGATCCTGGGCTTCTTCGCGATCCTCGCGGTGATCGGCCCGTGGATCGCGCCCTACGACCCGAGCGCGATGTCCTCGGACATCCTCCAGCCGCCGAGCGGCGCGCACTGGCTCGGCACCACGCACGTGGGCCAGGACGTGTTCTCCCAGATCCTCGTGGGCACGCGCGGCGTCATGATCGTCGGCTTCATCGCGGGCATCGGCGCGACGCTCCTGTCGATCCTCGTCGGCGTGAGCGCAGGCTTCCTGGGTGGCGTGAGCGACGAGCTGCTCTCGTCGCTGTCCAACATCTTCCTGGTCATCCCGGCGCTGCCCCTCATCATCATCGTCGCGGGGCAGCTCCCCGACGCGGGCGGCCTGACGGTCGCGCTCATCCTGGCGGCGACGAGCTGGGCGTGGGGCGCGCGCATCCTGCGTGCGCAGACCCTGTCGTTGCGTCGACGCGACTTCGTCGAGGCCGCGCGCGCCAACGGCGAGTCGACGTGGCGCATCGTGTGGTTCGAGACGCTGCCGAACCTCACGGCCATCATGGCGTCGAGCTTCGTGGGCACCGTGACGTTCGCGATCCTGATGCAGACGACGCTCGCCTTCATCGGCGTGACGTCGATCTCCGACTGGAACTGGGGCACGATCCTCTTCTGGGCCGAGCAGCAGCAGGCCCTCTCGCGCGGCGCGTGGTGGTGGTTCGTCCCGGCGGGCCTGTGCATCGCGATGCTCGGCATGGCGCTGACCCTCATCAACTTCGGCATCGACGAGTTCGTCAACCCGCGCCTGCGCTCGACGGGTGCGAGCCCGCGCGCCCTGCGCAAGCGCCGCATCTCGCCGCGCATCGGCTTCACGGCCGTGGTCCGCGAGGGGGCGCCGGCAGCGAACGCCACGACCACCAGCAGGCCCGACGGCGCCACGCGCCCGGGTGCGTCGCCCGCCTCGACCGGTGCGACGCCGTCGGGCACGGAGAAGGGCACGGGGAAGGGCGCGCCCGGCACCCCGGACGGTCCGGCTGGACCGGGCGACCCGGGCGGCTCGAGCGAGAACCGGGCCGAGGGCCCGACCGGGTCGCGTCGCGAGGCCGCACGCGACGCGCGCGACGACCGCGACAACGACGGCACGACCACACGCAAGGAGAGCGTCCGATGACGGTCACCGCCCTTCCCCCCGCCGGCGCCCCCACCGGGACCGGCAAGCCCGTGCTCGAGATCCGCGACCTGCACGTCGCCTACGGCTACGGCCCCGAACCCGTGCGCGCCCTGCGCGGCGTCGACCTCACGCTGCACGAGGGCGAGGTGCTCGGGATCGCGGGCGAGTCGGGCTGCGGCAAGTCGACGCTCGTCTACGCCGCGACCCGCCTCCTTCCCCCTCCCGGCCTCATCACGGGCGGCGAGGTGCTGTTCCACGGAGGCACGGGGGTCACGGGCGACGAGCCCGTCGACATCCTGCGCATGAGCGACAAGGAGCTGCGGCGCTCACGCTGGCAGGACACGGCCATCGTGTTCCAGGGCGCCATGAACTCGCTCAACCCGGTCTACCGGGTCGGCAAGCAGCTCACCGACGCGATCGCGGCGCACCGCCCCGGGATGTCGCGCTACGACCGCAACGAGCGGGCCGGCGAGCTGCTGTCCATGGTCGGGATCGCGAAGGACCGCATCTCGGCGTACCCGCACCAGCTCTCGGGCGGCATGCGCCAGCGCGTCATGATCGCGATGGCGCTCGCGCTCGAGCCCAAGGTGCTCATCATGGACGAGCCCACGACGGCGCTCGACGTCGTCATGCAGCGCCAGATCGTCGAGCAGATCATCGAGCTGCGCGACCGCCTGGGCTTCTCGGTCGTGTTCATCACGCACGACGTCTCGCTGCTCATCGAGGTCGCCGACCGGATCGCGATCATGTACGCGGGCGAGATCGTCGAGCAGGCCTCCGCGAGCGACGTCTACCGGCGCCCGCGCCATCCCTACACGCACGGGCTGCTCAACTCCTTCCCGCCCCTGCACGGCCCCAAGCGCCCGCTCGTCGGGATCCCCGGGTCGCCGCCCGACCTCCAGGCGCTCCCGAGCGGGTGCCCCTTCCGGCCCCGCTGCGCGCACGTCATGGACGCGTGCGCCGACGTCCACCCCTCCCTGGGCCCCACGTCGCTGGGGCTGCCCGGTGTCGGAGAGCCGGGCCGCTCGGTCGCCTGCCTGCTGCACGAGGGGCAGGGCGAGCTGCCCGCCGAGCTGCGGGTCTGAAGCCGCCAGGGTCGATGATCCCCTGGCCGCGGGGCGCCCAGTCGTCCCCGTGAGCAGAGCCGGTCGGTACCCCGCGTCGGGTGCCGGCCGGCTCTCGGTCGTCCTGGGTGGACCGTGCTGCGGCTCCGCTCGTCGTCGGGCCCGACCTGCCGTGACCTGCCCCTTCTCTTCGCCAGATCCCCACACCCGGTGACCTACCGTTGACGGGTGACTTCCCCCTACCCGACGCCGTCCCGGCCCCACCCCGCCCCGAGGTACCCCCCGCGGCCCGCTCCGTCGCGAGCCGTCGCGCCGAACCCCGCCCGTGCGCCGCGGTCGGGAGCGACCAACGTCGGGGCGCGGGCTGCGGCAGGTCTGGTCGCGGTCGCGGCGGTCGTCGCCTATGCGGTGGTCTGGCGCTACTTCGTCCTGTCGGCCGCGGGTCAGCACCTCGACCAGGCGGCCCTGCGGGGCTCGGACTACGGTCGCGGGCGTCTCTGGGCGCTCGGCGAGCCCGTGCTCGACGTGGTCTCGGTGAGCTTCGTGGTGCTGGGTCTCGGTACGGCCATGGGGATCGCGCTGCTGCGCCGGCGGTGGGGACTGGCCGTCCAGGTGGCGTTCGTCGTGATCGGCGCCAACATCTCCACCCAGCTCCTCAAGAAGGTGCTGCTCGAGCGACCCAACCTGATCGGCGGCTGGGGCGTGGGCAACACGCTGCCGAGCGGGCACACCACGGTCGCGGCCTCGGTCGCGGTCGCGCTGCTCCTGGTCGTCCCCCGGGCGGCGCGGCCCCTGGTCGCGATCCTCGGCGCGACGTACACGGCGGCGACGGGGGTCTCGACCCTCATCGGCCACTGGCACCGACCGAGCGACGTCGTCGCGGCGGTGCTCGTCGTGACGGCCTGGACGGCGCTCGCGCTCGCGTTCACCCCGTCGAGCGCGCTCGACCGCGTGCCGCCGGGACGCAGCAGCTCCTACCCCGGGTCGATCGTGGTGGCGGTGCTCATGCTGGTGGGGGCTGCGTTCTCGGCCGTCGCCGCGGCCTGGTGCCTGCGCGAGGTCGCCCCGGCGAGCTGGGACATGACGGACCTCGCGGAGACCACGGCCTATGTCGGGGGAGCATTCGGGGTGGTGTCCGCCACCGCGGGTGCCTTCGCGGTGCTCCTCCTGCTCCGGCAGGCGACGTCGCGCCCGGCCTGGGCCTGAGCGCCCGTCCACAGGACGTGGCCCCGACGGTGGTCCACAGTCGATAAGGTGCCGCCTGGCGCCGGTGGCGTAACGTCATAGGCTGCCGGGTGGGAGCCGCGCAGCGGATCGGGCGCACGAGACGTGCCGGACTGCGTCGCTCACCCCGCACGTCGGCTCACCTGGAGATCGCTCCAGGCGTGGGCCTCGATCAGCAGCTACGGAAAGCAGGAACGGATGTCCTCAGGTCGCAAGCTCGTCATCGTGGAGTCCCCCACGAAGGCACGCAAGATCCAGGGCTACCTCGGTGACGACTTCGAGGTGGAGTCGAGCGTCGGGCACATCCGCGACCTCCCGCAGCCCTCCGAGCTGCCCGCCGACATGAAGAAGGGGCCGTTCGGCAAGTTCGCGGTCAACGTCGACGACGGGTTCGAGCCGTACTACGAGGTCTACGCGGACAAGAAGAAGAAGGTCGCGGAGCTCAAGCGGGCGCTCAAGAACGCCGACGAGCTCTACCTCGCGACCGACGAGGACCGCGAGGGCGAGGCCATCGCGTGGCACCTGCTCGAGGAGCTCAAGCCCAAGGTGCCCGTGCACCGCATGGTGTTCCACGAGATCACCCGCGAGGCGATCGAGCGCGCGCTGGAGAACACGCGCGACCTCGACGTGCACCTCGTCGACGCGCAGGAGACGCGCCGCATCCTCGACCGCCTGTACGGCTACGAGGTCTCACCGGTCCTGTGGCGCAAGGTTCGTCAGGGGCTGTCCGCGGGCCGCGTGCAGTCCGTGGCCACGCGCCTGGTCGTCGAGCGCGAGCGCGAGCGCATGGCGTTCGTCGCGGCCGAGTACTGGGACGTCTCGGGGACCTTCGCGCTCGCGGACAAGGACGCCGCAGACGCGGACAAGAGCTTCGACGCGCGCCTGGTGCAGCTCGGCGGCGCGCGCGTCGCGTCGGGCCGCGACTTCGACGACCGCGGGCAGCTCAAGCCCGCCTCGGCACGCGACGGCGTGGTCCAGCTCGGCGAGCAGGCCGCCTCGCTCGTGGTCGGCGGGCTCGCGGACGCAGACTTCGCGGTCCGCAGCCTCGAGACCAAGCCCTACACGCGCCGTCCGGCCGCGCCGTTCACGACCTCGACGCTCCAGCAGGAGGCGAGCCGCAAGCTCCGCTTCAACTCGCGGCAGACCATGCGCACCGCGCAGGCGCTGTACGAGAACGGCTACATCACCTACATGCGTACGGACTCCCCGTCGCTGTCGGCCGAGGCCACCGACGCGGCCCGCCGTCAGGCCGCCGAGCTGTACGGCCCCGAGTTCGTGCCCGGCTCGCCGCGCGCCTACGCGTCGAAGGCCAAGGGGGCCCAGGAGGCCCACGAGGCCATCCGCCCTGCCGGTGACTCGTTCCGCACCCCGGCGCAGGTGGCGCGCGAGATCAGCGGCGACCAGTTCAAGCTGTACGAGCTCATCTGGAAGCGCACGGTCGCCTCGCAGATGGCCGACGCCAAGGGCTCGACGGCGTCGGTGCGACTGGCCGCACCCGTCGCGGGCACGGATGCCCAGGTCGCCGGCAAGGAGGCCGTGTTCGCGGCCTCCGGCACGGTCATCAGCTTCCGCGGCTTCCTCGCGGCATACGAGGAGGGCACGGACGACGCCACGGAGACGGCCGACGGCGCCGCGGCGAAGTCCGGCCGCCGGGGCGACGAGGACGCACGCCTGCCGCAGATGGCTGAGGGCGACCGGCTCGACGGGCGCGACCTCACGGCCGACGGGCACTCGACGTCCGCACCCCCGCGGTACACCGAGGCGAGCCTCATCAAGGCCCTCGAGGAGCGCGGCATCGGCCGACCGTCCACGTACGCGTCGACCATCTCCACGGTCCAGGACCGCGGCTACGTGCTGCCGCGCGGCCAGGCCCTGGTGCCCAGCTGGCTCGCGTTCGCCGTGATCCGCCTGCTCGAGGAGCACTTCGAGTGGCTCATCGACTACGACTTCACCGCGGAGATGGAGGCCGACCTCGACGCGATCGCGGCCGGCGACAAGGACCGCGTGGCGTGGCTGACCCGCTTCTACTTCGGGGACGGCACGGGGCGCGAGGAGGGCGAGGGGCTGCGTCAGCTCGTCGACGACCTGGGTGAGATCGACGCCCGTGACATCAACTCGGTCCCGATCGGCGAGGGCATCCAGCTGCGCGTCGGTCGGTACGGACCCTACGTGGAAGATCTCAGCGGACCTGTCGCAGATGGTCAGACCCCGCCGCGCGCCTCGGTGCCCGACGACCTGGCTCCCGACGAGCTCACGGTCGAGAAGGCGCGCGAGCTTCTCGCCGCGGGCGCCGACGACGGCCGGATCCTCGGTGCCGACCCCCAGTCCGGGAACCCGATCGTGGCGCGCGCAGGGCGCTACGGGCCGTACGTCACCGAGCAGCTCCCCGAGCCCACGTTCGACGAGGGCCTGTCCGCGGCCGCGCTCAAGAAGGCCAAGGCCGCGCTGCCCAAGCCGCGCACGGCGTCGCTCCTCAAGGACATGAGCCTCGACACCGTGACGCTCGAGGACGCGCTCCGGCTGCTGTCGCTGCCGCGCGTCGTGGGCACGGACCCGGAGACGGGCGTCGAGATCACCGCGCAGAACGGCCGCTACGGCCCGTACCTCAAGAAGGGCACGGACTCGCGCACCCTCCCCTCGGAGGAGGCCATGTTCACGGTCACGCTCGAGGAGGCGCTCGAGCTCTACAAGCAGCCCAAGCGCGGTCGCGGAGCCACGGCCACCCCGCCGTTGCGCGAGCTCGGCGACGACCCGACGTCGGGCAAGCCCATCGTGGTCAAGGACGGCCGCTTCGGCGCCTACGTGACCGACGGCGAGACCAACCGGACGCTGCCGCGCGACGTGACGCCCGAGTCCATCACGCCCGAGCGGGCCATCGAGCTCCTCGCCGAGAAGCGCGCGGCGGGCCCGGCCAAGAAGAAGGCGCCGGCCAAGAAGGCTCCCGCCAAGAAGCCGGCCGCGAAGAAGGCCCCGGCCAAGAAGGCGCCCGCCGAGAAGAAGTAGCCGCCCGGGCTCCGCGCGCCCGGGAGGGGCCGCCGAACCCGGCCCGTGCGTGGCGAAGGCCCCGGACCTGCACCCCTCGGGGGAGCGGGCCCGGGGCCTTCGCCGTGAGCGCCCGGACCGCCGGGTAGAACGTGCTGTGCGAGGTGGGACGCGGCGCGCACTACCTCGCACAGCACGCTCTACCCCGCTCGCCACCTCGCCGGGAGGCGGGCTGCGGCCGGCCAGCCGATCACCTCAGTGCCCCGTGTACCTCACGGGCTCGGGCAGGCCCGCGTCCGCACGGATCGCGCGCGACAGACCCTCGATCGAGCGCAGCGCGTCGACCAGCTCGGGCACGCGGACCTCGAACGGCATCGCGTGGATGGTCTCGCCCGGTGCCGTCGCGGCCTCGGCCACGCGGCGCAGGTCGCCCACGTCGGCCGTCGTGAGCCCGATCTCGGTCAGCGTGTTGGGCAGCCCGACGCGTGTCGTGAACTCGACGAAGTCGCGGATCTCCTGCGACGGGGCTCCTTCCAGCACGAGCTGGGTGAGCGAGCCGATGTTGACCTTCTGCCCGTGCGTGAGCCCGTGGGTCTGCGGGGCGGCCGTGAGCCCGTTGTGGATCGCGTGGGCCGCCGCGAGGCCGCCCGACTCGAACCCGAGCCCCGAGAGCAGGGTGTTGGCCTCGACCACGGCGTCGACCGCGGGCGTGACGAGGTGCTCCTTGACGGCCTCGATCGCGGCGAGCGAGTTCTCCCACAGGATCTTCCACGAGAGCTCGGCGAGCGCGGTCCCGGTGATGAGCGGCAGCCCACCCGCCATGGTCGTCGCGTTGGCCTTGGCCACGGCACGGGCCTCGATCCACGTCGCGAGCGCGTCGCCGATGCCTGCGACGAGGAACTTCACCGGGGCGTTGGCCACGAGCTGGGTGTCGACCAGGACCAGGTCCGGGTTGTGCGGGAAGAACCGGTACTCCTCGAACGCCCCCTCCTCGGTGTAGATCACGGACAGCGCGGAGCACGGGGCGTCGGTCGAGGCTACGGTCGGCACCGAGACCCAGCGGATCCCTTCGAGGTGCCCGGCTGCCTTGACGGCGTCGATCGTGCTGCCACCACCGATCCCCACGATCACGTCCGAGCCGGTCTCCCGGATGCGCCGGGCCAGCCGGTCGACCTCCGCGGCGGTCGCGTACGTGCCGAAGCCCTCGCGCTCGCGCGGCAGGTTCGCGGCCTGGAACGACTCGGCGACGGTGTCCTGGACGATCTCCCAGACGACGTCGTCGGCGACCAGCAACGGCTTGGTGCCGATCGGAGCGACGAACTCGCCGAGCCGCGACAGCGCGCCGCGCGACTGCACGTACCGCAGCGGGCTGATGAGCGTGCGGATCGGGACCTCGGACATGTGGACCTCCTCGGGTGGGGACAGGGAACCGCGCGGCCGCACGTGGAGGATTGCTCCTGCGGACCGCCGGCACCTCGACGCTATGTCGGGGAGCGGTCCACCGCCTGTCGGAGCACTGGCTCGACACGCTTGTATGAGTGCTGTTATAACAGTGCTGTGACATCCATCGACCCGACCGCCGTCCCCGGACGCTGGGACTCCCTCCATACCCTGCTGCGCCGGCTCGACGACGAGATCGGCACCGTCTACACCGACCGCGGGGTCGACGGCGTGCGACCGCGCTTCGTCTACCCGCTCATCCGTCTCGCCCACACCGGGCCGCTGACCATCCGCCAGCTCGCCGCGTCGCTCGGCCGCACGCACTCGGCCATGAGCCAGACCGTGACCGCGATGCGCAGCGAAGGACTCGTGCAGACCGAGTCCGGCGAGGACGCCCGCACACGCCGCGTCGCGCTCACCGACAAGGCCCGCGCGCTCGTCCCCCTCCTCGAGGCCGAGTGGCGCGCGACCGAGGAGTCGATCGCCGAGATCGACGACGAGCTGCCGTACGCGCTGAGCGCCGTCGTCACCGACCTCGAACGCGTCCTCGCGAGCAGGTCCCTGCGCTCCCGGCTCGTCGAGCGGCTCGACGCCGCGGGCCACCCGGCGCAGACGCCCGGCACGCCGGCACCCGAGACGCCCTGACGTGCGGGACAACGTCCTCGACCTGCGCCCGCTGCGCACCAGTGCTGCCTATCGCGACCTGTGGGCAGGCTCGGCCGTCGGTGGCCTCGGCTTCCAGGTGGCCACGGTCGCGGTGCTGCTCCAGGTGTGGGAGCTCACGCACAGCCCGGTGTGGACCGGTGCGATCGGCCTCGCGACCGCCGTGCCCCTCCTCGCCCTCGGCCTCGTCGGCGGGCACCTCGCCGACGTGCACGACCGCCGCACGATCATGCGCCTCGCGTCGGCCGGCCAGGTGCTCTCCGCAGTGGGCCTCGCCGCGCAGGCGCTCGCGGGCAACCGGTCCGTGTGGGTGCTGCTCGGTCTCGTGAGCCTCGGTGCGGCGTGCAACGCGCTGGGCTCGCCCGCGCGCCGGACGGTGCCGCCGCGCCTCCTGCCCGCCGACCAGGTCGCGGCCGGGCTCGCGCTGCAGAACCTCGCGTTCCAGGTCGCGATGCTCGTCGGGCCGGCGCTCGCAGGCCTCGTCGTCGCGCGCTGGGACCTCGCGGCCGCCTACGGCGTGCAGGTGGCGGCGGCCGTGGTCGCCCTGCTCGGGCTGGTGCGGCTGCCGCCGCTCCCGCCGGTGCCGACGCCCGCCGTGGTGCCGGCTTCGGACGGCGGCCCCGCACCCGTGCCCGGGCCCGTGCAGGTGCCGGACGGTGGACCGGTGCCGGACCACGGACGACCCGTGCGCCGTCGGGCCGCGGCGGGCGGCTGGTCGATCGTCTGGAAGCGGCCGACCCTGCGGGGCTCGTTCGCGACGGACGTCGCGGCGACCGTGCTCGCGATGCCCGTCTCCTTGTTCCCGCTCGTCAACGAGATCCGGTTCGACGGCGATCCGCGCACCCTCGGGCTGTTCCTCTCGGCGGTCGCGGTGGGCGGGATCGGCGCGGGGCTGCTCTCCGGTGCGGTCACGCGCGCGCCGCGGTCGGGCGCGCTGCAGCTCGCCGCGGCGGCGACGTGGGGGCTCGCCCTCGCGGGCTTCGGGCTGGCCGGGCCGCTGTGGCTCGCGCTCGCGTGCCTCGCGGTCGCGGGGGCGGCGGACACGGTGTCGGTCGTGACGCGCGGAGCGCTCGTCCAGCTCGAGACGCCCGACGAGTTCCGGGGCCGCGTGTCGTCGGTCGAGCACGTCGTGGGGGTCGCGGGCCCGGAGGTGGGCAACTTCCGCGGCGGGGTCCTCGCGTCGTTGACCTCGGCCCCCGTCGCCCTGGTGGCGGGCGGGCTCGCGGCGAGCGCCGTCGTCGGGCTGGTCGCCTGGCGCAACGCGCCTCTGCGTCGCTACCGGACCCCGGCCGCGACGACGGCGACGGCGAGGGGGGTGCCCGCCGAGACGACGTAGGTGCGTCGTCCTCCCTCGGCGGCCGACGGCTCGACGCGTGCGGTGAGGCCGGCACGGAGGGCGTCGACACGACGAGTCAGTCGACCGTGACGGCCTCCAGCACCGGCAGGCGCGAGGCCCGGATGCCCGGCCACACGCTCGCGACCAGCCCGATCACGACCGCGAGCCCCAGGACCGCGAGCACCTGCCCCCAGGGGACCGCGAGGCTCGTGAGCCCCTGCTCGGCGAGCACCCCGGGCAGGGCCGCGGCGATCGCGATGCCCGTGATCACGCCCAGCACGGTCCCGTAGACCGCGGTCAGGACGGACTCGATCGTGATGATGCCCGCGAGCTGGAGGCGCCCGAGGCCCACCGCGCGCAGCAGCCCGATCTCGCGCGTGCGCTCGATGATCGACAGGGCGAGCGTGTTGACGATGCCCAGCAGCGCGATGACGATCGACAGCCCGAGCAGCGCGTAGAGGATCACGAGGACCTGGTCCACCTGCGCCGCGGCCGCGCTGGCGAGCTCCTCGCGGTCCAGGACCGAGACCACGAGGAAGGGCTTGACGGCCGCGGTGAGCGCGTCGCGCAGCTCCGCGGCCGTGGTCCCGGGGGCCGCGGTCACGTACACCGCGTAGGTCGGGATCTCGGGAGCGCCCACGCTCGCGTAGGTCGCGTCGGCGAGGACCACGTCGGACGAGATCACCTGGGTGTCGATGATCGCCCCCACGCGCACGTCCTGGGTACGGGCGCCGTCGTCGCTCGTCAGGGTCAGGGTGTCGCCGACCGCCCACGCCTCGTCCCGCGCCGCGGTCCGGCTGACCACGGCCTCGCCGTCGGCGAGTGCCCGGTCGGGGTCTCCCTCGACCACGGGTGCGTCGAGCGCCTCGGTGAAGAACCCGGGCGGCACGACCGTGGCGCCGCTGGGCTCGCCGTCCACGTCGAGCGTCCCGAGCCGCAGCGAGAGCGCCTGCCCGACGGCGGGGAGCCCGGTCACGGCGTCGGTGACACCCGGGGGGAGCGCACCCGTGGCGGCGGCGGCCTGGACCACGTAGTCGGCCCGCACCTGCTCGTCGACGATCGACCGGACCGAGGCCTGCGTCGAGGCCGCGATGACTCCGGTCGCGCTCACGAGGGCCATCCCGATCAGGAGCGCGCCGGCCGTGTTCGAGGTGCGGCGGGGGCTGCGCGTGACGTTGCCGCGCGCCAGCCGACCGAGCGGCCGGATCGCGGCCACGGCCGGGACGGCGAGCACCGTGATGACGGCGCCGGCGATCGCGGGGGACAGGACCAGGACGCCCACGAGGGCCGCGCTCGCGCCCACCGCGAGCAGGACCCGCGGGTTGAGGTCGTCGACCAGCGCCCACCCGGTCGGGTCGGCCGACGCCGAGCTCCCGAGGCGGGAGGCGAGCACCAGGAGCCCGGCACCGACCAGCGTGAGCACCAGCCCGACCACCGCGCGGGTGCCGGTCCCGCGGTCCGGTGCGACGTCGTCGTGCATGGCCTGGACCGGAGGGGTGAGGGCCGCGTGGCGGCCCGGGACCGCGGCCGCGACCACGCTCACCAGGACCCCCAGCGAGATCGCGACCACGACCGACGTGACGCTCAGCGGCACGCGACCCGAGAGCTCCATTCCGGTCGAGCCGAACGCGGCGCGCAAGCCGCTGACCAGGACCCGGCCCAGGACCACGCCCGCGGCCGCTCCCAGGAGCCCGACCGCGACCGCCTGCGCGAGGATCGACGCGAAGACCTGAGCGGGCGAGGCTCCGAGCGCGCGCAGCAGCGCGAACTCGCGCTGGCGCTCGCGCACCGACATCGCGAACGTGTTGGCGATGATGAACGCCCCCACGAACAGCGCGATGGCCGCGAAGACCAGCAGGAACGTCTCGATGAAGCCGAGGATCTGCTCGACGCCCTCGCGGGCCTCGTCGCGCATCGCCTCGCCCGTGAGCGACTCGGCCCCCTCGGGCAGGACCTCGGCCACGCGGTCGGAGAGCACCTGCTCGGACACGTCGCCCGCGGCGTAGACGGAGATCGTGGGGACGGTCCCGTCGGGCGCGTAGGTCGCGAGCGCGGTCGCGGGGTCGAGCCCCACCAGGATGGTGCCCGCCGCGGCGGCCTCGATCGCGAAGACCCCCGTGACCGTGACGGGCTGCGGGGCGCCTGCGAGGACCACGGTCGTCGCGTCGCCCGTGGTGAGACCTGCGGCCGAGGCCGCGCTCTCCTCGAGCGCGATCTGCGTGCCGCCCACGGGCCAGGCGCCGCTCGCGAGGGTCACGGTCGGCTCGTCCGGTCCTACCGCGATCCCGATGCTCGGGGGCCCTGACGTCGTGACGGCCGTGCCGTCGGCCGCGACCAGGACGATCGGACCCGACGCGTCGGGCACGGCGCGCGCGACGCCGTCGACCCCCGCGACCGTGTCGGCGAGCGCGACCGGGACGGGCGCGTGCGGTGTGCCGAACGAGCTGCCCGCGCTCGTCGTGGCGTCGATCTCCTCGGCGCCGCGCACGTACACGTCGGCGACGAGGGTCGTCGCGATGATCTCGTCGAACGTCGACGACAGCATCGCGCGGAACGTGAACGTCCCCACGACGAACGCGACCCCGAGCATCACGGCGAGCGTCGACAGCAGGAAGCGGACCAGGTGGGCCCGGACCCCGCGCAGCGCGACCCGCAGCATCAGTCCTCCTCCGCCTGCCCGAGCGCGTCGAGGATGTCGCGGCGGGTCGGGGCCGCGAGGTCGGCCGTGATCCGCCCGTCGGTCAGGAACAGGACCCGGTGCGCGTACGAGGCCGCGCGCGGGTCGTGCGTGACCATGACGACCGTCTGCCCCAGCTCGTCGACCGACCGCCGCAGGAAGCCCAGCACCTCCGCGGACGAGCGCGAGTCCAGGTTGCCCGTGGGCTCGTCGGCGAACACCACCGACGGCCGCGACACCAGGGCCCGCGCGCACGCGACCCGCTGCTGCTGCCCGCCCGAGAGCTCGGACGGCCGGTGGTGCAGCCGGTCGCCCAGGCCCACCGCGGCCACGACCTCGTCGAACCACGCGCGATCCACGGGGGCGCGCGCGATGTCGAGCGGGAGCGTGATGTTCTCCGCGGCGGTGAGCGTCGGGACCAGGTTGTACGACTGGAACACGAACCCGATCCGGGTCCGCCGCAGCGCCGTCAGGCGCCGCTGCGAGAGGCGGCTGACCTCGGTCCCGTCGATCACGACGCTGCCCGACGTCGGGGTGTCCAGGCCGGCCATGCAGTGCATGAGCGTCGACTTGCCCGAGCCCGAGGGGCCCATGATGGCCGTGAGCTCGGCCGCGCGGAAGTCGACGTCGACGCCGTCGAGGGCGCGGACCGTCGTCTCGCCCTGGCCGTAGGTCTTGACCAGGCCGCGGGCACTGGCGGCGCTCCCCGGCATGGCGGTGCCGCCGGTTGCGGTGCTTCCGGAGGCGCCGGGCACGGCGCCCCGCGGGGAGGGGCTCGCCGGGGACTGCGGGGGAGTCGGGTGCGCCATCGGGGTCTCCGTTCGCTCGGGTGGATCCATCGTGTCCCGACCCGGGGTGACGTGCGACACATCGGCGGTTCTCGCGTCTGGTCCTCCGATCGTCCGGAACCCGTCCTGGGGGCAGCGGCCACGGGGTGTCCGGTCCGTCGACCGGTCGCCCCCGGGGCCGCAGTAGCGTGGAGGCATGGTCTCCCACGCAGTGGTCAACGTGCTCGACGCCGTCCCCGACCCGGGCGCTGCCCCACCCGTGCGCTGGGGGATCCTCGGCGCGGGGAACATCGCGGGCTCGTTCGCCGACGAGGTGCGGACGTTCACGCAGGGCCACGTGGCGGCCGTGGGCTCGCGCGACGAGCACCGGGCACGGGACTTCGCGCAGCGGCACGCGCCCTCGGCGACCGTCCACGGCTCGTACGAGGCGCTCGTCGCGGACCCCGACGTGGACGTCGTGTACGTCGCGACCCCGCACTCGCACCACCGCGACCACGGGCTGCTCGCGATCGCGGCGGGCAAGCCCGTGCTCATGGAGAAGGCGTTCACGCGCAACGAGGCGGAGGGTCGCGAGGTGCTCGACGCCGCGCGGGCCGCGGGCGTGTTCGTCATGGAGGCCATGCTCACGCGGCACCTGCCGCACGTCGCCGCGATCCGCGCGCTGATCGCGCAAGGTGAGATCGGCGAGGTCCGGTCGGTCACGGCGAGCTACGGGTCGAACGCCGCGTACAACCCGGCGGGCCGGCTCTTCGCGCCCGAGCTCGCGGGCGGTGCGCTGCTCGACATCGGGATCTACCCGCTCGCGTTCGCGACGGACCTCCTGGGCATGCCCGACGACGTCACGGCCGTCGGTCTCGCTGCTCCCACCGGGGTGGACGCCCAGTCGACCGTGGTGCTGCGGTACGGGGACCGCGCGACGGCGACGCTCGCCTCGTCGGTCCTGGCGCAGTCGGCGACGTCGCTCGTGATCGCGGGGTCGGGCGGGCGGATCGAGGTCGTCGACCGCTTCATGGTGCCCACGGCCTTCAGCGTGGTCTGGGCCGACGGCGCGCGCCGCGACTACGACGGGTACGCGCCGGGGGCCAAGCAGTACGAGGCGGCCGAGGTCGCGCGCTGCCTCGCGGCGGGGCTCACCGAGAGCCCGCGCATGACGTGGCAGGACACGCTCGACCTCCTGCAGGTCATGGACCGGGCACGCGCCCAGCTGGGGGTCGTGTACCCGGGGGAGTGAGGGATGCCGGGCCTGGGGAGTTGTGCGCCGTGCGACCGCAACCTCGGTTGCCGAGAACGAGGTCGTGGTCGTCCTGACGGCCAGGACGAACTCGATCGCTGGGTTCGACCGCACGCAACCTCGTGCTCGTCCGCGACGGCCTGGGCGCTGTACGACCACACCTCGGGCAATCACCCGTGGCAGCGTTCTCACGGGGTTAGCGTGAACCCATGAGCAACGACGCCCGCACCGCGGCACCGACCGACCAGCCCACCTCCCTGCCTCACCTCGCTGCGACCGCCGCCGACCTCCCCGAGGTGATCTCCGGCGTCGTGCCCGATCCCCGGACCGCGCCCACGGTCCGCTGGGGGATCCTCGGGGCCGGGAACATCGCCGGGTCGTTCGCCGAGGCCGTGCGCGACCACACGCGGGCGCGCGTCGTGGCCGTGGGCTCGCGCGACCGCGTCCGGGCCGAGCGCTTCGCGACCGAGCACGGCATCCACACGACCCACGCCGACTACACCGAGCTCGTCGAGGACCCTCAGGTCGACGTCGTGTACGTCGCCACGCCCCACTCGCACCACAGGGACCACGCGCTGCTGGCCATCGCCGCGGGCAAGCACGTCCTGGTCGAGAAGGCGTTCACGCGCAACGAGGCCGAGGCGCGCGAGATCCTCGACGCAGCCCGGGCCGCGGGGGTGTTCGTCATGGAGGCCATGTGGACGCGCTTCCTGCCGCACGTCGCGGCGCTGCGCGGGGTGATCGCGCGCGGTGAGATCGGCCAGATCGTCAACGTGACCGCCGACCACGGCCAGTTCTTCCCGTTCGACCCCGAGCACCGGCTCTACGCGCCCGAGCTCGCGGGCGGTGCGCTGCTCGACCTGGGCGTGTACCCCGTGTCGTTCGCGCACGACGTGCTGGGGGCGCCGTCGTCGGTCACCGCGGTCGGTGCGCTGACCGAGACAGGGGTCGACGGCCAGCTCGGCATCACGCTCGGGTACGGCCGGGCCATGGCCACGCTGTCGACGACCCTGTGGTCGCAGACGCCCAACGTGGCGTCGATCTCCGGGACCGCGGGGCGCATCGAGGTCGAGGGCACGTTCTACGCCCCGACGTCGTTCCGCGTGGTCCGTCACGACGGCGCCGAGTGGCGCTACGAGGGCTTCCGGGGCGAGGGCAAGCAGTACCAGGCGGCCGAGGTCGCGCGATGCGTCGAGGCAGGCCTGACCGAGAGCCCGCGCATGACGTGGCAGGACACGCTCGACGTCATGCGGACCATGGACGAGGTCCGCCGCCAGGCGGGCGTGGTCTACCCGGGCGAGTGAGCCGGGTCGCGTGAAGGGGTGCCCGCGCTCGCCCGGGGTGCCGAGAACGGGGTCGTGGTCGTCCTGACGAGCAGGACGACCAGAGCACGGCATGGAGGGTGTGCCGCTCTTCGTGATCCCCGACGTCGGGCCGCACGAGGGCATGCTCGACCGCGGCGGCTCGAGTCCTTGAGCACGCTGGCGCCGGGNTACCCGGGCGAGTGAGCCGGGTCGCGTGAACCCGGGCGAGTGAGCCGGGTCGCGTGAAGGGGTGCCCGCGCTCGCCCGGGGTGCCGAGAACGGGGTCGTGGTCGTCCTGACGAGCAGGACGACCACGACCCCGTTCTCGCCGGGCGCGGGGCTCAGCCCGCGGTCGACTCGTCCGTGTGCTCGACGACGTAGCTGCGGCCGTCCGGACCCGTCACGTACTCGAAGCGCGTCTTGAGCTCGCGGTCGCGCTCGGCCTCGGCCGCGGAGACGCCACGCCCGGGAGAGCCCTGCTTCCCGACCTGGGCGGGGCCGAAGATCGGCAGGAACGTCTCGGTCATGCGCAGGCCCAGGGGGCGTCGTCGCTGCTTGTCGGCCATGCGCCTCTCCTCACGAGAACGGTGCAACTGCATGGTGCACCAATGATTGGTGTACCAAGCATAGGCGAGATCTGGCTACCATGGCGACATGACCACCTCGACCGAGAGCCCCGCAACGCCCGCCCGCAGCGGCTACGACCCCCTCGCTCTCGAGTCGCAGGTCTGCTTCGCGCTGTCCGCGGGGGCGCGTGCCATGGTCGCCATGTACAAGCCGCTGCTCGAGCCCTTGCGCCTGACCCACCCGCAGTACCTCGTGATGCTGGCCCTGTGGCAGGACGCGGCGGCCGGTGAGCGCACCACGGCCACGTCGCTCGCGGACCGGCTCCACCTGGACCCCGGCACGCTCTCGCCGCTCGTCCGCCGTCTGGAGACCACGGGGTACCTCACCCGGTCGCGCAACGAGCACGACGGCCGGGTCGTCGACGTCACGCTGACCCCGGCCGGTCGCGAGCTGCGCGACCAGGCCGAGCACGTCCCGCCCGCGATCACCGCCGCGACGGGCCTGACCCTCGACGAGCTCGTCGAGGTCCACGCGGCGGCCTCGAAGGTCGTGGCCGCGGCCCTGCGGGCGGGTGTGATCTAGCCCGGCGCTGCGCAGGTCGTTTGCCCGCGGCCGCCCACATCACCGCGAAGCACGCAGACGCGCCCCAGCCGTGCCTAGGGTGGCGCGATGAGTACTCCCACCGCCTCCCACCCGCGAACGGCCCGTGCGCGCGGACTGGCTGCCGCCACGCTCCGGCAGTGGCACCTGCACCCCCGGTGGGCCATGGCGCTGCGCGGCGCCGTGGCCGCCGCGGTCGCGTGGGTCGTCGGGATCGTGCTGCCCGAGCCCTTCTCCGACTATCCGTACTACGCGCCGCTCGGCGCCGTCGTCGCGACCACGAGCACCGTGGCCAGGTCCGTCCGGGAGTCCTTCCAGGCGGTCGGGGCGATCGTCGTCGGGGCGCTCGTGGCCCGCGGTGCGGACCTCGTGCTCGCGCCCAGCGCACTGTCGATCGCGCTCGTCGTCGCCGTCTCGATCCTCGTCGCGGGGTGGGGGCTCCTGGGGGACATGGGGTCGTGGGCCGTGACCTCGGCGCTGTTCGTCCTCATCATCGGGAACGCGGACAAGGTGGGGTACATGGGGGCGTACATCGGGCTCGTCCTGGTCGGTGCGCTGGTCGGGATCGGGATCAACCTGCTGTTCCCGCCGTTGCCGCTCGCGGCCTCCGACGTCGAGCTCGACCGTCTCAGGAGCGCGCTCGCAGACCAGCTCGACCACCTCGCGGACGGGCTCGACAGCGACGTCGCACCCTCCCCCGAGGAGTGGGACGACCGGCGACTGCTCCTCGGGCCCGTGGTCGACCGGTCGCAGCGGTCGGCCGAGCAGGCGCGCGAGGCGGCACGCATCAACCGCCGCGCCCGCCGGTACGCGGAGGCGACCCGAGCCCAAGGCTCCCAGGCGAGCGCGCTGGGGGTGACGTCGTCGGTCGTCGGGGACCTGACCCGGCTCGTCACCGGGTGGGAGCGGCAGGACCTCGACGACCTCGCGTTCGGCCAGTCCCTGAGGCCCCTCGTGCGCGACGCCCTGCGCGCGTACGCGGGAGCCGTGCGGTCCACGGCCGGGGCGCTCGCGGACCCCGAGGCGCTCGACCGCGTCCGGGACGCGACCGAGCGGCTGCGGCGGGCAGTGCGCGAGGTGCGCAGCGGCTCGGACGAGGACTACTTCGTCGCGGGGGCGACCGTGCTGGCGGTCCGGCGCGGGGTCGCGGCGCTCGAGGAGTAGCGGGCTCGTCGCCCGGCGGACCGGGCGCAGCTCGCACCCGGCGAGACCGAGGTCTTGCTCGTCGTCCCGATCTCGTCGGGCGATCCCGTCGCGATCCGCCTCGGCTGGGACGGGGGCGGCGCGCGCTGGAGATCCACCGCGTGGCCGTCGAGGAGGTGCCGCCGGAGGGCCCCGGCGGACCGTGAGCGAGCGTCAGGCGTCGGTCACGCTGATCGACCCGTCCTGCCCGACGGCGAAGCGCACCTGGTCGAGCCCGCTCGCCCCCGCGTCGGGGGCCACGGCGGCACCGGCGAGCTGCTCGAGCGAGTGCGTGCCCTCGACGACGAGCACCGCGCACCCGGCCGCCCGTCCGGCCTCGACCCCGGCGGGCGCGTCCTCGACCACGAGGCACCGCGACGGGTCGACGCCCAGGCGCTCGGCGCCCAGCAGGAACGGGTCGGGGTCGGGCTTGCCGTGCGTGACGTCGTCGGCCGTGACGACGACCGCGGGAGGGACGAGGCCGGACGCCCCGATGCGCGCCGCGGCGAGCGGCCGCGTGCACGACGTGACGATCGCCTGGCGCGTGGCCGGCAGGGACGCGAACGCGTCGACCGTGCCGGGCAGGATCCGCACGCCCTCGTTGTCGTTGAGCTCGAGGTCGTGGATCCGCTCGTACGCCTCCTCGACCTGGTCGGCTGGCAGGAGCCGCGCGATCAAGGTGCGGGCGGGGGTGCCGTGCTCGATCTGGAGCGAGTCGGCGTCCGGCAGGCCGTACTCGTGCGCCCAGCGGCGCCAGTTCCGGTCGACCGCGGGCACCGAGTCGATCAGGGTGCCGTCCATGTCGAACAGGATCGCGTCGAACGTGCGCCCGGCGAACGCGGCGCCCGGCGTCGGGAGCGGGGGAGGCTCAGGGAGGTCGGGGCTGGATACGGGGAGGACGGACATGCCCCGAGGCTACCGGCCGTGCCGGGCTGCCCGACGGGTGTCAGGCGGCCCGACTATCGTGGGCGCGTGAGCACACCCGGTTACTTCATCTCGTTCGAGGGCGGCGACGCCGTCGGCAAGTCCACCCAGTCCCGCCTCCTGGGGGAGTGGCTGGGCGAGCTGACCGGCCGCGAGGTCGTGCTGACGCGCGAGCCCGGGGGCACGGAGCTGGGTGTCGAGCTGCGCCAGGCCGTGCTGCACGGCCGGGACATGGACGCTCGCACCGAGGCCCTCATCTACGCCGCGGACCGCGCGCACCACGTCGCCCACCTGGTCCGCCCCGCGCTCGAGCGCGGCGCGGTCGTCGTGACGGACCGCTACCTCGACTCGTCGGTCGCCTACCAGGCGGGCGGGCGGGAGCTCGGTGTCGACGAGGTCGAGCTCATCTCGCTGTGGGCCGTCCAGGGGCTCATGCCCCACGTGACCGTCCTGCTGGACCTGGACCCGGCCGTCGCGGCCGAGCGTCTCCAAGGGAAGCCGGACCGTCTCGAGAGCGCCGGTCTCGACTTCCACCGGCGCACGCGCGAGGCGTTCCTGTCGCGTGCTGCCGCGGACCCCGAGCGGTGGGTCGTGATCGACGCGACCGCCTCGATCGAGGACATCCAGGCCCAGATCCGGGTGGACCTCGCGGTCCGGCTCGAGCTCACGCCCGTGGTCGAGGAGGCCGAGGACACGGTCGAGGCGCTGCCCGACGACGGGTTCGACGACTCCGACTCCGCGATCGGCTACGCCCCGGACCTCGCGGACCTGCCGGTCACGTCTCCCGTGACGCACCCCGCCCCGGGGCCGGCCGAGCGGACGAGCGCCCCGTGACCGTCTGGGACGACGTCGTGGGGCAGGAGCACGCGGTCGAGCTGCTCTCGGCCGCGGCGACCGACCCTGCGGCCATGACGCACGGCTGGCTCCTGACGGGACCGCCCGGCTCGGGCCGGTCGAACGCCGCGCGGGCCTTCGCGGCCGCGCTGCAGTGCGAGCAGGGCGGGTGCGGGGTGTGCCAGGCGTGCACCACGACCCTCGCGGGCACCCACGCGGACGTGACGATCGTCGCGACCGAGAAGGTGACCATCGCGATCAGCGAGGTGCGTGACCTGGTGGGCGTCGCCAGCCGCCGACCCTCGCAGGGGCGCTGGCGCGTCATCATCGTGGAGGACGCCGACCGCATGGCCGAGCGCACCACCAACGTCCTCCTCAAGGCCATCGAGGAGCCGCCGCCCCGCACGGTCTGGATCCTGTGCGCGCCCAGCCCGCAGGACGTCCTGGTGACGATTCGTTCGCGGTGCCGCGGCGTGGCGCTGCGGGTGCCGCCGGTCGAGGCCGTCGCCCGTCTGCTCGTCGCCCGTGACGGCGTGGACCCCGTCGTGGCGGAGGCCGCTGCGCGCGCTGCACAGAGCCACATCGGCCTGGCGCGCCGGCTGGCCCGGGACGGCAAGGCGCGCGAGCGCCGGTCCTCGGTCCTGTCGATCGCGCGCCGCATCCGTGGCGTCGGGGACGCCGTGGTCGCCGCGGGCGAGCTGGTCGAGGTCGCCCAGGCCGAGGCCAAGGCCGCGACCGAGGAGCGCGACGCGGTCGAGAAGGCCGAGCTCCTGCGCGCCCTGGGGGTCGAGGCCGGGGGCGTCATGCCGCCCAAGCTGCGCTCTCAGCTCACGGACCTCGAGAAGGACCAGAAGCGCCGTGCGACCCGCCACCAGCGCGACGTCCTGGACCGCGCGATGCTGGACCTGCTCTCGCTCTACCGCGACGTGCTCGTGGTCCAGCTCGGGGCTCACGTGGACCTCGTGAACACCGAGCTCGCCGAGACCGTGCAGGCCCTTGCCGAGGACTCGACCCCCGAGCAGACCGTGCGCCGCATGGACGCGATCGGGGTGGCTCGGGAGCGCCTCGACGGCAACGTGGCGCCGCTGCTCGCGCTCGAGGCCATGGCGATCGCCCTGCGCCCGCAGGGCTGAGCGATGAACGGGCCGCCGTCCACCGAGGGGCTCGATCGGCTCGCGCTCGCTCTGCTCGTCGGCGGCCCGTACTCGGTGGACGGCGTGCCCACACCGCTGGTGTCGGCAGCGTGGCCGCGTGATCAGGAGCACCCCCGCCGGGCTCGTGCCGTGGGCGCCCTGGTCGTGGACCTGGTCCAGGCGGGCCTCGCCTCGCTCCTGGACGTCCGGTATGCCTCGGACCGGGCGACAGCTGCTGTGACCCGTCCGATCCCGGTCGGCGAGGCCGTCCAGGATCTGGCGACGCTCTTCCCCGTCGGGGTCGCTGCGACGTCTCGAGAGGGGGTTCCGCATCTCTTCGCCGAGGAACCCCTGGATCTGCTGATGTGGCCCGACGGCGCCACGGTCGCTCCCGACGACGAGGGGCGCCGGCGTCTGAGCGTGGGGCTCGGTCGGCTCCACGCACTCTGCGTCGCCGCGAGCGAGGCGGACGGCCCGGCCGTCGAGATCGACGTCCTCGCGCTCCTCGACGTGCTCGTGCGCGTGCGCTTCGCCGGGGCCGAACCGCCCGAGCCAGTGGTCTCGAGCGTGATGCTGGTCCTCTCGGCCGTCGCCGGCGCGAACGCCGCGGACCCGGTCCGTGACGTGGCGGGGTTGCTGGCGTTCCTGACGGAACGGACCGGGTGGGCGCCCTCCGCGACGCCGTGGGTGGCGCCTGCGGACCTGTTCGGGTCCGATGCCTGGCTCACGCGCCGCTGAGCGCGAGCCGGTCAGCCCACCGCTCAGACCGTCGACGCCTCGCGCGCGGCGACGATCCGCTCGCCGTTGGCCTCTGACCAGGCGCGGATCGCGTCGACCGGGCCCAGGAGCGAGCGGCCCAGGCCCGTGAGCGAGTACTCGACGCGCGGGGGGACCTCGGCGTAGACGGTCCGCGTCACGATCCCGTCGCGCTCGAGAGAGCGCAGCGTCTGCGTGAGGACCTTGGGGGTCACGGCGCCGATCTTCTCGCGCAGCTCCCCGAACCGCAGCACGCCGGTCCGCAGCGCCATGAGGACGAGCAGCGTCCACTTGTCCCCGAGACGCTCGACCACGAGCCGCGAGGGGCAGGTCGGGGAGAAGACGTCGGGGACCTCGTCGACCGATCCAACAGTATCCATCAGGTAATAATGGCACGTTGAAGTCATTGGTACCCGTTGGATACCGTCAGGTCCATCGCGACGCACCGGGCGTCGTCGGCGCCCCGTCGGGGCGGGTACGAGGAGGCTGACATGAAGGTTCTGCTGACGGGCGGCACGGGATACATCGGGTCCGCGGTGCTCGCCGCGCTCGTGGCTCGCGGTCACGAGGTGACGGCCCTGGTCCGCAGCGAGGGGTCTGCGCGCACGGTCGAGGCCGCGGGAGCGACGCCGGCCGTCGTCGACCTCACGGACACCACGGCGGTCGCCACGCTCCTCGCGGACGCCGACGCCGCGGTCCACGCCGCAGCCGCGAGCGACGGCTCGAGCCCCACGATCGACGCCTCGGTCGTCGACGCGGTCCTCGCGACGTTCGACGGCACGGCCCGGCCGTTCGTCCACACGAGC
This sequence comes from Oerskovia sp. Root918, assembly GCF_001428945.1. Classification (NCBI taxonomy): domain Bacteria; kingdom Bacillati; phylum Actinomycetota; class Actinomycetes; order Micrococcales; family Cellulomonadaceae; genus Oerskovia; species Oerskovia sp. Root918. Next base: position 148,365 of record NZ_LMJG01000012.1, read on the forward strand.
GGCATCTGGGTCTACGGGAACGGGGACGCGATCGACGAGGACTCGCCCCTGGACCCGCCCGCGATCGTCGCGTGGCGCCTCCCGATCGAGGAGCGGCTCCTCGCGGCCACGGCCCAGGGGCGCGTGGCCGGGTCGGTCGTGGTCCCCGGCGTCGTCTACGGCCATGGTGCGGGCATCCCGGGGATCGTCGCGGGTGCGCCGCGCAGCGAGGGGCCCGACGGCGCATCCCTCACCCTCGTGGGCAGCGGCACACAGCGCTGGGCGACGGTCCACGTCGACGACCTCGCCGAGCTCTACGTGCTCGCGGTCGAGCAGGGCCTGACCGGCCGCCTCCTCGGCACGGCCGACGGGTCTGCTTCCGTCATCGACCTGACGCGTGCGGCGAGCCGTGCCGCGGGGCTGGGTGGCGCCGTCGGGCCAGAGGACGAGGGGGCGACCCGCGAGCGCCTCGGCGCGCCCTTCGCCGACGCGCTGCTCCTCGACCAGCGGGTCGCGCCCGTGACGCGTGCGCGCGCCCTGGGCTGGAGCCCGCGCCGCCCCTCGCTCGTCGAGGAGCTCGAGACCGGGAGCTACGCGCCTGCCGTGTCTGCGCACTGAGACCCGACGGCCGAGGCGATGGACTTCACCCCGGCCTTCCGGGAGGATGTGGCGACCTGCCCCGCGACGAGAGCGAAGCAATGGCCGACAACGGTTCCACCCGGACGACCGACCGACGGGGAGCCGACCGGCGTCACGGCGAGAAGGGCGGCGCTCTTGCGCTGACGGGCGCGGTAATCGCCTGGGGCGTCGCCCTGATCCATCTGGTCAACGGCTTCACCCGGCCGCTCGGGATCATCGATGTGCGGTCGATCTCCCCTTCCGGTGCCGCGCAGGAGCGCGAGAGCATGTCCGTGAGCGCGGTCGAGGGCACCTCGATGCCATGGACGGACGTCTATCTCCACCGCCCGCTCGACAAGATCGACCTGATCCTGTTCTTCGCGCTCGTCGGGACGGCATGCTTCCTCGGGTACCTGCTGGCTCGCCGCGGGGCACGCGGAGCGCAGGCCGTCCTGGACGGCTCGTCGACGTCCCGCTGGCTCGGGATCGTGCTGGTCGCGGTAGGCGTCGTGCCCGCGCTCGCCCAGCAGCAGGGGTCCCTCGCTCGGCTCGCGGACGCCGGGCTCGAGGAGGTCCTCGCCCCCGTCGACCCGGAACTCGGCTGGGGGTGGATCGTCGCAGGGCTCGGACTCGTCGTCGTGGTACCGGCCCTGCAGAGGGCGGTGCGGCGGCGTCGGGACTGAGCGCTGGTGGCACTCGACGTTCACCTGATCGTCGGACGGACGGCCCGCAGTGGTCGTCGACGCGTGGCGCGGCGGCGCTAGCGTCGCGAGCGACAAGACACCGGACCACCGGAAGGGCACTTCGACGATGACCCTCACGCTCACGCTCGTCCGCCACGGGCAGACCGTCCTCAACGCGCGCCGCCACCTCCAGGGGGCGTGCGACTCCCCACTGACCCGCACGGGTCGCGCCGGGGTGCGCGTGACCGCGCAGCACCTGGCGCGGCACGACTTCAGCACTGCGTACTCCTCGCCCCAGGGCCGCGCGGTCCTCACAGCCATGGAGATCCTGCGCCACCACCCCGACCTGCCCATCACGGTCGACACCGACCTGCGCGAGCTGTCGTTCGGTTCGTTCGAGCGACGTCCCGAGCGCGAGCTCGACGCGGTCGTGCCGTGGTCGGTGCTCGTGCCCGCGGTGCTCGCGGGCACGCACCCCGGGGTCGGCGGGGGCGAGCCGGGGGCCGAGTTCATGGCCCGGGTGCGCGGGGTGTTCGGGCGCATCGTGGCCGCGCACGACGACGCCTCGGGGCCGGGGGCGGGCCGCGACCGGAACGTGCTCGTCGTCGGGCACGGGCTGACGCTCGGTGCCTACCTCGCGACGATCGACCCGTCGGGGCTCGCGGCGCTGCCGAACGCCTCGGTCTCGACCGTCGAGGTCACGGACGGTGTCGCGCACGTCGTGGCCGTGGGCGTCGACGTCGCGGGGCACGGCGCTGTCGCGGCGCGGCCCGCACCCGTCTCGGCCTGAGGCCCGCGCCCGCCCGGCCGGCACGCGGCGCGTCACGGCGCGTCAGGCTGCTGCGGGCGGGGTCGGGTCCGGCACGACCACCGGCCCGCCGACGATCGCCTCGATCTCGGCGCGGTAGTACCGGCGCTGCCCACCCAGCGTCCGGATCGCGGAGAGCCGCCCGCGCGACTCCCACCGGCTCACGGTCTGAGGGCCGACACGGAAGACGAGCGCGACCTCTGCGGGGGTCATGAGCTGGTGGGGTCGTTCCGGCCGGTCCATCGTGTCTCCCAGGTTCCTGGCGCGCGTCGCGTGCCCGCTCGGTCGGGCCGCAGGTCGGCGACCCATTTCTCCCCGATGCTGGTGCACCACGGGTCCACTCACGTGCCAGGGTCCGTTCGGGTGAGTGGGCCACGGCGGAATCACGGGGTGCTCAGCAGGCTCCGCCGAAGGCCTGAGTAGCCGGGTGAAGTGCTCGCGCGCAGTCGGTCGGATCCAGCGCCTCGTGGCACCCTGGAGTATTCGGCTCATCGCGACGCACTGGGGGAGTGGTGCTGTGACGACAAGGAACGAGACCGACGGAGATCTCGAGGCGGTGCTCGACGCCGTCCTGCGCGGCGACGGACCGCAGCCCGTCGGTCGCTACGTGCTCGACGTCCCGACGGGGAAGTGGTGGTGGTCGGACGAGCTGTTCGCGATGCACGGGTTCGTCCCGGGCGAGGTCGTCCCGACGACCGAGCTCATGCTCGCGCACAAGCACCCGGACGACCTGTCGCGCGTGCAGGGGGTGCTCGCCGAGGTGACCAGCCGTGGGACGCCGTTCAGCTGCACCCACCGGATCATCGACGCCCACGGCCGCACCAGGACCCTGGGCGTGGTGGGGCAGGGGGACCTCGACGACGAGACGGGGGTCGTCACGCGGGTCACGGGGTACTTCATGGACCTGACCGAGACGCACGGCGCGCGCGTCCGGGAGGAGGCCTCGGCGGAGATCAGGGCGTCGGCCTCGCACCGGGCCGCGATCGAGCAGGCCAAGGGCGCGGTCATGGTCCTCTACGGCCTGAGCGAGGACGAGGCGTTCGCGCTGCTGCGCGACCACTCGAGCATCACGAACGAGCCCGTGCGGTCGATCGCTGCTCGACTGATCGCGAGCATGACGGATCTCGGGGGGAGCACCGCGACGCGGGAGGACCTCGACGCGTTCTTCGCGCCGCCGACCCCGACGCTCCCTGCCGATCTCAGGCTCCCGACGGCGCCGCTCGCTGGGAGCGCGCCACGTCACCGAGGATCACGGCGAGCAGGACACCGTTCGAGATCCAGTTGATCGCGAGCGGGGACAGCACCGGGTAGGTCGCGTAGAGCAGCCCGAGGGCCCCGACGCCAGCGACGTGGGGCAACGACCAGGATCCGCCGGTCGCGCGACGGAACAGGGTGTTGCCCGCCAGGTAGACCATGCCCGCGCCGCAGATCAGCCCTGCGGTCCACGGGTCGGCGTGCCCTGAGCCCTCGTGGCCGAGCGGGTGCAGCAGCACGAGCTCGTCGGCCACGGCCGTGAGCACGATCCCGACCACGAGCAGGTACGGGACGTACGTGTAGGCGGTCTGGGCGATCATGCCCGTCGAGGCCGAGCCGGCGAAGTACGCGGTCGCGCGCCGTTCGGAACGGTCGAAGTACAGCAGCCACATGAGCACGGTCGAGGCGAACGCCGCGAGGAACGCGAGGACCACGGTCGCGCTCAGCTCGAGGTCGCCGAACGCGGTGCCCGTGACGATGATCGACTCGCCCAGGCTGATGATGATGAAGAGGCCGACGCGCTCGGCCATGTGCTCGCCGCGCACGACCCACGTCGAGGGGTCCGTGGGTCCCAGCACGGGCACCCGGAAGAGCGCCCGCGGTCCGGCGTAGTCGACGAGCACCGCGACGATCCACAGGATCAGGCGCCACGAGTCGTCGGGCACCAGGGCGCCCGCGACCCAGAAGATCCCCGAGGTGACCTGCCAGATCGTGATGCGCACGAAGTTCGTGCCGTTCTCGGGCCAGTGCCGGTGGAGCGCGTACGTGGTCCAGGCCGAGCGCCCCACCTGGATGGCGACGAACGTCCCCGCGAACAGCAGGGCCTTCTCACCGAACGCCTCGGGGATCGCGCTCGACATGAGCAGGCCCAGCAGCATGAGCACGAGGAGCAGGGTCCGCACGGGCAGGCGCTCGGGGTCGAGCCAGTTGGTGACCCACGTGGTGTCGATCCACAGGTACCAGACTGCGGCCCCCAGGATGAGCGTCTGGACCAGGGTGGTGCCGTCGGGGTGGGCGATGAGCGAGTGCGAGAGCTGGGTGACCGCGAACACGAACACGAGGTCGAAGAACAGCTCGATGTAGCCGACCTTGTCCGAGTCGTGCCCGTGCCCGTGGCGCAGGACGTCGGTGCGCATGCCCCACGTGCCCGGCGTGCGGGCCGCGGGCTGGTCGGTCGGGGGAGCGCTCATGGGCGCGATCCTCGCACGCCGCGTGGGTGGCAGCGCGCGCTCACTCCGCGGTGAACGCCTTGCCGGGCCAGTAGGCCCACTCCTCGAAGTCCGCGACGCGGCCGTCGTCCGCGAAGCGCAGGATCCACAGGTCCCGGTACTCCTGAGGTTCGGGGCCGCCGTAACGGACCTCGAGTCGCACCACTGCCGTCGTGCCCTCGACCGCGACGGGCGCGGCCCGCAGGGTGAACGTCTCCCCGGAGTCGACGAGCCAGAAGTCCCGGATCTCGCCGTGGCCGTGCAGGGGCTCGTCGTAGGGCGAGCGGGCGTAGCGGGCGTCCTCGGTGAACAGGGTCTCGACGGCGCGCAGGTCCTCCTCGCGCCAGGCCGCCTCGTACGCGGCGACCCAGGTCATGACGGCCTCGTGGTCCATGCGTGCCTCCGCTCGTCGGTCCCTCGACCGTAGTCCGGGCCGCGCGCGCCCGCATTCGCCTGGTCGTGCGGGCTCCGCCCCCGGCACAATGACTCTCGGCGGGCACGATCGTCGCGACACGCGCACGCCATCCGACGACAAGGAGACCCGGCATGGTCGGCACGGCAGCGGTCCTGGGCATGACGGCGGTCGCCCTGGGCATGGTCCTGACCCCCGGACCCAACATGGTCTACCTGGTCTCGCGCAGCATTAGCCAGGGGTGGCAGGCGGGCATGGTCTCGCTCGCGGGGACCGCGGCCGGGTTCGTGGTCTACATGACCCTGGCGAACGTGGGTCTCGCAGCGGTCTTCGTCGTGGTGCCGTGGCTGTACGTCGGCCTGAAGGTCGCGGGCGCGTGCTACCTCCTCTATCTCGCGTGGAGGACGCTGCGACCGGGTGGGCGCTCCCCGTTCGAGGCGCAGGACCTCCCGCGCGACTCGCGCGCGACCCTCTTCCGCATGGGCCTGCTCACGAACCTGCTCAACCCCAAGGCCGCGATCATGTACCTCGCGCTCATCCCGCAGTTCATCGACCCGACCGCAGGCAGCGTCATGGGGCAGGGGTTCGTGCTGGGCGGCGTGCAGATCGGGGTGAGCGTGCTCGTCAACGCGGGGATCGTGCTGGCCGCGGGCAGCATCGCGGTGTTCTTGCGCTCGCGCCCCACGTGGATGCGCTGGCAGCGGCGCGCGACCGGCACGCTGCTGGGCGCGGTGGGGGTCAAGCTCGCGATGGACGCGCCTGCCCCGGCGACGGCGTGAGGACGCGCCGCGACCGCTCCGTCCTCGTACTCCGCGGACCTCTACGGCCCGTAGGGCGGCGCGCCGATCGTCTCGCTCGCCCACGAGGCGACGTCGTCGGGCGTCCGGGCGACAGAGGGGCGGGTCGCCCAGGTCGAGCGGGTCGGCGGCAGGGACCGGTTGGTCCCCTCACGGAGTGGCACGCCCGCCGCGAGGCCCGACGGCGCCGCTCACCGCACAGGTCGGCCTCACCCGGGTCCTGACCGGGGGAGAGGCGTGGTGACGTGCGGGTGGTGCGCTCCGCCGTCGGGCCGAGGCCCGTGCCCTGACGACGAACCGCGGGCGCTGGTACGGTCGGCGCGCAGCCGGCACCGTCGCGGGCTCGGGGGCTGGAGGGGCACGAGATGGAAGAGGCCGATCGGGGGATGTGGACCCGGCTCGCGGTCCTTGCGGTCGTGGTGCTGGGGGCGGCCGTGTGGTGGACGACCTCCGACGCCGCGCTCGTGGCCCGCGGAGGTGAGGAGCTCGATCTGATGTACGACTACTCGTCGCTCGAGGAGCTGGCGGTCGAGACCACGGACGTCGCCGTCGTCGAACCGACCGGGGAGACCTGGACCGAGCACGTCAGCGAGGCTCCCTTCGTCGTGACCGAGCTCAGGGTCGTGAGCTCGGACGACGGCCCGCTGGTCGCCGACGACCTCATCACGATCCGTCAGGACGACGGGCGCTATGTCAACGCCGCGCCCGTCCCGCGCGCGGGGGAGCGCTACGTGATCTTCCTCGACCGGTCCGAGAGCGATCCGGGCGGGACGAGGTACGGGATCGTCGGCGCTCAGGCGGTATGGCACCTCGACGGTGCGCGGGGCAAGCTCACGACGCCGAAGAGCTCCTTGCCGCGACGGGTGACGGTGTCAGGTTCTGAGGGTGAGCTGCGCGTCTCGTCGCGGTAGCGGTTCGCGCAGGGACCGCGACCCCAGAGCGAGCAGCGGTGCCGCGAGCGTCGCCCCGGCGGCGAAGAGAGCGACGCCCGTCCACCCCGCGTGGACCCACGCGACGCCCCCGAGCCAGCCGAGCAGGCTCGACGCCGCGTAGTAGAAGACGTTGTAGAGCGACGTCGCCTGCGCCCGCCCCACGACCGCCCGGTGCCCCACCCACCCCGACGCGACCGCGTGCGCCCCGAAGAACGCCGCCGTCAGGACCACAAGACCCAGCAGGATCACGGGCAGCTGCGGGGCGAGCGTCAGGAGCGCCCCCGCGCTCATCGCGGCCCCCGCCGCCGCCAGGACGCGGCGGCGCCCCCACCGGACCGTGAGGCTGCCCGCGAGCCTCGACGAGACCGTCCCGCCCAGGTAGGCGAAGAACACGAGCGACGTGACCGCGGGCGACAGCAGGTAGGGCGGGGCCTCGAGGCGAAAGCCCAGGTAGTTGTAGATGGTCACGAACCCGCCGATGACCAGGGCGCCGTTGCCGTACAGGACGAGCAGGCCGCGGTCGCGCAGGTTGGCGGTCACCAGCGCGCCCACCTCGCGCAGCCGCGCGCCGCCCGGAGAGAAGCCCCGTGCGCGGGGAACCAGCAGCACGAACGCCAGGGTCGCGACCGCGCACAGCGCCGACACCGTCGCGAGGCCCACGCGCCACCCCGCGAGCTCGGCGACCGGCGCTGCGAGCACCCGGCCCGCGAGCCCGCCCACCGACGCCCCGCCCACGAACAGCCCCGCGACCACGGCCGTGTGCGCGGCGTGCACCTCCTCGTGCAGCAGCGTGACGGCGAGCGCCGGCACCCCGCCGAGCGCGGCCCCCTCGAGGAAGCGGCCCGCGACGAGCAGCTCGGTCGTGGGCGCGAACGGCACCAGGACGCCCAGGGCGCTCGCGGCCACGAGCGCGGCCCGCATGGCGCGCACGCGCCCGACGCGATCGGCGACCACGGACCAGGGGAGGACCGCGAGCGCGAGGCCGAGCGTCGCGGCCGAGACCGTCAGGGACGCGGTCGGGGCCGAGACCCCGAGGTCGGCCGCGACGACCGGGAGGATCCCCTGAGGTGAGTAGAGCTGCGCGAACGTCGCGACCCCTGCGCACACGAGCGCGACGACCGTCCGGCGGTATCCCCGGGAGCCGCGCCGGTGGCCCGTCCACGCCGCGGGTGGGAGGGGAGCGGGCACCAGGGTCGTGGTCATGCGCTCGACGCTAGGAATCACCGACTCTTGCGTCCAATGCATGTTTGACTGTCGACGCATACGCTCGGCGCATGGATGTCACCCTCGACGAGCAGACCCGCCGCCTCCTGCCCCTGCTGCCCGCGTTCGTCGCGGTCGCCGAGGTCGAGCAGGTGACGCTCGCCGCCGCGATGCTGCGGGCCCCGCAACCGACCGTGTCCCGGGCCGTCGCCCGGGTCGGGGAGGTGCTCGGCGTCCCGGTCGTCGAACGGCACGGACGCGGCATCCGCCTGACCGACGCGGGCCGCGCCCTGCTGCCCCACGCTCGCCAGGCGCTCGCGGCGCTGGGCGCGGGCGTCGACGCGGTCCGCTCGGCCGAGGCGCTCGCGCGCGGCACCCTGTCGGTCGCGTTCCAGACGTCCCTGGGCGAGTCCGTGGTCCCTGCGCTCATCAAGGAGTTCCTCGCGGGGCACCCCGCAGTCCGCTTCACCATGACGCAGGGCGCGCGCCGGACGTGCCTCGACGCGCTCGCCGCGGGCGAGGCGGACATCGCCCTGGTCTCGCGTCTCGTGCCGGCCCCGGCCGGGCTCGACACCCTCACGCTCTTCCAGGAGCCGCTGGTCCTCATGGTCCCGGCGGGGCACGAGCTCGCGGGGAGGACGGGCGCCACGCTGCGCGACGCGGTGCGCTCGACCTTCATCACGCTCAAGCACGGGTACGGTCTGCGCGGGACGGTCGACGCGCTGTGCGCCGCGGCGGGTGTGCGCCCGACCATCGGGTTCGAGGGCGAGGACCTGCACACCGTCCGGGGGCTCGTGGCCGCGGGCCTGGGCGTGAGCGTCCTGCCGCCCGCGCGTCACCCTGTGCACGAGGGCGTCGAGCTCCGCCTGGACGAGCCCGTCACGACGCGCGACATCGGCGCGGCGTGGTCCCCGCAGAACACGTCGCCCACGCTGGCCGCGTTCGTCGCGATGCTCCGCGCGGGGACGTCGGTCGCGGGGGTGCAGGCCGTGGGAGCGCGGGCCGGTGGGGTGCCCGACGGCGGAGCGTCCGTCCGCTGAGCCTGCGTCCCGGTCATCGGTCGCGAGGGCCGCGCCAGGGTGAACTGCCGGGTGTGATCCGCGTCGCCCCCGGTGTCGCGGGGCAAGAACGACGGGCCTCGCGACATGATGAGGGTGACGGGTGACGCCACCGCGGACCCGCGACGATGCCTCGAAGGAGTACCGCCCATGACTTCCCTGCGCCGCCTCGCCCCCGCCGTCTCTCTCGTCGCGCTCCTGGCGCTCACCGCGTGCGGCACCGACACCGACTCGGGCGGCTCGTCGCCCACCGCCGAGGAGAGCAGCAGCGCCGAGGAGACCACGCCGTCCGAGGAGACGCCCGAGGCGCCGCTGAACGCTGCCGACCTGCCGATCGAGGCGGGGGCCAACGGGGTCGACCTGCCCGACGGGATCGACCCGCCCTCGAACGGTGGCACGGGGGCGGCCTGGACGGCTGAGGACGGCTACCTGTACGTCGTGACGTTCGGGTCGAGCACGTGCCCGACCGTCGCCGAGGGCGAGGCGACCCTCGAGGGGAGCGACGTCGTCGTGACCTTCGAGAAGGTCGAGGACGACAAGCCCTGCACCATGGACATGCGTGGCTGGACCACGGTCGTCAAGGCGCCCGAGGGCGTCGACGAGTCGGCCGACGTGACCGTGAAGCTGGACGAGGCGGGCTCGGTCGTCCTGACCCCGCGTGCGGCCGCGGGCCAGGTCGGCGAGGCCGCGTGGGTCGAGCAGTCCTGACCTCCTGACAGCGCTGGGCGGCGGCACGGGGCGCCGCCCGTGAAGTTCGCGTGAAAGGGCTGGGCCCGGAGACCTCGAACGAGGTCCCGGCCCAGCCCGACCCGTTACCGTTGCCGGGTGAAGACGCCCTCCCGCCGCACGTCAGCGCTGTCCGCTGCGACGCTCGCCCTCGCCCTGCTGCTCGGCGCGTGCGCCCCCTCGCCCAAGGTGCAGAGCCCAGCGCAGACTGCGTCGTCGGGTTCGACGGGAACCGGTGAGGAGGTGCCGGCCGAGCTCGCCGAGTTCTACGGCCAGACCCTCCAGTGGGAGGACTGCGGCGGCGGGTTCGAGTGCACGACCGCCATCGCACCGCTGAGCTGGAAGGACCCCGCGCAGGGCACGATCGAGCTCGCGCTCAAGCGGCTTCCGGCCGAGGGCGAGAAGATCGGCTCCCTGCTGACGAACCCCGGAGGGCCGGGCGGGTCGGGCGTCGAGTACATCACGAGCGCCGCCGCCGGGATCGGGGAGCCCGTGCGCGAGGCCTACGACCTCATCGGGTTCGACCCGCGCGGCGTCGGCTCCTCGACCCCCGTGGTCTGCCTCGACGACGCGGCCAAGGACGAGTCGCTCTCGCGCTCGTTCGAGGACAGCGACGAGGGGCGCGCGGCGATGGCCGCCGACCTCGAGGCGTGGGCCGATGCGTGCGCCCAGAACACCGGGGACCTCCTGGGCAACGTCGACACCCAGAGTGCCGCACGCGACATGGACATGCTGCGCGCGGTCCTGGGGGACTCGACGCTCAACTACCTCGGCTTCTCCTACGGGACCCAGCTCGGCGCCACGTACGCGGGCCTGTACCCGGAGAAGGTCGGGCGCATGGTGCTCGACGGCGCGATCGACACCACGCTTTCCTCCGACGAGATCGGGGCGCAGCAGGCCGTCGGCTTCGAGAACGCCCTGCGCGCCTACGTCGAGGACTGCCAGGGCGGCAAGGACTGCCCGCTCACGGGGACCGTCGACGAAGGCATGGCGCAGATCCGCGCGTTCCTGGACCAGGTCGGCGAGCGGCCCCTCAAGACCAGCAGCGACCGACGCCTGACGCAGACGCTCGCGTTCTACGGGATCGCGCTGCCGCTCTACAACAACGAGAACTGGTACGCCCTGACGGCGGCACTCGACGCGGCGATGAACGGCAACGACGGCACCATGCTGCTGAGCTTCGCGGACCTCTACAACAGCCGCAACGCCGACGGCACCTTCAGCGACAACTCGGCCGAGGCCTTCCGGGCCGTCAACTGCCTCGACGCGCGCGGCAACCCCGACCCCGAGTTCATGAAGGAGCAGGCCGCCCAGATCGAGGAGGCCGCCCCGACCATGGGCTCGTTCTTCACCTACGGCGGCATGGCGTGCGTCGACTGGGCCTACCCGGTCGCGGACCAGGAGTTCGACCTGCACGCCGAGGGCGCCGCGCCCATCGTCGTGATCGGGACCACGAACGACCCCGCGACCCCGTACGTCTGGGCCGAGGGCCTGGCCAAGGCGCTCGACTCGGGCGTGCTGCTCACGTGGGAGGGCGAGGGGCACACGGCCTACGGTCGCTCGAACGCGTGCCTCGAGGACGCCGTGGACGCGTACCTGGTCGACGGGAAGGTCCCCGAGGACGGGAAGGTCTGCTGAGCGCCGGCCGCGTCCGGCGGCGGGTGCGGCCGGCTCGGGGTGGATCGGGTGGGCGGCGGGCTCCGGGGGCTCTGGCGGGCTCCGTGAGGAGCTTGCCCGACGCCGTCGCGGAGGTCGGTTTGTCTCGACGCCCTCGCGTTGGGTACAGTAGCGACGCTTGCTGAAACGGAGCGCCGCAAGGCGAGACGTCCGGTACGCGCCGCCTTAGCTCAGTCGGTAGAGCGTCTCACTCGTAATGAGAAGGTCAACAGTTCGATTCTGTTAGGCGGCTCAGACAGGAAGGCCCGGAACCTCGACGGTTCCGGGCCTTCTGCGTTGTCCGGGGCCTGCTCGGACTACAGGCAGCCGCCCGCTACCCAGTCGGAGTTCGCGGTCGCGAAGTCGGGGTCGGCCGTGGGGGACAGGACCCGCATGAGGATGACCTGCTCGGGAGTCCCGGCCGGCTGCAGCCCGTCCTTGTCGCCCTGGGTCTCGAAGACCAGGTAGCCGTCGGGGCCGGAGAGCCACCAGACGTTCGACACCGGACCAGGGTTCCCCGCGACCAGGTTCGGGTAGGTGGCCTGCAGCGTCGCCAGGTCCGTGCCGATGCCGACGCCCTCGGCGGTGCGCGGTCCAGCCTGGAGGACGTCGATCCAGACGACCCCGGAATCGGTGACCTCGACGGCCGTCGGATACCCGCCGTCGGCCCCGGGGTAGGTCGTGACCCATCGGCCGGGGTCTCCATCGCCCATGTCCGCGCACTCGTGGGGCGACCACCGGATCATCGCAGCCCCGGGGTTCGACTCCGGAGGGACCCCGATCGCGAGAGGGCCGAGGCCCGCGGTGCTGATGATGAGGTCCTCGAACGCAGGAAGTAGCTCGGCAGCGGGTGCCTCGGTCGACGGGGGATCGGCGCTCTTCGGGGCTTCCGCGGACGGTGTGGGGGTCACGTCGCGCGGCGTGGTGGCGCTCTGGGACGGGGCGATCGACGAGGGGTCTTCTGCCGGGGTGGGGCTCGCGCAACCAGCAAGCGCCAGGGCAACGACCGCCGCGCTGACGAGAGCTCGCCCGCGGAATCTCATGTCGCACCACCCTTGACGCTTCCACGTTCAGCGTACGCGCAGCGCTCGGCCGTGAAGCGGAACGATGCACGAACGCAACCTCGGGCGGAGCGCGAGGGGCTCCAGCTCCCGTGGTCGTGCTCGGCATCCTCGGTAGGAGCGGAGTCCCGGACCGACCCCCGTGAGCCACCACCTAGGCTTGTCCCATGTTCACATTCGGCCGTCGTCGCCCCGTCACCTACGTCCTGGGCCAGCCGGTCAAGAGCTTCCCGGAGATCGCTCCCCAGGTGGAGCGCGGCAACATCCTGCGCATCACAGAGATCGGCGAGCCGGTCCTGCACACCCCGTGCCGTGAGGTGACCGAGTTCGGCACGCCCGAGCTCGCGCAGCTCGTCGACGACATGTTCACCACGATGTTCGTCGCGGAGGGCGTGGGCCTCGCGGGGCCGCAGGTCGGCGTGGACCTGCGGATCTTCGTGTACGACGTCGAGGACGAGAACGAGGACCGCCACGTCGGGCACGTCGTCAACCCCGTGCTCGAGGTCTTCGACGGACCGGGCGACGAGATCGAGGAGAGCGACGAGGGCTGCCTCTCGATCCCCGGCGCCTACTCGCCGCTGGCTCGCCCCGTGAAGGCGACCGTCCGCGGGTTCGACCAGCGCGGCAACCCCGTCGAGCTCACGGGCACGCACTTCTTCGGCCGTGCCCTCCAGCACGAGGCCCAGCACCTCGACGGCACCCTCTACTTCGACCACCTGGCGCCCGCGGCCCAGGAGGCCGTGATCGCCGAGATGCACCAGGAACGCCCCGGCATCCTGGACGAGCGCCGCGAGCTGTCCGACGCGCTGGGCAAGGCGCCCGCCGAGTACCCGGCCGAGCCCCTGCGCTAAGACCAGTCCTCCGGGCGGGCCCTGCACAGCGGGCCCGGCCCGACCGGCCCGACCCGGCCGAACCCGAACACACGAGAGCCCCCGCCCGGGAGCCGCAGCAGGTGCTCTGCGGACGGCTCCCGGGCGGGGGCCTTCGTACGTTCGAAGTCAGCCGCGCTGCGCGCGACGGCTGACGAGCACCGCGCCGACGCCAGCGGCGAGCAGGGCTGCGGCCCCGGCGGCGATGAGCATCGCGTTCGAGCCGGTGGCGGCCAGGCCGTCCTTCTCGGCGGCGACGGTGTTCGAGACGGGGACAGCGCCGTCGACGGTCACGGGATCGGTGCCCGCAGGACTCTCGGCGCCCTCGGGGACCGTGGTCGTCGGCGTCGTATCGGGCACCACGGTCGTCGGGTTCTCGGCGTCGTTGCCGCTCGCCGGAGGCGTGGTGACCTCGTCCGGGCCCTTGGGTGTCCCGGGGACGGCGGGAGTCTCCTCGTCGGTGGGGAGCTCGGCTCCCGGGACCACGGGGGTCAGCGGGGTCGGGGGCTCGGGCGGCGTCGTCGGCGTGCACACGGGCTTCTGCCCGCCCTCGCCGAAGTGCTCGTTGTACTCGGCGACCTGGACCCAGGTCACGCAGTAGCCGTCGGGGAACGCGGCAGCGGCACCGCTGAAGTCGTAGAAGCTCGTGCCGATGTACTTGCCGGACGGCTGGTTGTTGAGCGACTCGAAGTGGGTGCCGAAGCTCTGGGACCCGGTCCCGTCGAGCGCGGTCGCGCGGTAGTTCACGTGGCCGCCGTCGACGTAGGCGGTGCCCGTCGGCAGGGTCACGCCCCCGGCGGTCACGGTGTACGGGGTCGGGTCGTCGGAGCCGCCGGCGAACGCGATCGCGGGGGTGGCCGCGAGGATCGCTGTCGTCAGGAGGGCGACGGGTACTGCGCGCATCAAGGAGGACCTTTCCGGGGGGGGAGGGGTGCCCTCGGCTCAGGGGTGCGAGCGGGGCTGGCCAGATAGTGAACTGGACGGTTGTTCAGTTCACCGTACTCTCCCGACATGCCTGTCTCCACCACCCAAACCGGACATGTGAGCGCTAAACGTACCGTTACCCGGGTGAATGTGGAAGCGCTACCAAACTGTTGGCAGTCCTTCCGGTTCCGGGCGTCTCGGCCCTCGGCGCGGAGGTCCTCCAGACCGAGGTGCGCCTCGTGCGAAACCTCCGCTGCGTCGTCGGGCAGGGGCTCCAGTGCTCCGGGCAGTCAGGCCGCGGCGACCGACCGGTCACCCCCGAGCGGGACGGCTCAGAGCGTCGCCAACCACTGCACGACTGCGTCGCTCACCGCCGCATGGTCGTTCCGGACGTCGTGTGCCCCGGGCAGGCGAACCTGCGTGACGGGGCCGGGGATCGCTGCGACGTGCTCGTCGAACTCCTCGGGCGAGCCGAACGGGTCGGTCGTGCCCGACACGAACAGCACGGGCACCGTGAGCTGCGGGAAGTGGTCGACGCGCAGCTTGTCGGGCTTGCCCGGCGGGTGGAGGGGGTAGCTCAGCAGCACGAGCCCGGCCGCGGGCAGGCCCTCGGCCACGGCGATCGAGCACATGCGCCCGCCGTACGACCGGCCGCCGAGCACGAGCCGGTCCGGCGCGAAGCCCTCCTCGGCCGCGAAGCGCCCGGCCTCCTCGACCAGGTGCGCGACGGCGACCGGCGCACGGTCGGGCATGCGCCTGCCCGCGATCCGGTACGGGAAGTCGACCCGCCGCACGGGCAGCGGCTCCACGGCCTCCTCGACCGCGACGAGCGTCGGGTGGTCGCGACCGGCCCCGGCCCCCGGGGTGAGGAGGAGCCCGCCGACCGTTGGAGCTGGGGATCGCGTCATGGGTCCAGTGTTGCAGCGGCGGGCTGGTCGGTGCCGAGCATGCGGTCGCCGTTCCTCGAGCATGCGGTTGTCGTCCGTCTCCTGGGGATTCCGGACGACAACCGCATGCTCGGCCAGAAGGGCGGGGCTGCCGACGACCACGAGGTTCCGTGCGGTCGAGCACGAGGTTGCGGTCGCGGACGTGCTCAAATCGACCGCAACCTCGTGCTCGGCACCCAGCGCCTACAGCCCCGCGAGCAGCTCCTGCATCTCCGCGATCTCGGCCTCCTGCGCGTCGATGATGGCCTGCGCCAGCTCGTGCGCCTCGGGGTTCTCGCCGTCGGCGAGCTCGGCCTCGGCCATGTCCACGGCACCCTGGTGGTGCGCGATCATGCCCTCGAGGAACAGTCGCGAGACCGTCGTGGCGTCCGCGTCCTCGAGCGCCTGGATCTCCTCGTCGGTGAGCATCCCGTCCATGGAGTGCCCCGAGTGGTCGCCCGTCGACCCGGCTCCCCACTCCTCGAGGAACCCGTTCATGCGCTCGATCTCCGGCGCCTGTGCACCCTCGATGCGGGTTGCGAGGTCGACGACCGCTGGGTCGACACCGTTGGTGTCGAGCACGATCCGTGACATCACGAGCGCCTGCTCGTGGTGCGGGATCATCATCTGCGCGAACATCACGTCCGCGTCGTTCGCCGAGGCGTCGGCTCCTGCGTCCGGCGTGCCCTGCGAGGTGTTCTCGCCCATGTCGTGGCCCTCCATGTCTCCCGTTGCGCCGTCGCCCCCGTCGGTGCAGCCCGCGAGGAGCAGCGTCGAGCCGAGCGTCAGACCGATCGTGGCCCTGGTCAGGGTGTGCTTGTTCATCAGTGGTCCTTCAGGTGTGTCGGTGTGCCGCGAGCCCTCGCGGCGGTGATGGCGTGCTGCGGCCCCGTCCGGGCCGAGCTCCTATCTCCGACTGATCCCGAGCGCGACGAGAGACGGCGGACGCAGCGCCCACCCGGGCCGCGACCAGGGTGCGACGACGCGCGCGAGGTGCGTGACGCCGTCGGGCAGGCGACGCCACAGCGCCGGGCCTGCGAGCGACACGAGCGCGACGAGCACCATGAGGCACATCGCCACGAGCTCGCCGTGCCCCGTGCCCGACGGCGCCACCTCCTCCGCGTCGACGTCGCCCGTCGTGTGGCTCGCCGGGCTCGTCGTGCCTGCGGCGGCCGTGTGCGTCGTGCCGTGCGTCACGGGGCTGCCCGACATCTGGTGCATCCCGACGAACCCGCCGAGCAGAACCAGCATCCCGAGCAGCACCGCGAACCGCCGGACGAGGCCGGAGGTTCGCGGGGGCCGCAGTGCGGACGACAGGCCGGGCACGGGGCTCAGGACGCTGCCACGCGAGCCGGGTCGAGGTCCAGCCGGCGCAGGAGCTGCGCGTTGAGGGCCACGATCACGGTCGACAGGGACATGAGCAGCGCGCCCACGGCCATGGGCATGACGAACCCGACCGGGGCCAGGACTCCCGCCGCGAGCGGCACGGACACCAGGTTGTACCCGGCGGCCCACCACAGGTTCTGCTTCATCTTCCGGTAGCTCGCCGTGGACAGCTCGATCACGGACAGGACCGATCGAGGGTCGTCGCTCGCGAGGATGACCCCTGCCGACGCGATGGCGACGTCGGTGCCCGCGCCGATCGCGATGCCCACGTCCGCCTGTGCGAGCGCCGGGGCGTCGTTGACGCCGTCGCCGACCATCGCGACCTTGTGCCCACGGGCCTGGAGCTCGGAGACCTTGGCGCCCTTGTCTCCCGGGCGCACACCGGCGAAGACCTCGTCGATGCCGAGCTCGTCCGCGACCGACTGCGCCACGGCCTGGGCGTCACCCGTGATCATGACGACGCGGATGCCGCGACGGTGCAGGGCGTCGATCGCCTCGCGCGACTCGGGCCGGATCTCGTCGGCCAGGGCGAACGCGCCGAGGATCACGGCGCTGCCCGCGGGCCCGCCGGCTGACCCGTCCGAGAGGGCGAGCGCGTGCAGGACCGTCGCGCCCTCGCTCTCCCACGCGGCGACGTCGGGCAGCGCGGACAGGCCGTGCTCGCGCAGGAGCGAGGGGCCACCGACCGCGATGCGGCGACCGTCCACCAGGCCCGAGACGCCCACGGCCGTCGACGACCGGAAGTCCTCGGCGCGCGGGACCCGCACGCCCCTGTCCGCCGCTGCGCCCACGATCGCGCGGGCCAGCGGGTGCTGCGAGTCGGCCTCCACGGCCGCGGCCAGCGCGAGCAGGTCCAACTCGGTGCCCGACGCCACGGTCAGGTGCGTCACGACAGGCTCGCCCTTGGTCAGGGTGCCGGTCTTGTCGAACAGGACGGCGTCGACCGTGCGCATCTGCTCGAGCGCCATGCGGTCCTTGACGAGCACGCCGGCCTTGGCCGCGCGCTCGGTCGAGATCGAGACGACGAGCGGGATCGCGAGACCCAGCGCGTGGGGGCACGCGATGACCAGGACCGTGATGGTCCGGATCAGGGCGTCCTCCGGTGTGCCCCAGATGCTCCACGCGACCAGGGTCAGGACCGCGGCGCCCAGCGCGAACCAGAAGAGCCAGCCCGCGGCACGGTCGGCGAGGCGCTGGGCGTGCGACGACGAGGCCTGAGCCTCGGCCACGAGGCGCTGGATGCCCGCGAGGGCCGTGTCGTCGCCGACCGCGTCGACCTTCACGCGCAGCGCCTGGTCGGTCGCTACCGTCCCGGCCACGACGTGGTCGCCGACCGTCCGGCGCACCGGGCGCGACTCGCCCGTGATCATCGACTCGTCGACGTCCGCGGTGCCCTCGGAGACCACGCCGTCGGCAGGCACGCGCCCGCCAGGGCGCACGACGACGACGTCCCCCACCACGAGGTCCGTCGGCGACACCGTGGTCACCTGGCCGTCGTCGCCCACGCGCTCGGCCTCGTCGGGCAGCAGGGCCGCGAGCGACTCGAGGGCCGACGACGACTGCGCGAGCGAGCGCATCTCGATCCAGTGGCCCAGCAGCATGATGACGACCAGGAGCGCGAGCTCCCACCAGAAGTCGAGCTCGTGCGACAGGATCCCCAGGCTCGCGCCCCACGACGACACGAACGCGACCGTGATCGCGAGCGCGATGAGCAGCATCATCCCGGGCTTGCGGGCCCTGAGCTCGTCGACCGCGCCCGTGAGGAACGGCCTGCCGCCCCAGACGAACATGATCGTGCCGAGGACTGGTGAGACCCAGGCGATGCCCGGGACGTCGGGCAGCGAGTAGCCGATGATCGACGCGAACATCTCGCTCGCGAGGACCGTGGGGACCGCGAGGGCCAGCATGATCCAGAACAGGCGGCGGAACATCGCGACGTGGCCCGAGTGGCCGCCGTGGCCTGCATGACCATCGTGACCTGCGTGACCCACGTGACCCGCGTGGGCTGCGTGGGCCGCACCATCGGTGCCGGGCATCGCGGTCATGTCGTGGCCGGCGTGGCCCGCGTGCGCGTCGTGGTGCGCGTGCCCCGGCTCGGTGGCCGCTGCCGTGTGCGCGCTGTGGTCGGCGCGGGCCGGGTCCGCAGCACCGTGCCCGTGCCCGGTGCGGCCGGTGGGGCCACCGTGCTCGTCGTGGTCCATGGGATTCATCGTCCCGTCCTTCCTCCTATCGCGCCGGGCGAGCCTTCGCTCGGCAATACCCCCCTGGGGTATCGATAACTCATGATCCTGCCGCAGCATTCCCGGTCCGTCAAGAGGAGGCGGTGCAGGCTGGCGCGCGACGGTCCGAGGACCGTCCTAGCCTGGACGGACCGACGACGGGCGGAGCCGCCATGACCCTGGTCCTTCACGACGAGCTCTTCGACGCGCAGCTCGTCCGCGCGCTCGCCTACGTCGCGCAGGGCGGTGCGGAGGTCGGTGAGTGCATCGAGACGGCTCGGCGCATCTCGCACAGCGACGGCGACCGGTGGTACGACGAGTGGTCGGCGACCGCAGCCCGGGTCGAGAAGACCGCCCAGGAGAGCGATGTCGCGGGACACGTCGTGAGCGCCCGCACCGCCTACTTCCGCGCCTCGAACTACTACCGGACGGCTGGTCTCTTCCTCATGGGATCGCCCGTCGACGACAGGTTCCGGGAGAGCTCGCGCCGACAGACCGACACGTTCCGCAAGGGCGCGGCTCTGCTCGACCTGCCCCCCGACGTGCTCGAGATCCCCTTCGAGGGCGGGACGTTGCCCGGGTACTTCTACCGGGCGTCCGACGACGGACGCCCGCGTCCCACGGTCCTCCTCGTCGACGGCTACGACGGCACTGCCGAGGAGCTGTACTTCGCGAACGCGGTCGCGGCGCTCGAGCGAGGGTACGACGTGCTCGCGTTCGACGGTCCGGGGCAGGGCAGCGTGATCCTCGACCAAGGGATCCCGTTCCGACCGGACTGGGAGACCGTGGTCACCGCGGTGGTCGACCACGCGCTGACCCTGGCCGAGGTGGACCCGCAGCGGATCGTCGTGCACGGGTGGAGCTTCGGCGGGTACCTCGCGCCGAGGGCCGCGTCGGGCGAGCACCGGCTCGCGGCCTGCATCGCCGACAGCGGTCCGTACGACCTGTACGACACGGTCGCTGCGAGGTTCCCGGCGCTCCTGGCGGGCCACCTCGAGGACGACCACGGGGCTGCTCTCAAGGTCGTCGAGGCAACGCTGCACCAGCTCCTGAAGAAGACCTCGGCGGGTTGGGCGCTGCGTCGGAACCTGTGGGTGCACGGGGTCGACGACCCCATGGCGTTCATCAGGATCGCGCGCGACTACACGATGCGCGGACGTGAGCACCTGATCGAGTGCCCCACGTTCGTCTGCCGCACGGTCGGGGACGATCTCTCCACGTCCGCGCGGACGCTGGCCGAGAACCTCGGCTGCCCCACCGAGTACGTCGAGCTGGGCCCCGAGGAAGACGTCACGGGCCACTGCGAGATGACGGGCCGGGCCGTGTTCCACCAGCGCGTGTACGACTGGCTCGACGAGACGCTCGAGTACGACGGCGAGCCTGTGGCTCCGTGACCTCCCCCGAGGCTGGGAGCGCCGTCGCGCCCGGGCGGTGAGGCGGTCGGAACGCGGGGGTCCGGCTCGTCGAGAGGGGCCGAAGACGAGGTTGCGGTCGCTCTGAGCTCGAGAACGACCGCAACCTCGTGCTCGGCACCCAGAGGTCAGCCCCGTCTCACGATTCATAGCCTCCCCATAGGTTCGTGACAGCACGACCCCAGTACCGCTCCCTACCGTCGCCCTCAGTGACCGCCGCGCCCTCGTGCGCGCAGGACGTGAGGGAGAACATGGGTCAGCTGCTCAGACGCACGAGCACCAGGACACGGGTGGTCGCCGGGGCGCTCGCCCTGGTGCTCGTGGCCGGTGCCGTCTACTGGTTCGTGCTCCGCCACCCCTCGTCGGCCGCTGCCGCTCCCGAGGCGACCACGCAGTCGGTCGCCGCGAGCCTCAGCACGGTCCAGCAGAGCGTCACGACGTCCGCGACCCTGACGCCGAGCGTCCAGGAAGAGGTCTCGTTCGCAGGCTCGGGCACCGTGACGTCCGTCGACGTCCAGGCGGGCGACACGGTCGAGGAGGGACAGGCGCTCGCGACGATCGACACCCTCCAGCTCGACGCCGCGGTCCTGTCCGCGCGGGCCGACCTCGTCGAGGCGCAGGCGACGCTCGCCGACAGCCAGGACGCGTCCGACGGATCGGCCGCCGACCTCGCGCGCATCAGCGCGGACCAGGCGCAGGTCGAGGTCGCGCAGTCCGCGGTCACCGCGGCCGAGGCGGCGCTCGCGGGCGCGACGCTCACGGCCCCGGCCGCAGGTCTCGTGACCGAGGTCAACGTGTCGGTCGGGCAGGCCGTCACCGGGTCGACGTCGAGCGCGTCGGGTTCCGGCAGCAGCAGCGGCAGCAGCGGCGGCACCGCCGGCACCGGCTCCGGCGCGACGGGCGGGACCGGCGCGAGCGGGGCCGCACCCGGCGCGACGAGCAGCGCCACGACCACGTCGTCGGGCGCGGCCTTCGTGATCGTGGGCACCGACGCCTGGGAGGCGACGGCCACGGTGGGCGACGCCGACCTGCCGCACCTCGCGGTCGGCAACCAGGTCGAGCTCACGGTCGACGGGCTCGAGGACACGGTCTTCGGGACGGTCGCGACGATCGGCCTGCTGCCCTCGACGACGTCGGGCACCGCGACGTACCCGGTCACGATCTCGGTGACGGGCTCGCCCGAGGGCCTGCACGACGGCGTGAGCGCCGACGCCGAGATCATCTACGAGCGTCGCACCGACGTGCTCACGGTGCCGACCGCCGCGGTCCGCACGGTCGACGGCGAGTCGGTCGTGACGCAGGCGGGCGAGGACGGCGAGGAGGTCACCACGGTCGTGACGGTCGGCGAGACGACCGGGAGCCTGGTCGAGATCACGAGCGGCCTCGAGGAGGGCGACGAGGTCCTGGTCCAGGTGGTCCAGCGGACCGAGACCGGCACGGGCGGCGACGAGTCGGGCCAGACCGGGCAGATGCCCGGCGGCGGGAGCTTCGACCCGAGCCAGCTCCCCGAGGGCTTCGACCCGAGCCAGATGGGTGGCCCGGGCGGGCAGGGCGGGGGACCGCGCAATGGCTGACCTCTCCGGCCCGACGGCGTCGCTCGCCCTGGGTACCTGGTCCCACGCCCGCGAGGGCGAGCCCCGGGCGGCCGGGCGTGCCGCCGATGGGCAGGGGCCCGTCATCGAGCTGCACGCCGCGGGCAAGACCTACCGCACGGGCTCGGTCGAGTTCGAGGCGCTGCGCGGCGTGGACCTCGCGATCCGTCAGGGGGAGTACGTCGCGATCATGGGCCCCTCGGGGTCCGGCAAGTCGACGCTCATGAACATCCTGGGCTGCCTCGACGTCCTCACGACCGGGCAGTACCGCCTCGCGGGCGACGACGTGGGCGACCTGGACGAGGAGGACCTGGCCGCGATCCGCAACCACCAGATCGGCTTCGTGTTCCAGCAGTTCCACCTGCTGCCCTCGCTGTCGGCGTGGCGCAACGTCGAGCTCCCGCTGACCTACCGGCGCGTCCCGGCCGACGAGCGCCGCGCACGGGCGACCGCCGCGCTCGAGCGCGTGGGCCTGGGCGACCGGCTCGCGAACCGGCCCGGCGAGCTCTCGGGTGGCCAGCAGCAGCGCGTCGCCGTGGCTCGCGCACTCGTCGGAGAACCGGCGATGATCCTCGCGGACGAGCCGACCGGGAACCTCGACTCGGCCTCGACCGAGGACGTCCTGGGGCTGTTCGACGACCTGCACGCTCAGGGCCGCACGATCGTCCTCATCACGCACGAGCTCGAGGTCGCCGAGCGCGCGCGCCGGATCGTGCGCGTCCGGGACGGCCTGATCCAGAGCGACACCCTGACGTCGGGGGTGGCCGCATGACCTGGCGCGAGACCCTCCTCACGGGCTGGACCGCGGTGCGGTCGCACGCGATGCGCTCGCTCCTGACCGTCCTCGGCATCCTCATCGGGATCGCCGCGGTGATCCTCACCGTGGGCCTCGGGCTGGGGACGCAGAAGGACGTGAGCGAGCAGATCAGTGCGCTCGGCTCGAACCTCCTGATCGTCACGCCCGGATCCAACACGGACAGCGAGGGGATGCGCGGCGGGTTCGGGTCGGGCGCGACCCTCACGCGCACGGACGCCGAGGCCCTCGCCTCGGACGTCAGCGCGCCCGACGTCGCCGGGGTCGCCCCCGAGAAGACGTCGTCGCTCTCGGTCGAGACGAGCGAGACCAACTGGACCACCCAGGTCGTCGGGACGACCGAGGACTGGACCGACGTCCGCTCGCGCGAGCTCGCCCTGGGCGAGTTCTTCACAGCGGAGGACGAGGCGGGCCAGGCCACGGTCGTGGTGCTGGGTGCCGAGACCGCGACCGAGCTGTTCGGGTCCCCCGACGCCGTCGGGCGCAGCGTCACGATCGAGGGCACGGTCTTCTCGGTCGTCGGTGTCCTGGCCGAGGCCGGGGCGGACTCGTCGAGCGACCTCGACGACATGGCCGTCATCCCGCTGAGCACCGCGGCCAACCAGGTCATGGGCGGCACGTCCCGCTCGTCGGTCTCGACCATCTACCTCAAGGCCTCCTCCGAGGACGTCCTGTCCGCGGCCTACCAGGAGGCCGAGGCCGTGCTGCTCAACCTGCACGGCATCACCGCCGCCGACTCGGCGGACTTCTCGATCAACAGCCAGGACGCCCTGGTGTCCACGGCGACGTCGGTCTACCGGACGCTCACGGTCCTGCTCACGGGGATCGCGGCGCTCTCGCTGCTCGTCGGCGGGATCGGCGTCATGAACATCATGCTCGTGTCGGTCACCGAGCGGACCCGCGAGATCGGGCTCCGCAAGGCGCTGGGCGCGCCGCCGTGGGCGATCCGCCGCCAGTTCCTGGTCGAGGCGTCGATCCTCGGCCTCGCGGGTGGGGTGATCGGCGCGGCCCTGGGGATCGTCGCGGCCAAGGCCCTGCCCGGCGTGCTGGGCACCTCGATCGTGGTGCTCCCCGCCGCCGTCGTGGGGTCGATCGTGGTCGC
The DNA here is from genome assembly GCF_001428945.1 of Oerskovia sp. Root918. Lineage (NCBI taxonomy): Bacteria > Bacillati > Actinomycetota > Actinomycetes > Micrococcales > Cellulomonadaceae > Oerskovia > Oerskovia sp. Root918. Next base: position 172,004 of record NZ_LMJG01000012.1, read on the forward strand.
CCTGGTGATCGGCGTCGTGTTCGGCGTCTACCCCGCCGTCCGGGCGGCGCGGCTCGCGCCCATCGACGCCCTCCGGTCGGAGTGACCGTGCCGCTCCCGTCCACGCTTCGTCCCAGCGCTCGTCCGGCCACGCCGTGCCGTCCGGGCGCCCTGAACCCGTCCGTCCCGCGCGTCGTCGCGGAACCGTCGAGGAGAGACTCATGAACACCATCACACCCGTCGGCCTGAGCCCTGCGTCCCGGCCGGTGCGCTCGCGTCGTTCGCTCGCCGCGCCGGCGATCCTCCTGGGCGCGAGCCTGCTGCTGAGCGCCTGCTCGGGCGGGGACGCGGACGGCGCCTCGGACGCCGAGAGCACCGCGACCGACAGCGCGCAGGACGGGGCCAGCCGCGGAGGGCAGGGCGGTCAGGGCGGGCCCCGGGGTATCTCCGGCGAGATCGCGGCGATCTCCGACGGCGTGCTCCAGGTCCAGTCCTCCGACTCCCAGACCGCGGTCGCGTACTCCGGCGACACGACGGTCTCGCGGACCACGACCACGACGCTCGACGCCGTGACCGTGGGGTCGTGCGTGGTCGTGGTCACGGGGAGCGCCGACGGCTCGGCAGCGGCCGCTGCCACGAGCGTGGCCGTGACCGCGCCGGTCGACGGTGAGTGCTCGGGCGGGTTCGGCGGGGGCGGTCAACGCCCCTCGGGCGATGCCCCGGTAGGGGAGGACGCTGCGGGCGACGCGGGGGATCGCCCCGAGCGCCCGGAGGGCGCCCCGACCGACCTGCCCACGGACATGCCCGACGGCGCCGATCGCCCGAGCGGAGGCGGGTTCGGCGGGATCGTGGTCGGGAAGGTCACGGCCGTGGCCGGTACCGAGATCACGGTCGAGTCGAGCGGCTCGTCCGGACCGGGGGCGGGCGACGGGGCGAACGACGCGTCGACCGCCGGGCCGACGAGCTCGACCGTGACCGTGGACGGCTCGACCACCTACACGACGACCACAGCGGCGGACACCTCGGCGCTCGCTGTCGGGCTGTGCGTGAGCGTCGGGACGCAGCCGGCGGGAGGTACGTCCGGCGGCTCCACGTCGGGGGCGGCGACCGACACCTCGGGCACCGTGACCGCGACGAGCCTGACCTTGTCCGACGCCGTCGACGGCGAGTGCTCGACCGGCTTCGGCCGTATGGGCCAGGGTGGCCCCGGTGGCGACGGCGGGCCCGGACAGGGCGGTGGCCGCGGCGGGCAGGACACGTCGAGCGAGAGCGGGAGCGACGATGCGTGAGCCGACGCCGCGTGCTCGCCGGGCGGACCGGGGCACGACCGAGCAGGGCGTGGCCGACCAGGACCCGACGGCCGCGACCGAGGCAGCCGTGACTGCCGACGAGCCAGTGCGGACCCCTGCCTCGGTGCGGCGGGGAGCCAAGCGTCGCCGCAAGCTCGTCGTGTCGGGGGTCTCGGCGGTCGTGGTCGTGAGCCTCGTCGGGGCAGGGGCGGCCTTCGCCGCGAACCGGGGGAGCGCTGGGACCTACCGGACCGCGACCGCGACCACGGGAGAGGTCACCCAGACCGTGGACGCGGCCGGGACCGTCGCGTCGGCCGCGCGGGCCGACGCCGCGTTCTCGGTCGCGGGCACGGTCGCGACCGTGGCCGTCGGCGTGGGGGACTCCGTGAGCGCGGGCGACGTGCTCGCGACGCTCGACCTCACCGAGCTCGAGGACGCGGTCGAGTCCGCGCAGGAGACACTGGCGCGGGCCGAGCAGACGCTCGAGGACGACCTCGCGTCGCAGACGTCGTCGAGCAGCACGGCGGCTGGCCTGTCCTCCAGCGCGTCCTCGTCGACCAGCACGTCGACCCGGACGTCCGGGACCTCGGCGTCGATCGCCTCGATCACCTCGACCTCGTCCTCCGGCACGTCCGGGGTGTCACAGACCGTCGCGAGGGTGGCGGGTTCGTCCCCGGTGGTGACGCAGGCCGTCGCGACGACGACTCCGTCAGCGGCAGCGTCCTCGGCCTCGGCGGGCGGTGCGTCACCTTCGGCCGAGGTCGCACAGGCGCTCGAGGCCGTCGAGCTCGCCCAGCAGGCACTTCTCGACGGGTACGACGCTGCGACCGCAGCGCTCGAGTCGAGCTCGACGAGCATCGTCGGCTCGCAGGAGGCGTGCGCGGCGTTCCTCGCGGCGACCGACGAGGACCTCCCGTCCGCACCGGCCGGGGGCGAGGCCGACGAGGCCGACGACGACACAGGCGCAGGGGCACCCGCCCAGGACGAGACCTCAGCGGACCGCGTCGACCTCGAGGCCGCGCTCACGACCTGCCAGGAGGCCATCACCGCGGCCCTCGGTGCGCAGACCGACGTCGACGGCGCCCAGCACTCGCTGCTCGACCTCGCGGCCCAGCTCGACGCCGCGATCCAGACGGCGCAGGAGGCGCTGGCCGCCGACCAGGCGGGCGGGTCCGAGGGGCAGACTCCGGGCAGCAGCGGTGACAGCGGCACCGGAAGCGGCGGCAGCGGCACAAGCGGTGGATCCTCTGGCACTCCGGCAGGCCCCTCGAGCGGCGACGGTGGCTCAGGCTCCGGCGTGACCGGCCCCGGTGGCGCGAGCGGGACAGGAGGCAGCGGGTCGGGCACCACCGGCCCCACGTCGGGCGGCAGTGCGACGAGCCAGCAGGCCGCGTCGGCCCAGCAGGTCCTGGCGGACCGTGCCGCGATCGACCTCGCCGAGGCTCAGGTCGCGATCGCCCAGGCCGACGCGCAGCGCTCGACCCTGACGAGCCCGATCGCGGGCACGGTTGCGCAGGTCGCGCTCGCGGTGGGCGACCAGGTCGAGGCGTCGTCGACCTCTGCCGTCGTGACGGTCCTGGGTGCCGACGGCTACGTCGTCGAGACCACGGTGCCGTTGACCGCGGTGGTGAGCCTCGCCGTCGGGCAGGAGGCGGCCGTGACCGTGTCCGACGACCCGACCGTGCGCACGGGCACGGTCAGCAGCATCGGGGTGCTCAGCACGAGCACGTCCTCGACGCCCGAGTACCCCGTGACGATCTCGCTCGACCCCCAGGACGAGACCCTGTACGAGGGGTCCTCGGCGCAGGCGTCGATCACGGTCGCGGGCGGCACGGACGTGCTGGTCGTCCCGACGTCGGCCGTGCGCGCGACCGGGACGGCGCGCACCGTCGCGGTCCTGCGCGACGGGAAGGTGACGGACGTGACCGTGGAGGTCGGCGCCGTCGGGCAGGAGACCACCGAGATCACCTCGGGGCTCGACGCGGGCGACGAGGTGATCCTCGCTGACCTGACCCAGGAGATCGTGACCGACGAGGAGTCCTCGACGGGCCTCACGGGCCTCGGGGACAGCGGCAGCCCGCAGCAGCGCGGCCAGATGCCGAGCGGCGGGGGAGGTCAGTTCCCCGCCGGGGGCACGGGAGGGCCGCCGAGCCGGGGCTAGCCGGCCGCGGGCACGGCTGTCACGGCGCGGTGGGCACGCTCGTCACTGCGCCGCAGGCACGCTCGTCACGGTGGTCAGGAGGAACGCCGAGTCCTCGAGCGCGGTGACGGCGTGCCGCTCGTGCGTGAGCACGCGCAGCTCGCCCGTCCCGACCTCCTCGTCGCCACCCAGCGCGGTGACCCGCACGCGCCCGCGCAGGACCTGGATGCTCGCGGCCGGGGGAGCGTTGTGCTCGCCCAGCTCGATGCCCGCGAGGATCGCGATGATGGTCTGGCGCAGGACGCCGTCGTGCAGCACGACCTCCGCGCTGCGGCCGTTGTCGCCGTCCCGGGCGCGGGTGAGGTGCGCGTCCGTGAGCAGCTCGAGGTTCGTCATGAGGGGCTTCCGTTCGGGTGGGGGACGGGTGTCGGGGGCCCTCCCATCATGGCCGCAGGGCGTCCGGTTCGCCCGGTGTGCGTGAGTGCCCGACGGCGTCGCGCGCCCCGCGCTGGCGTCGTGCTCGGGCGTCCCCCCGTGCCGTGCTCCGCGCCGGCACCTGCCTGTGACGGCCGTCACTCGATGCCCGACCGGCGTGCGCTCGGGCGGCGGGTACCTGAAACTGGGTGGATGCACGCTCCCACCTTCGTCGACGTCTGGCAGCTCCTCGACGACGCCGACCGAGCACGACTGGCCGAGATCGACGAGACGCAGAGCGAGATCCTGACCTTCCTGCGGACGACGCCCATCGAGGACGTCGACGCGCCCATGTTCTCCGAGCTCCAGGTCGAGCGGCTGCGGGTCTACCGGGGCGCGCTCGAGCGCTCGGGAGCCGCGGAGGAGGACACCGAGGACGCTGCGTCGGCCTAGCCGACCGCGAACCGGCGACCCCGCTGGCCGAGGTCAGAGCCCGAGCGGTCGGTCGTAGTACACGTTCAACCGCACCTCGTCCCCCGTCACGGTGACGTTAGAGCAGACGCGGCGCGCGGTGATCCAGCTGCGTCCGGTGCACGTCTGGCCCGCGGGGGCTGCACTCGCGGCGAGGTCGGCGGGTGACTGCCCCGGCGGGCCGGACAGGGTCAGCTCGCGCCAGCAACCACCCGACCCGCACCCCATCCCGTCGGTCGTGATCGTGACACCCTGCGGGAGCGCGGGGACCGCGGAGGCGGGCGGGATCCCTCCCTCGTCGGACTCCGCCAGGAGGATCGCCCCTGCCTCGTAGGTCAGCGCGAGACCCACGAGCGTGACGCACGCGACGACGACGGCCTTGGTCCGGGACACCTGAGCATCGTAGGGCGCGCTCCCCGACGACTGCGTGAGGGCCGGCTCGGTCAGGCGGTCGAGGCGCCGGGCCCATGGGCGAGCGCCCCCGCCCGCGGCGAGCGTGTCCGCCTGCGCCCGCTCCCGGTGCGCGGGAGAGTAGGGGGCATGCAGATCCTCTCCTCGATCGCGACGGCGCTGTTCACGGCCGTCGCGACGATCGTCATGGTCCTCCTGCTCGCGGCGACGGCCCGCAGGGTCCTGGGGGTCCCGGTCGGGTGGATCCGCTCGATCCTCATGACGGTCTTCGTGGTCTCGATCGGGTCGTGGGGGCTCACCGAGGGGTTCCAGCAGCTCGGCGTGCAGGAGGCCGACGGGTCGCTCACGGTCCATCCCGGGGTCGTGCTCGTGATCATCGTCCTCGCGTGGGCGTGGTCGTTCGTGATCGGCCTCGGGCTGCTGCTCGTCCTGGAGCTCCTGGTGCCGACGGGCAGCATCCCGACGCCCTGGCGCGCTGTCGTCGAGCTCCGCAGCGGGTCCAAGGACATGTGGCGCTACGCGCAGATCATGGGGATCATGCTGCGGCACGGGCTGGGCGGGTTCTTCGGCCGCGGGGCGCGCCGGCGCAGCCACCAGCGGACCACGGACACCGAGGAGCGGGCCGTGGCCCGCGAGCTGCGGGCCGCGCTGAGCGACGCGGGAGTGACGTTCGTGAAGCTCGGCCAGATGCTCTCGACGCGCGCGGACCTCCTGCCCGCGGTGTACGTCGAGGAGCTGTCCCGGCTCCAGAGCCAGGTTCCGCCCGCCCCCTGGGCGCAGATCGAGGGCATGGTCACGCGGTCGATCGGCGCCCCTGTGGACACGGTGTTCGCGCACTTCGACCCGGACCCGATCGCGTCGGCGTCGGTCGGCCAGGTGCACTGCGCGACGCTCCTCGACGGCCGCGAGGTGGTCGTCAAGGTCCAGCGGCCCGGGGCCCGCACCCAGGTCCTGGGCGACCTGCGGATCGTGCTGCGGATCGCGCGCCGGCTCCAGCGCGACACGTCCTGGGGTCCGTCGCTGGGCATCATGGACCTCGCCGAGGGATTCGCGGCCTCCTTGCGGGAGGAGCTCGACTACACGACCGAGCTCGAGAACACGCTCAACGTGCAAGGGGCGCTCGCGACCGTCAGGCGCTCGCGGCGGCACCCGCTGCCCGGCCTGCACCAGGGCGAGGACCCCGACGCGAACGTGCCCCTCGTCGAGATCCCGCGCGTCTACCCGGAGCTGTCGAGCTCGACGCTCCTGGTCATGGACCGCCTCGACGGGACGCCCGTCGGGGACGCGGCCGAGCTGCTCACGACGTTCGACGACGACGCGCGCCACGACATCGCGGCCCGCCTGCTGCGCGTCACGCTCGACCAGATCGTCGTGACCGGGGTCTTCCACGCCGACCTGCACCCGGGCAACGTCCTGCTGCGCGACGACGGCTCGCTCGGGCTGCTCGACTTCGGGTCGGTGGGCCGGCTCGACGAGGCCGAGCGGGTCGCGCTCGCGGCCGTGCTGCTCGCGGTCGAGGCCGACGACTCGATCGCGGCGACCGACGCGCTCATCGAGCTCCTCGACCAGCCCGAGAGCTTCGACGAACGCCGGTTCGAGCGCTCGGTCGGCCAGCTCATCCTGCGGTTCCGGGGTGGAGGGGCCGCCAACAGCGGGTCGCTGTTCGCCTCGATGGTCCGGCTCGTGAACGACGCGGGCATGGGCGTGCCACCGCAGGTCGCCGCGGCGTTCCGCACCATCGCGTCGCTCGACGGGACGCTGCACGTCCTGTCCCCGTCGTTCGAGCTGGTGTCCTCGGCCCGCGACGAGGGCGAGGAGCTGCTGCGCAACATGGTGAGCCTGCGCAAGATCCGGGCCAAGGCCGGGTCCCAGCTCCTGGCGTTCGCCCCGTCGATCGAGCGCCTGCCGCGGCGCCTCAACAAGATCACGTCCGACCTCGAGGCCGGGAAGTTCACGGTCAACGTCCGGGCGTTCTCCGACCCCGGTGACCGGAAGTTCGTCACGAGCCTGGTGCAGCAGGTCATCTCGACGATCATCGCCGCGGCGAGCGTCGTGGGCGGGGTGTTCCTCCTGATCGCGGAGAACGGCCCGCAGCTCACGAACGACCTGAGCTGGTACTCGGTCTTCGGCGCCGTGATGCTGTTCGTCGGTGCGGTGCTCAGCATCCGCGTGCTGATCTACGCGTTCCGCGGGGCGCCGGGGGACCGAGGCGCCAGGGAGTGGTAGGTCGCGGGACGGGGGCCCGGGTCTCCGTGAGCGGGAGACGCCGTGCTGATGCGTCCCCGGGCCGCTAGCGTGCGCTCATGTCCCGCCGCGAGCTCGTCGTCCTCGGCACCGCCAGCCAGGTGCCCACCCGGACGCGCAACCACAACGGCTATGTCCTGTTCTGGGACGACGAGGCCGTCCTGTTCGACCCGGGCGAGGGGACGCAGCGGCAGATGCTCCGTGCGGGGGTGTCGGCGACGGACCTGACGCGGATCGCGATCACGCACCTGCACGGCGACCACAGCCTGGGGCTGGCCGGCGTCGTGCAGCGGATCAGCCTGGACGGCGTGCCGCACACGATCCCGGTGTCGTTCCCGGCGTCGGGCGCGGCGTGGGTCGACCACCTGATCGACGCGACGTCGTACCACCACCGCGCGGACCTGGAGCTCCAGCCGCTGGCCGAGGACGGGGTCGTCTGGCCCGTGCGCCCGGAACAGGGCTTCACGCTGCGCGCCGAGCGGCTCGAGCACGGTGTCGAGGCGTTCGGCTACCGGCTCGACGAGCCCGACGGCCGGCGCATGGTGCCCGCGCTCCTCGCCGCGGCCGGCGTCGCGGGCCCCGCGATCGGGGTGCTCCAGCGCGAGCGAACGGTGGTCACGGTCGACGGGCGGACCGTCCGGCTCGAGGACGTGAGCGCCCGGCGCCCGGGGCAGTCGTTCGCGTTCGTCATGGACACGCGCCTGTGCGACGCGGTGTTCTCGCTCGCGCGCGGGGTCGACCTGCTCGTGATCGAGTCGACCTTCCTCGACCGGGACCGCGAGCTCGCGCACGCGTTCGGTCACCTGACAGCGCTGCAGGCTGCCACGGTCGCGGCGGAGTGCGGCGTCCGGTCGCTCGTCCTCACGCACTTCTCGCAGCGCTACCAGGACGCGGGGGAGTTCTGGGCCGAGGCCAGGACCGTGTTCGACGGCGAGCTCACGGTCGCCGAGGACCTCGACCGGGTGCAGGTCCCGCCGCGCGTGCACTGAACGGTGGCGCGGTGCGCACCTGGTCCCGGAGCCGGTCGACCGAGGTGGGTGCAGGCATGCGGGGAGCGGGCCCCGGCGGGCCTCGGGGAAGCGCCCGCTCTCCGGGTCGTCGATGTCCCTGGCGGGTGCCCGCGACCGCTACCCTCGGACGGTGCCCGACCTGCCTGGAGTGCCCGACGACGACCGCACGCCCCGCCGCATCGGCTGGGGCTGGTTGGCGCTGTCGGTGCTGGCGGCGGTCGTGGCCTTCCTGGCTGTCGCGGTCCAGGTGCGGCGGTGCGTCGAGGACCCGTCCGGTGGCGAGGCCCTCTGCACGACGGGCCCGGCGCTCGGGACCGGCGGCTGGATGGTCGGTCTCGCGGGGGCGTGCCTGGCGGTCTACTCGTTCCGCCGAGCGTTCGCCCGCCGGTAGCCCCGAGCACCGCTGCCTGTCGTGCGTCGAGCAGGAGGTTGCGGTCGCTCCGGCCGTTCTCACGACCGCAACCTCGTGCTCGACCGCGCGGAACCTCGTGCTCGGCACCCGGTCGAAGAGACCCGTCAGTGCCTCCCGCTACCGTCGCTCGCATGGCTGATCGCGCGCACGGAGACCCCACCCCGCCCACCGACTCGTCGGTCGACCGCGAGGACTGGTACGGCCGCGACCTCGATGGCGAGACGTTCGAGCACGTGGCGTTCGGCGACTGCGACTTCTCGGAGATCACGACCACGGGTGCCACGTTCACCGGGTGCACGTTCCGCAACGTGCGCTTCAACGCGTCGACCCACACGGACTCGGCCTTCGCGAACTGCACGTTCTCGCGCTGCTCGTTCTTCGACACCACGTTCACGCGCTGCAAGGCGGTCGGTTCGGTGTTCACCGAGTGCAGCTTCGACCTCCTGAAGGTCGTGGGCGGCAACTGGTCGTTCGTGGGTCTCCCGGCAGCCGACCTGCGCAGTGCGACGCTGACCGGCGCGCGGTTCCGCGAAGCGGACCTGACGGGTGCGCGCTGCCAGGGCGCGGTGCTGCGAGACCTCGACCTGTCGGGTGCGTGGCTGCACAAGGCCGACTTCACGGGGACGGACCTGCGGGGCAGCGACCTCCGTTCGCTCGACCCGCTGTCGAGCACCGTGCAGGGGGCGATCGTCGATCCTGCTCAGGCGCTCGTCCTCGCCGAGTCCCTGGGGCTGGACGTCCGGACCCACTGACCGGTCGCCGGCCGCAGCACCGGGGCCTCGCTGAGAGACACGTCACCGTCGCGTCATGATCGCGTCCGGGGCGTGTCTCTCTTCGTGACGGGCACCTCGTGGCAGGCACGGGGCGCCCCCGATCGTGCGCCCGGTGTCATCGCCGGGACGACGGAAGGACGCCCATGGCGACGACGAGCGAGCAGAACCTCGAGGCGCTGGCCGACGAGGAGCTCGTCGACGCCGTGCGGCAGGGCTCGCGGGACGCCTACGGGGTCCTGTGGACCCGGCACGCGGGCGCCGGTCGCGGCGCGGCCCGCCGGGTCACGTGGTCGTTCGACCCGGACGACCTGGTCCAGGAGTCGTTCGCGCGCATCCTGAACGCAATCCAGGGCGGGCACGGGCCGACCGGTCCGTTCCGGCCTTACCTCTACCAGACGGTCCGCAGCGTCGCGATCTCCTGGTCGCACGCGCCGCTCCCGATCGCCGTGGAGGAGGTCCCGGAGGTCGCCGACCCGGTCGACATGGCCGACGGCGTGGTCGAGGGCTCGGTCACCGTCACGGCGTTCAAGGCGCTCCCCGAGCGGTGGCAGGCGGTGCTCTGGTACACCGAGGTCGAGGGCATGGATCCCCGGGAGGTCGCCCCGCTGCTCGGGCTGAGCGCGGGGTCCGTCTCGGCGCTCGCGTACCGGGCGCGCGAGGGCCTGCGTCGGTCGTGGCTCCAGGCGCACGTCAACGCCGCCGCGGTGCCCGAGGAGTGTCGCTGGGCCGTCGAGCTGATGGGCGACTACAACCGCGGTGCCCTGAGCGCGCGTCAGAAGGACCGGTTCGAGGAGCACCTCACGGGGTGCCTGTCGTGCTCGATCCTCGTCGAGGAGGTCGACCAGGTCGCCTCCCGCCTGGGTCTGCTCCTGGTCCCGCTGGTCCTGGGGGTCCCGGCGGTCCTGGGCGGAGGCTCGTTCGCGCTGGGCGGCGCGGCGGGCGCGGCACCGGTGGGGACGTTCGTCGGCCCGACGGCGGAGCTCGCCTCCTCAGGGCCCGCGGGCTCGGGCGGAGCGTCGGGTGGGTCCGGCCCGCTGGGCGCGGCGACCTCGGGGGCCGGGGCGACCGCGGGTGGCTTCTCGGGCGGGCTCGTGCTCGCCCTGGTCGGTGCGGGCGTCGCGGTCGCGGCCGGTGTGCTGGTCGTCGCGCAGCCCTGGGCCGCAGCGCCGCCGGCGGTCGCCGAACAGCTCACCGCGGAGAGCGACTCGCCAGGATCTGCCGACGGGGCGACCAACGACCCCCTGGCCCCCGGGACGACCGACCCCGCGGGCATCCCGGACGGCGGGGCGGCCGAGCCCCCCGAGGCGGGCCGGCCCGAGGTCCCGGGCCAGGGGCCCTCGGGTGGGACCGGCTCGTCAGGTTCCCCGGGGACGGGCTCCTCGCAGCGACCTCAGGGCACCGGCGCCGGACCCGAGGCGCCTGTCGTCACCGAGCCGCCCGTCGATCCGGTGGACCCCGTCGGGCCCGTGCCCCCGGACACGGTCGACCCGGTGGATCCCGTCGACCCCGTCGACCCCGTCGACGTCCCGCCCGTCGCGCCGACCCTCGTCGCCCCGGCGCCGGGCGAGCTGGTCTTCCTGCCCGAGCTCTCGGGCACCGGGGAGGCCGGTGCGACAGTCACCCTGACCGGCACCGACCCGACGGGGACGTCGTCCGTCCTGGCCACCGCGGAGGTCTCGCCGGCCGGAACGTGGCGCGCGACGCCGTCGGGCAGCGGGGGAGGCTGGGACAGCCTCACCGTGACCCAGGAGCGCGGCGGGCTGACCTCCGAGCCGACCACCGTCCAGGGGCCGTTCACGTTCGCGCTGCCCACGATCCTCACGCCCGCCGACGGGTCCGTCCTGGGCTGGGCGCCGTCGATCGACGTCCGGATCGAGGGACGTGCCGGGATGACCCTGCAGGTCTTCGTGGACGGAGTCGCCACGGGCAACCTGCACGGCGCGAACGGCCGCCCGCTCGACCGCGTCGTGTCGGGGCTCGCGCCCGGCGAGCACTCGATCGGGCTGCGCTACGTCCGGGCGACCGGCGGCAGCGTGGTCGAGGCAGGGCCGACCGTGACCTCGACCTTCACGATCGCGGGCTGACCCGCCTCAGGACTCCTCGGCGGGGCGACGCACGACCGTCACCGGGCACGACGCGTACTCGACGGCCTGCCGGCTGACCGAGCCGAGCAGCAGCCGGTCGAACCCGCCCGTGCCACGGTTGCCCACGACCAGCCGCTCGGCGCCGCGGGCCGCGTCGATCAGGCCCTTGGCGGGCTGCGCGTGCACGACGCTGCGCTGCAGCCGGTCCTCGGAGAGGTCCGCGCCCGCGGCCTCGAGCGCGCGGTCGAGCTGCTCGCCCGCGAACTTCTCGTAGTCGTCGATCGGAGGAGTCCAGCCCCACGAGTCCGGCAGCGGGGCGAGCGTGACGATCTGCCAGCAGAACACGGCGTCGAGCACGGCGCCCGTGCGGCGGGCGACCTCGAGGCCGTGACGCAGCGCGTGCACCGAGGTGCGCGAACCGTCCACGCCCACGACGACGCGCGGCACGCTGCCGTCCGTCTCGGGGGCCTCGTCCTCCTCGTTCGACCGGACGACCGTGACCGGGACCTGAACGGCCCCCTGCACGACGGCCGAGGACACCGACCCCAGCACCAGCCGCCCCAGGCGTCCCAGCCCGCGACGCCCGACCACGAGCATCTCGGCGTGCTCGGCCCGAGCCAGCAGCGCGGCAGCGGGCGACCCCTGGACCTGCTCGGCGTGCGTGATCGTCTCGACCCCGGTCCGGTGCCGGGCCTCGTCCAGGAGGGTCAGGACCTGCTCCTGCTTGAGGTCCGCGAGGTGGCTGAAGTCGGAGGGCTCCGACGGGCGCGGACCGTCCTGCCACGAGGGCTCCCACGCGAGGACCGCGGTGAGCGGCACCCCTCGTGAGCCAGCCTCGACCAGGGCCCAGTCGAGGGCCTCCTGCGACTGGACCGACCCGTCCACACCGACGACCACGTCACGCATCGACGTCACCTGCTCTCTTGCTCGACGACCGTCCAGTGCGACTGTGCACCGTCCGCACCACCCATCTTGGTCGTTCCCGACGGCCACGTCACGCCTGGGCGTGTCTGCTTGATCACGCCTCGGCGTCAGCACCGGACGACGGGCGCGGACGGGTCAGAACCGAGGCCCGTCGTCGCCGTGCAGGAGGTTGCGGATCGGGGCCGTGGAGATGTCCAGACGGTCCACGAGGTCGGTCGGGCCGGAGACGATCACGGCCCGGTCGCCGACCGGGACGTACACCGCGACCGTCCCCCGGACCGCTACGCGCACGCACGGGTGCGAGACGTCGTCGAGCACGAAGGCCGTGCGCTGCAGCGCCGCGAGGTCGACCTCCTCGACGATCGCCCGCATCGCCGAGCGGTAGTCCTGGTACGCGTCGGCGAAGTCCGCCCCCGTCGGGCCCTCGGCCCCCTCGGGGACGTCGCTGTGCAGGGGCGAGGCCAGCGCCCCGCTGAGCGCGGCGCGCACGATGTCGTCGATCTGCTCGGGGTCGTCGGTGCCGACGCGGAGCGTCTCGACGTCGACCGCCTCGCCCACGAACGACACGTAGGCGCGCAGGAACCGCTCCTCGGTGGGGTCGCGGTCGTCACCCGTCCCGGTGACGGTCTCCTCCTCGAGGTCCAGCCCCCACGTGAGCGGGTCGGTGATCTCGCCCACCACGCCGCTGAAGCGTGCGAAACGGGCGACGATCTGCTCCCACGACTCATGGGCGCCTGCTGGTTCGTCCGGCTTGTGCATCGTCCTCCCTCGGACTGGCGGGTGCCCCTGCCACGAGCCTGCCCTCGCGGTGCTCCCGGGTCAACGATGCTGGCGGCGCGCCGGGAACGCACGTCGGGGACCGGGTGAGTCCACCGGCCGGGACGCCTGGTCCGCCCGCCGGGACGTCCCCCTGGGCTGCACGGACGCGTGCCAGTCTCTGGGCATGACCCAGGGGAGCACGCGACCTGAGCGGCGTCCGGCAGGACGTCGACGACGCCGCGGCCCGGGCTGGGTCCCCGACCAGCACGGCGCGTGGGCGATGCTCGCGGTGCCGCTGCTGGTCGGCGTCGTCCTCGGCGGCCCGGCCTGGGTGCACGTGCCGCTCGCGGTCCTGTGGTTCGTGGGGTACTTCGCGTTCTTCGCCGCGGGCCTGTGGCTCAAGTCCCGCTTCAGGGCGCGCTACCTGCCGGCCGTGCGGGCGTACGGGATCGCGACGGTCGTCCCAGCCGTCGTGGTCCTGGCCCTGCGGCCCGACCTCCTGGTCTGGGTCCCGCTGTTCCTCCCCCTGCTCGGGGTGAGCCTGTGGAGCTCGTACCGGCGGCGCGAGCGCTCGCTGCTCAACGACGGGGCCACGGTGCTCGCGGCGTGCCTCATGCTGCCGGTCGCGTTCGTGGCCGGGACGGGTCCGGCGCCGGACCTGTGGCCGGGTGTCTCGCTGCCCGACGGCGTCACGGGCCTCGCGGGGATCGGCTGGCCCCAGGTGTGGGCCGTCTTCGTGCTCGTGCTGGCCTACTTCGCGGGGACGATCCTCTACGTCAAGACGCTCGTCCGGGAGCGCGGCGAGCGCTCCTACCTGGTCGCGTCGGTCGTCTACCACGTGGCCGCAGGGGTCGCCGTGAGCGTGGCGCTCGCAGCGGCCGGGCTCGCGTGGTGGCCCGCGGTGCTGCTGTTCGCCGGCCTGACCGCCCGGGCGGTGTGGGTACCGAGGACCGGGGCGAAGCCCCTGCAGTTCGGGATGGGAGAGGTCGCCGCGAGCGTTCTCGTCCTGGTGGTCGCGCTCTGGCTGCCCTCGACCCTGGCGGTCGCGGGCGCCGCCTGACCCGGCCCGACGCCCCTGGAGACGAGGGCCCGAGGGGCGTGGCGCCGTCGGGCCGGACGCCCCGCGGGGGTCTGTCCAGGCTCCCCGTCGACGCTCGGCCGAAGGTCACGGAGCGACCCCCTCGTCACGCCCCTGGCGAACAAGGGCATATCCGTGGGGTCGGCCCCGTTGGTCACGGATAGAGTCGTTGCGGTCAGGCCTGAGCACCACCGGTGCGGGTGTACGCCGCTCGTGAGGAGCAGCACATGTTCGAGAGATTTACCGACCGAGCCCGTCGGGTCGTCGTCCTTGCCCAAGAAGAGGCACGGATGCTCAACCACAACTACATCGGCACCGAGCACATCCTGCTCGGCCTCATCCACGAGGGAGAGGGAGTCGCAGCCAAGGCGCTGGAGTCCCTGAACATCTCCCTCGACGGTGTGCGCTCGCAGGTCACCGAGATCATCGGCGAGGGCCAGCAGGCCCCCAGCGGGCACATCCCGTTCACGCCGCGCGCCAAGAAGGTCCTGGAGCTCTCGCTCCGCGAGGCCCTTCAGCTCGGCCACAACTACATCGGCACCGAGCACATCCTGCTCGGGCTCATCCGTGAGGGAGAGGGTGTCGCAGCCCAGGTCCTCACCAAGATGGGCGCCGACCTCAACCGCGTGCGCCAGCAGGTCATCCAGCTGCTGTCCGGGTACCAGGGCAAGGAGCCCGTCGCTGCGGGCGGCCCCGCCGAGGGCCAGCCGTCCGGCTCGGCCGTGCTCGACCAGTTCGGCCGCAACCTCACGCAGGCCGCACGCGAGGGCAAGCTCGACCCGGTCATCGGACGCACCTCGGAGATCGAGCGCGTCATGCAGGTCCTGTCGCGCCGCACCAAGAACAACCCCGTCCTCATCGGCGAGCCCGGTGTCGGCAAGACGGCCGTCGTCGAGGGCCTCGCCCAGGACATCGTCCGTGGCGACGTGCCGGAGACGCTCAAGGACAAGCAGCTCTACACGCTGGACCTCGGCGCCCTGGTCGCCGGTTCCCGCTACCGCGGTGACTTCGAGGAGCGCCTCAAGAAGGTCCTCAAGGAGATCCGCACGCGCGGCGACATCATCCTCTTCATCGACGAGATCCACACGCTCGTCGGTGCGGGTGCCGCCGAGGGCGCGATCGACGCGGCGAGCATCCTCAAGCCGATGCTGGCCCGTGGTGAGCTCCAGACCATCGGTGCGACCACGCTCGACGAGTACCGCAAGCACATCGAGAAGGACCCGGCTCTGGAGCGTCGCTTCCAGCCGATCCTCGTCTCGGAGCCGAGCCTGCCGCACGCGATCGAGATCCTCAAGGGTCTGCGCGACCGCTACGAGGCGCACCACCGCGTGTCCATCACGGACGCCGCACTGGTGGCCGCCGCGACGCTGGCCGACCGCTACATCAACGACCGGTACCTGCCGGACAAGGCGATCGACCTGGTGGACGAGGCCGGTGCGCGTCTGCGCATCCGTCGCATGACCGCACCGCCGGAGCTCAAGGAGCTCGACGAGCAGATCGGCGAGGCGCGTCGCGACAAGGAGTCCGCGATCGACGAGCAGGACTTCGAGAAGGCCGCGCGCCTGCGCGACACCGAGAAGCAGCTCACGCAGCAGCGCGCCGACAAGGAGAAGGCCTGGAAGGCCGGAGACCTGGACACCGTCGCCGAGGTGGACGAGGACCTGATCGCCGAGGTCCTGGCCATGTCGACCGGCATCCCGGTGCTCAAGCTGACCGAGCAGGAGTCCGCACGCCTGCTGAAGATGGAGGACGAGCTGCACAAGCGCGTCGTCGGCCAGGAGACGGCCATCAAGGCGCTCTCCCAGGCGATCCGTCGCACGCGGGCAGGCCTCAAGGACCCCAAGCGTCCGGGTGGTTCGTTCATCTTCGCCGGCCCCACGGGTGTCGGTAAGACCGAGCTGGCCAAGGCGCTCGCCGAGTTCCTCTTCGGGGACGAGGACGCGCTCATCCAGCTCGACATGTCCGAGTTCTCGGAGAAGCACACGGTCTCGCGTCTCTTCGGCTCGCCTCCCGGCTACGTCGGTTACGACGAGGGTGGCCAGCTCACGGAGAAGGTCCGTCGCCGTCCGTTCTCCGTGGTCCTGTTCGACGAGGTGGAGAAGGCGCACGCCGACATCTTCAACTCGCTCCTGCAGATCCTCGAGGACGGTCGCCTGACCGACTCGCAGGGACGCGTGGTCGACTTCAAGAACACCGTCATCATCATGACCACGAACCTCGGTACGCGGGACATCGCCAAGGGCCTCCAGACCGGCTTCAACGCCGGTGGCGACCTGGTGACGAGCTACGACCGCATGAAGGCCAAGGTCAACGACGAGCTGAAGCAGCACTTCCGCCCGGAGTTCCTCAACCGCGTCGACGACGTGGTGGTCTTCCCGCAGCTCTCGCAGAAGGAGATCGTCCAGATCGTCGACCTCATGGTCGCCAAGCTGGACAAGCGTCTGCAGGACAAGGACATGGGCATCGAGCTCACGGACGCGGCCAAGACGCTCCTCTCCGAGAAGGGCTACGACCCGGTCCTCGGTGCTCGTCCGCTGCGCCGCGCGATCCAGCGCGACATCGAGGACGTGCTCTCCGAGAAGATCCTGTTCGGCGAGCTCAAGGCCGGCCAGGTCGTCCTGGTCGACGCCGAGGGCGAAGGCCTGCTGGGCGAGTTCACGTTCCGCGGCGTCTCCAAGGACGACCACGAGCGTGGCCCGGTGAGCGTGGCCGCGACCGCGGCGCTCAACGCGCCGACGGGCATCTCCACGGCCGACCTCCCGCCGACCGGCGAGCTGCGAGCCGGAGCCGAGTGATCCTTACGGCAGCCACCGGCTGTCGATCCCCGGTCGTCTGACGCCGACCGGACGAAGGGCCCCGATCCTCACGGATCGGGGCCCTTCGTCGTCTCCGAGGTCGGTCGGGCCGGGGGCGCCGGGACCGGAGGCGACCGGACCGAGGAGACCTAGTCGTGCCCCGCGAGCGAGGCGAGCGCGGTGCGCCAGAGCTCCTCGGAGTGCTCGACCGCCTCGGGGGTGTCGTTGTTGTCCTGCCGGATCGTCACGCGCGTGCCCTTGGGGTCCGGGGCGAGCGTGATCGCGACCTCGTGGTGGTTCTCCGGGACGTCGGGCACGCCGCTCGCGGGGGAGTAGTGCGTGAAGCGCAGCGTCTTGGGCCGGTCGACCTCGAGGACCGTGCCGTGGTCCTCGAAGTGCTTTCCCTGGTACTGGCCCTCGAACGTGATGGTGCTGCCCGGCTGGTAGTCCGTCTCCACGTTCGCGCCCAGCATCCAGGTCGCGGACGGGTGGACGAGCTCGGCCCACACCCTCTCGGGGCGGGCGGCGATGTGGATCGAGGCGGTGGCGACGAGTCCGGTCATGGGACCTCTCCTCCTTGAGCGGTTTCCTCGACCGTAGCGCCTGGGGTCAGGTACGGCATGGTGGCGCGCAGCGCTCCGGGATCGCGGCAGGCCGCCCGGGGTCGGTGCGCCGCCTGTCAGCGGACGCCGGTCAGCCCTGGCCGCGCTGCACGACGAGCCTGTCGAGGAGGTCGACGAGACGGCGGCGGTCGCGGTCGTCGAGCGGAGCCAGGAGGTCCTCCTGGGCTGCGGCGAGCACCGCTCCGAGCTCGTCGAGACGCTTCGCTCCCGTGGCGGTCAGGGTGATGATGTTGCGGCGACGGTCCGAGGGGTCGGGGTTCCGTTCGACGTGGCCGTCGGCGACCAGGCGGTCGACCAGCGCGACCATGTCGCTCCGGTCGATCCCGCACCGGCGGCCGAGCGCGGCCTGGCTCGCGGGCCCGAACTCCTCGAGAGTCGTGAGCACCGCGAAGTGGGACCGGTGGGCGCCGACCCCGGCGAGCCTCTCGGCCACCCGCCGGGACGCTTCGAGCGCGGCCTGGGCGAGGAGCCAGCTCGGCAGGGTGCGAAGGCGCGTGGGGGCGGTCTCGGTCTCCATCGCCCGATCCTATCGTTCGTGGGGCCGCCCTATTGTGGGTGGCGCCAACAATCTGTATCGTTGGCTTCACCAACGAAAATCGTTGACGAGGCCAACTTCCCCCGGAGGTCCACATGTCCACGCCCCGCCCTTCCGCAGCCACCGGAGCAGCTCCGCTGGACGAGCTCGCTCGTTCGCTCCGGGCCCTGGTCGACCGTGACGAGATCACCCGTCTCGTCTTCCGCCTCGGGTACGCCCTGGACGCCGGTGACGCCGAGCAGCTCCGCGACCTGTTCGTCGAGGACGCGACCGCGCGCACCCCTGGCGGGACTGCCGAGGGGGTCGAGGCAGTGGTGAGGCAGGCCGCACGCAACCATCGTCCGGAGGACGGCATCCAGCATCACGTGAGCAACGTGCTGGTCGACCTCGACGGTGACCAGGCCACGGTGCGCTCGAACCTGCTCGTGACGTTCGCCCGGCGGGAGCCCGTCGCCGACAAGCCCGTCACCCTGGGGGAGGTCTACAGCTTCGAGGTTCGCCGGACCGTCGACGGGTGGCGCCTGGCGAGCGTCGTCGTCGAACCGGTGTGGGCCTCGCGCTCTCCGGTCACGCTCCTGCGTGCCGGGTGAGCCGAGCACAGGTCTAGCGCACCCCGAGCGCGGCCCGCTGCCCCCGGTGGAGGCGTTCGATCACGGTCGAGTAGGCCGCGATCATCCGGGTGTGGCTGAACCGCGGTCGGCTGCGCAGGAGCGCGAGGCCCAGCTCGTCCCGCCGTCGGGCCGCCTCCTCCCACGCCGCGCAGATCGCGGCGGGGTCCCTGGACGTGACCAGGCCGATCCCGTCGACGATCGACGCGGCGTCGCCCACGTCGGTCGTGACGGGCACGGCCCCGCACATCGCGCCCTCGATGAGGCACAGCGGGGCCGCCTCGCCGAACGACGAGGTGAGCGCGACGACGTCGGCCGCCGCGTAGACCGACTCCATGTCGCGGCGCACGCCCAGGAGGTGGATCCGCGCGAGCAGGTCCGGGCGATCCGCGAACGAGGCCCGCAGGTCCTCGAGCAGGGCCGGGTTCGTCGGGCTCATCCCCGCGCCGCACATCAGCACGTGCCGTGTCGTCGCCCGCGCGAGGAACGCCCGGGCCGCTCGCACGAACAGGGCCACGTCCTTCATCCCGTCGTAGCGCGCCGCGAACGCCACGACGGTCGCGTCGAGCGGCACGCCGAGCATCCCGCGCCGGGCGGCGCGACGGCGCGGGGCCAGGGGACGGAACCGTGCGAGGTCCACCCCGTTGGGGATCACGTGGAGGAGCGAGGCCGGCACCCCGGCGGCACGGTAGGCGTCCCGGGTCGACTCGGCACAGCAGACCGCGCCGGCGAGCCGTCCGTTCTCGACGGTCGCGAGCAGGTCGTCGAGCGCAGGTCCCTGGTGCTCGGGGTCGGACCGGTGCAGGCACGCGATCACGGGCCGCTCCGGGAAGCCGTCCTGGTTCACGAGCCGCAGCGGTTGCTCCTTGAGCGAGAGGACCACGTCGGACTGCGCGGCGAGCTCCGCCGCCGTGGACAGCTCCGCCTCGGTGAATCCTCGCGGCGCGGCCGGGCCAGCGGGAGCCCCCGGGCGCCGGCCCAGCGAGGCGACCTGGATGCCTGCTGCGCGGAGCGCCTGGTACCTCGGGTCCTCGGTCATGGGTTGAAGCAGGCCCTCGCGCAGGACCGCACGGTGGATGCTCAGGACGGAGTGCGTCTGCCGGCCCCCGCCGTGCAGCCCGGTGATGACCGCGCTGTGCAGCACTCGTGCCCCGCCGCTGAAGAAGCCCTCGTAGATCGACTGGACCCGCAGTCCGTCTCCTGCTGACATGGCGTCACCTCCGTCGCCAGGATCGGGCACCACGATGTCCGACGCGTGGCGATCCTGTGACATCGGCATGACGTGTGCCGGGCGGCTCCGGGGACGAGGTGAGGGGTCAGCGGACGCTCGCCCACGCTGCCGCGAACCGCGGCAGGCTGGCCTCGAGGGTCTCCAGGCTCGCCGTGAGCGAGATGCGGAAGCGGCCGGGCGTCTCGAAGTACTTGCCGCCCAGGACCAGGACGTCGTGCTCGGCCAGGAGGGACTCGAACGCGCGGTCGTCGGGCACGGGCGAGCGGGGGAAGAGGTAGAACGTTCCCTCGGGCGAGTGCACGTCGTAGCCGATCTCGCGCAGCCCGGACACCATGAGGTCCCGCTTGCGCTCGTAGAGCGCGACGTCGAACGGGATCCGCTCGAGCAGGGGCAGCGCGTGCTGCAGCACCGCGTTGGGGAACGCGTAACCGATCGCGATCTGGAGCGCCTCGATCGCAGGCCGCAGCTCCTCACGGCCGGGCAGGGTCGGGGGGACGGCGAGGTACCCGATGCGCTGGCCCGGCGCGAGCAACGTCTTCCCGTAGCTGTACGCGAGCAGCGACCAGGGGTACACCTCGGTAGGGCTGTGGAACGTGGTGCCGTCGTAGACGATGCGGTGGTACGGCTCGTCCGAGACCACGAAGATGCGGCGCCCGGTGCGTGCCGACGCCTCGTCGAGCAGCGCCGCGAGGCGCCGCAGCTGCTCGACCGGGTAGACGCGACCCGTCGGGTTGTTGGGCGTGTTGACCAGGACGACCCTGGTCCGTGGGGTGATCGCACCCGCGATCGCGTCGAGGTCCAGGTCGAACGTCTCGGGGACGATCGGGACCTTGACGGGGACCAGCCCGGCCTCGCGCACGATCACCTCGTACGCGAACCACGGCGGGATGCTGAAGACCACCTCGTCGCCGGGGTCGGCGACGAGCTTGAGCGCGAGCGCGAGAGCCGTGAAGCCACCCGTGGTCAGGTGGACGTCGTCGGGCTCGAACGCCACGCCGACGACGCCGCGCAGCGCGTCGGCCGCCGCCGCGCGGGCAGCGGGCTCGCTGACCTTGTAGCCGAACCAGTGCTCGTCGCGCGGGACGGCGCTCGCGCGCAGCGCCTCGACATACTCGGCCGGGGCCGGGTCGTGCGGGTTGCCGAACGTGAGGTCGAGGACGCCGGGCCGGGCGCGCCGCTCGGGGTAGACGTGCGCGAAGAACCCGAGCAGGTGGTCGAACGGGGTGGACCGCGCGAGGTCCGCCGCGCGTCGGGAGATCGTCTCGTCGGCCATGGGAGCTCCTCGCTCGGGCGACGGCAGTGCCGGAAGGTGGGTCGCCAGGGCGGTGGTCGGCTGGCGACAGGGTGGCCGGGGGCCACGCGGGACAGGCGATTCCACGCTAGCACCGGGCCGGCGGACCGGCCGGGGGACGGGGAGGCCCGACGGCGCCGCTCACCCTGCGGCAGGCAGCGTCCCTCGCGGGGACCGCGCTCGGGCAGGAGGTCGATCACGGGCACGCGTGCCGTCAGCGCGTGCTGGACTCTCGCGCCGTGCTGGTGCGCGCCCGGTCGAGCAGGTAGTCCTGCTCCACCGTGTTCTGCGTGCGGGCCGCTGCCGAGCGGAAGGCGACGGCCGCGTCGGCATGGCGGCCCAGGTCGTCGAGCAGGTGGGCGCGTACCGCGGGCTCTCGCGCGCCTGCGAGGGGGTCGTCGGCGAGCCCGTGCTCGCGGTCGAGCGCGTCGAGCAGGTCGAGCCCGCGCTGCGGGCCGAATGCCCGCGCGACGGCCACGACGCGCGACAGGCGGACCGGGCCGGTCGGTGCGAGGCGCTCGAGCCAGAGGTAGAGCGCGGCGATCTGCGGCCAGTCGGTGTCGGCGTCGCTCGTCGACGTGGCGTGGACGGCGGCGATCGCGGCTTGCACCTGGTACGGCCCGACGGTCCGGAGCGGCCACACGGCATCGATGATCGCGCGGCCCTCCTCGATCATCCGCTGGTCCCAGCGCGACCGGTCCTGGTCCTCGAGGGGCACCAGGTGGTCGTAGGCGTCGGTCCGGGCGTCACGTCGCGCCTCGGTGAGGAGCATGAGGGCGAGGAGCCCGGCGACCTCGGGGTCCTGGGTGCTGTGGGACCGGGCGAGCCGGGTGAGCCGGATGGCCTCGTGGGAGAGGTCGACACGGCCGAGGCTCGTCCCGGAGGAGGCCGTGTAGCCCTCGTTGAACACGAGATACAGCACCCGCAGCACGGAGGCGAGGCGTGCGTCGCGGTCGGCCGAGGTGGTGGGGACGAAGCGGGTCCCTTCCCGGCGGAGCTGCTGCTTCGCACGACTGACCCGCGTCCCCATGGTCGCCTCGCTCACGCCGTAGGCATGGGCGACCTCCGCCGTCGTCAGGCCGCCCACGGCGCGGAGCGTCAGCGCGACCTGCGAGGTCGGGCTGAGGGACGGGTGGGCGCACAGGAGCAGCAGGGTGAGGCTGTCGTCGTCGTCGATCACCTCGCGGCCCGACGCCTGCTCCGCGAGCGCTGCTTCCCCGACCGTCCGCTCGCGGCGATGGCGCGCCTGCTCGGAACGCAGGAGGTCGATCATCCTGCGGTACGCCACCCGCACGAGCCAGGACCTGGGCTCGACCGGAACGCCCTCGACGGGCCACCGGGTGCTCGCGACGAGCAGCGCTTCCTGGACGGCGTCCTCGGCGACGTCGAACCGGCTGAACCGGCGCACGAGCGCACCGAGGACCTGAGGTGCCTCGGAGCGCAGCAGGTCCTCGATGCTCGGGTCCACCCGCGGGTCCACCTCTGGTGAGGGCGTCATGGGCGTCAGGCCGCGAAGTCGTCGCCCATGATCGGTCGGATCTCCATGGGCTCGCCCAGGACCGCGACCATGCGGCTGACGACCTCGACGGCCCGCTCGTGGCTCGCGCAGTCGATGACGGCAAAGCTTGCGAGGACCTCCTTGAGCTCGGCGAACGGGCCGTCGGTCGCGACGACGCCGGAGTCGGTGCGGCGCACCGTCGTGCTCATCGCGGGATGGCCCAGGCCCTCGCTCGACACGAACTCTCCGGTCCGGCGAAGCTCCGCCTCGAACTCCTGGTAGGCCGCGAAGGCCGCGAGGGCCTCGTCGGACGGCGTGTCGGCGGAGCCGGCGTCCCATGCGGCGGTCGGGGTGTATCCGAGCAACAGGTACTTCACGTGGTTCTCCTTCGAAGGTTCGCTGGTCGGCTCGAGACCAGACTCTCAGCCGAGGGCACGGGTCCGCAGCCGCAGGGCGAGGACCGTGGTCCAGGTGAAGGCGATCAGCCCGTTGGCCGCGACCTGGAGGCTCGCGGTCTCGGGCGAGACGGGTACGAGCAGCGCGAGGCCCACGATCCCGTGGCCGATCGCAGCCGACACCTGACGGGCACGCACCGCACGGACCGTGAGGACCACGGCCGCAGCGGCGAGCGCGGTGAAGGCGACGGCGGCGGCCACCGAGTGGGCGACGCCGTGCCACGACATCGAGTCCGCCGGTCCGTCGGGCGCACCGACGGGAAAGCCGTTCTCCGGGTCCATGACGAAGACCCCCGCGAGCACGAAGCCGACCCCGGCGATCCCCAGCAGCACGGGGACGGCGCGCCGTCCGACTCCTTCGGTGACGATCCGTCGGTGCGTCACCGCCAGGGCGAGGAGCCCGAGGCCGGTCAGGGCGAAGGTGAGGATCTGGACCCAGCCGAGGTCTCCGGTGGAGAGCTGGCTGAGCGGGTGGACCCGCAGGTCGAAGCCCTCCCGGGCGACGGACTGCACGCCTGCGGAGACGACGAAGAGCGGACCCGCGGCCGCGGCCGCGACCAGCAGGCGTCGGGTGCTCGAACGGTCCGCCGCCGCCGTCTGCGTGCGGGCGGCGCCGAGCGTCGGTGGCTTCGGGGACGGTGGGAGCGGGATCTGCCGTGACATGAGGTTCTCCTTCGGTGGCGGGGCGGTTCACGGCTACCTCGTGACCGCAGCCCGGGCCTTGACACCCTTGGAGTGTGACGTGCATCACAGTCTCTGGATGTCGAGGCGTGCGGAGGCGTGACGAGGTCTCCACGACTGCGGCCGACCGGACGTGGCGCCGAGACGAAGGAGAACGACCATGGACAGCACGAGCACCCCCGCCGAGACGACGGGCGCGAGCGCGACCGTCCCGACCGGATCAGCGGAAGTCGACGCCTACGGGCTCGACGGCCAGGCGCCGCCCAGCGCAGGGCTCCGCGCCCTGGAACGACTCGTCGGGACCTGGCGTGTGACCGGCGGCGCCGAGGGCGAGGTCACGTACGAGTGGATGGAGGGTGGGTACTTCCTCCTCCAGCGCGTGCGGCTCGACCAGTTCGGGCAGGAGATCAAGGGGCTCGAGGTGATCGGCAACCTCCACCCGTTCGGCGAGCCCGTCGGTGTGGACGTCGTGTCCCGCTTCTACGACTCCCTCGGCAACACGCTCGACTACGTGTACGACCTCACCGGCGACACCCTGACCATCTGGGCAGGGGTCAAGGGCAGCCCCGCGTTCTTCGAGGGGACCTTCGACGCCGACGACCGTGTGCTCGTCGGCGAGTGGGTCTATCCGGACGGAGGCGGCTATCCGTCGACGATGACCCGGCGCTGACATCCGCGTCCGCGCGGCCGCGGTGGTGGTCGCGCGGACGTCGGTGGTGAATCCTCGTGGGGGAACTCACACAGCTTCCTGACGTGCTGACACGTTAAGATGGTCCGTCTGTCCGACTTCGAAGTTGGGGCGGTCGAACGGTCCGGCACCTCGCGGACGCGTCTCGATCCGGGCTGGAAACCCCACGATCCCCGCTGTGCGTCCCCGAAGGTCGGTCATGCCCGCTTCTCCTCCCTCCACCACTGCGCCCTCGGCCCAGGTGGTCCCTCCCTCGGCCGAGCCCCATGGTTCGGCGTCGGCCGAGCACGACGCGCCCGGCGCGTCGGGGCCTCGTCGCTGGTGGATCCTGCTCATCCTCGCGCTCACGCAGCTGCTCGTGGTGCTCGACGGGACGATCGTGAACATCGCCCTCCCGCAGGCCCAGCTCGAGCTCGGCCTCACGGACACCCAGCGCCAGTGGGTCGTCACGGCCTACGCGCTCGCGTTCGGGGCTCTCCTGCTGCTCGGCGGGCGCATCGCGGACTACTGGGGGCGCAAGCGCACCTACCTGCTGGGGATGGTCGGCTTCGGCGTCGCGTCGTTGCTCGCGGGCCTGGCGCGCAACGGCACCGAGCTCATCGCGATGCGTGGTCTCCAGGGGGTCTTCGCAGCGCTGCTCGCCCCCGCGGCCCTCGCGCTGCTCACGGTGTCCTTCCCGCGCGGCAAGGACCGCAACACGGCGTTCGCCGTGTTCGGTTCGGTCGCGGGTGTCGGGGCCGCGGTCGGCCTGGTCCTCGGTGGCGCGCTCACCGAGTTCGCGGACTGGCGCTGGTGCCTGTGGGTCAACGTCCCGGTCGTCCTGGTCGCGCTCGTCGCGGGGGCGCTCCTGATCCGTGAGAGCAAGGCCGAGGGGGACAACAAGTACGACGTGCTGGGCACGGTCGTGGTGGTCCTCGGGCTCGGTTCGCTCGTCTACGGCTTCACGCTCGCCGAGCACAGCTGGGTCGCGCCCGAGACCATCGGGTGCCTGGCCGCCGGCGTCGTGCTCATCGCGCTGTTCGTCTGGATCGAGTCCCGCGTCGCGCAGCCGCTCCTCCCGCTGCGCGTGCTCACGAACAAGGTCCGGGCCGGCGCGTTCCTGCTGCAGGCCATCTTCGGTGCGCTCATGATCGGTGCGCTGCTGTACCTCGCCCTCCACCTGCAGATCGTGCTGGGCCTCTCGCCCCTGCACGCGGGCCTGGGCACCCTGCCCATGACGATCATGACGCTCGTCCTGGCCCCCGTGATCACCCAGCTCCTCCCGCGCTTCGGCCCCCGTCCGCTCATGATCGGCGGGCCCCTGGTCGCGGCCGCTGCGCTGCTCTACCTGAGCCGCATCACGGTCGGCGGGTCGTACGCGGTCGAGATCCTGCCCGCCCTGATCGTGCTGGGCGTGGGCATGGCGATGGTCCTGGTCCCGCTCCAGAACGTGGCCCTCTCGGGCGTCGAGCCGCACGACGCGGGCGCCGCGAGCGCGACCGTCAACGCCTCGATGCAGATCGGCGGCTCGATCGGCCTCTCGGTCTTCACGACCATCTACGCGGGCGTCGTCGCGGGGGCGGTCGTGACGGACGAGGCGTCGCAGCTCGCCGCGTTCGTCGACGGCTACTCGGCGGCGTTCGTCGCGACGGCCGTCACCCTGGTCGTGGGCGCCGTCATCGCCGCGGTGCTGATCCGCGGTCCCAAGGAGCAGCTCCTGCCGCAGGGCGACCAGGTCGCCGTGCACCTGGGCTGAGCGCGTCCCCGGAGCCGGGGACGCGGTTCCGGAGCACGTCCAGGCCGCCCGCTGACGCCACGCGCGTCGTCGGGCGGCCTTCGTGTCGGGTCTCCGTCCCCTTCCGGCAGCACGCGCCCCGTGCGGTCGCGTCGTACGGGGCGTCCGGTGCCCGACGGCGTCGCGCGCCCCGGGCGGTCGTGGCGCCTCTCGCGGAGCTCGGGTCAGCCCGCGAGGAGCGCGCGGACGTCCCTCTCGGCCTGCCCGGGCGACGCGGTCCGGCAGCCCTTGTCGACCCAGCCCTGGACGAGCCGCGGCTCGTCGCGCAGCAGCCCCCAGCCGCGGCGCAGCAGCGTGAGCGGGGGCTTGCGCGACTCCCCGAGGTCGCGCAGGAGCCGGAACCAGAACGTCATGACCCGTGGGCGTCGCAGGCAGATCGCGTCGGCCAGGATGCCCTCGGCCCGGCAGGCCTCGACGAGCTCGGCCGCGAAGATCCCCTCGGCGATGACGATGCGCGAGCCCGTGACGTCGAGGTGGGTCGTGCCCGTGCGGCGCGAGGTCGGGATGTCGTAGACCGGGACGTCCGAGTGGCCCGTCGTGGCGAGCGAGAGCAGCGCGTCGAGCGCACCGGCCGCGTCCCAGCTCCCGGGCGAGTCCCAGTCGACGATGCCGAACCGGTGCGGCATGTCCGGGTGGTCGACGTCGTGGTAGAAGTCGTCGAGCGCGACGACCGGGAGCCCCAGTCGTCGGGTCAACGACGTCTTGCCCGAGCCCGACGGACCCGTCAGCAGGACGATCCGTCGGGGTGGGACACGCGTGCCCTCAGGCAGGTCGAAGAGGCCGTTCGTCACCCGACCATTCTCCCAGCCCGCGGACGCACCCTGGTGCGTGGCGCCGTCGGGCCGGTGAGACGTACGCCCGGGCGCCTGGGTTCGTGCGGGAATCACGTACGTAGCGATCGTGTGGCAGACCCTGATGTGAGGCCACGAGCCCTCGCCCTAGCGTGGCCGCACACGATGCTGCGGCAACGGTGCCGCAGCCGTGCTGGGGAGGGTCGATCATGCAACGAAGCAGAC
Organism: Oerskovia sp. Root918; assembly: GCF_001428945.1. Lineage (NCBI taxonomy): Bacteria > Bacillati > Actinomycetota > Actinomycetes > Micrococcales > Cellulomonadaceae > Oerskovia > Oerskovia sp. Root918. The sequence continues at coordinate 199,187 of NZ_LMJG01000012.1, forward strand.
GGTCCGTGAGGCGATGGCTCGCAGCAGCCGCCGCCACGGCAGCAGTGGCAGTGCCCCTGACGGTGCCGGTGCCCGCAGCGCTCGCGGCCGAGGCGTGCGCGCCCGCCTGGGCGGCCTCGTCGGTGTACACGGGCGGCGCGACCGCGTCGTACGCCGGCTCGAACTACAAGGCGTCGTGGTGGACCCAGGGCGAGGTCCCCGGGACGCAGCAGTGGGGGGCCTGGAAGGTCGTCGGGCCGTGCGGGACGGTCGACCCGACGGGGACCGACCCGACGGGGACCGATCCGACGGGGACCGACCCCACCGGCACCGACCCCACGGGGGACCCCACCGGCGGGGACCCGGGCACGCCCATCTCGACGAACCCCCAGGAGAAGTGCCGTCCTGACGGGCTGGCCGTCAACAAGACCGTCGACGTGCCCTACTGCGACGTGTACGACGAGGCCGGCCGCGAGAAGCTGCCGAACGGCCTGGACCGGCGCGTGATCGGCTACTTCACCTCGTGGCGCACGGGCGAGGGAGGGACGCCGGCCTACCTCGCGAGCGACATCCCGTGGACCAAGCTGTCGCACATCAACTACGCGTTCGCGCACGTCGGCCCGGACTCGAAGATCTCGGTGAACGCCGAGTCCGCGACGAGCGAGGCGACGGGCCTGACGTTCGCGGGGGCGGAGAACGCGCTCGACCCGACCGTCCCCTACAAGGGGCACTTCAACCAGCTGACCAAGTTCAAGAAGCAGCACCCCGGCGTGCGGACGCTCGTGTCGGTCGGCGGCTGGGCCGAGACGGGCGGCTACCTCGGGGCCGACGGGAACAGGGTCGCCTCGGGCGGCTTCTACACCCTGGACACCCAGGCCGAGTACGACGCGTTCGCGGCCTCCGCGGTCGCGATGGTGCGGACCTACGGGTTCGACGGGATCGACATCGACTACGAGTACCCGACCTCGAACGTCAAGGCCGGGAACCCGGACGACTTCGCGATCGCCGACGCCCGACGCGGACAGCTCTGGAAGAACTACGAGCAGCTCATGAAGACCACGCGCGAGGCCCTCGACAAGGCCGCGGCGCAGGACGGCGAGTACTACATGCTGACGATCGCGGCCCCCGCCTCGGGGTGGCTCCTGCGGGGCATGGAGGTCTTCCAGATCATGCCGTACCTCGACTACGTCAACGTGATGTCGTACGACCTGCACGGGACGTGGAACGACTTCGTGGGTGGCAACGGCGCCCTGTTCGACGACGGCAAGGACGGCGAGCTCGCGGCCGCCGGGGTGTACGGGGCCTACGACGGGATCGGGTACCTCAACGCCGACTGGGCCGCGCACTACTTCCGCGGAGCAGTGCAGGCCGGACGCATCAACATCGGCGTCCCGTTCTACACGCGCGGCTGGACCAACGTGCAGGGTGGGACCAACGGACTGTGGGGCAAGGCCGCGCTGCCCGACCAGACCAAGTGCCCGCCCGGCACCGGGCCCTCGCTGGGCGGCACGTCCAAGTGCGGCAACGGGGCGGGCGGGATCGACAACGTCTGGTACGACGTCGACAAGGCCGGGGCGAAGATCCCCGCAGGAGGGAACCCGATCTGGCACATGCTCAACCTGCAGAACGGCAGGGTCGGCTCCTACGCGGCTGCGTACGGCGCGCCGACCGGTCCGCTGACCGGGACCTACCAGCACCACTTCGACCCGGTCACCAAGACCGAGTGGTGGTGGAACGCGCAGACGAAGTCGTTCATCTCGGGCGACTCCGACCAGGCGATCCAGGCCAAGGCCGACTACGTGGTCGCAGGCGGCTACGGCGGTCTGATGATCTGGGAGCTGGCCGGGGACTACGGCCTGGACGCGGCGAGCGGCGAGTACGGCATGGGCGACAGCCTCGTGACGCGGATGCACTCGACGTTCGCGACCGCGGCACCGTACGGCGCCGCCAAGTCGAAGACCGCGACGCCCGCCGAGGCGATCGACCTGGGGGTGTCGTTCTCGGAGTTCGCGCTCGGCGACAACAACTACCCGATCAACCCGCGGGTGACGTTCGCCAACAGGTCCTCGGTCGCGATCCCGGCCGGAGCCACGATCTCGTTCGACTTCGCGACGACCACGTCCGCGACGATCGGCGAGCAGAACGGCTGGGGCATCACGACGGTCGCGGGCCACACCGGCAACAACGTGGGCGGGCTCGAGGGAGACCTGCACTCGGCGACGCTCAAGGTCCCGTCCGGGGGCATCCCGGCGGGCGGCTCGGCGTCCACCAAGCTGTCGTGGCGCCTGCCCATGGCGCAGATCTCGAACGTCCGCGTGACGATCGGGGCCACCACGTACGCCACGACCTACGACCACCCGCGCGGCGTCATGGTCGTGAACCCCGTGGTCTCTGGCGGGACGACGGGTGGGACGCCCGGGGGGAGCACGGGAGGGACGACCGGTGGCGCCGGTTGCTCGGCCGCCGCGTGGCTCGCCGGGACGGCCTACAACGGTGGTGCGCAGGTCACGCACGCAGGCCACAGGTGGTCTGCCCGGTACTGGACGCAGGGCAACGCTCCCGTGGTCAGCGACTGGGGCCCGTGGAAGGACGAGGGGGCCTGCTGACCCCCTGACGCCTGCGTCGAGGTAGAGGGTTCGCGTCGAGGTAGAGGGCTGGAGCCCTCTACCTCGACGGCACCCCTCTACCTCGCGGCGCGTCCCGGCGGTCGTAGGCTTCCGGGGTGACCTCCGCCGAAGCCCTTGCCGCCACCGCCCTCGACTCGATCCGGTCCTGGGCGCCGCTCAGCCCTGCGCAGGCCGCGCTGCGCGAGGAGTACGTGGCGTTCGTCGAGGAGGGCCAGGGGGACGTGATCTTCCGCGGTGGCGCCGAGCACCTGACCGGGAGCTGCTTCGTGCTGACCCCGGACCTGCTGCACGTGCTGCTGTGCTTCCACCGCAAGGGGCAGTTCTGGGTCCAGGTCGGTGGGCACGTCGAGCCAGGTGACGGGAGCCTCGCGGCAGGGGCGTTCCGTGAGGCCCGCGAGGAGAGCGGCATCGAGACCCTCGAGCCCTTCGAGCCCGACGGCGCCCCCGTGGACCTGCACCGGCACGCGCTGTCCTCCCGCTTCGGTACGTGCCTGGTCCACTGGGACGTGGGCTACGTCGCGTTCGCGGACCTCGAGGCGCTGCCCGTCGTGAGCGACGAGAGCGAGGCCGTCGCCTGGTTCCGGGTGGACCGGCTCCCGCCCGACACGCCCGAGGACTTCCCCGTGCGGCTCCGGACGGTCCTCGAGGAGCTGACGCACCGCCGTCGGGCCTCCGCCTGACGGGCGCCCCGCGCCCATGTGTACGCTTGTACACATGACCTTCCCGGACCCTTCCGACCAGCGCCCCATGCGCGAGCGCATGCTCGCAGGCGACCTCTACCTCGCCGACGACCCGCAGATCGCCGCCGACTCGGCGCGCGCCATGTCGCTCAGCCACCGTTTCAACTCCCTGGACCCCACCGAGGGCGCAGCCCGTCGTGAGGTCCTGACCGAGCTGCTCGGCGCGTTCGGCGAGGACAGCGATATCCGCCCGCCCTTCCGCTGCGACCTGGGCTACCAGACGACGATCGGCGAGCGGACGTTCGTGAACTTCGGGCTCGTGTGCCTCGACGTCGCGCCCGTCACGATCGGTGACGACGTGCTGATCGGCCCGGGCGTCCAGCTCCTGACGCCCACGCACCCGATCGAGCCGGGCCCGCGCCGCGACAAGTGGGAAGGGGCCCAGCCCATCACGATCGGCGACAACGTGTGGCTCGGCGGCGGCGTGACCGTGTGCCCGGGCGTGACGATCGGCGAGAACACCGTGGTGGGCGCCGGGTCCGTCGTGACGCGCGACCTGCCCGCGAACGTCGTGGCCGTGGGCAACCCCGCGCGGGTCCTGCGGCACATCGACGCCGAGGGTACCGAGAGCGCCGCGAGCACCCAGGGGGCCGACGGCACCTCCGGTGCCGCTGCCGGCGGCGACCCCGCGTGACCTCGACGTCGCCGCGCCGCGTCGATCCAGACCGCAAGGCCCGGATCGTCGACGCGGCCCTCGACGTCATCGCCGAGCACGGTGTCGCGGGCACCACGCACCGCGTGGTCGCGGCGGCCGCCGACGTGCCGCTCGGATCCATGACGTACCACTTCGAGAACCTCGACGAGCTGCTGCGGCTCGCGTTCGAACGGCACGCGGTCCAGGCGGCTGCGCGCTTCGAGGCCGCCATGGCGACCGTCCCCGAGGGCGGGGACCCGGTCGAGGCGATCGTCGGGCTCGTGTGCGACGAGTCGGGGAACTACCGACGGGACCTGCTCGTCGCGCTCGAGCTCTACGTGCTCGCGGCACGCAAGCCCGCCTTCCGCACCGTCACCCAGCGGTGGATGGCCGCGAGCCGGGCCGCCCTGCGGCGGCATGTCGAGGCGGAGGTCGCGCCCGACGTCGACGCGCTCCTCGAAGGGCTCGTGCTGCATGCGGCGCTCTCGACGGGGCCCGACGGCCGACCGCTCGACCGGCCGCTCGACCCCGAGCGCGCGCGCCGCGCGGTGCGGCGCCAGGTGGGCTGAGCGCCGACCGCTGGTGCCGAGCATGCGGTGGCCGACCGCATGCTCGGTAGCGAGCGTGTGCTCAGCCCAGCAGGATCACGTGCAGCGTGCGCGGCCCGTGCACGCCCTCGACGCGCGAGAGCTCGATGTCGCTCGTGGCGCTCGGCCCCGAGATCCACGTCTGCGGGCGCGTGGGGTGCGCGGCGAGGATCGTCACGGCCTCGGGCAGCGTGTGCACGACGTGCTCGGTCCGCACCACGCACACGTGCAGGTCGGGGACCAGGGTGATCGCCCGGCGCCCCTGGTCGTCCTCGCCGTCCAGGACGATCGTCCCGGTGTCCGCGACGGCCAGCCGGGACGCGGTCAGGACGGCGTCGACCTGGTCGAGCTCGGCCGCGGTGCGGCGGTCCTCGCGCGAGTCGTGCACGACGGCGGTCGCGTCCCCGAGCCCGCCGGTCCAGCCCGGGGGCAGCGCGGGGGGCACGACGACGGAGCGAGCGTCCGCGAGCAGCTCGCCCACGGTGCGGGCCAGGTCCTCCTCGGTCGCGGCCCGGTGCACGATCGCCCGGTAGTCGACGAGCCGGTCGACGAGGACCTCGATGGCTGCGGGGGACCCGGGGGAGTGCTCGCCCGTGGTCCGGTACCCGCGCGAGACGGGCGCCTGCTCGGCCACGGCGTCACCGAGGTGCGCGCCGTCGTTGATGACGGCCGCGCGCACGCGGGCGAGGATGTCGTCGCGAGCGCTCATCGGGCGTCTCCGGTGGTCTCGGGGGAAGCGGGGGAGGGCGGTGCCTCCGGGGTGACGTGCTCGTCAGCCCACCACTCGCGGAAGCTCTGCCGGGGCAGCACGGGCAGGTCGCGCGCGTCGGTCCACTTCGAGCCCGGGAACGGCAGCGACGTGATGCGGCCCTTGCTGCCACCCAGGACGCGGGTCACGCCGCCGGCCTTCTCGGCGAGCTCGAACCGCCCGGGCGTGGCCATGACGAACGACGCGGCCTTCATGGCGGCGCCCCAGGCCGTGGGGCGGCCCCGGTCCTGGTCGACCTCGCGCGCCCGCAGGTGCACGAGCAGCGACGGGATGTCGATCTTCACGGGGCACACGTCGTAGCACGCGCCGCACAGCGTCGAGGCGTACGGCAGCGAGTTGTTGGGGTCGGACCTCCCCGTCGACCCTGTGAGCTGGGGCGTGAGGACCGCGCCGATCGGGCCCGGGTAGACCGAGCCGTACGCGTGCCCGCCCACGCGCTCGTAGACCGGGCACACGTTGAGGCACGCCGAGCAGCGGATGCAGTGCAGGGCCGCGCGGCCCACGTCGTCGGCCAGGGCCTTGCTGCGACCGTTGTCGAGCAGGACCAGGTGGAACTCCTGCGGGCCGTCGCCCGGTGTGACGCCCGTCCACAGCGACGTGTACGGGTTCATGCGCTCGCCCGTCGAGGACCGGGGCAGGAGCGCCATGAAGACCTCGAGGTCCTGGTACGTGGGGATGAGCTTCTCGATGCCCATGACGGTGATGAGGGTCTCGGGGAGCGTGAGGCACATGCGGCCGTTGCCCTCGGACTCGACGACCGCGAGGGTGCCCGTGTCCGCGACGGCGAAGTTCGCGCCGCTGATCGCGACCTTCGCGGAGAGGAACTTGCGGCGCAGGTGCGCGCGGGCCGCCATGGCGAGCTCGCGCGGCGCGTCGGTCAGGTCGGGCGGTGCGTCGCCCATGCGCTCGAGGAAGATCTCGCGGATCTCCGAGCGGTTGCGGTGGATCGCGGGCACCAGGATGTGGGACGGCATGTCGTCCGCGAGCTGCACGATGAGCTCGGCGAGGTCGGTCTCGAACGCCGCGATGCCCTCCTCGGCGAGCGCCTCGTTGAGGCCGATCTCCTGCGTGACCATCGACTTGACCTTGACGACCTCGGTCTCGCCCGTCGCCTTGACCAGGTCCGTCACGATCCGGTTGGCCTCGGCGGCGTCCCGGGCCCAGTGCACGACGCCGCCGCGCGCGGTCACGTTGCGCTCGAGCTCTTCGAGGAGGTGCGGGAGGTCGCTCATGACGTGGGCCTTGATGGTCGAGCCCGCGTCGCGCAGCTCCTCCCAGTCGGGCACCTCGCCGACGACCGCCGCTCGCTTGGCACGGATGGTCGAGGTCGCGTGGGCCAGGTTGCGCCGCAGCTGAGTGTTGCCCAGCGCCTGCTTGGCGGCCTCGGGGAACGTCGCGCCCCAGCGCAGCGGGGCGTCGGGGTGGGGCACGTCGTCGGCCCAGCCGGGCTCCGCGCTGGTGCCGGGCGCGCCGTGGTGCGTGCCGCCGTCGGGCAGGGCCTTGGCGCCGCGCCGGGTGGGGAAGCCGAGGAAGGTGCTCATCGCGCGACCCCCGCCGACGAGTTGTCAGAGCTGGGCCGGGGGATATCCCGGTGCGCTTCTGACAACGGATCTGTCTCTGACGAGTTGTCAGAGCTGGGGCGAGGGATATCCCGGTGTGCTTCTGACAACGGATCCACGCCCCGATCAGGGGCCTCGGCGGAGGCGCCCCGCGACGAGGACGCGGGCGTCGCGGCATCGGGGTCCACGAGCGTGGGAGCCGACTGCGTCGAGGCGAGGATCTCCGCGAGGTGCATGGTGCGCACCCCGGAGCGCAGCTTCGAGAGCCCGCCGCCGATGTGCATGAGGCACGAGTAGTCGCCCGCCGTGACGACCTCCGCGCCCGTCGACTTCACGTTCGACATCTTGTCGCTGAGCATCGCGGTCGACGTCTCGGAGTTCTTGAGCGCGAACGTCCCCCCGAACCCGCAGCAGCTCTCGGCACCGGGCAGTTCGACGAGGTCGATCCCGTCGACCGCCCGCAGGAGCTGGAGCGGCTTGTCGCCCACGCGGATCATGCGCAGCGAGTGGCACGTGGGGTGGTAGGTGACGCGGTGCGGGAAGTGTGCGCCGACGTCGGTCACGCCGAGCACGTCGACCAGCAGCTCGGACAGCTCGTAGGTCTTGGCGGCGAGGGCCTCGGCAGTCGCGCCCAGCTTCTCCTGCCCCGCGCGGCGGCACACCATGGCCTGCTGGTGGCGGATCGAGCCGGTGCACGAGCCCGACGGCACGACGATCGCGTCCCACTCGCCGTCGAGCGCGGGAGCAAAGGTCTCGACGTGGTTCCTGATGACGGGCACCGCCTCGTCGAAGTAGCCCGTGTTGACGTGCATCTGTCCGCAGCACGTCTGCTGCTCGGGGAAGTACACCTCGTGGCCGAGGCGTTCGAGGAGCTGGACGGTGGCCCGGGGGGCCTGGGGGAACATCGCGTCGGCGATGCAGGTGGCGGCGAGGGCGATGCGCACTGGGGACTCCAGCCGGGCAGGGGGCGGTGGGATTCAGTCTGGTCCCGGCGGGCGGCGAGTGCCCGTCGGAGGTACCGCGCGGCCCTCCCGGCCCCTGCTCGGCGCCGAGCAGGCTGTGGTCTGACCACACGATGTCCGAGCCACTGTAGACCATCGTGGGCATGTGGTCAGACCACATGCGGACGGCGTGTCAGAACGCGGCTGGTCCCCCGAACGCCAGGGCGGAGCCGAGCATGCTGCCACGTGGCCTCCGTCACACAGGAAGGCCTCTTATCCTGCGGACTGCCGGCCCGCCGTGGGCTGAGTCGACGAGCCCGCCATCCTCGGGCTCGCGCTCTTCTCGTTGCTGGAGGTTCATCTCGTCATGCCTGTCCCGACACCGACACCCCCGCGTTCTCGGAGGCTCGTCGTCGGCGCCGTCGCTGCACTGACCGCCCTCGTCGCCGCGACCGGAGGGCTCGCGGCGACCGCACCGGTCGCCACCGCGGCATCCACCACTGCCACCACTACCGACGACGGGCTCGCGGCGACCGCACCGGTCGCCACGGTCGACGTTCCGGCGTCCCCCGTGGGCGAGTTCTCTGCCGCCATGTGCCCTGGCGCCACGCACCACGACCCGAGGTGGTCCGGGCCCGACTACTACACCGACCTCACGCTCGTCTCCGGCGAGCGGCTGGAGGCGTACAACGCGGGACAGCTCGTCCCGCTCTACGACGTCGACGGGACGGCCGACGCCAGCTCGCACCCGCCGCTGTGCGCCGTCCGGTACGACGCCGCGACCGACCGCCCGGTGTCCGAGTGGTCGTTCTGCACCGACGCCCTCCTGAACACGTGCAACAACCTGCTGCCAGGCGGTGTGCTCGCGGAAGGGGACGTCCCGATCCCGTTCCCCACCCTGGTGAGCCCGCAACGTCTGAACGAGCAGCAGCTCGCCGCCGTCGACACGATGATCCGCGACGGCTACACGTCCCCCCTGGGCCTTACTGGTCGGGCTGACGGATCGGTGTCGGAGCGGCTCACGCTCCAGTCGATGGTCTGGTGCGTCACCGACGGGGTCAACTGCGACATGTTCGGGCTGGACCACGAAGAGATCACCTGGCTCGCGGACATGGGCCGCGAGTGGGTCGACGTGACCGCGACGAACCCGACGGTCTTGGCCGGGCAGGAGATCTCGTGGGACCTCAGGACCACTGCCTTCGGGAGCCCCATCGCCATCAGCTCGGACGTGCCCGTCCGGGTGTGCGAGGAGTCCGCCGGGCACGCGGAGCTCACGACGGACGGCGTCCTCGTCATTCACGACGCCCCCACCTACCCCGCGGAGGTCAGGCTGTGTGCCGACGCCGTCGCTGACGAGGGATCCGTCATGCTGACGGCGCGCGGCGGTGGGGACGGCACGTCCTACCATCAGAGCGACGTCACGAGCACTCCCCTCGGCGAGGACTGCCAGATCTACGCGACGTGGGAGCTGGCGCCGTTCAAGGACAGCGAGACGGTCACGGTCTCGTCGGAGCCGTCGGAGCCGTCGGAGCCGTCGGAGCCGTCGGAGCCGTCGGAGCCTCCGGCCGACGAGCCGACTGACGAGCCGGCCGACGAGCCGACCGCCGACGCACCGGGCGACGGGTCGAGCACGGGCTCGTCGACGGGCACCTCGACGTCCGGCGCGACGACGGAGGGCGAGCCCTCCACGGCGTCGGTCCCGTCGTCCGCCGACGGGGCCCGGGAGTCGCAGAAGCCCGGCCGGCTCGCCACGACGGGAACCGCGCTCGGAACGGCGGTCGGCGCGGCGGCGCTGCTCGTCGTCGGCGGAACGGTCGTCCTGCTCCTGCGGAGCGGGCGCCTGACACCGACTGACTCTGACTGACACCGACTGACACCAACTGACGCCCCAGCCGGTCTCCCGCAGGGCGTCGTCAGGACGAGCGTGACCGAGCTGCCGTGCTCGTCCTGCCGACGCCCCGCGGCACTACGCTGACCTCGTGCGCACCCACGAGATCGTCCTCGCCCGCATCGAGGCCGACCTGGCCGCAGGCCGCTGGGGCCTCGGTGAACGGCTCCCGGCCGAGCGTGCGCTCGCCGAGGAGCTCGGCGTCTCGCGCCCCTCGGTCCGTGAGGCGCTGCGCGTCCTGGAGGCCATGGGCATCGTCCGCACCGCGGTCGGTTCGGGGCCCGACGCCGGAGCCACCGTCATCGACCGGCCCGCCGCGGGCCTGGGGGCGGCCGTGCGTCTGCACGTCGCGTCCGGGACGCTCGTGGTCCGCGACGTCGTGGAGACCCGGGTGCTCCTGGAGACCTGGGCGGTCGGGCAGGCCGCCGCGACCGCCGGCGGCGCGGGACTGTCCGAGGCCGTCGCGCTGCTCGACACCATGGACGACCCCTCGCTCGACCCGGCCCGCTTCCGCGAGCTCGACGCGGCGTTCCACGTGGCCCTCGTCCGGCTCGCGGGCAACGTCCTGGTGGAGGCCGTCATGACGGGCCTGCGGGGTGCGATCGAGTCCTACGTCGAGGTCGGCACGGAGCGGTTGGAGGACTGGCCCCGCACCGCGGTGCGCCTGCGCGCCGAGCACCGCGCGGTCCTCGACGCGGTCGCGCGCGGCGACGGTGCCGGGGCGGCGGACGCGGTGCGCGAGCACATCGAGGGCTTCTACCGCGAGGCGGGGTTGTGATGGAGGCGCTGGGCGAGCTGATCGGTGCGCTGCTCGAGGGGATCTTTGGGTCCTACTTCGCGGAGCGTCGGGCGCGCAGGCGCGAGCTGAAGCTCCGTCGGTCGGGAGGGATCTCGTGCTACCTCCGCACCGTGCACGGGCTGCACCCGAACCTGTCCCCGATCTGGAGCTTCGAGGAGGTCAGGCTCACCCCCGGAGCGATCTCGACCAGGCGCCTGAGCGTGCCCACCGACGGGTTGGACCCGACGACCGTGCGGCCCGCGAAGGACAGGGAGCTGTGGACCGTCCCGCCCGAGACGACGGTCGTCATGATCCGGGTCCCGGACGGCATGGTCCAGTGGGCCGTGCCCGAGGACCGGTTCGAGTGGGCGCTGGGCCTCGTCGCGCCGGTGGTCGACGGCGCTCCGCACGGGGCGCCCGCGACGTAGGGTTCCCTTCATGATCATCGACCACCTGGACGTCCTCGCCGCGGCCCAGCGCATCGCGGGGCAGGTGCGTCCCGTCGCGCTCGCGCCCATGGACCCCGGTGCGCTCGGTGCCGCGACAGGTGTGTTCGCGCTCGAGCTCATGCAGCACACGGGCTCGTTCAAGGCTCGGGGTGCCCTGAACTTCGTGGGTGCGCACCTGGATGCGGGCACGCTGCCCGAGGCCGGGATCGTGATCGCGTCGGGCGGGAACGCTGGCATGGCGAACGCGTGGGCAGCGCGGGCCCACGGGGTCCGGGCGACCGTGTTCGTGCCCGAGTCCGCGCCGGCGGTCAAGGTCGCGCGCCTGCGCACGCTCGGCGCCGAGGTCCACCAGGTGGGGTCCGAGTACGCCGAGGCGCTCGACGCCGCGCAGCGCTTCGCGGCCGAGACGGGAGCACTGGCGTCGCACGCCTACGACAACCCGCTGATCGCGGCGGGGGCGGGCACGCTGATCGAGGAGATCGTCGCGGCGCGGATCGATGTCGACACCGTGGTCGTCGCGGTCGGAGGCGGCGGGTTGTTCAGCGGCGTGGCCGCTGCGGCGCACCCGCACGGGATCAGGGTCGTGGCGGTCGAACCCCGCGGGGCCCAGGCCCTGCACGCCGCGCTCGCGGCGGGCGAGGTAGTCGACGTCCCCGTCGCGTCGGTCGCGGCCGACTCGCTCGGCGCCCGCCGCACCTCCGAGATGGCGCTTTCGCTCGCGCAGAGCGACGGCGTGTGCTCGGTCCTGGTCACCGACGAGGCGATCGTCGCCGCGCGCCGGCACCTGTGGGACGAGCGGCGGCTCGTCGTCGAGCACGGTGCCGCTGCGGCGCTCGCCGCGCTCGAGTCGCGCGCCTACGTGCCCGAGCCGGGCGAGACCGTCGCGGTCGTGCTGTGCGGGGCGAACACGGACCCCTCGGACCTCGTGCGCTGATCGCTGCCCGGCCTGCCTTCCGTCGGGTCGCCGTCCGCAGGCCCGCCCTGTTCCGTTCCGGGCGTGCCCCCTCGCTCACGCGCCCCTGGCGAGCGCGCCCGACCGCGGCGCCCCTGTTGCGCCCCGAGGGGCCCCGTCCCACCCTGGAGGGGCGCGACGTGCCGCCCGGACGCACCCCGTCCGGGCGGCCGCCCGCCGACGTTCCCCCAGGAACCGGGGCGGTTCTCGCGCGTTCAGGTCACGTCCCGCCGATCGTCGGACGCCAGCGCCCGACGGTCCCCAGCACCCACCGGCCGCCAGGAAGGACCCTGCGATGAGCGACACCGCGCGACCCACGACCCAGGCCCCGGGCGAACCCGAGCTGGTGCTGTCCAAGGGCACGGTCTACGTGATCTTCAGCGCCCTGCTGGCTGCGATGTTCCTGTCCGCGCTGGACCAGTCCGTGGTGGGCACGGCGCTGCCCACGATCGTGGGGGACCTCGGTGCGGCCCAGGACGAGGGGTGGATCATCACGGCCTACCTCCTCGCGATCGCGATCGTGATGCCGATCTACGGCAAGATCGGCGACCTGCGGGGGCGTCGTCTGCCGTTCCTCGTCGCGATCGCGATCTTCGTGGTCGGCTCGACGGGTTCGGCGCTGTCGTCGTCGTTCGTGGACCTCGTGGTGTGGCGCTCGGTCCAGGGGCTCGGGGCCGGGGGCCTGGTCATCCTGAGCCAGGCGATCATCGCCGACATCGTCTCGGCCCGGGACCGCGGCCGGTACATGGGTCCCATGGGGGCGGTGTTCGGGATCGCCACGGTCGCGGGACCGCTGCTGGGCGGCTGGTTCACGGACGGGCCGGGGTGGCGCTGGTGCTTCTGGCTCAACGTCCCGATCGGCCTGATCGCGTTCGGGATCGCCTGGTTCAAGCTCCGGCTCCCGTCGCGCACGCCGAGCAAGCGGTTCGACGTCGGGGGCGCGCTCCTGATGGCGGTCACGACCGCGGGCATCGTGCTCCTCACGAGCTGGAGCTCGATCACGAGCGCGAAGAAGTACGACTGGAGCAGCCCGGCCCTGCTCACGGTGCTGGTCGTGACGGTGCTCGCGCTGATCGCCTTCCTCGTCGTCGAGACCCGCGTGGCCGACCCCCTCATCCCGCTCCACCTGTTCCGGAGCCGGACGTTCTCGGTCTCGGTCTCGATCGCCCTGATCCTCGGGATGACGATGTTCGCGGCGCTGTCGTTCCTGCCGACCTTCCTGCAGATGGCCCACGGCTACGGCGCGACCGAGTCGGGGCTGCTCATGCTGCCCATGACGGTGGGCCTGATGATCACGGCGATCGGTTCGGGTCTGCTCATCGCGCGCAGCGGGAGGTACAAGATCTACCCGATCCTCGGGATGGGGATCGCGACGGTGGGGCTGGTCCTGCTCACGCAGCTCACGGCCGACATCTCGATGCTGACGTTCGGCGCGATGATCTTCGTGCTCGGGTTCGGGCTGGGCCTCGTGCTGCAGACCATCGTGATCGCGGTGCAGAACTCGGTCGCCCCCGAGATGGTGGGAGTGGCGACGTCCACCAACAACTTCCTGCGCGAGATCGGGGCCGCGGTCGGCACCAGCGTGTTCTCGACCGTGTTCACCTCGAGGCTGACGTCCAACCTGGCCGACGCGACCAAGGAGCTGCCGGCGAGCGAGATGCCCAAGGACTTCGGTCCGGACGCTCTCACACCGGATGCCGTCAAGGAGCTGCCGGCGGCGCTGCACGACCTCGTCGTCAACGCCTACACCGACGCGCTCGCGCCGGCCTTCTGGTACCTGGTCCCGCTCGGGGTGCTGGGCTTCGTCATCGCGTTCTTCATGAAGGAGCTCAAGCTCTCCGACCAGGCGGGTCTGGTCGCGAGGGGCGCAGCGGTCGCGAAGTGAGGCCTGCCGGTCACCGGTCCGGCACCCCCTGATGCCCGACGGCGGAGCGCACCCAGGTACGTGGGTGCGCTCCGCCGTCGGGCATCAGGGCAGGAGGGTCAGCCGAAGATCTCGTCCTCGAGCAGTACCACGCCCTCGAGGCGGTTGCGCACCGACGTCACACGCCAGCGGTCCGGGAAGAGCGCCAGGTACTCGCCGTCCTCGCGCTGGAGGACCTCGACGCCGGGCTGCTCGTTGAGCTGCGCGACCCAGTCCTTCGTGGTCCGCAGCGCCATGGAGTAGCCCAGGCGGTCGAGCGACACGGGCGCGTTGAACTCCGTCGCCATGCGGTGCTCGGCGACCTCGAACTGCATGGGGCCCACCACGGCCAGGACCGGGGCCTGGTCACCGCGCAGGTCGGAGCGCAGGACCTGGACCACGCCCTCGGCGCCGAGCTGCATGACGCCGCGCTGGAACTGCTTGTAGCGCGAGACGTCCTTGGCGCGCATGACCGCGAAGTGCTCGGGGGCGAACGTCGGCAGGGGCGGGAACTCGACCTTCTTGTCCAGGTAGAGCGTGTCGCCCACGCGCAGGCCCGCCGCGTTGACCAGCCCCACGACGTCGCCCGGGTAGGCCGTGTCGACGATGGTGCGCTCGCGACCGAAGACCTGCTGCGCGTACTTGGTCGCGAACGGCTTGCCCGTGCGGGCCGAGCTCACGACCATGCCGCGCTCGAACACGCCCGAGCAGATGCGCGCGAACGCGAGCCGGTCGCGGTGCGCGGTGTCCATGCCGGCCTGCATCTTGAAGACGAACGCGCTGAAGGGCGCCTCGACCGGGCGGGTGTCCTCGGTGACCGTGACGCGGGGCGACGGCGAGGGCGCGACGTCGACCAGGACGTCGAGCAGCGCGTGGACGCCGAAGTTCTGCACGGCGGACCCGAACAGGACGGGCGTCGTCTGCCCGGCCAGGAACGTCTCCTGGTCGTGGTCGCCGTTGGAGTCGGCGAGCAGCTCGGCCTCCTCGACCGCGGTGGTCCAGGCATCGCCCTCGCGCGCCACGGCCGCGTCCGGGCCCATGACCTCCTCGGGCGCGATCGTGGTGCCGCCGGCCGTGCGCGTGTAGTGCACGTACTGACCCGTGCGGCGGTCCAGCACGCCCCGGAAGTCGCCGCCGACGCCCACGGGCCACGTGAGGGGCGTGGGGACCAGGCCCGTGCGCTCCTGGATCTCGTCCATGAGCTCGAGCGCGTCCTTGCCCGGACGGTCCCACTTGTTGATGACCGTGATGAGCGGGATGCCGCGGTGCTTGCAGACCGCGAAGAGCTTCATGGTCTGGACCTCGAGGCCCTTGGCGGCGTCGACCAGCATGACCGCGGCGTCGACCGCGGACAGCACGCGGTACGTGTCCTCGGAGAAGTCCGCGTGCCCCGGGGTGTCGACGAGGTTGATCATCGCGTCGCGGTAGGTGAACTGGAGGGCCGCGGACGTGATCGAGATGCCACGGTCCTGCTCCATGTCCATCCAGTCGGACACCGTGCGCCGGCCCGCCTTGCCGTCGGCGCGGCCCGCCTCGCGGATCGCGTTGGCGTGCAGCGCGAGCGCCTCGGTGAGCGTCGACTTGCCGGCGTCGGGGTGGCTGATGACCGCGAACGAGCGGCGGCGCGAGGCCTCCGCGAGGACGGTCGCCTGCTCCTTCGCCGGGCTGGCCGGGGTGGTGGTGCTGGAGGGCGTGGTGGGCTGGTCCGCTGAGGGCACTGGAACGTCCTGTGGCTTCCTGCAGTTTCCTGCGCGATCGAGGGCAAGGGGGCGGGGCGCATCCGCGCGGGACGCAGCACCCAGCTCTCCATTCTCCCGCGAGATCGAGCCGGCCGTGACCACGGCGGCGACGGCTCACTCCGGGGCGGGATCACCGCGGCTCAGCCGGATCTCCTCGAGGTCGAGCCGGGCCTGCACCTGCCGCAGGACGGTGTCGTCGATCGCCCGCTGGTCGCGCAGGCGCACGACCGTCTCGCGCTTGCGAGCGAGCAGCGCGAGGCGCAGCTCGGTGTACTCGTCGTCGAGGAGCACCGCGGGGTCGGGGTCGTCCCCCTCGCCGTCCCGGGCGCGGAGCAGCGTGAGGTGCTCCTCGTACTCGCCACGCAGCCGGTCGACGACCGACGGGTCGGTGCCGAGCGCCGCCGCGACGTCCGGGAGCGCGTCGAGGGCCTCCTGCGCGGCCGTCTCGTCGGCGAGCCGACGTTCGCGAGCCAGCCCGTCGTCGTCGGGCAGGCGCGCCCACCGGATCGTCGGGGCCAGCAGGAGCCCCTGGACGACGAGCGTCGTCGCGACCACGCCGCACGTGATGAAGACGATGAGGTCGCGGTCGGGGAAGGGCGCGCCCGAGCTCAGGTGCGTGGGCACCGCGAGCGCCGCGGCCAACGACACCGCGCCCCGGAAGCCCGCGACCGTGCTGACCGCGCGCGCCCGGTTCGTGACGCGCCGCCCGCGCTGGGACGGACGCCGGTCGACGAGCCGGATCGTGTAGGCCGAGAGCACGAGGAACGCGAACCGCACCACGAGGATGACCACGCACACGACCGCGACGCCGACGATCGCCGTGACGAGGTCCTCGGACACCAGGTTGCGCACCGCGGACTGTGCCTCGAGCCCTACGAGCACGAACAGCGACGCGTTGATGAGGTAGGTCGAGACCGACCAGAACGCGACGGTCTGCTGCCGCGTGGCCGCGCGCCCGATGCGCGGCCCGACCTGGCTCATGACGAGACCGCACACGACCACGGCCAGCACGCCGGACGCCTCGATCAGCTCGGCGAGCAGGTATGCCGTGAACGGGATGAGCAGGACGACCACGTTGCCGAGCAGCGGGTCGTCGATGCGGCGCCGGGCGAGGACCGCGAGCCACGCGACGAGCAGGCCCACCGCGATCCCGCCGCCGTACGCGAGCACGAACAGCCAGGTCACGTGCCCGGCGCTGAGCGTCTCCTCGCCCACGGTCACGCCCACCGCGACGCCGTAGAGGACGAGCGCGGTGCCGTCGTTGACGAGGCTCTCTGCCCGCAGGACCGTGACCGTGCGCCGGGGCAGGGCGCGTGCGAGGACGCCGACGGCGGTCGCGTCGGTCGGGGCGACCGCCGCGCCCAGGACCCACGCGGGACCCCACGGCAGACCCAGCGCGTGGGCGGCGGTCGCGACGGCCGCCGCGGTGACGACCACGAGCAGCGTGCTCGTCAGGACGATCCCGCGCAGGGTCGCGCGGATCTCGCGCAACGAGATGGTGATGGCCTCCCAGTAGAGGAGCACGGGGAGGAAGACGAGCAGCATGAGCTCGGGAGGCAGGTGCACCTGCCGCAGGGCGGGCACGAACCCGAGGACGATCCCCGCGACGAGCAGCAGGATCGGGTCGGCGACCCGCGTGCGGCGAGCAAGGATCCCGCACACCACGATGACCACGCCGAGGACCACGACGAGCTCGAGGCCGATCACCGCTGCCTCCTGGGGGGGTCTCGTGCGCCCGGCACGCCTGGGCGGCCGGTGGTCAGGGTGCCGGGCCCGTGGCACGGGCCCAGCACCGCTCGCAGCTACTTCGCCGTCGGGATCGGGTGCCCCTCGGAGGCCTGCACGACGACGATGCCGCGACCCGTGAGACCGAGCTGGTACGCCTCGCCCGACCCGCGGCCGATCGCGGCCGAGAGCTTCGCGGTCTTGCGGATCGTGGACGTGAGCGAGCTCGACCACAGGACCGCGGCCTGCATGTCGACGTACGTGGGCTCGTCGACGTCGAGGACCACGGGCGTCCCGTACGCCGTCACGGCGAGCGCACCCGTGCCCGTGAACGTGGTGTTGAAGAGTCCGCCGCTCATCATGGACGCACCCTCGACGCGGTTGATGTCCCACGTCAGGGTGCTCTCGAACGCGAGGACGTTCGAGCCGTTGACCGTGACGGACTCGCCCTCCAGGTGCAGGACGAACACCTGGTCCGCGTCCTGGGCGAGGAACACGTCGCCGCTGCCCGAGACCTTCATGAGGGACATGCCCTCACCCGTGAAGGCCTTCTTGAACATCTTGGCGACACCGCCCGAGCCCTCGTACGCGAAGTCGACGTCGCCCTGGTACGCGACCATGGAGCCCTGCCGGGCGTAGAAGAAGCCGCCCGTGCCCGCGAGGTCGACCTTGAGCATGCGGTCGTTCTGCAGCTGGAAGCTCCCCGGCTCGCCGGGCTGTTCGGTGTGGTTCATGAGTGTGCTGCGCATGGCACCGATCATCCGGCACACGGGGAGCCGCTGCACTCGCGAGGACACCGGTCACGACCTAGATCGTCGGGTCGAACCCGGTCGAGAACAGGGCGGCGACGACCGCCCCGGCCGTCACGACCACGAACGTCACGAACACCAGACGCTCGACCCCGGGGCTGCGGGACCACGCCTGTCGGCGGGCGACGAGCAGGAGGACCAGACTTGCGACGACGACGCCCGCCGACACCATCGCCGCACCCGTCCGGGTGCTCTGCGCCGGGCAGGGGGGCAGCATGTCCAAGGAGCCGTCCGTCCCGCTCCCCGCCGCGGCGCACACGACCTCGAGCGTCGCGCTCCACACGAGCACCACCAGCGCAGCGGCGGCCAGCAGCACGGCACGCCGGACCGGGTGGACCGGGTGGACCTCCGTCGCCGGGCGTGCCGGGTCGTGGGGGCTCGTCGCGACCTCGTCGTCGGGCATCGCAGCAGTCTGGCAATTACCGCGCCTTCCCGCCAGCCCCGCCGGCACGTCGACCCGGACCCGGCCGCGCCCGACCACGGCTCGCAGCGCGCCCAACGGCGCGCCGCCGCTGCCCACAGGTTCCCGGGGAGACGATGGCCCGATGAGCGCGCAGAGCGAGACCGTCGGTCGGGTGCAGGTCGTGACGAGCCATGGCGCGGTCGAGGGGACCGTCGCCCACGGCGTCGAGCAGTTCCTCGGCGTCCCGTACGCGGCTCCGCCGTTCGGCGCGCGCCGCTTCGCGCCTCCCCGTCCGGTCGAGCCGTGGGACGGCGTCCGGGACGCGACGTGCCACGGGGCCACGGCGCCCCAGTCGCCCTACCCTGGGGCGCTCGGGGCCCTGCTGCCGACCGTGACGGTCGCGGGGGACGACGTGCTCCACGTCAACGTCTTCACCCCGGCGGACCGAGGCACCGACCTGCTCCCCGTCGTGGTGTGGGTGCACGGCGGCTCGCTCGCGCACGGGTCCAACGCGCTCGCGGGCTACGACGGCACGCGGTTCGCCCAGGACGGCGTCGTGCTCGTCGGCGTCAACTACCGGCTCGGGGCCGAGGGGTTCTCGGTGCTCGACGGCGCTCCCCGCAATCTCGGCCTGGCCGACCAGCTCGCCGCGCTGCGCTGGGTCCAGGACGAGGTCGCGGCGTTCGGTGGCGACCCGCGCCGGGTGACGCTCGCGGGCCAGTCGGCCGGGGGCAACACGGTCTCGGCGATCCTCGCGCACCCCTCGGCCCCCGACCTGGTCGCCCGGGCGATCGTCCAGAGCGGCCCCCTGTCCGCCCAGCCGGCCGCGAGGGCGGGGCGCATCACGCGCGCCATGGGCAAGGACCTGGGGGTCCCGACGACGCGCGCGGGCTTCGCAACCGTCCTGCCCGAGGCGCTCGTCGCCTCGCAGGACCGCGTGACCGCGGGGGCCACGCCGCTCACGGGAGGGCCCGGGTTCGCGCTCGTCCTCGACGACGACCTGGTGCCCCGCACGCCCCAGGACGCGCTCGTCGCGGGCGCCGGGAGCACGATCCCGCTGCTGATCGGGGCCACGACCGAGGAGTACCGCCTCTGGTTCGTGCCCACGGGGCTGCTGAGCCGGTTCCGGTGGTGGCACCTGGCCGTGGCGCGGCGCAAGGTCGGCATCTCGGCCCGGGCCGTCCGCCTGTTCCGGCGCAACCGCCCCGGGGCGACCGCGGGGGAGCTCCTCGGGGCGCTCGCGACCGACGTCCTGCTGCGCGTCCCGCTCCAGCAGGTCGCCGACGCGCGCCGGTCCGCCGGCGCGGAGACGTTCGTGTACGAGTTCGCGTGGCGCAGCCCGGTCCAGGACCTCGGTGCCGCGCACGCGGTCGAGCTCGGGTTCGTGTTCGACGGTCTCGCGACGCCCGACTCCGTCGCGCTCGCGGGCCCCGACGCCCCGCAGTCGCTCGCGACCGCGATGCACGGCGCGTGGGTCGCGTTCGCGACCTCGGGCGACCCGGGCTGGCAGCGCTGGGACGAGACCCGGCCCGTGCGGGTCTTCGACGGCGAGGGCGACCCCGTGGTCCTCGCACCGCGCGACGACGAACGGGCCGCGCTCGACGCGCCCTGAGATTTTCAGGAGAGGTCGCGCGGGTCGAAGATCTTCCCGTGCACAGCAGCCGCCCCGACACCGACGTCCTCGACGCCTCGTCCTCCGTACCGCCCGCCCGACCGTCCTCCACCGCGGACCCGCTCACCGGCCGGACCGGCCCCAACGCCTGGAGGCTCTACCGGGCCACGGGTCCCACCGGGGACGGCGCCGCCGCGCCCGGCCCGCAGCCCCCGCCCGTGCTGCTCCTGCACGGCGTGACCGACTCGGGGGAGTGCTGGCCCGGCACGGTCCGACACCTCGTCCGCACGCGCGACGTCCTGACGCTCGACGCGCGCGGCCACGGAGGTTCCGAGCTGCCCGACGAGCCGTTCACGCTCGCGGCGCTCGCGGACGACGCGGCCCGCGTGGTCCGGGACGTGCTCGGGCGCCCGGTGGTCGTCGTCGGGCACTCGATGGGCGGCCTGACGGCGCAGGAGCTCGCGCTGCGCCACCCCGACCTGGTCCTGGGCCTGGTCCTGGAGGACCCGGCGTGGGGCGTGCTCGACGCCGAGCACGACGAGGGCGGGCGGCCGCTCTTCCTCGCGCCGGGCATCGAGGCGGCCCGCGTACGCCTGACGGCGGAGCTCGCGGCGGACTTCCGCGCGCGCTTCCCGCAGTGGTCGCCCGAGGAGTCGGAGCCCTGGGCCCGCGCCCAGCGAGCGGTCTCGCCGCGCCTGCTGGAGGTCCCGCACGAGTGGACCGCCCGCGACTGGCCCGTCGCGTTCGGCGGGCGGGTGCCGGTCGTGGTCGCGGCGGGCGAGGTGTCGAGCTACTCGCTCGTGCCCGACGACGGCGCGCGCCGAGCCGAGCAGGTCCTCGCGGGCAGGGGCCGGGTCGTGCGGGTCGCCGGGGCGGGGCACTGCGTGCGGCGCGACGACCCGTCGGTGTTCCTGGGCCTGGTCGACGAGCTGCTGGCCGAGGTCGAGGGCTCGATGATCGGGGGGTGAGCGGGACCTCGGTCGCTCGGTGCTCGTCCGGCCCCGCACCGACCGGGCCCCGCACACCCTCCGGGGCCCGGTCGCGCGTCGGCGCAGCCGGCGGACGTCTACGCGAGGACGAGCTTGTCGCCGTCCGTCGGGTGGTCGGCGAGCGCGACGCTGCGGACCGCCGGGTCCTCGTAGGTGTTCCAGTAGTAGGTCGTGGTCCGGGAGGAGAAGAGCCCGGTGTAGATCGTGATCTCGAACTCGCCCGACCCCATCGCGGCGCACCCGTCGACCATCGCGACCTGCTGCAGCGTGTGGAACGCCCGGCTGACGTTCTCCTCCTCGGTCTCCTTGGCCCGGTAGTGGTTGTTGACGTACGCGGCGCGGACGAACCGGGAGGGCGAGTAGTAGTCCCCGGGGATCCCCCGCATGTGCGAGCCCGAGCCGAACGGAGTGAGGTGCGCGCTGCCGAGCACGGTGTCCTGGGGGAACTCGGGCGAGGTGTTGAGGTAGTTGCGCAGGTTCTCGTGGTGCCAGGAGAACCCGGGCTGGTTCGTCAGGACGTCGACGTCGTCGTGGAAGACCTGCATGCCGTCGCTCGTGTACTCCACGACGATCGCGCGCTCCGCGTCGGCGATGATCCAGTGGAGCAGCGAGCTCGGGTACTTGTCGTTGATCGGCTTGTCGACGATCGCCACGTCCTTGAGCGCGGCCTCGACCTCGTCCACGCTCGCGAACTGCGACGCCACCCACAGCGGGAACTCGTAGGCGGCGACGTTGACCGCGCCGTCGACGGGGCCGGTGGCGTACTCCGCGTACCCCGGGAAGTTGAGCCCCGCGACGGCCAGGCCCGCGTCGTTGCCGCAGTCGAAGTAGAGCGGGGTGTCCTCCTCGACGATGCCCATGCCGATGACAGCGTGCTCGATGCTGGGCACCGCGCCGAACGGTGACCTCGGTGCGTACCCCGTGGGGGTGACCACCACCTGCTCCCCGTACCCGCTCGTCCAGTCGAGGTTCCGTGCGAGGTAGACGTTCCCCTGCCCGTCCGAGAACCTGATTCCCGTGCACATAGCTGTACCCCTGTCGTCGTCGATGCAAGGCGAGGCGGACGCGGTCTGCCGTGCCCCGCGTCGTGCCCCCGTCCTTCCATGGTCGTCTCTGATCGACGGTCGTGCTCAGCGAGACCGCGAGCATCGAGCGCTCCAGGGCCGGGGCCACGCCCCCGCGCGCCTCGTCCCACGAGGTCGTCCAGGTCCCGCAAGAGGTCGGGCGCACGGACCGGCGACTTGGCCGATCCGCCCACCCGGGGGAATGATCGACCCATGCTCACCCTCACCGGAGCCGCCGGCTCGCGCATCGTCGGGATCGGCCACCACCAGCCCGAGCGGACGCTCACCAACGACGACATCGCTCAGCTGGTGGAGACCAACGACGAGTGGATCCGGTCGCGCACCGGGATCGTGACGCGTCACGTCGCGGCCGAGGACGAGACCGTGGCCGACATGGCGACCGCGGCGGCGCGCCACGCGCTCGAGGACGCCGGCATCGCGGCGAGCGCGGTCGACATGGTCATCGTCGCGACGGCCACGGCGCGCGACCGCTCGCCCAACACCGCGGGCCGGGTGGCGTACAACCTGCGCACGGGTGTCATGCCCGGCCAGTCCACGCCCGAGGAGGAGGACGCACCCGACCTGCGCGGCGTCGTCGGGCCTGTGATCCTGGACGTCAACGTCGCGTGCTCGGGCTTCGCGCACGCCCTGGGCCTCGCGGACCAGGCGATCCGCACGGGAGCCGCGACCACGGCCCTCGTGATCGGCGCCGAGAAGCTGACCGACTTCACCGACTGGACCGACCGCGTGACGTGCATCCTCACGGCCGACGGCGCGGGGGCGTTCGTGGTGCAGGGCACCGACACCCCGGGGATCGGGCCGGTCGCGTGGGGCTCGGAGCCCGAGCTGACCCCGGCCGTGCTCATCGAGGCCCCGGACGAGAAGTTCGTGCAGGACGGGCGCGCGGTCTTCCGCTGGGCCATCACGCGCGCGGCGGACCGGGCGCGTGCCGCGGTCGAGAAGTCTGGCCTGACGCTCGACGACATCGAGGTGCTCGTCGCGCACCAGGCGAACCTGCGGATCATCGAGCCGCTCGCCAAGGCGCTGGGCCTCGAGGACAAGGTCGTGGTCACGGACATCACCGAGTCGGGCAACACCTCGGCCGCGAGCATCCCGCTGGGCCTGTCGAAGTGGTGGCACTCGGGCAAGATCCCCGCGGGCGTGCCCGCGCTGCTCATCGGCTTCGGCGGAGGCTTCGCGTGGGCCGGGCAGGTCGTGGAGACGCCCTCGCGCTGATCCGCCCGCCGTCGACCGGTGGACCGCGGGCTGCCCGCTGCCCGCCGAGACGGCCGGACCGGCCCGTGGGGCGGGTCCCGCCGAGACGACCGGACGACGGCGTGCCACGCTGGGCGCATGGCTCGTGACGTGCGCGTGCGCCGCCTGCGCCGCGAGGCGTGGGGGTTCGTCGTCGGGTCGGCGTGCTTCCTGGTCGGCGCGGTGCCGTTCTACGCCCAGGCCGTAGGACCCGTCGCGGTGGGCGTGACGTTCTGCATCGGCTCGGTCTTCTTCACGCTCGCCGCGGCGATCCAGCTGAGCCTGAGCGGACGCCGGGTGCCCCGCAGGGGGACCCTCCCGGCCGACCGCTGGGACTGGTGGGCCGCGGCCGTCCAGCTCGCCGGGACCCTCTTCTTCAACATCAGCACGGCGGCCGCGCTGGGCGCGGCGATCGCCGACCCCACGCGCCTGGGCGCGGGCTGGCGGCCCGACGCCTACGGGTCGGTCGCGTTCCTGGTCTCGAGCGCGTTCGCGGTCGTCGCGACCCGGGACCGCGGTCACCTGTGGGACGCGGACGCGCGCACGTGGCACGGGACGTGGCTCAACCTGGTGGGCTCGGTCGCGTTCGGCGCCTCGGCCGTGGGCGCGTACGTGGTGCCGCAGACGGACTCGCTCGTGAGCGCGTTCTGGGCCAACCTCGGCACGCTGCTCGGCGCGGTGTGCTTCCTGGTCGCGGCGCTGCTGTCGCGCCGCACGATCGGCGAGGACGTGCCGCCCGCCGCGTCGTGAGCCGGCTACCGCGCGGTGCGGACGCGCGGCGCGGTCACGGCGTCCATGCCCTGCACGACGACGGCGCACCGGTCCTCGTCGTGCGCCGCGCCGTCGGCGGCGCGCTCGAGGAGGCGCCGCAGGGTCGCGCGGTCCGCGGGGTCGAGCCCCGCGAGCAGGTCCTCCTCGGCCGCCGCGACGCGCGCGTCGAGGTCGGCGAGGACCGTGCGCCCCTTGCCGGTCGCGACGATGCGCCGGGTCCGGCGGTCGGTGGGGTCGGCCTGGCGCTCGACGAGGTCGCAGTCGACGTACTTGTCGATCAGGTAGGTCATGACGGTCCGGTCGATCCCGAGCCGCGCCGCGAGCGCGGCCTGGCTGGGCGGGGTGTCGTGCACGACGGCGGAGAGCACCTGGTAGCCGCGCGTCCCGTCGGGCAGGTCCTGGGCGAGCGCGTCGACGCGAGCGCTCCACTCGCGCAGGAGCGCGGTGAGCGACCAGCCGAGAGGGCTGGGGGAGCGGGAGGTGTCCGGCGTCGCGAGGGTCACGCCCCCAGGATACAACGGAATGATCTAGAGAGAAGATGAGTTGCTGGTGATATCGTCTGTAACTCAGACGATCTTGGAGACGACCGCCGCTCTCGCGGCACACGGAGCGCGCACGCATGACGGACTACGGCCACGACCTCATCCTCGGTACCTTCCACACCCCGCAGAACCGCGACCCGCAGGCGCCCGTGCGTCTCGCGCAGCTCGCCGAGAACGCGGGCCTGGACCTCGTGACCTTCCAGGACCACCCCTACCAGCCGGCCTTCCTCGACGCCTGGACCCTCATGACGTGGGTCGCCGCGTCGACCGAGCGCGTGCAGGTCGCGGGCAACGTCCTCAACCTGCCGCTGCGCCCGCCGGCCGTGCTGGCCCGTGCCGGGGCGAGCCTCGACCTGCTCTCGGGCGGCCGGTTCGCCATGGGCCTGGGAGCAGGCGCGTTCTGGGACGCCATCGAGGCCATGGGCACGCCGCGCCTCGCGCCGGGCGAGGCCGTCACGGCGCTCGAGGAGGCCATCGACATCATCCGAGGCATCTGGGACACGAGCGACCGCACGCCCCTGCGCGTGCACGGCACGCACCACCAGGTCGACGGCGCCAAGCGCGGCCCCGCCCCGGCGCACGACGTCCCGCTGTGGATCGGGGCGGTCAAGCCCCGCATGCAGCGGCTCATCGGCCGCAAGGGTGACGGCTGGCTGCCCTCGCTGTCCTACCTCCAGCCCGGCGACCTGGCCAAGGGCAACGCCGTGATCGACGAGGCCGCGCTCGCCGCGGGCCGCGACCCGAGCGCGGTGCGCCGCATGCTCAACGTCAACGGCAAGTTCTCCACGAGCCGGCTCGGCTACCTCCAGGGTCCGCCCGAGCAGTGGGTCGAGGAGCTCGGCGCGCTCGCGCTCGAGGACGGCGTCTCGGGGTTCGTCCTCGCGACCGACGACCCGCGCGAGATCCAGGTCTTCGGCGAGGAGGTCGCGCCCGCGCTGCGCGAGCTCGTCGCGACCGCGCGCCGGTCCGCCGGCACGGCGCCGGCCGCACGTCGCCGCGGGGCCGCTGCCCTCGCCGCGCGACGCGAGGGCATCGACTACGACTCGCTCCCCGCCGCCCTGGGCGAGCGCGCGGTCGAGCCCGGGGACCGTGCGTACGACGCGGTGCGGCACACCTACATGCGCTCGGGGGCCCCGGGCGTCGTGCTCCGTCCGCGCAGCGCGGACGAGGTCGCCGAGGCCGTCGTCTGGGCACGTGAGCAGGACGTTCCGCTCGCGGTGCGGTCGGCCGGCCACGGCATCAGCGGGCGCTCGACCAACGACGGAGGGGTCCTGCTCGACGTCGGCGCCCTGGACCAGGTCGTCGTGCCCGACGACGGGTCGCGCCGCGTGCGGCTGGGCGCCGGTGGGACCTGGGGTCAGGTCGCCGAGGTCCTCTCGCCCCACGGGCTCGCGATCAGCTCGGGGGACTCCGGGGGCGTGGGGGTCGGAGGGCTGGCCACGACGGGCGGGATCGGCCTCATGGGCCGCAAGCACGGCCTGACGATCGACCACGTCGTCGCGGCCGAGGTCGTCACGGCGGACGGGCGGGTGCGCGTCGTGGACGCCCGGAACGAGCCCGAGCTCTTCTGGGCGCTGCGCGGGGCGGGCGGCAACATGGGCGTCGTGACCTGGGTCGACGTCGAGGCGACGCCCGTGACGGACCTCGTCTACTCGATCATGGTGCTCGACGCCTCGGACACCGCCGGCCTGCTCGAGCGCTGGGCCGCGACGGTCGAGGCCGCGCCGCGCGAGCTCACGAGCTTCCTGCACATGAGCGCGGGCCGGGGCGGACGCGGGCCCATGGCCCAGCTCATGACCGTGTGGGCCGACGACGACACCGACGCCGCGATCCGCGCGCTCGAGAGCCTCGCCGACTCGGCGCCGCTGCTCGACCACCAGGCGGTGCTCACCCCGTACTCGGGGATCGTGCGCCGGGCCGACGCCCAGCACTCGGGCGGCGGGGAACCGGGATCGCGCTCGGGGCTGCTCGAGCACGTCGACCAGGCCACGGCCCGCGACCTCGCCCGCTTCCTCGGGAGCGGCGCGGCGCAGCTCCTCCAGCTCCGCGCGGTCGGCGGCGCGGTCAACGACGTCGCGGCCGACGCGACGGCCTATGCGCACCGCACCCAGAACTTCTCGGTCGCCGCGTTCGGGTCGCGGGGAGGTTCCGCGGGGATCGACGGCGTGTGGGACGACCTGGTGCACCCGCACACCGACGGGCTCTACCTGTCGTTCGAGACCGACGCGCGCCCCGAGCGCCTGCTCGAGGCGTTCCCCGAGCCCACGCTGACGCGCCTGCGCCAGGTCAAGCGCCAGGTGGACCCGACCAACCTGTTCTCGGCGAACTTCCCGATCCCGCCGGCCGACGCCTGACCGGTCCCCACGGCGGACGACGCAGGGCCCCGAGCCGCCCCCTGACGGCTCGGGGCCCTGCGTCGTCGGCCGACGTCCCCGACCCCGCCCCGACCTGGTGGGCCGCCGCGGGGTCGAGCTCGGGTCAGCCGACCAGGTTGAAGTCCTCGTCGAGGACCGTCCCCCGGTGCGGCTTGTAGAGGTCGTAGCCGCGCGGGTTGCACTGCAGGCCGCCGTTGATGCACTGCTTGACGAGCGCAGCCAGGACGTCCGGCTCCCAGGCGTTGATGAAGTCGTAGTGCCACGACTGGTCCGAGCCGCTGGCCAGCCGCACGTCCGACATGTCACCGCTCACGGGCCAGGCGATCTTGAACTCGAGCATGGGCACCGCGACCGGGTGGGTCATGGGGCACTGCCCCGCGACGGGGTAGGCCATGTGCGTGCCGTGCCCCATGTGCGAGGCGGCACCGGGCGTCAGGTGCTTGCCGTCCCAGCAGCTCGGCGACTGGTAGCGCAGGTTGAGCTGGCTGCCGGGGGCACAGCTGTCCGGGATCGACCAGCTCTTGGAGATCTCGCCGCACTCCCAGCCCTCGACCGCTCCCGGAGCCGTGCGGAACGAGTCGACGGTCGCCATCATGTCGCCCGCCACGAACTCCAGGCCCGCGGGGAACGGGACGACCTTGGTGTAGTCGTCGATCCCGGACTTGTAGTAGATCGTCATGGGGATGTCCGGCGCGATCGGGGTGTCCCCGCGGTAGAGCGCGGGGAACCAGTACGACGAGTGGTCCTGCGGCACGGTGCACGTCGAGTCCGTGCTCGCGAAGAGCGACTCGGGCGTCGTGAAGGCGTCGGTCGACCGGTTGCCGACGAACGTGTGCAGGTGCGAGGCGCCGGGCTGGCCCGGGAAGACGATCGGGTCGTCCTTCTCGAAGTGCGAGAACGAGCAGTTCGCCTGGAACTCGTGGTGCGTGACCTCGTCGTCGAACCCCGGGGTCTCGGGCACCTCGACGGGTGTGCCGTCCCCGAAGACCTCGAGCTCGTACAACGAGTAGCCGTAGCCCGTGGCTCGCTGGGTCCCGACGAGCTGGACGTAGCGACCCGTCGCGTCGACGTCGAGCGTCTGGCGCCCGCCCGTGCCGGCCGTGACGGTCGCCGCGGTGGTCCAGGTCGCGGCGTCGTCGGACACCTGGATCGTGAACGCCTTGCCGTACGCGGCCTCCCAGTCGAGGACCACCGTGTCGAGCGCGAACGAGTCGCCCAGGTCCACGCGGAACCACTGGTCGTCGCCCGGGGAGCTGGCCCACCGGGTGGACCGGTCGCCGTCGACCGCGAAGCGCGGGCCGAGCCCGCCGGACTCCGAGCTCGAGGCCTCGGTCAGCGCTCCTTGCGAGAGCAGGGTGCCCGGTGCGGCGCTCGCCGCTCCGGCCGCGCTGATCGCGATCGCGGACGAGGTGACCAACGCTGCGACCGAGAGCGAACCCACCAGGGCGCGGGCCCGTCGTCGGGCACGCGGCCTGCCGTGGCGCTGCGGGGCGTCCCCGGGCGCTCGGCGGGACGTGAGAGTGGTGCGGTGCATGCTTCCTCCTGTGACGTCGTTGTCGGGAGGCCGCGCCGGAGCGCGACGCGCCCACCACCGAGCGGTGGCCCCCGGGCGCGGGTCCGGGTGGGAGCGGGGCGCCGCTCCCACCCGGGGTCTCGTCAGCGCGCGTAGACGCCGAGCTCGAAGAGCGAGTAGCCCCACTCGGTGCCGCGCTCCGTGAGGTTCAGTCGCACGTAGCGCCCGGACCCCGCGACGTCGATGTCGTCGACGCCGCCGTTGCCGCCCGTGACGGTCTTGACGGTCGACCACGTCGAGCCGTCGTCCGAGGTCTGGACCTCGTACGACTTCCCGTAGGCCGCCTCCCACACGAGCTGGAGGTGGTCGAACGACCGGACCGAGCCCAGGTCGACCTGGAACCAGGCCGTCGGGCCCCACTGGCTGGCCCAGCGCGTCCCCAGGTCGCCGTCGACCGCGCGGGCGGCCGAGTAGTCGCCGTTCCACGGGTCGAAGCTCGACGCGGTGGCGGGCTCGCCCAGCGCGAGGTTGGTGCCCTGGACCGCGGGCGGGACCACGCGCAGCGACCTGGTCTCGACGCCCACGTTGCCCTGGCCGTCCTCGGCGAACACGTAGACCTTCCACACGCCGAGGCGCTCGGGCGCGGTGACCGTGAACTTCCCGGGAGCGGTCTGCGTGAGCGCGGTCCAGGCGAGCCCGCCCGCCCCGTCGATGTACTTGCTGTTGAAGAAGGCGACGTAGTTGATCGGGTCACCGTCGGGGTCGGTCGCGGTCAGGTTCAGGTTCACCGGGGACCCGGCGACGATGCTCGTCGAGCCCGGCACGTCCATGCTCTGGATGCGGGGCGGGGTGTTCATGGCGGACGTGTCGACGCCCCACGCCTTGGCGATCGAGTAGTAGCCGAGGCGCTTGTTGTCGCCCGGGATCACGTTGAACCAGACACCGCCGAAGTCGCCCTCGGTGCCGTAGTGGAAGAACGTCGCGCCGAGCGCCTTGCCCTCGTGCTCCATGAGGCACTTCCAGGACGAGACGTACGCCGCGCCCTTCTCGATGTCGGTCGGCTCGTCGGGCACGCCGTTGACGTCGTCCGGCACCTCCCACTCGCCGGCCGCGCCGCCCTCGGTCAGCAGGTAGGGCTTGTCGTAGCCGCCAGCCTCCCAGTTCTCGCGGATGTTGCACACGTCGCCGTAGGCGTTGATCGAGAGCAGGTCGAGGTCCGGGGCGTTGGCCTTGAGGTACGGCCAGGCGCCGGCCCAGGCGTCGGTGTTGGTCGTGGGGTGGTTCGGGTCGATCTGGTGGATCGCGACGCTGACCTCGTTGACGAACGCGGCGTACGCGTTGCGCTCGGCCTCGAGGACCGCGCCCGAGAAGCAGTTCTGCAGGCCCAGGATCGCCTCGTTGCCGATGTTCCACATCAGGACGCCCGGGTGGTTCTTGTAGGTCTCGACCCAGCGGAGGGTGTCGGCCTTGGTCGTCGACTTGTAGCCGGCGTCGGTCGTGTAGCTGATGCACCCGCCCGAGCCCGGTCCGCCGCCCGGCAGGAGCCAGAAGCCCATGACCACGCGGACGTCGTGAGCGGCCGCGGAGTCGAGCAGCTGCTTGGTGTCGGCCCCCGTGCCCCACGTGCGGACCGTGTTGGCGCCCATGGCGACGAGCGGACCCATGTAGTGGTCGGCCGAGGCGAACGCCGGTCCCCAGGTGAAGCCCTTGACCGTGTACGGCTTGCCGTCGACCTGGAGGTCCCAGTCGCCGCTGCTGCCCACGACCTTCACGGTGCTCGGACCCGAGTCCGGCACGGGCACGTTCGGGTGGCCCGGGTTCACGTAGTCGGGGTCGACGGGATCGACGGGATCGACGGGGCCGGCGCCCGGCGTGCCGAAGACCTTGAGCTCCCACAGGGAGCTCCCGTAGCCCGTGGCGCGCTGCGTCGCGAGGAGCCGGACGTAGCGGCCGGCGCCCGTGACGGCGAGCGTCTGGTCACCGCCGGTCGAGCTCTGCGTCGAGTAGACGTCGGTCCAGGTCGTGGCGTCGTCCGAGACCTGGATCTGGTACGCCTTGGCGTGCGCCGACTCCCACTGGAGCTCGACGCGCTCGATCGTCGAGCGCTGCTGGAGGTCGACCTGGATCCACTGGGGATCCGACCAGGCGCTGGCCCAGCGCGTGCCGGGGTTGCCGTCGACTGCCGCCGAGGCGGGCGTGTAGTCGGGGTTCTCGACCGACGACGCGGTGGCCGGCTTGCCCTGGGACAGCAGGGTCGGGGCCGCCTCGGCTGCTCCGACGGGTACCAGGGTCGCGGACGCGACGAGGAGCGACAGGGCGAGCGCGGTCAGGCTGCGCCGCCTCCGGTGCTGCGGTCTGGCAGGGGTGTGCGGGGGTCTCATGTTCTACCTCTCGGGGGAGACAGGAGTCCTGGCCGTCGTCGGCAGGCTCCGGGAGTCAGTTCTTCGTCGAGCTGGATCCATCCGGGAGAGCGCTCTCATCCGAATTCGGAGTATTCCGGCGTTCGGGAGGGCTGTCAAGGGAACGGTTCCCACGTTCGTGCGGCCGGGGTGAAGTTCCCGGAGCCGGCGCGGGTGCTGGAGGGGTCCAGGAAGCCAGTGATTGCCTCGCTTCTGGGCGTTGGCGTGTCTGCGGAAGCCGGGAAAGCGCTATCCCATCAGTGCTAGCGTCACCCCTGTGACAGCACCTCGTCCTTCCGCCGGCCCGACGCTCGACGACGTCGCGCGCGTCGCGGGTGTCTCGCGTGCGACCGCGTCGCGCGTCATCAACGGCAAGCGCAAGGTCGCGCCCGCCCTCCAGGAGCTCGTGCAGAGCGCGGTCGCCGAGACGGGCTACGCCCCGCACCGGGCGGCCCGCACGCTCGTGACGCGCCGGACGGGGAGCGTCGCGCTCGTGATCTCCGGGACGGACCCCGAGACGGATCCCGTGACCGACCCCGGGTCGGGCGGGAGCCGCTACGCGGGCCACGTGTTCGACGACCCGTTCTTCGGGCGCATCGTCGCGGGCATCGTCCGGGCCCTGCGCCCGCACGACGTGCACCCGGTCCTCATGCTCGCCGAGGACGACGCGGCCCGGGCGCAGGTCGTCTCGTACGTCCGGCAGGGCAACGCCGACGGCGTCCTGCACGTCTCGACCCGCGCCGACGACCCGCTGCCCGCCCTCCTGGTCGAGGTCGGGCGCCCCGCCGTGCTGTTCGCGCGCCCGACCGCGCCGCTCCCGATCAGCTTCGTCGACCTGGCCAACCGGGACGGGGGAGCGCTCGCGGCGGAGCGGTTCGTGGCCGACGGCAGGACGGCCCCGGCCGCGATCTCCGGCCCGCTCGGCGTGCTCGCGGCGAGCGACCGGCTCGCCGGTTTCCGCGACGCCCTCGCGCGGCGAGGTCATGCCTACGTGCCGTCGGTCGAGGGGAACTTCACGATCGAGAGCGGTGACGCCGCGATGCGGACGCTGCTCGAGCAGATGCCCGGGGTCGACGCGGTCTTCGCGGGGAACGACCTCATGGCCCAGGGGGCGATCGACGTGCTGCACGAGGCCGGACGACGCGTCCCCGAGGACGTCGCGGTCATCGGTTTCGACGACACGGCGCTCGCGCAGCGCGCCCGCCCGGCCCTGACGACCGTGCGTCAACCGGTCGAGGAGATGGCGGGCGAGATGGTGCGGCTCCTCCTCGAGCGCATCGAGGACCCGACGCTCGCGGTGCGCTCGGTGCTGTTCGAGCCCGCGCTCGTGGTGCGCGGCTCGGCCTGAGGTGCCGGCCGACGGCCCGCCCGGGTCCGCGACGTCGTGTCGCGGACCCGGGCGGGCCGGTCGGTCACCCGGTCAGGAGGTCAGCAGGTCCTCCCGTCGAACGTCGCGGGCACGACCGTCGTGACGGCCTCCCCGTCGACCGTGCCCGTCGCGGTCACCGAGGTGCTGCCCGCCGCGACCGCAGCCGCCCGGGCGTTGAAGCTCTGCGCCGCGAGCTTGCCCCCCGCCACCTGGGAGAACGTCTTGGTGCCGTACGGCGTGGCGAGCGCGACGTCGACCGGCGCGCCCTCCTTGTTGGTCGCCGTGACCGCGAGCTGGACCTTGCCGGCCACGCAGCGCGTGACGGCCGTGGCCTGCACGTCGAGCGCCGGGGCGGGCGTCACGTCGACACCACCGTAGAAGGCGACGTAGCTCGGGATGGTGTCCGGTCCGTCGGCGCGCGGGCCGACCCCGTTGATGACGGCCTCGAAGATGCCCTCTCCGCCGAGCGAGACGACGAGCATGTTGTGCATCTTGACACCGGCCACCTGGGGGACCTCGAAGCCGCCGTCGACGACGATCTCGGTCTCCTCGGTGTCGGAGGTGAAGTTGGAGTAGGAGCCCAGGCCCCAGGCCTCGTGGTTCTTCACGCCGTCCGCGACCTTGTAGGCCGCCCACCCTCGGGTGTCGCCGTTCTGCCAGGCCGCCTGGTCCGGGACGTCGTACGGCAGCTCGTTCTGGTAGAACACGGTCTTGCCCCGCTCGCCGTTCCACAGGGTGTTGTACTTCTGGTAGTGCTCGACGAACAGGCCGTACGCCGAGACGTCGTCCCCGTTGACCACGAACCCGTAGTCGGACGTGTTGAGGTCCCAGCCGATGCCCTCGCCGTGGTCACCGCGCCACGACCACACGTGGTCGACGATGGTGTCGTCGGCGTTGATGATCATGGCCGCGTCGACCTTGCCCGCGACGGCCCCGCCCACGCGCATGAACACGTCGTGCAGGACGATCGGGTCGTCCGAGTGGTCGGTGTGGACGCCCTCGTCGCCGACGACGAACAGCGCCGGGGACTCGGTGACCGCGGCGTCGAACAGGATGCCGGCGACCGTGATGCCGTCCTCGTCGGCCACGTGCATGCCGACGCCGCCGTGCTCGGGGATGATCGTCGCGTAGCCGAGGCCCAGGACGACCGTCCCGGGCCGGTCGACCTGGATCGTCTGGTCCACGCGGTAGACGCCCGGGGTCATGAGCAGGTTCTTGCCCGCGGCCAGGGCCGCGTTGATCTCGGCCGCGGTGTCGCCCTCCTTGGCCACGAAGAAGTCGTCGAGCGGGACCGACGTGCCGGCCGTGTGGCCGTTCTTCCAGGTGGTGCCCGTCGTGCCCTCGCGCAGCTCGGGGACGAACACGGCCCACTCGTCGCCGTCGAGGTAGAGGTAGGGCTTCTCGCGGACGGTGCCCGTGGTGTCGAGCCGGGTCACCGGGGGCTTGGGCCACGTCGCGGCCGTGGGCAGCGTGCCCTCGACGCCCGAGTAGACCATGTTCCAGACGCCGCCCTTCCACTCGCCGACCGAGCTGTCGCGGGCGTACCACTGCTGCTGGGTCCAGGACTCGACCACGCCGGTCACGTTCGTGTCGGCGATGTAGCCGCCCGAGGACCAGCCGTAGGCCGACGAGTCGAGCTGCAGGCCGCCGTTGACCTGGATGCGACGGAACGGTGCCGCCTGCGACGTGGCCCAGCGGGCCATGCCGTCGTCGGGCGTGATCGACAGGTTCTCGGCCGAGCGCCAGAAGTTCTGGGTCGCGTTGCCGCCGAACCACTGCGCGTCGACCCAGTCGCCGCCCTTCACGGTCACGTCGGTCGGGTCCTGGCCGACACCCGAGAGCGAGGTGTAGAAGCCGATGCGCGCGTCGACCTCGTACTCACCGGGCGTGAAGAGGAACTGGTACCGGCCGGGGCCGAACTGGTCCTGCTCCTGCTGGGCGAACACGGTGTCGATCTGGTGCTGGATCGCGGAGTCCGGCATCGAGGGGTCGAACACGAAGACGTTCGGGCCGAACAGGTCGGTCGTCGGGTCGATCGAGGCGCCGGGGGTCAGGACGCGGAGCTCGTACATCGAGTACCCGAACGTCGTCCCGCGGGCGACGCCCTGCCAGCGCACGTAGCGCGCCGAGGTCGTGTCGAACGTGACGACGTCGGTCCCGCCGTCCTGGTTGCGCGCCTGCGCGGCGGAGGTCCACGTGGAGCCGTCGGTCGAGAGCTCGATGTCGTAGTCCTTGCCGTACGCGCCCTCCCAGAGGATGCTCACGCCACAGACCTCGTTGGCCTCGCCCAGGTCCACCTGGAGCCACTCGTCGTCCTGGCCCGTCCACGTGGTCGTGTCGAGCACAGAGCCCCAGCGGGTGCTGGTGTTCTGGTCGACGGCCTTGGCCGGGGTCGAGTCGCCCTGCTGCGACGAGGCCGTCGCGGTGGCTCCTGCGGTCACGTCGGTCAGGCAGGCCGTGGGGTTGGTGGGATCGACCGGGTCCACGGGGTCCACCGGGTCGACCGGTCCGCCTGCGGGCTCGCCGAACACGCGGAACTCCCACAGCGAGTAGCCGTACCCCGTACCGCGGACGTCGCCGAGCAGGCGGACGTAGCGGCCGGCGCCGTCGACGTCGAGCACGTCCGCCCCGCCGTCGCCGTTCGTCACGGTGCTCAGGGTGGTCCAGCTCGTGCCGTCGTCGGAGGTCTGGATCCGGTACCCCTTGCCGTAGGCGCCCTCCCAGTCGAGCTCGACCCGGTCGATCGTGGCCCGCTGGCCCAGGTCGACCTGGATCCACTGCGGGTCGGCCGCCAGGCTCGACCAGCGGCTGCCGCCGTCGCCGTCGAACGCCTCGCCGGCCTGGTAGCCGTTGGGCGACTGCGTCGAGGACGCCGTCGCGGGCTTGCCCTGGGACAGGAGCGTGGGGCCGTCGGCCGCTGCCGCGGGGACGAGCGGGACCGCGAGGCCTGCCGCCGCGACCGCCAGGGCGAGGGCCGCTCCGGCTCCTCGGCGGGACGGGCGTCTCCGGCGCTGCGGGACGGGTGCCGCAGGCGGCACGGTGGGAAGGGGCGAGAAGGGCATCGGTTCTCTCCTAGGTCGTCGTCGACCGCGTCCAGGCTCTACGCCGAGCAGGACGCACGTCGTGAGAGAGCGCTCTCTCACGATGTCGGCCAGTATTCAGGGGAGCGGGTCCGGCGTCAAGAGAGCGCTCTCCCGCGATCTTCGCGACAGCCGGGCGCGACCCGACGCGCAGGGCCGCGCTCCGCCGTCGGGCCCGGGGCTGTCCCAGGAGCGCGCTCCGCGCTGCTAGCCTCGCCCCATGCGTGAGGACGGCCGAGTCTCGACGCCCCCGACGCTCGAGGACGTCGCCCGGGTGGCGGGAGTCTCGCGCGCCACGGTGTCCCGGGTGATCAACCAGAAGCGCCAGGTCGCGCCCGACCTCAAGGCGGTCGTCGAGAAGGCGATCGTCGAGACGGGGTACGTGCCCAACCGCGCGGCCCGCTCGCTCGTCACGGGCAGGACGGGCACGGTCGCGGTCGTGATCTCAGGCGTGGACCCGGAGATCGAGGGCAACCAGATGACCGGCCAGGTCTTCGCGGACCCGTTCTTCGGCCGCATCGTCGCCGCGTTCGTGCGCGCCCTGCGCCCCCACGACCTGCACCCCGTGCTCATGCTCGCCGAGACCGACGACGCGCGCGCCCAGGTCATGACCTACCTCCGCCAGGGCAACGCCGACGGTGCGCTCCTCGTCGCCGCGCAGGCCGACGACCCCCTGCCCGGCATGCTCGTCGAGGCCGGCCAGCGCGCGGTCCTGTTCGCGCGTCCCGAGCCTGCGCTGCCCATCAGCTTCGTCGACGTCGCCAACCGCGACGGCGCGCGGCTCGCGGCCAAGCACCTCATCGAGCGCGGCTGCGACGAGCTCGCCGTCATCTCGGGGCCCTCGGGCCTCTACGCGGCCGAGGAACGCCTCGCGGGCTTCCGTGACGAGGTCTCGCGGCACGGGCGCGCGTACGTACCCGAGGTCTCGGGCGAGTTCACGCTCGAGGGCGGTGAGGCCGCGATGGAACGCCTCCTCGACACCGTCCCCGGGCTCGACGGCGTGTTCGCCGCGAACGACTACATGGCCCAGGGTGCCGTGCACGCGATCCAGGCCCGTGGCCTGCGCGTCCCCGAGGACGTCGCCGTGGTCGGGTTCGACGACAGCTCGATCGCGCCCCTGTGCCGCCCGGCCCTGACGAGCGTGCGCCAGCCCGTCGAGGAGATGGCGGCCGAGATGGCGCGGCTCCTCATCGGGCAGATCGCCGAGGGCGAGCGCCAGGTGCGCTCGGTCGTGTTCGACCCGACCCTCGTGGTGCGCGACTCGGCCTGAGAAAGCCGGAGACCCCGACCGGACCCGGGGTGCAGAATGGCAGCATGCCTCTTGCACCCCGCTACCTCGCTGCCGACGACCGCTACGAGTCCATGACGTACCGGCGCTCCGGTCGCAGCGGACTCGCCCTCCCTGCACTGTCGCTGGGCCTCTGGCACAACTTCGGTGACGTCAACCCGTTCGACAACCAGCGCGCGATCCTGCGCCGCGCGTTCGACCTGGGGATCACGCACTTCGACCTCGCGAACAACTACGGCCCGCCCTACGGCTCGGCCGAGGAGAACTTCGGGCGCCACCTCGCGCGCGACCTGCGCCCCTACCGCGACGAGCTCGTGATCTCGAGCAAGGCCGGCTACGACATGTGGCCCGGCCCCTACGGCGACGGCGGCTCGCGCAAGTACCTGCTGTCCTCGCTCGACCAGTCGCTCGCCCGCATGGGCCTCGACTACGTCGACATCTTCTACTCGCACCGGTTCGACCCCACGGTCCCGCTCGAGGAGACCATGGGCGCGCTCCACACGGCCGTGGTGAGCGGACGCGCGCTGTACGTCGGCGTGTCCAACTACTCGCCGTCGCAGACGCGCGAGGCCGCGCAGATCCTCGCCGACCTGGGTACCCCGCTGCTCATCCACCAGCCCAGCTACTCGATGTTCAACCGGCACGTCGAGCTGCCCGAGGCCGGGCACGACGACGGCGAGAACCTGCTCGACGTCGTCGAGGACCTCGGCGTCGGCACCATCGTCTTCTCGCCGCTCCAGCAGGGCCTGCTGACGGACCGCTACCTCTCGGGCGAGGTGCCCGCGGACTCGCGCGCCGCCGTCGGGCACTTCCTCAAGCCCACCGCGATCTCCGAGACGTACCTCGAGCGTGCCCGCGCGCTGAACGAGATCGCAGCCGGACGGGGCCAGTCGCTCGCGCAGCTCGCCCTGAGCTGGGTCCTGCGCGACGAGCGCATCACCTCGGCGCTCGTGGGCGCGAGCAGCGTCGCGCAGCTCGAGAACAACGTCGCCGCGCTCGACGCCCCCGCGCTCACGGCCGAGGAGATCGCGGCGATCGAGCCGTTCGCGGTCGACGGCACGACGCGCTGAGCACGGTGTCCTGACGGTCGGTCGGGCGGCGTCGAGCCGTCCGACCGGCCATGGGTCCGGCGCCCCGGGGGGGGCCGGGAACCGGGCCGCTCCGCTCAGCTCCAGCGCTGGACCGCGAGCGGGGCGGCCTCTGCGAGCTCACGGACCACGGGGTGCTCGCTCTCGGCGAGGACCTGCTGGAGCGGGCCGGACTCGACGAACTCCCCGTCGACCAGCAGGTGCGCGGACGTCGTCATGCG
This sequence comes from Oerskovia sp. Root918, assembly GCF_001428945.1. Lineage (NCBI taxonomy): Bacteria > Bacillati > Actinomycetota > Actinomycetes > Micrococcales > Cellulomonadaceae > Oerskovia > Oerskovia sp. Root918. The sequence goes on from NZ_LMJG01000012.1 coordinate 237,234, forward strand.
GTGCACGAGCTCGAGGTCGTGGGACACCAGGAGCACACCTGTCCCGAGCTGTGCCGCGGCGTCCTTGACGCGCCCGGCGATCTCGCCGCGCATGGTCGGGTCGAGCGCGGTGAGCGGCTCGTCGAGCAGCAGGATGTCCGGGCGCGTCGCGAGGGCCCGGGCCAGGGCCACGCGCTGGCGCTCACCCCCCGACAGGGTGCGCAGCGGCCGGTCGGTGTAGCGGTGCTCGAGCGCGACGAGGTCGAGCAGGTCCTCGATCGACTGGCCCGAGGGGCGCCCGCCCTTGCGTGCGTCGGTCAGCCCGGACTTGAGCACGTGCGTCACGGTGCTCGCGGGGTCGATCCCGGGCAGGCCGTCCTGCGACACGCGCCGCACGGCGGCCTTGAAGGTCTTCTTGTCGCGACGGCCCAGGCGGGTCACGGTGCGCCCGCCCCACGTCACGGTCCCGCTCGAGGGCTTGATCTCGCCGAGCAGCGCGCTGATGAACGTCGACTTCCCGACGCCCGACGGGCCCACGATCCCCACGGGCTCCTGGCCCGCCGAGAGCTCGATCGAGACGCCGCGCAGGACGTCGGCGCCGCCGTGCCCGGCCCAGAGGTCGCGCGCCTGGAGGGTGTGGGTCGTCGTCATGCGCGGTCCTTCCGAGGGTGGGTCAACCGGTGCGGGGGCGTGGGTGTCCCCGATGGTCCAACGAACGACGGTACCCGCGTTCTCCCGGTCTCCGGTGCGGCGCAGGTCACACCTGCACCCCACCGCGCGCGCGACGGGCGTGCGTCAGTCGCTGGTCGTCCATGCCGACGGCGACGCGACGACGTCCCGCAGCACCGTCCGCGCGCCGCCGATCATGGCTGCGTGCCCGGCCACGAGCGCGGGCCGCAGGTCGAGCTCGGTCCACGGCGACGCGAGGACGCGCGTCGTGAGCTCGGCCGTCAGGGGCTCGCGCAGGTGCGGCAGCAGGTCGGTGTAGATCCCGCCGAGCAGCACGGTCTCGATGTCGATGAGGTTGACGAAGTTCGCGAGCGCGCGCCCCAGCGCGGTCCCGGCCGAGGCGGCGGCGTCGAGGGCCGACGGCGCGCCCTCCTCGAGCGCGTCGAGGAACCTCTCGACGGGTGCGTCGAGGGGGATGCCGGCCGCGCGCAGCATCGCGTCCTTGCCCGCGTACTGCTCGAGGCAGCCCGTGGCCCCGCACAGGCACCGGGGCCCGTGCGGGTCGACCACGACGTGCCCGATCTCGCCGCTCCAGCCCCGGTTGCCCAGGAAGAGCTCGCGGTCGATCACGATCGCGGAGCCGATGCCCACCTCGCCCGAGACGTACAGGAACGACGACGGCACGGGGGGAGCGACGTCGTCGGGCCCGGGAGACGGTGCGCGTGCGATCGTCGAGCCCGCGCGCGGGTCCCCCTCGCCCGGCGAGGCCGGGGCCACGAGCTGGGCGAGCCCGGCGAGGTTGGCCTCGTTGGCGATCTGGACCGGCAGGCGCTCGGGCAGGCCGAGCAGCGGGACGGGCAGGAACGAGGACCAGCCGAGGTTGGGGGCGACCTGGAGGCGACCTGCGCGCGCGTCGACCAGGCCGGGCAGGGCGAGCCGTGCGCCCGCGACCTGCATGTCCTGGGCCTCGACCTCCTCGACGAGGCGGCGGGCCAGGGCGCCCAGGCGCCCGAGGACCTCGGCGGGGTCGCTGCCGTGCAGGTCGCCCGGGACGACCTCCTGCGCGACGACCTGACCGGTGAGGTCGAGGACCGTGCCGCCCAGGTAGTCGACGTTGACCTCGAGCCCCAGCCCGACGACGGTCCGCTCGGCGGGCGTGAGCGGGACGGCGGGGCGGCCTGCCCGAAGGGGCGTCGCGGGTGGGAGCTCGCGCACGAGCCGTGCCTCGATGAGCTGGTCGACCAGGACGGACACCGTGGCGCGGGTCAGGCCCGTGCTCCCGGCGATGTCTGCGCGCGACCTGGGGGTCGTGGCGTCGAAGATCGCCTGCGAGACCAGGGCGAGGTTGTACTCGCGCAGGGTGTGCTGGCGGGCGGCCGTGGAGCGCCCCCTGGTGGGCGTCCTGACGCTGGTCGAGGACTCGTCGCGGTTCACGTCTTGACCTTACCGACAGGACCACATAAGTTCATCCATACAACAAATGGCGGCCTGCTCGAGGAGCCGGCCCATCTCGACGAGGAGACTGTCGTGGCTGACGCGACCGAGCAGAACATCAACTTTTCCTTCGGCCTGTGGACCGTGGGGTGGACCGGCCAGGACCAGTTCGGCGGAGCCAGCCGCCCCCACCTCGACCCGGCCGAGTCCGTCCGCAAGCTCGCGGACCTCGGTGCGTGGGGCTTCACGTTCCACGACGACGACGTCGTGCCCTTCGGCTCGGACGACGCGACGCGCGAGCAGCTCCTCGGCGAGGTCAAGAAGGCCGCCGACGAGACCGGCCTGACCATCGAGATGGTCACGACCAACCTCTTCAGCCACCCGGTCTTCAAGGACGGCGGCCTGACCTCGAACGACCGCGGCGTCCGTCGCTACGCGCTGCGCAAGGTGCTGCGCAACGTCGACCTCACCGCCTCGCTCGGCGCCAAGACGTTCGTCATGTGGGGTGGCCGCGAGGGCACCGAGTACGACGGCGCCAAGGACCTCCACTCCGCGCACGAGCGCTACGCCGAGGGCCTCGACCTCACCGCCGCGTACATCAAGGACCAGGGCTACGACATCAAGATCGCGCTCGAGCCCAAGCCCAACGAGCCCCGCGGCGACATCTTCCTCCCGACGATCGGGCACGCGCTCGCGCTCATCGCGCAGCTCGAGCACGGCGACATCGTGGGCCTCAACCCGGAGACGGGCCACGAGCAGATGGCGGGCCTGAACTACACGCACGGCCTCGCGCAGGCGCTGTGGGCCGGCAAGCTCTTCCACATCGACCTCAACGGCCAGCGGTCCATCAAGTTCGACCAGGACCTCGTGTTCGGTCACGGCGACCTGCTCTCCGCGTTCTTCACGGTCGACCTCATCGAGAACGGCTTCCCGAACGGCGGACCCCGCTACGAGGGCCCCCGCCACTTCGACTACAAGCCCTCGCGCACCGAGAACGAGGTCGGCGTCTGGGACTCCGCCAAGGCCAACATGGAGACCTACTCGATGCTCGCGCGCAAGTCCGCCGAGTACCGGGCCGACCCCGAGGTCCAGGCCGCGTTCAAGCACTCGGGCGTGTTCGAGCTCGGCGAGAGCACGCTGGGTGCGGGCGAGTCCGTCGCCGACCTGCTCGCGGACCGCTCGGCCTACGAGGAGTTCGACGTCGAGGCCGCCGCCGAGCGTGACTTCGGCTTCGTGCGCCTCAACCAGCTCGCGCTCAAGCACCTGATCGGCTGATGAGGGGCGCAATCGTGCCGGCCGCGGACACGCGCGGGGGTGCAGCATGAGCGGCGGTCTCGTCGCGGGGGTCGACTCGTCGACGCAGTCCTGCAAGGTCGTCGTCCGTGACGCCGTGACCGGGGCGCTCGTGCGCTCCGGCTCGGCGTCGCACCCGGACGGCACCGAGGTCTCGCCCGACGCCTGGTGGACGGCGTTCGGGACCGCGGTCCGCGTCGCGGGCGGGCTCGACGACGTCGCGGCCCTGGCCGTGGGCGGGCAGCAGCACGGCATGGTCGTGCTCGACGCCGACGGCGAGGTGATCCGTCCCGCGCTCCTGTGGAACGACACCCGCTCGGCCGGTGCCGCGGTCGACCTGATCCGTGAGCTCGGTGCCGGGGACCCCGGCGCCGGCGCCAAGGCATGGGCCGAGGCCGTCGGCTCGGTGCCCGTCGCGTCGCTCACGGTCACCAAGCTGCGCTGGCTGCGCGACGCCGAGCCGGAGTACGCCGCGCGCGTCGCGGCCGTCGCGCTCCCGCACGACTGGCTGACGTGGCGGATCGCCGGCTACGGCCCGCGGAGCGAGGGCCTCGAGCCCGACCTCGGCGCGCTCGTGACCGACCGTTCCGACGCGTCGGGGACGGGCTACTTCGACGCCTCGGCCGAGGACGGGCGCGGTGCGTACCGCACCGACCTGCTCGAGCTCGCGCTCGGACGCTCCGACGTGGTGCTGCCCCGGGTCCTCGGCCCGGGGGAGGACGGCGGGGTGGCCTCGGCCACCGTCGCCGGTGCCGCGGTGAGCGGCGGGGCCCTGATCGGGCCCGGTGCGGGCGACAACGCGGCCGCGGCCCTGGGGCTCGGCATGGGCGCCGGCGACGTCGCGGTCTCGATCGGGACCTCGGGCGTCGTCTCGGCGATCGCCACGTCGGCCACGGCCGACGCGAGCGGGCTCGTCAACGGCTTCGCCGACGCCACGGGCAACTACCTGCTGCTCGGGGTGACCCTCAACGCGAGCCGCGTCCTCGACGCGACCGCGCGGGTGCTGGGCGTGGACCACGCGGGGCTGTCCCGGCTCGCGCTCCAGGCGCCCGCGGGGGCCGACGGGCTCGTGCTCGTCCCGTTCCTCGAGGGCGAGCGCACGCCCAACCGTCCCGACGCGAGCGGCACGCTGCACGGCATGCGGCTGTCCACCATGACGCCCGAGCACCTCGCGCGGGCGTCGGTCGAGGGCATGCTGTGCGGTCTGGCCGACGGTCTCGACGCCCTGCGCGAGCAGGGGGTCCGGGTCGAGCGGCTGCTGCTGATCGGCGGCGGCGCGCAGTCCGAGGCGGTCCGGCGCATCGCGCCGCAGGTCTTCGGCCTGCCCGTCTCGGTCCCCGAGCCGGGCGAGTACGTGGCCGACGGCGCCGCTCGCCAGGCAGCCTGGGTGCTGTCGGGTGCGGCAGAGGCCCCGAGGTGGGAGACGTCGTCGAGCAGCGACTACGACGCGGCTCCCGAGCCCGGGACCCGTGCGCAGTACGCGGCGGTGCGCGACCTGACCTGAGGTCGGGTGCCGTGGCCGGAAGGGCCGTCGTTCCTCCAGGAACGACGGCCCTTCGTCCGTCTCGTGGCTCACCGCCTCCGTCGGCGGACCCACCAGGTGCCCGTCGCTGCCGCCGCGAGCGTCGACGCACCCACCACGGCGAGCGTCTGCGACAGGCTCGCGCCGCCACCTGCCGAGGCGACCGGCTGGGCCGGCCGCGGGACGAGCGTCGCGCTGGTCGCGACGAAGCTCGGTGCGGGATGCGCTGCGGAGGGATCGACGTCGACCCAGTCGGTCGAGCCCTCGGTGCAGGTCTGCGTCGTCGGGAACACGAAGGCCTGGCCGACGTCGCCCGTGATCGTGGCGACCAGCTCGAACCGCGCGGGCGTGCCGTCCTCGACCGGGGTCCCGGACCAGCGCACCGAGGCCCCGTCCTGGGTCGAGGACCAGCCGTCCGGCTGCGTCGTCGAGATCGCCTCGACCCCGTCGGGCAGCGAGACGTCGAGAGCCGTGGTGGGCTGCCCGTCGCACCCGTGCTCGAACGAGAAGGTGAGCGTGGTCGTGCCGTCCCCGTTCGGCGCCGCGGTCTCGAGCAGGACGTGCGCCGAGGCTCCGTGGGCCCCGGACACGCAGAGCAGAGCGCTCAGACCGAGGACCGCGGCCGAGCGCGCCACGAGGCGGGCGGACGAGGACCGCGGCCGACCGGTGCGCGTCACGAGACCACCTCCACGGGGAGCGAGACGACCGGGTTGTCGTACGTCGACGTGCGGACGCTGACGGCCACGTCCCACGTCCCGGCCAGCGGGAGGTCGATCGAGGCGAGGTACGTCCCCGGACCCGTGCGGGTCAGGGTCGGGGTGAACGGTCCGATCCCCAGCTCCGCCTGGGTCGTCCGGACCTCCGGCAGCGCGACGGGCTCGAGCGGGGCACCGTCGGCGTCGAGCAGCGTCAGCTCGAGCGAGTTGATGCCCAGCGCGCCCGGGGTGACCCTGGCCTGGAGCGACCCGGTCCCCAGAGGTTCGTCGAACACCTGCGACCGCGGTGCGGCGGACTCCGGCGGCGTCGCGCTCGCCGGGACCGGGCTCTGCGAGACGAGCACCCCGGTCACCCCCAGGAGGACGACGAGCAGCACGGCCTCGGTCGCGACGGTCCGGCGCAGGCGCCCCAGGCCGACGGGGTCGGAGGTGATGTGCGGGACGAGCAGGTACCGGTTCCACGCGGCGATCACCACGAGGACGAGCGCGAGGCCGACCTTGACCAGGAGCGTTCGTCCGTACCCCGTGGTCAGCAGGGCGTCGAGCGAGCCGAGGATGCGCCAGGCGAGGAGGATCCCGGTCAGTGCGAGCGCGAGGACGAGCCAAGCGCCCACGCCCGAGAAGCGCACGACCGTGCGGGCGGCGCGCTGGGCCGACGCGCCCGAGGACCTGGACAGCAGGAGGCAGAGGCCCACGATGCCGCCGAACCAGACGGCTCCGACGACCACGTGCAGGACGTCCGCGCCGAGCACGAGCCAGACGGGACCGAACGTGCGGGTGTGTCCCACGACCGAGAGCGAGGTCACCGCCAGCGCGGCGCCGCCGAGCGCCGCGGGGAGCGGCCATCGCGCGCGCGTCGCACTCCCCGCCCGGGGACACGCCAGGACGGCCACTGCTAGGCCCGTCAGGCCGAGGAGGGCGGCCAGCGCCGACTCGGACGTCAGCGCCGCACGCCAGAACGACGAGTCGACCAGGGCGCTCGCGCCCCGGCCGCCCTGCCACAGCGCAGTGACGGGGACGGACACCAGCAGGGCCGCTCCGGCGCAGGTCGCGAGCAGGCGACGGGTCCGCTGGAGCCGACGGCGGAGCGTGGGCATGGCCCCGGGAGTCGCGTCGAGCAGGAGGAGCTCGAACACCACGAGTCCGCCCACCCCGAGCGTCCCTGCATAGACGACGGCCTGCGCGACCTGACGCAGGACGGTCACCGCGGGCGAGGCCGGGTCGGCAGGGGCGGCCGCGACGCTGGTGCTGGGGGCACCGACCGAGAACGTGAGAGCGCCCGCGACCGGGTGGGTGTCACCGGACGTGACGCGCCAGCTCACGACGTACGTCCCGTCGTCGAGCTCGCCGGGCACCGCGATCTCGACACGGGAGTCGACGGCGCCGGCCGTGATGGGGAGCGTGCTGCCTGCGGCGTCGAGCAGGACGATGCCGTCGGGGACGACCTGGACGGGCTCGTTGAAGGTCAGGGTCAGCCGGGCCGGGGGCTCCTCGAGGACGGTGCCGTCCCGAGGATCGGTGTCGACGATCACGGCGTGGGCCGTGGCCGGGGTGGCCGATGCGAGCATCAGCACCACCCCGGCCACGGCCGCCACGACGAACGCCACCGCCCCGCGCGCAGCGCGGGAGAGGTCCATGGCCGATCTCAGCCCTGGCTGCGGCGGCCGCGCACGAACGCGGCCCCGCCCAGGGCGAGCCCCGCGGCGCCGAGGACGACGGCGACCCACGACAGGACGAGGGGCGTCGAGGACGGCTCGGCGGGCGCCGCCACGGCCTCGACGGTCGCGGACTCGTCGGAGACCGTCTCGGTGTCGCCGTGCGCGGCCTCGTCCTCCGCAGCCGTGACGGTCAGGACCGGTGCGGGCAGGTCGAGGTCGTGCGGGTCCTCGCCCTCGGCCGCGACCTGCACCCAGGCGGACTCGCCCTCCTGGCAGGTCTGGACGGTCGGGAAGACGAGGGTCTCGCCGACCGTGTCGGGGAGCTTGGTCGAGAGGACGAGGGCGTCCCGGTAGCCGTCGGGCAGCGGGGCCCTCGCGGTGTAGACGATCTCGCCCACGCGCTCGGTGAGCTGGCCGCCATGACCGTCGTCGATCGGGGTCGCGAGCGTCACCATGACCTTCTCGACGTCCCAGCCGGGGTTGACCGTGGGGGTGACGCTCGTGATCGGCTCGGGGATCTGGATGGACACCTTCGTGGTCGCGGACTCCCCGCAGCCGTGCGGGACGCCGAAGGTCAGCAGGGCGTAGGAGCCCGCGGTGGTCGTGTCGGGGTCGACCGACACGTGGGCGGACGCGCCGCTCGCACCGAGCGCGAGGAGCGTGGTCGTCGCCGCGGCGACGGTGAGGAGCTGGAGTGGACGCTTCATGATCTGAGGCACAGGCCTTCCGTGGTGGGACGCAGGGTCGCTCGGGGCGCCGCACGGACGAGAGCCGTCGCGGCGCCGGCTGTCGCCGGGCACGTGCCCGGGCGGCAGGGAGCGGATCGCGGCTGGGCCGCGATCGAGGTCAAGGTGCTGCTGCGAGGACCACGACGGGAGGGGCTCTGCCCCGGACCGACCCACGGCCCGGGGCCGTGAGGACGGGAACGACCAGAGGGAGGAAGAGGGGGTTGCGCCCGCGGGCGAGAGGGAGAGGCACGGCCCTGGGGACCGAGCGCATCGTGAGCCACGACCACAGTGCCCACAGCACGCGGTCGGCGTGGGTCAGGAACACCGAGACCACGAGCGTCGCCACCACGTGGGCGGCCAGCATCACCTCGGGGCGGTCCGAGGCGTGCGCGTGCGCCGGCGCGGAGGCGCTCGAGAGCAGGGCGCACTGCTCGAACGTGTAGTGGAAGGCGAGCTGGCCCAGACCCAGGACGCCCAGGAGGTACGGGAGCGCCACCCGACGCCCGACGAGCGAGCGGAGCAGCACGGCCGTGACCATCACGAGCACGACCACGGGAACGGCCCCCGGGGGCGCACCGCCGGCCAGCCCGTGCGAGACCAGGGACAGCCCGACGACCGCGGTGGCGAGCAACCCTGCTCGAACCCCGCGCAGCAGACCGACACCCGGCGACAGCACGCGACGACTGTAGCGGGCGGATCGCCGGAGAGGGACCCCTTGTCCACGAACGTCCGTACCGACGGCCGCACGGTCGTCCCGGCCGTCCTGGCCGTCCGCGAGCGTCCGGACGCCCCGCGTCGGGCCGTCCGGACGCGACCGGCTCTAGAGCCCGGTCATCTTCTGCATCGCCTCGTTGTAGCGCGCCCCGGCGACGCCCAGGCGCGTGGCGGCCTCGCCCAGCGCCGCGAGGTCGGCCGCGGGAAGGTCGAGCGTGGTCGCGCCGAGGTTCTCCTCGATGCGCGACAGCCGACGCGTGCCCGGGATGGGGACGATGTCCGGCCGCTGGGCCAGCAGCCAGGCCAGCGCGACCTGGGCGGGGGTCGCGCGGTGGGCCGTGGCGACCTCCTTGACGAGGTCGACCAGCGCCTGGTTGGCGGCCCTGTTCTCCTCGCTGAAACGCGGGATCAGGGTGCGGACGTCGCCCGGGGTGAACTCCGTCGAGGTGTCCACGGTGCCCGTGAGGAACCCCTTGCCGAGCGGGCTGAACGGCACGAGCGAGATGCCGAGCTCGTCGAGGGTCGGCAGGATCTCGGCCTCGATCTCCCGGGTCCACAGCGAGTACTCGCTCTGCAGCGCGGTCACGGGGTGCACCGCGTGGGCGCGGCGGATCGTGGCTGCGCCGGCCTCCGAGAGCCCGAAGTACGCCACCTTGCCCTCGGCGACGAGCTCCGCGACAGTGCCCGCGACGTCCTCGATGGGCACCGCGGGGTCGACGCGGTGCTGGTAGAACAGGTCGATCCGGTCCGTGCGCAGGCGAGCGAGCGACGCGTCGGCGACGCGGCGGATCTGCTCGGGACGGCTGTCCACCCCGACCGACCTCCCGTCACGGATGTCGAAGCCGAACTTGGTCGCGAGGACCACCTGGTCGCGCAGCGGCTCGAGCGCCTCGCCCACGAGCTCCTCGTTCACGTACGGCCCGTACACCTCGGCCGTGTCGAAGAACGTCACGCCCCGCTCGACGGCGCCGCGCAGCACCGCGATCATCTCGTCCCGGCCACCGGGGTTGGGCCCGTAGCTCTGGCTCATGCCCATGCAGCCGAGCCCGAGCGCGGACACCTCGAGCCCCTGGCCCAGCGTTCGCTTCTCCATGCCGTCCTCCTGAGGTCGTGCTGACGATCGGTCCACCTCGACGCTACGGGCACCGGTCGGAGGCAGGGAGTTCCTGGCGGTACCTCCCTGGCGCGCGGCGTCCGCGGGGCAGCAGGCGTCAGCGACCGTCAGCGAGGACCACGAGCTGCTGGGTCGCGCGCGTCATCGCGACGTAGCGGTCGACCGCTCCCTCGATCCCCTCGCCGAACGACCCCGGGTCGACCAGGACCACCAGGTCGAACTCGAGCCCCTTGGCGAGGACCGGGGTCAGCGAGCGGACGCGCGGCGTGCCCGCGACCGTGGGGGAGCCGATCACGCACGCGGTGCCGTCGTCGTGCGTCGCGAGCCAGGTCGCCAGGATCGAGTCCAGGTCTGCCGTGCGCCCGTGCACCACCGGGACCCCGGAGCGACGGACCGACGTGGGCACGTTGGCGTCGGGGAGCGCGGCCCGGATGACCGGCTCGGCCTCCGCCATGACCTCCTCCGGGGTCCGGTAGTTGATGCTCAGCGAGGCCGAGCGGACCCGGTCGAGCCCGACCCGTGCGAGCCGTTCGTCCCACGACTCGGTGAACCCGTGCCGGGCCTGCGCGCGGTCGCCCACGATCGTGAAGCTCCCTGAAGGACAACGCAGGCGCAGCATCTGCCACTCGGCGTCCGTCAGCTCCTGCGCCTCGTCCACCACGACGTGCGCGAACGGTCCTGCGAGCAGGTCCGGTGGCGCGGTCTCGAGCGCGGAGGGGTCGACCAGCGCGCCCTGGAGGTCCTGCCCGCGCAGCATCGACATGACGTGCAGCTCGGAGTCGTCGGTCGCGATCAGGTGGTCGACGACGTCGGCCATTCGTGCGCTCTCAGCCGCTGCGGCGGCCCGGTTCCGGCGTCGTCGGCGCGACTCCTCGGGGTCGCCGAGGCGCTGGCGCGCCGCGTCGAGGAGCGGCAGGTCGGCGACGGTCCAGGCCTGGGCGTCGTCGCGCTGCAGGGCCCGGACCTCCTCGGGCGTGAGCCAGGGGGCGCACATCCGCAGGTAGGCCGGCACCGACCACAGGTCCGCGACGAGGTCCGTCGCCTCGATGAGCGGCCAGGCCCGGTTGAACGCCGTGCCCAGGTCCCTGTTCTGGCGCAGCGACCGGCGGACCTGCTCCTCGGGCACGTCCTCGGTCTCGTCGGTGTGCTTGTCGACGAGGATCGTCAGGAGCGCTTCCCAGACCTCGTCGCGCGCGTCGTTGTGCGGGGTGCCGGGGTCCGGGGACGCGAACGCCTCCGCCCAGTCGGCCGTGCTGAGCCAGACGTCGGCCCACGGGGTCCCGACCTCCATGCCCTCGGTCGGTGGTCGTTCGGAGAACCGCACCGCGGGCTCGACCGCCGCGACCATGCGTGCCGACGCCTTGAGCCGGGCCGTCTCGGGGTCGGTCTCTGGCACCGCCGCCGCCCCCTCGGGGACGAGGTCGCGCAGCGTGCACGTCTGCACGCCCTCCTCGCCGAGGCTCGGCAGCACGTCGGCGACGTACGCGAGGTAGGGCTCGTGCGGTCCGACGAACAGCACGCCGCCGTGGTGGTGGCCCAGACGCGGGTCGGAGTAGAGGAGGAATGCCGCGCGGTGCAGCGCGACGACCGTCTTGCCCGTGCCCGGGCCACCGTCGACGACCAGGGCACCGCGCGAGTCGGCACGCACGATCGCGTCCTGGTCGGACTGGATGGTGCCCAGCACGTCCCGCATGCGGGGAGACCTGCTGGTCCCGAGGCTCGCGATGAAGGCCGACTCGTCGTCGAGCGCCACGCTGTCGTCGTGACCGTCCGCGGTGAACGACTCGTCCCAGTAGTCGCTGATCCGCCCGCCCGTCCAGCGATACCGGCGGCGGCTCGCGAGCCCCATGGGGTGCGCGCGCGTGGCCGCGAAGTACGGTTCGGCGGGCTGCGACCGCCAGTCGACCAGCAGGCGCCGGCCGGCGGCGTCGGTCAGGCCGAGGCGCCCGACGTAGACGGGCTCGGACCCGTCGGCCGGCACCAGGCGCCCGAGGCACAGGTCGATCCCGTACCTCTGCAGGAGTCGCAGCCGGGAGCTGAGCCGGTGGATCTCCTGGTCCCGTTCGAGCGCCTCGGTGCCGGACCCGCCCGGTGCCCGGCGCGCGGCGTCGAGGCGTCCCGACAGGTCGGCCACCGAGTGCTCGAGGGTCGCGGCGATCGCGGCGAGGTGCCGCTCGTCGGCGGCGATCAGCGCCGGGTCGGCCTTCGCGGAGAGGCGTTCGGGAAGGTCGAACGGGCTGTCGTCCTGAGAGGGCACGCGAAGGGCTCCGATCGGGTTCGTGCGGGTGCGGGGCGACCGGGAGACTGACGAGGAAGCGCGCATGACCGAGGTTCTCCATCCCACTGCTCGCGGCTGAGATCGACCATTCTGCGGGAGCACCGGGGCCTTGCCGCAAGGCCCCCCGTGCGCTATATCTTGAGAGTGGAAGGGGTGAACACTCCCCGTTCCCAGCCCCTCCGGCCCGCAGGGCGTCCCTTCCGCCAGGATGCACGGATGGTGCATCCCATCGAGCTGGTCCCCGTCGACGCCGAGACCTTCGACGACCTCGATCCGGGCGAGGACTCCCCGGCCACGGAGACGGCTGAGCCCGCGCCCGCGAGGCCCCGCGGTCGCCGGGTCTTCCCCCTCCTGGCGGTCGGGATCCTGCTGGGCGGGGTCTCGTACGTGCTGAGGATCCTGGCCCAGGTGTTCCAGGCGCACGCGGTCGACAGGTTCGGCAACCTCGACCTCTCGACGTGGCAGTACGCTGCCGGGTCCCACCAGCGCCCCGGTTCCCGGTGGCTCGTCGTCGTGGTGGCCTGCGTCGTCGCGGGGGCCGTCATCGTCGCCAACGCCTTCCCGCAGGTCGGCGCACCGGGTCAGGTGATCGTCCAGGACGTCCAGTCCGGTCGGCTCTCGATCGTCGGCGGCTGACCCGTCGAGCCGTTCCTCCTGGCGACCTGACCGAGTCCCGTGGGTCAGACCCCGCCCGCGAACCCCGTCTGACGCCACGCCTCGTAGATCGCGATCGACGCGCTGTTGGTGAGGTTGAGCGACCGTCGCCCGGGCAGCATGGGGATCTTGACCTGGTCGGTGATGCGCGGGTGGGCCAGGACCTCGTCGGGCAGTCCCGTGGGCTCGGGGCCGAACAGCAGCATGTCGCCCGGGCGGTACTCGACGTCGGTGTGCCGGGTCGTGGCCTTGGTCGTGAACGCGAAGACGCGGGCCTCGGGCATCGACGCGAGCGCGGCCTCGAGGTCGGCGTGCACCTCCATCGCGGCGAGGTCGTGGTAGTCCAGGCCCGCCCGGCGGAGCTTGGGCTCGTCGAGGTCGAAGCCCAGCGGCTCGACCAGGTGCAGGCGGGCGCCGGTCACGGCCGCGAGGCGGATCGCGTTGCCCGTGTTGCCGGGGATGCGGGGCTCGAAGAACACGAGGTGGGGGAGCGTCGGGGCCGGGCGCTCGGCGTCGGTGCCGAGGTGCGGTCGCCAGTCCTCGGCACCGGTGACCCCGGGCGAAGGTGCGGGCGCGGAAGTGGTGGGTGCGTCGTCGGGCATGGTCTCGATTCTCCCACCGCCGCGGGAGACCAGTTGTCAGAAGTGAGCCGGTGTAGGGCCCGGCTCACTTCTGACAACCAGTCGGTGCGGCGCCACGTTGTCAGAAGCGGAGCGGGGTATGCCCCGGCTCACTTCTGACAACCGATCGGGGGAAGGGCCTCAGCCCGTCCGCGTGAGCGCGGCCGCGTCGACCTCGTGCTGCAACGGCTCGCCCGCGAGGAAGCGCCCGATCTCCTCGACCACGATCGCCCCCTGGCGCAGCCGGCCCTGGACCGTCGCGGCCGCGTGGTGCGGCGTGAGCAGCACGTTCGGCAGGGTCCGCAGCGGGTGGTCGACGGGCAGAGGTTCGGCGTCGAACACGTCGAGCGCCGCGTCGATCCGTCCGCTCGCGACCTCGCGCAGCAGCGCGTCCTCGTCGGTCAGCCACGACCGGGCGGTGTTGACGAGACCGGCGCCGTCGGGCATGAGCGCGAGCTCGCGCGCCCCGACCAGGTGGTGCGTCTCGGGCAGCGTGGGCGCGTGGACCATGGTGATGCGGCTCGTCGAGAGCAGGTCGTCGAGGCTCACCAGCGCGACGCCCAGGGCCCGGGCGTCCGCGGCCGACAGCGTCGGGTCCGCGACCACGACCTCGGCCCCGAGCGCGCGCAGCATGGTGATCGCCGCCCGCCCGGTCCGGGACGCGCCGATCACGCCGACACGTGTGCCGGCGATCTCGTACCTGGGCGGTGCGTCCTCGGCGTCCTCCCACGAGGCGCCCGACGCGAGACCGTGGTGGAACCGCGGGAGCTGGTGCAGCAGGGCCATGGCGAACACGACCGACACCTCGCCGACCGACTGCGCCATGCCCTGCCCGGCCTGCGTCACGCGCACGCCGCGCGCGAACAGCTCGGGCGTGACGAACGGCTTGACGCTCGCGCCCGTGTGCGCGACCAGCCGCAGGCCCGGCATGCGATCGAGCAGCGCGGCGTCGAGGCGCGGCGTGCCCCACGAGATGACGAGCACCTCCGCCCGCGAGGGGCCCGACGACGCAGCGCCTGTCCGGGCGTCGAGCGTCGCCCCCAGCGTGGCCGGGTCGTCGACGAGCAGGACGTCGGTCAGGGTGCCCAGCGTCTCCCACGCCGCGGGCGTGAAGAACTCGGCCCGCAGCGCGGGGGAGACGCTGACGACGCTCGCGGTGCGGCTCATCGGGGAATCATGCCAGCCACGCGTCGAGGTGCTCGGCGATGAACGCGTCGTCCGACGCGCCGAGCCACGGGTACGCGGCCGTGACGCGCGTGAGCTCGTCGGCCTGCCCGGGCGACAGCGTCTCGGCGGGGTCGAGGCACCAGATTCCCTCGAGCAGCCCCTGGCGGCGCAGCACCTCGTGCACCCCGGCGATGACCCCCGCGAAGTCGTTCGTGGAGTCGAACACCGCGGCGTTGGCGTCGGTGAGCCCGGTCTGACGGGCGACCAGGAGGCGCAGGGCCGCGTCGTCGGGCACCGTGAGCGTGCCGTCGGACGTGACGCCGCGCGCGGCCTGGGCGAGGCGCAGGGTCTCGACCGCGCCGCGCGTCCACACGGCCCACTGACCGAGCAGGCCGCCCACGAAGCGTGCGGTGTACGGGCTCGTGCTCCCCGCGACCGGGAAGTCGACCTCGGAGACCAGGTCGGCGATGATCGCGTCGTCGTTGCCCGTGTAGAGCGAGATCTGGTCGGCGCGGCCGGACTCGGCCACGCCGCGCAGCACGTCGATGGTCCGGTACCGGTTGAACGGCGCGGCCTTGACGGCCACGACGGCCTCGATCGCGGCGAACTCGCGCCAGAAGTCGACCGAGAGCCGCGGCCCGCCGATCGCCTCCTGGAGGTAGAAGCCGATCACGGGCAGGACCTCGCCCACGGCCCGCGCACGGTCGAGCAGGTAGCGCTCGACCTCCTCGCGCGTGCCGCTCAGCCCCGCGACACGCGGTGCGAGGAGCACCGCGTCGTAGCCGAGCTCCGCGGCGACCTGGGTCTCGGCCACGGCCTGGGCCGTCGGTCCCGAGGCTCCGGCGACCTGGACGAGCGGGCGCGGGCCGGTGACCGAGGATCCCGCGGGCGCGTTCCCGCCCGTCGTCTCGCGCGAGACCTCGGCCGCCATCTCGAGCACGGGCCGGTACAGCCCGACGTCGCGGATCTCGAACTGCGTCGTGTGCACGCCCACGGCCACGCCGCCGGCCCCGGCCGCGTGGTAGTACCGCGTCAGGGCGCGCTGGCGGCGCTCGTCGAACCGGCGGTCGGCGGTCAGCGCGAGCGGCTGGGCCGGGATGACCGTGCCGGCACGCAGGAGCGCGAGCGAGTCGGGCTTCATGGCGCGGGCGGTCGAACCCATCAGAACTTCCCGTCGCGCACGGTGAACTTGGTGGCCTTGCCGCTCGTGGGCAGTCCCGCCGCGAGCCACTGCGCCTGCCAGTCGACGAGCGTGCGCAGCGAGACGTCGGGGTAGCCGAACAGCTCGTGGCACAGGCTCGCGTCGTTGAGCAGCGCCGTGCCGGCCTCGGTGCCCGTGAACGAGACCTCGCGGCCCAGGCCCGCACCGAGCAGCCCCGCGAGGCGACGCACCGACGCGGTCTCCGGGCCCGTGAGGTTGACCGTGAACGCGGGGGACGACGCGTGGCCGAGCGCGCGCAGCGCGACCTCGTTCGCGTACCCCTGCCACACGACGTTGACGTGGCTCGTCGTCAGGTCGACCGGTTCGCCCGCGAGGAGGGGCGCCGCGACGTCGCACAGCACGCCGTAGCGCAGGTCGACCGCGTAGTTGAGGCGGATGTTCGCGACCTTGGTGCCGCGCGTGAGGGCCGCGTGCTGGAACAGGCGCTCGCGCCCGAGGCAGCTCATGGCGTACTCGCCGACGGGCCCGGTCGGGTCGTCCTCGGAGCAGCCGCCCGAGGACACGGGCACGAGCGGGTAGACGTTCCCGGTCGAGAAGGCCGCGATGGTCGAGTCCGCGTAGCGGCGCGCGACGTCGCTCACGAGCGCGGCGTTCGCGGCCCATGCGAGCGAGGGGGCCGACGACGTGCCGAACTTGGCGCCGACCATGTAGACGACGTCCGCGCCGTCGGGCAGGCCGGCGAGGACGGCGGGGTCGCCCGTCATGAGGTCCGCCGTCACGACGTTCACGCCCGCGTCGCGCAGGTGGTCGGCCTGGGCCGGGTCCGACCAGCGGGAGACTGCGTGGACCGCGTCGCCGGTGCGGCCCGCGGCGTCGAGCGCGCGTCGCGCGAGGACCGTGAGGCTTGGGCCCATCTTGCCGCCCGCTCCCAGGACGACCAGGTCGCCCGAGCGGGCGGCCATGTCCGCGACGAGCGCGGGCGAGGGGGTGGTGAGCAGGTCCTCGAGCTCGGCGAGCGACGAGGGACCGGCGGGACGCCCGACGGCGGAGGGGCCGGCAGGTGCGACGGCGGCGGCGGGCAGGGGGCTGGGTGAGGTCGAAGACACGAGTGCTATCCCTTGATTCCGGACATGGTGACGCCCTCCTGGAAGTAGCGCTGGGCCACGAGGTAGGCGGCGAAGATCGGCACGAAGGAGATGGTCGCGCCGGCGAGGATCATGTTGAGCGGCACGTCCTGCTGCTGCAGCGACGCGATACCCACGGTCAGGGTCCAGTGGTCGGTGCCCTGGCCCATGATGAGCGGCCACAGGAAGTCGTTCCAGTGCCACAGGAAGACGAACGTGCCGAGCGTCGCGAGGATCGGCTTGCACAGGGGCAGCACGATGCGCGTGAAGATGCGCCACTCGGAGGCGCCGTCGAGCTTGGCGGCCTCGAAGAGCTCGTCCGGCATGTCCATGATGAACTGCCGCATGAGGAACACGGCCTGCGCGTTCGCGAGCGTCGGCAGGATCAGGCCCCAGTAGGTGTCCAGGCCGCCGACCTGCGCCATGAGGATGAAGGTCGGGATGAGGGTCACGTGGTACGGGACCATGACCATCGCGAGGAACGACCAGAACATGGCCTCGCGGCCCGGGAACTTCTTCTTGGCGAACGCGTAGCCGGCCATCGCGGAGAACGCCAGGACCAGCACCACGGACACGACCGAGTAGATGAGCGTGTTCCCGAACCAGGTCCAGATGTTGCCCGCGCCGAGCACGCGCTCGTAGGCCGCGAAGCCCAGGTTCGTGGGGATCAGGCTCTGCGGGAACTGGATCGCCGCCGCAGGCTTGAGCGAGAGGACGACCATCGCGTAGAACGGGAAGATCGTGACGACCGCGGCGAGGCTCAGCACGACGTACCGCACGATCTTGCCGCGCAGCGTCAGGTCCATGCCCGAGCTCTTGCTGCGCCTGCGACGCACCTTGGGCGTGAGGTCGGTCGGGCTGGTGGTACCGGCAGCGGTCCCGGGGTGTCCCGGGGTGCCGGGGGTGGCGAGCGTGGTCACTTGTCCCTCCCGATGAGGCGACGCTGCACCAACGCAACGACGATGGTGATGATGAACAGGGCGACGCCGAGCGTGCTGGCGTAGCCGAGGTCGAAGTACTTGAAGCCCTGGTCGTAGATCTGGTAGACGAGGCTGTAGCTCGCGCGCGCCGGTCCGCCGCCCGTCATGGTGTAGACGAGGTCGAAGATCTGGAACGAGGCCGTGGTCTCGATGACCGCCAGGAAGAACAGGGTCGGCTTGAGCTGCGGCATGATGATGTGCCAGAAGCGGTGCCAGGCGTTCGCGCCGTCGAGCGCCGCGGCCTCCTCGAGCTCGCGCGGCAGGTCCTGCATGCGGGCCAGGAGGATGAGCATCCCGTACCCGAAGCGCGACCAGATCGACACGAGCGCCAGGGCCGGCAGGACCAGGGTCGTGCTGCCGAGCCACGAGTCGGTCGACAGGCCGATCAGTCCCATGAGCTGCGACCACGGTCCGCCCGTCGAGAAGACCCACGTGAACACGGTCGCAGCGAGCACGAGGCTCGTGACCACGGGCAGGAAGAACACCGAGCGGTAGAAGCCCGACCCACGGAACGAACGGCGGACCAGGAGCGCCATGAAGGTCGAGATCGCGAGCGACAGCGGCACGATCAGGACGCTGAGGATCAGGGTCACGCGCATCGCGGACCAGAAGATCGGGTCGTTGACCATGCGCTCGAAGTTGTCGAGGCCGGTCCACTGGGCCGTGTCCCCGATCGTGTAGTCGAAGAAGCTCAGCCCCACGCCAGCGATCGCCGGTCCGAAGCGGAAGGCGAGGAAGAGCAGGAAGGCCGGGAGCGCGAAGAGCAGGCCGATACGGGCCTCGCGGCGGGCCATGGTGCGGCGGAACGCTGATGGGCCTGTCGGGCCGGTCCCGCCCGACGGGCCTGAGGACCCACCGGACGTGCTCCGCGCGACGGGCGTGGCGCCGTCGGGCACGGAGCCCTGGACGCCTGTCCCGAGGACGTCTCCGGACGGGGTGGTTGCTGTCATGAGGTTCTTCTCCTTCGCCTCACCGGGCCGGGGGCCGCGTCAGCGGCGGCCTCCCGGCCCGGTGGGTGTGGTGCGAGATCAGCCGAGGAGCGGGTTCGCGGCAGCGGCCGCGTCCTTCATGGCCTGCTCAGGGGTCTTCTGGCCGATGAGCGCGGCCTGGATCTCCGGGGCGAGGATGCCCATGACCTCGCGCGACTTCTCGTTGAGGTCACCCGAGGTGGTCGCGTCGAGCGTGGCCTCGAGGGCCGCCATGGTCGCGTCGTCGCCGTACAGGCCCGTCTGCGAGGTGTAGGGCGTGAACCAGCCCGCAGCCTTCGCGTACTCGGCCGACGCCTCGGGGCGCGTGGCGAACGCGAGCCACTTGCCCGCCGCGTCCAGGTTCTCGGCCTTCTTCATGAGGGCCAGCGAGCCGACCGTGCCGTAGCCGATCGACTCGGCCTGCTTGAGGGAGGGGAGCACGACCGTGTTCTCCTCGCCCCAGAAGCTCGCGACGTCGCCGGGGCCCTGCTGCCACGTGCAGGCGATCTTGCCCTGCGCGGTGCGGGTCTGCTCGAACGCCGGGATGGTCGTCAGCAGGTCCTTCTCGACGAACCCGCCCTCGGCGAGGTCCGTGACGAACTGGAGCGCCTCGACGCCCTCGGGGGAGTCGAACGCGACCTTCGTGCCGTCCTCGGAGAACACCGAGCCGCCCGCCTGCCACAGCAGCGGGTAGAAGGACTCGTTGAGCGTCGCGTCGACCGCGCCCCAGTAGTTCGTGACGTCGTACCCGGCGTCCTTGAACTTCGGGGCCAGGGTCATCAGGTCGTCCCACGTGGCGGGGTAGTTGCCCGACTCGCCGATCGCGTCGAACGCCGCGGCGTTGCACACGAGCGGCTTCGAGTTCATGATCAGCGGCGCGCCCATCATGGCGCCGTCGATGCTCACGGACTTCGCGGCGTTCTCGCGCAGGTCGCCCGTGTTGTCGGTGATGTAGTTGTCGACCGCCGCGAGGGACTTCGCGTACTTGGGGAGCTGGTCGGGGATCAGGTAGACGACGTCGGGGCCCTTGCCGCCCGCGATGCCCGTCGCGAGCGTCTCGTCGCGGCCGGCCCACGGGTAGATCTCGACCTTGACGTCGACGTCCGGGTTCTCGGCCGTGAACTCGGCGATCTGCTCGTCCCAGAACTTCTTGTGGGCCGCCTCGTCGGCGATGACGGGGTAGGTCCACATGGTCACCGAGCCCGAGGCCGCGCCGTCCGAGGGGACGGGGGTCGAGCTGCCGGTCGTGCCGCCACCGCTGCACGCGGTGAGGGCGCCGAGGCTGGCGATCGCGGCGATCGCGGTCACCACGTGCTTCTTCGGCATGGTCATTTTCGTGCTCCTTTGACGTCGAACGATGACTACCGTGCTGGATGCTTGCTGGATGTTTCGGGGGTCGTGCGGTGGTGCTTCGGGTGCTTCGCTGCTCCCTGCGAGGTGCTGCTTCGGTGTCCGGGCGGCTGCTGCCCGCCCGGACGGGACGTGCTGCTAGCGGGCCGGGACCTCCACGACGGTGCGTGAGTGTCTCGACTCCTCGGCCGCGAACACGGCGAGGTGGCTCTGGAGGGACTCGACGGCGCCCGAGCGGACGTGCGACGCGTCGCCCGTCGCGACCGCGCGCACGAACGCGTCCATGACGCCCGAGTCGCCGCCGCCGTGGTCGTCGGCCGCGTTGGTCGCGCCGTGGTGACCCGAGTCGTGGACCGTGACCGAGCCGTCCCGGAAGTCGGTGACCCGGATCTTCTCGCCGTCGCCGTCGAGGCAGCCGTGGGTCCCGAAGATCTGCGTCTTGCGGTGGTCCTGCTCCGAGAAGGCGGTCATGGTGAACGTCGCCGCTCCGCCGCCCTCGAGCTCCATCGCGACGACCTGGTGGTCCACGACGTCGTTGTCCGAGGCGTAGACGCACCGCCCGTAGTCGCCCGTGCGCAGCGCCTCGATCACCGAGGCCTCGTCGGTGCCGTCGGTGACGACCGTGACGGGCCAGATCGGCCCCTTCTCGCGCAGCGTGCCCAGGTACAGGCGGGGAGCCGAGTACGGGCAGGTCGGCTCGAGCGGGCAGTCCAGGCAGCGGTCCGCGGCGCCCTCGGGACGCTCCTCGGGCCGGAAGTGCTTGAGCGAGCCGAAGCTCGCGACCGTCGTGATCCGCTTGCCCGTGACGTAGCGGATCCAGTCCAGGTCGTGGCTCGACTTGGCGAGCAGCATGGGACTCGACGTCTTCTCCGAGCGCCACGGTCCGCGCACGTACGAGTGCGCGTCGTGCCACCAGCCGACCGGCTCGAGGTGCTGCACGTTGACGACCTCGCCCAGGACGCCCGAGTCGACGACCGACTTCATGAGGTCCGTGTACGGCATGTAGCGCATGACGTGGCACACGCCGAACAGGACGCCCGAGGCCTCGACCGCGTCGACGACGTCGCGGCACTCCTCGGGGCTCGGTGCGAGCGGCTTCTCGACCAGGATCGCGTAGCCCTGCGCCGTGAGCGCCACGACCGGGTCGCGGTGCTCACGGTCCTGGGTCGCGACGATGACCATGTCGGCGAGGCGGGCGGGGGCGCCCGTGGTCCCGTCGCCCGCTGCGACCAGGGACTCCCAGTCCGCGAACTCCGCGACGGGGGCGGCGTCGGGGTTCGCCGCTGCCGAGCCGGACGCCACGAGCGAGCGCTGGAACGGGCGCGGGTCGGCGACCGCGACCAGGCGGGCACGGTCGGGGTGCGCGGCGATCCAGCGTGCGTAGGTCTGACCACGGTTGCCGGCGCCCACGAGGGCGACGGTCACGGGTGCATCATTGCGGGTCACGAGCGGTCCTTGCTTCGTTGCGGGGGCTGCGGGGAGAGCGGGTGGTGCGGTGAGGGGCCGGGCGAGTACGGCTTCATTTGCTATTTGCTATAGCAACTATGACAGATGATCCTGCGCCCTGACAGCCCGTCAGGTCAACTTGCGACCGAGTCGTTATCTTTCGTGCGGTCTGGGACCGGGCTGCCGTGCGGGCTCCGCGACCCGGACCTTCCTCCGAGGCCGGCGGGGCCGGTGGTGAGGGTCGGCGGCTCGGTGCCGAGCACGAGGTTGCGGTCGCTTTCCCGCTGAGAGCGGCCGCAACCTCGTGGTCGAGTGCGCGGAACCTCGTGCTCGGCGCCGGAGGTTGGTCGCGCCGGCCGTGCTCTCGGTGCCGAGCAGGCGGTTGGCGTCGTGATGCGTGGGATTTCTGACGCCCATCGCATGCTCGGCAGCCGCCCACCGCATGGTCGACGACCGGGCCGAGACCGGCGGCTGCCGCTGCCACCGGGCCGGTCCGCCGGTGCCGAGCACGAGGTTGCGGTCGCTTTCCCACGGAGAACGACCGCAACCTCGTGGTCGAGGGCGCGGAACCCCGTTCTCGGCGCCGGAGGTCGGGGGCCGGCAGCTCGGTGTCGGTGAACGTCCCGTCGCTGCCCTGATGCCCGTGCGACGCCGGCCGCACCCCTCGTGCTGTCGGGGTGCGGCCGGCGGGACGGGCAGGGGGTCAGACCACGAGCGTGCCCGTCGTCGAGACCGTCGGGCCGTCGGCCGGGATCGCGACGCGCTGCACGCCGCTCTCCACGTTGCCCGAGTGCAGGAGGTAGGACCCCGTGCCGAATGCGCCGTCGGCGAGCTGGAGGCGACCACCCGTGAAGGTGGAGCCCACGGCCGACCATCGATTGATACCTGCGTCTAGCTTCACGTGACCAGTGTCACCCGTCGGCGCGGTGGATCGTGCACCGTCCAGGTTCCAGGTGACCGGCTTGTCCGCCTTCGCCCGGCTCAGGAAGGTGCCGCCCGCGGGCGATCCCTCGAGCCGGGCCCCGTCGCCGACCCGGATGGTCTGCTCGGCGGCGCCCGCCGCGACGACCGCGACGTTGCGCACCACGCCGCCACGGATCGTCAGGTCTCCCGACGCCGTCACGGTGCCCTTGCCCTCGGCGGCCTCGAGCGTGCACTGGTCCAGGACCACCGGCCCCGAGCCCGCGAACGACGCACCCTCCAGCCCGTTCAGCGTCGTGCGGACCAGGTGGACCGGGTTGGTCACGGTGGCCTGCGTGATCGGCGTACCCGGCAGCACGTTGAAGCGCGATCCCTCGATGACGTTGGGACGCTTCGAGCGGCTCGACGCCTGCGAGACGATCAGGGTGTCGTCGGCCTGGCACCCGCGCAGCTGGACGCCGTCGGCGTTGACCCACAGCATGCCCGAGCCCGCGAGTCCCTCCTTGCGGATGACCTGGACGTCCTCGAGCGTCAGGTCGGTGACCTTGACGCGCGCCACGAACCACGAGCACACGTGCTTGCTGACCGTGATGCGCTTGGCCGACGAGCCCCACGCCGCACCCGAGTTCGCGAACGTCATGAGCCCCGAGTTCCCGACGTACGTCAGGTCGTGCTCGTACTGGCCGTGCGTCACGAACGGGCCCTGGTCGTCGCCGTCGCCGTGGCAGTTCTCCACGAGGCCGTACGCCGAGGCGGTCCAGTCGTTGAGGTGGCGGCAGTTCGACGTGTGGCAGTCGGACACGTGCCCGTACAGGCAGTAGATCTGCTGCGTCAGGTAGCCCGCGCCGCCCCACGTGATCGAGGCCGGGTTGGCGAGCGAGCAGCGCGACGTCGTGAAGAACGTCGACCACCGGCGCATGACCAGGGGCCAGAACGTCGCGACCCCGTGCACGTTCTCGACGTCGCAGCTCACCGCGTACTCGAACGCGAGCGGGTGCGATCCCGTGTACTGGTCGCCGCCCGCGACGCCCACGAACGACAGGTTGCGCACGTGCACCTGCTGCACGGGCTCGACCTTGGTCCACGTGAGCGTGCGCCCCGCGGCGAGCTCCCAGCCGTTGAGGTAGTTGACGCGCACGTGCGTCGCGTCGACGATCTGCGTGACCTGGACCTGGAGCTGCAGCTCGCGCTCCCACTTGCCCGCGAGCGCGTTGACCTCGAGCGCGTACCACTCGCCCACGGCGTACTGCGAGGAGTCGGCGACCTCGAAGTCGTCGCGCAGCTCGGGCATGACGGCCGTGAGCTTGTGGGTGCGGACGTCGTCGGTCACGGTGCCGCGGAAGAACAGGACGGCCGCGAACGGGTCGTCCTGCCCGGCCTTCTCGATGCCCTCG
Source organism: Oerskovia sp. Root918 (assembly GCF_001428945.1). Lineage (NCBI taxonomy): Bacteria > Bacillati > Actinomycetota > Actinomycetes > Micrococcales > Cellulomonadaceae > Oerskovia > Oerskovia sp. Root918. The sequence continues at coordinate 261,125 of NZ_LMJG01000012.1, forward strand.
GTCGTCATGGTGTGCCCGCCGAAGTCGAGCTCGAGGTGCGAGCGCGTGAACCGGTGGCGGCGCACGAAGTTGAGGTCGGAGTGCGCCTCGATACGGCTCACGGTCGGGTCGTTCACGAGCGCGTCGAGCGCGTCGTCGGCCGGGGTGTCCTTCCCGAACAGCCCGAACCAGCGGAAGTCGGCGGTGCCCGTGTGGAGCGTGTGCCATCGCCCTCGGTTCGTCCCCTTGGCTCCGATGTCCTTCGGCGCGAGCACCGTGCCGCCGTTCGCGGCCGCCTCGCTCTTCGCGTCGTAGCGGACCAGGCGCGCCGCACCGTCACCCGGCGTGGCGTGGCCGAGGAGCTGGACGACCGTCCCGTCGTCGATCTTCTTGGCCTTCCAACCCACGAGCTGGGCGACGGACGTCGCGACGAGGACCTCGTCGTCGGGCTCGTCCTTCTTCATGGGCAGCACGCCCGACGGCGCCGCGGCAGCGGGCGTGCCGGCTGCGGCCGACTGGGTGCCCATCAGGGCGCCGGCAGCCACGAGGCCGCCGATCCCGGCGACGCGTAGCAGGTTGCGGCGCGAAGGGGCCTCGACCGTGGGGCCCTGGAGGGGCGAGGTCGGTGCCGTCGCCGGCCCGTCGGGGGTCTGTCCGGGCGTGAGGAGGTTCGTCATCTGCAGAGGCCTTTCATCAGGGGTGCTTCCGGGTGGGCTGGGAGGGGGAGTGCTCGTGCGGTTCACAGCGCGAGGGAGTCGGTGACGAGGACGTGGTCGCCCTCGGGGAAGCCGGTGCGGTCGACGCCCTGCTCGACGCAGCCGGACTGGAGCACGCGCGTGGCCGGGGCCAGGTCGTACCGGCCGCCGCTGAAGCGCGTCGCGACCGCGGTCAGCGCGTCGGCGCCCGAGGTCAGCGCGACGTGCGCGGTGGTCCCGCTCGTGGCGAGCGTCGCGCCGCGCAGGTCCACCTGGACCGTGCCCGGGCCCGCAGCCCGCGACACCAGGGCGCCTGCCGTCGTCGTGCCGGAGAGCTCCGCCCCGCGGACCGTGAGCCTCTGGTCGCGGACCCCGCTGAGCTGGATGCCCGTGCCGGTGAGCGTCCCGCCGCTGATCGTGACGTCGGCCGACCCGACGAGCGCGGGGGCCGCGGGGGAGGCCTCGTCGGTCGAGCCGACGAACGTGCAGTCGGTGAACGTCACGGGCCCCGCGCCGCGCAGGATCGTGCCGTCGAACCCGGTGAAGCTCGTCCGGACGAAGTGGACCGGGTTCGCGACCGGCGTCTGGTGCAGCACGCTGGCGACCGGCAGCGAGAAGTCGCAGTCCTCGATGACGTTGGGCCGCTTCGACAGGTTCGACCGCTGCGCGACCGCGAAGAACGACGCGGTGCACCCACGCATCTGCACGCCGTCGGCGTTGACCGTGAGGCTGCCCTGCTGGTCGAACGTCGAGCGCGCGACCACGTGCACGTCCTCCAGCGTCAGGTCGGTGATCTTGGTGCTCACCGTGAACCACGAGGCCACGTGTCCCTTGACCGTGATGCGCTTGGCGCTGATGCCCCACTGCGCCCCCGAGTTGGCGATGTCCATGAGGCCGCTGTTGCCCTGGAACACCAGGTCGTGCTCGTACTGGCCGTGCGTCGTGAACGGGTTGCCGCCCTGGTCGTCGCCGTCGCCGTGGCAGTTCTCGACGAGGCAGTAGGCCGAGGCCGTGAGGTCGTTGAGGTGGCGCGCGTTGTGCGAGCGGCAGTCCGCGACGCGTCCGTACAGGCAGTAGATCTGCTGCGTGAGGTAGCCCGCGCCGCCGTAGAAGACCGTGGGCGGGTTCGCGACCGAGCAGCGCTCGGTCGCGAAGAACGTGTTCCAGCGGCGCATGATGACGGGCCACCACGTCCTGGAGCCGTGCACGTCCGAGACGTCGCAGCGCACCGCGAACTCGTACGCGACCGGGTGCGAGCCGCTGAGCTCGCGGTCGTCGGGCAGCTCCCCGTTGAGTGGGCCGTCGTAGGGGCCGGCCCCGACGAACGTCATGTTCCGCACGTGGACCTGCTCGACGGGCACGACCTTGCGCCACTCGAGCACGCGGCCCGGGGCGAGCTCCCAGCCGTTGCGGTAGTTGACGCGCACGTGCGCCGCATCGACGACCTCGGTGACCTGCACGAGCCGCTGGAGCTCGCGCTCGTCGCGCCCGCCGCCCGGCCGGGGGTCGACCTGCACGGTCCACCAGTCGCCGACCGCGAACGCGGTCGAGTCCGCGACCTCGAACACGTCGCGCTGGTCGGGCATGGTCTCGACGAGCGTGCGCTGCTGGGTCACGTCCGTCACGGTCCCCTGGAAGAACATGACGGCGCCGAACGGGTTGTCGTGCGCGTTGCGCTCGATGCCCTCGGTCGTGATCGTCCGGCCGCCGAAGTCGAGCTCGAGGTCGGAGCGCGCGTAGGTGTGGCGGCGCACGAAGTTGAGCTCGGTGTGCCCTTCGATGCGGCTCACGGTCGGGTCGTTCACGAGCGCGTCGAGCGCATCGTCGGCGCTGCCCGTGCGGGCGTCGGCGCCGAAGATCCCGAACCAGCGGAAGTCGGCCGTGCCGGTGTGGAGCGTGTGCCACCGCCCAGGACCCAGCCCGGCCGCACCGAGGTCCTGCGGCGCCAGCACCGTGCCTCCGTTGGGGGTCGCGGTGCTCTTCGCGTCGTAGCGGACGAGGCGTGCGGCGCCGTCGCCGGGGGTCGTGTGGCCCAGGAGCCGGACCACGGTGCCGTGGTCGATCTTCTTGGCGCGCCAGCCGACGAGCTGGGCGACCGACGTCGCGACGGTGAGCTCGTCGTCGGGCTCGCTGTCCTTGCTCAGGCCCAGCGGCGCGGCGAGCGCCGCGGGCGCCGTGCTCGTGGACAGCGCGAACGCGGTCGCGGCCAGCGCGCCCATGCCGGCGACGCGCAGCAGGCCGCGGCGCGAGGGGGCGGTGGTGTCGGAGTCGGGGGAGAGGTGTGGCGCTGCCGCGCTCTCGCGGGCAGTCAGGGGGGTCTTCACGTGGGTCACCCTTCGGACGAGTCGATGAGACGGGTCCGTTCAGGCGTGGCCGACGCGCGGCAACGGGGGAGTGCGGGTGGAGTCCGCCGGGCCGGGGCTGCGGTGACCGGGGACGGGAGTGCGAGGGAACGGTTCAGGCTGTGTGCGGCAGGCCGCGACAGCAGGATGGATGCGCTTCGTTGCGTCCGGATGAATCGGGCATTTCCCGGAGATTAGGCCGGTGCTATAGCAATGTCAAGAGGTTGATGACGAGCCGCCAGGTCCGTCGGGTCCTTCCGGGGCGGGGCGGGGCGGGGTGGGACGCTGCCGGCGGGGTGCCCGCTGCGCCGAGATGCGTCCGACGGGGGTTCGGCGGGGCTCCGCGGCCCCCCTTGGGCGCATCTCGGCGCGCGTCGGGTGGCAAGGTCGGGCGGCGACGTCGGCGCCCCGTGCTTCACAGGTAGTCGCCGGGCCAGTGGAAGCCGGCGGCCGGGCCGCTCGTCGCGGCGCGCAGGGCGTCGATCTCCGCCGCTCCGCGAAGGACCGGTCGCAGCATGCCCGTCGCGTCCGACGTCCTCTCGCGGCCCTCGGTGGCCAGGAGCGCATCGGTGAGGACCGTGGTCGCCGGGGTGCGCGGCAGGCGCACCTCGGCGCGGGTCGCACCGCACACGCGGGCCAGGGCTCGGGTCGCTCGTGCGAGCGCCTCGACCGCCGACGTGTCGTCGGGCCCGACGGCGAGCTCCCGCACGCGCAGCGTCTCGCCCTCGGTCTCCGCGACCAGGTAGCCCGCGATCGTGCCGTCGGGGCGTCGAGCGGTGAGGAGCTCGGCGGCCGAGTACCAGAGGGGGACCCGGTGCTGCCAGTGCTCGGCCGTCCGGCGCGTGGTCACGGGCGCGTCGTGGAACGCGTCGTGGAGGGTCGCGAGGTCCTGCCACGGGAGGTCGGTGCTCCAGGCGGGGAACGTGGTGGGGGTGGCCGAAGCTGCGCGCGCCGCCCGCTCGTGGCGGACCGCGAGCCTGGTCGCGCCCGGCTGCCCGGCCGGGCCCGGCTGCCCGGGGCGAGCGGCGCCGTCGGGCCGGAGCGGACCCGAGACGACAGGGACCTCGAAGACCTCCCAGCCGCTCGGGCGGTAGACGCCCGGCGTCCCCGTGAACAGCAGCGAGGCGTCCATGCCCGCGGCCTCCATGCGCGTGACGGCCTCGGCGAGCGCGAGGCGGACCAGGCCGCGCCCGCGCACGTCGGGCGCCGAGGCGACGTTCGAGACGCCACCCACGGCCAGCGTGGTGGCTGCCCCGTCGGGGCCGGGGAGGCCCATGAGCGTGCGCGGGCTCCAGCAGACCGAGGCGACGACGCGGTCCGGCTCTGCGCCCGTCCCTGGGAGGACGGCGACGATCGTGCGGTCGAGCCGGTCGGCGTCGGTCTCGTAGACCGGGACCATGAGCGGGGCGTCGAACGCCGCAGCCCACAGCGTGTACAGCGACGGGACGTCGGCGGGGGTCGCGGTGCGGAATTCCATGGGGCTCCTCGATGAGCCTGCGGGATGTCGTCGCAGGTGGGGACGGGTGCGCGAGGCGGTCCAGGTTCGACTGGCCCTGTCGGCTTGACGCTTTGCTATAGCAAGAATAGTCTCGCAACCACGTTCTCGAGTGAACGATGCACGGCAACGAAGCACGTGCGAGGTCGGGCTGGACCTCGCACGACGTGTCCATCCCTCGACCGCCACGACCCGCACCGACGCGAGCCGTCCCTTCGCTGCCCCACCCCTGTTGACGGGGTGTGCGCGGCACGCCACAGTGCTCCCATGACGACGACCACCGTCGACGCCGCCTCGCTCCTCGCAGCGACCGAGGCCAGGCGTCGAGCCCAGCGACGCGCCACGTCCCTCCCGCTCACGGGGACGGCCGCAGGGCTCGCCGTCCTCGCCGTGTCCCTCTGGAGCGACCCCTGGAGGTTCTGGCCGGGGATGCTCGTCCCGTCCCTCGTGTACCTCGTGTTGTGGGTCGTCGCCGCGCGTCGCACGAGGCGTGGACCGGCATGGGTGACCGAGGGCAAGGACCGGTACGGCGTGGTCCTGCTCGTGCTCGTCCTGCTGGCGTACTTTTCGGGTCCGATGATGCTCCGGTTCGCCGGTCCTGCCTTCGCGCTGGGCATCGGGCTGCTCCTGCTCGACGGTCGCACCGGGAACCCGTTGCTCCGGGGCCCGGGGATCGCGCTGGTCGTGACGAGCCCGATCGTCGCGCTCGTCCTGTACCGCGCACAGGGACCGCTGCTCCTGGTGCTCGCGGTCGGGTGCGGTGCGCTCGCCCTCGTAGCGTCCCGGCGCGAGGCCGCGCTGCTGTCGGAGCGCGCGTGAACGAGCTCGGCATCCGCACGGTCATGGAACCGACCGACCCCGGGACGCTGGCGTACCGCGACGAGTGGACCGTCGACGGCGAGACGCTCACCCGGCTCGTCGATCGAGTGTCCCTTGCGGAGGGACCGGGAGGGCTCGCGGCCCCGCTGGTCGACCTGAGCCCGTTCCTGCCGGCCACCGCGTCGGAGTACCTCGACGCGCTGCTCGGCGGCGGAGCCCCCGACGACGTGAGCGTCTTCGCCGACGGTCGTGTCCCGCTGCTCGTCTGCCCGGTGTGCGCGGACCTCGGGTGCGGCGCGGTGAGTGCGCGGCTCGTGATCGGTCAGGGTGTCGTCGAGTGGCGCGACCTCGGCTGGCAGGTCCCGGGCGACCGTGCCGACGAGGGGGTCGAGGACGTGCCGTTCACCCCGCCCGTGCACCTGGTCTTCGCGCGTGACGCGTACGAAGCGCTGGTCGGCCGGCTGCTGCTCCGCTACCTGCAGGCCTGACCCCGCACAGCCCGTCGCGTCAGCGCGCGGCCTCGACGGCCCCGGCCACGGCCCCAGCCACCGGAGCAGGGCCGGCCTCTGCCTCGCCCTCCTCGGTGTGGCTCTCGAGCCGCGCCGCAGCCTCACCGATGTGCTCGGCCATGACAGTCCGCGCCCGCTCGGGGTCGCCGCTCGCGATCGCGTCGATGATGAGGTTGTGCGTCTCGGCGTGCGCGACGCGCGCCTCGGGGTCCAGGGCCACGTTCGCGGCGCGCAGGAAGCCTGTGATCCGGGAACGGAGCTGGGACGTGATGGTCATGAGCATGCGGTGGTCGGCGAGCTCCCAGAGCTGCTCGTGGAAGCGTCGGTCGAGCTCGAACACGCGGGCCGAGCTGCCGCGCTCGGCCGCGTCGACCATCTGCTGCACGGTCTTGCGCAGGCGGGCCTCGGTCTTGGCGTCCCACTCGGCCTGCACGCGCACGACGACGAACTGCTCGAGCAGGGTGCGCAGGCTCGAGATCTCCTCGAGGTCGCGGCTCGTGAGCGCGGCGACGCGCGCCCCGCGGTGGGGGAGGCGTTCGACGAGCCCTTCCTCGGTGAGGCGGGTGAGGGCCTCGCGCACGGGGATGTGGCTCGTGCCGAGGCGTTCGGCGAGCTTGCGCTCGACGAGTCGGGACCCGGGCGCGAGGTCGCCGCTGAAGATGGCCTCTCGCAGCTCGACGGTCACGCGGTCGGCGACGTTCAGGTCGGGCACGCTCTTGAGCGCCATGGGTTCTCCGTAGTGTTCTGCGGTCCGATCCGGGAGGTGCCCCGAAGGATAGCGGTCGGCGAACCGGGCCCGGCTGCTCGCCCGCGGTGCGTGGTCGGGGCGAGGTCTGCGCGGGGCGCACCGTTGTGCCACCATCGAGGCGAAGGGCCACCGGACGGCTTGCCCCCTCACTACATGCTATAGCATTCGAGGGTTCACGCACAGGCTCGAGGAGGATCCATGGTGTCCCTGCACGACCAGGTGAAGGTGCCTGGTTTCCGCGGTCTGGCAGGTGTCGCACGCCGCGACGTGACGCCACCGGTGGGCATCCGCGCCCGCAACTGGGGTCCGGCCGACTGGAACGCCTCCCGGGGCACCCACCGCGCGATGACCCTCACCGCGATCGCCCTCGCCGAGGACCAGGCGCCCGGCTCGGGCGTCTCGCCCGCGCACCGCACGCCCGACGGCGCCGCTCACCCCGCGCAGGTCGGCACGCCCGACGGCGCCGCTCACCCCGAGCGCACCGGCGCGCCCCGGACCGACCCTCTGGTCATGATCACCGTGGACGCCACGTGGTGGCGCCGCGTCGACGACGAGCGCGGCGTCCGGGACGCGGTCCTCGCGGGCCTCGACCTGCCGCCCGAGCGGCTGCTCATCTCGCTGTCCCACACCCACGCGGGCCCGGTGCTGTGCAGCCACGACGCCGACCTCGAGGGCGGCGAGCTCGTCCCCGCCTACCTCGAGCACCTCGCGGCGCAGGCCGTCGACGCGGGCCGCGAGGCCGTGGCCACGCTCGCCCCCGCGACGCTCGAGTGGACCACGGGGCGCTGCGCGCTCGCGGCCGACCGCGAGCTGATCCTCGGCGCGGGCGGGTCGCACGGCGAGCCCGTTGACACGGGGCCCGCCGCGTCCGGTGCCGCGACGTCCGCCGGTTCCGGCGCCACCGTGGACGTCACCGAGGACTTCGGGCTTCCCGTGATCGGGTTCAACCCGTCGGTCCCGCGCGCCGCCACGGACGACACGGTCGTGATCGGCCGGCTCAGCCGGGTCGAGCCACACACCGCGGACGACCACCCTGCACCGACCGGGCACGACCACCCGCCGTCGACCGCCGACGCGAGCCGCTGCCCCGCCTGCGCGGCCGCCCGCGAGCCCCTGCCGAACACGACGCCTCTCGCGACGATCGTCAACTACGCGTGCCATCCCACGACGCTCGCGTGGCAGAACACCCTGGTCTCCCCGGACTACGTGGGCGCGATGCGCGACCTCGTCGAGGAGTCGACCGGGGCCCCCGTCGCGTTCTTCCAGGGCGCCTCGGGCGAGCTGGCCCCGCGCGAGCAGTACACGGGGGACGTGGCGGTCGCCGACCGGCACGGTCTCTCGCTCGGGCACGCGGTCCTCGCGGCGCTCGCCGAGCTGCCGCCGCCCGGCACGGCCCTCGAGCTCACGCACGTCGTGCAGTCCGGAGCACCGCTGGGCATGTGGGAGCCGCGCCCCGTCGAGGGCTCGCGCGTCCTGCGCGCGGTGAGCGACGCCGTCGTGCTGGACCTGCGCGACCTGCCGAGCCTCGCGCAGATGGAGGCCGAGTGGGCCGACATCGACCCGCGCAGCCGCGACGAGCGGCTGCGCCGCGCGCGCAACCTGCGCGACGGCTACGTGACCGGCCCGACCGTCGAGCACCCCACGTGGGTGTGGCAGATCGGCGACGGGTTCCTCGTCGCGCACCCGGGCGAGGCGTACTCGCGCTTCCAGCGCACGGTCCGCGAGCACGCGGGCGACCATCCCGTGGTCGTCGCGAACCTGACCAACGGCCCGGGCTTCGTCTACCTGCCGACCGACCAGGCCTACGTGCGCGGCGCCTACCAGGCGTGGCAGTCGCCGCTCGCGCCCGGTTCGCTCGCGCGGCTCGAGCAGCACGCGAACCACCTCATCGACACCCTGGCGGCGACGACGCCGGCACCAGCGCAGACTTCCACGGAGGACCAGTGAGCATCCCCAGCACCACGACCACGTCCGGCACCCCGGCCGGCACCCCGCTCCGCACCGCGATCGTCACGGGCGGCGCGGCCGGCATCGGCCGACAGATCGCCGAGCGGCTCGCGTCCGACGGCTACCGCGTGGTGTGCGCGGACGTCGTCCAGCACGACCTGCCTGCGCTCGACCTCGTGGCCCTGCCCGCCGAGCCGAGCCTGGTCTGGATGCCCCTCGACGTCACCGACCACGCGGCCGTGGGGGCGGCGTTCGACGCGGTCGCCGCCGCGACGGGCAGCATCGACGTCCTGGTCAACAACGCCGGGATCCAGCGCCACCGCGGCATCGAGGACCTGAGCTGGGACGAGTGGAAGGCCGTGGTCGACGTCAACCTGCACGGCGTCTTCACCTGCCTCCAGGCCGCGGGCCGGCACATGCTCGCCGCGGGCCGCGGCGCGATCGTCAACATCTCGTCGGTCTCGGCGCGCGGCTCCGCGGGCCGGGCCCCGTACTCGACGACCAAGGCGGCCGTGATCGGCCTGACCTCGACCGCGGGGGCCGAGTGGGCCGCGCGCGGGGTACGGGTCAACGCGGTCGCGCCCGGGTACATCGACACGGGCGTCTTCCGCCAGGGCGTCGCGGCCGGGACGCTCAAGGAGGAGACGATCCTCGCGCGCATCCCCGCGGGCCGCCTCGCCGACGCCTCGGAGATCGCGAACGCCGTGAGCTGGCTCGTGTCCGACCAGTCGCAGTACGTGATCGGCCAGACCATCTACGTCGACGGCGGGTTCATCATCGACTACGGCGTCCCGCTCGCGAAGAAGCCGGAATGACGAGCCGAGCCATGAGCCGGGGCGGGTTCGCGCGCATCACCGACGTCCGCACGTCGACGACCGTCGTCGCCCTGCCGCAGCCCTTGCAGCTCGGGGCCATGACGGTCACGCGCCGCGAGTACGTGGGGGTCCAGGTGCGTGCGGTGCTGCCCGACGGCGCCGAGGTCACGGGTGTCTCCTACGCCCTGACGCGCGAGGCGCCCATGGCCGAGATCGTCGAGCGCCTCGTCGCACCGCACGTCGTGGGCCGCGACCTCCCGGTCGACGACCCGGCCGCAGGGGTGCGCGCGGCGTGGGACGCCGCGCTGCGCGGATCGGCGATCGTGGGGCGCGTGGGCCTGGTCCGCCGGGCGATCGGGCTGGTCGACGTCGCCCTGTGGGACGTCGCGGGCAAGGTCGCAGGAGTCCCGGTGTGGCGGCTCCTGGACTCCGGCCCGGTCGTGCCCGCGGCCCGCCCGGCGATCCTGGTCGCGGCCTACCCGACCCCCGGTCGCACGGCGCGCGACGTCGCCGACGAGGTGCTCGACCGCGCCCGCGAGGGCTGGCCGCTGCTCAAGATCTCCCGTTCTCCCGACCGCGACCTCATGCGCGGCCTGCTCGCGATCCTGCGCGACGAGCTGCCAGGAGCGACGGGCCGGGAGACGGAGGCGGGCCGCAGCGGCGTCGTCGTGGACGTCGGCTTCGGCTGGCGTGACGCGGACGACGCGCTCGCCGACCTGGACGCGTGGGGGATCGGCGGTCCCGCAGGGGCCGGAGCGCCTGCGCTCGCCTGGCTCGAGGACCCCGTGCTGCCCGAGGACGCCGACGGCGCAGCGCGCATCCGTGAGGTCACGGGACTGCCGCTCGCGATCGGCGACGAGGTCACGGACCCTGAGGTCTTCGCGCGGCTCGCTGCGCTCGGCGCGCTCGACGTGGCGCGCGTGGACGTGGTCGGGATCGGTGGCATCACCGCCGCCGACCCCCTGGTCCGGTCCTGGCAGGACGCGGGGCTCGTGACGTCGAGCCACGTGTACCCCGAGGTCAGCGTCCACCTGGGAGGCGCAGCGGGGATCGGGGTCGAGACGTTCGAGCGCTCGCCGCAGGGCAACCCCTACGACCCGGCGCCGCTGCTCGTCGAGGGCGGGCCGACGTTCTCGGACGGCACGGCGCTGCCGCCCGAGGCCCCCGGCCTGGGTTTCACGCTCTCGCCCGCGTACTTCACGTTCGAGACCGAGCCCTCGCGGCCGAGCATGCGGTTGGCGTCCGGAACGGGCCCCGGAACGACGACAACCGCATGCTCGACCGACGACAACCGCATGCTCGGCGACCAGGAGGACCGATGACCGACCCGACGAGCACGCCCCGGGCGGGCTCCGCCGTCGGGCACGACGACGAGCGAGGACCGGTGTCCGCCCAGAACCCGACCGGACAAGCCTCCGTGCCAGGACCAGCCGCGACCCGCAGCGTCGTGGTGACCGGGAGCGGCAAGGGCATCGGCCGGGCCATCGCGGCGCGGCTGACCGCGGACGGCTGGGCCGTCGTCGGGCTCGAGCGGACCCCCGGCTCGGGGACCGTCGCGGAAGGGATCTGCGCGGCCGTCGTGCTCGCGGACTCGCGCGACCGCGAGGCGCACCGCGAAGCCGCGCGCGTCGCCCGGACCCTCGCGCCGCTCGCGGGTTGGGTCAACAACGCGGGCATCACCCAGACCACGCCGCTGCACGCGATGGGCGACCCCGGACGTGCCGAGGCGATCGAGCGCACGGCGCGCGACGTCGTCGAGATCAACGGGCTGGGCTACCTGTGGGGGGCCGCCGCGGCGGTCGAGGCGTTCACCGACCAGGTGAGCGGCGGGTCGATCGTCAACGTCGGGTCCATCCACGGGCGGTCCTCGTTCGTCGACCACGCGGCCTACGAGCTGACCAAGGGCGGGATCGACGCCCTCGCGCGCAGCGTCGCGGTGACGTACGGGCGCTACGGCATCCGGGCCAACACGGTCGCGCCCGGCGGGGTCCGCACGCCGCACCTCGACGCGCAGATCGCGAACGCCGCCGACCCGGCGGCCGAGGAGCGCGGGCTCGCCGAGGGCCCGCCGCTCGGGCGCATCGCCGAGTCGTCGGAGATCGCGGCCGTGGTCGCGTTCCTGCTGTCGGACGAGTCGTCCTACGTGTCCGGGCAGTCGATCGCGGCCGACGGCGCCTGGACCGCGTCGTTCGGCACGCTGCCGCACGACGCAGAGCTCGACGCGCGGTACGGGCTGGGGTGAGTCGACCGGGAGGACCCTGACGACCCGGCTGCCTTGGCGATACATCATCTTCTGGATTCAGGTTTCCGTGTACTGTCCTGTCCATGGAGACCGTCACCCTCACGCACACCGCGGCGCTCGCGCGGCTCGGGCACGCACTGTCCGACGAGACGCGCACGCGCATCCTGCTGACCCTGCGTGAAGCGCCCGCGTACCCCTCGGACCTGGCCGACGCCCTGGGCGTCTCGCGCCAGGTCATGTCGAACCAGCTCGCGTGCCTGCGCGGGTGCGGGCTCGTCGAGGCGATCCCCGACGGCCGACGCACCTGGTACCGGCTCGCCGACAGCCACCTCGCGCCCGCGCTCGACGACCTGCTCCGGCTCGTCGTCACGGTCGACCCGACGTGCTGCTCGCCCGACGGGTGCACCTGCTCATGACCGGCATGACGACCTCCGCCCACGAGGTGCACGGGCAGGGCATCGCACCCGCCCGCAGGGCCCTCCTCGAGCGTCGCGTGCGCTGGATCGTCACGGCGACCATCGCCTACAACGTGGTCGAGGCGGTCGTCGCGATCACGGCCGGTCGCCTCGCGTCCTCGGCCGCGCTCGTGGGCTTCGGCCTCGACTCGGTCGTCGAGGTGCTGTCGGCCGCAGCCGTCGCATGGCAGTTCGCGGCCCCCGACCCGCACCGTCGCGAGCGCACCGCGATGCGCCTCATCGCGGTGTCGTTCTTCGGTCTCGCGCTGTTCGTCAGCGTCGACGCCGTGCGCACGCTGCTCGGGGCATCCGATCCTGACCACTCGACCGTCGGGATCGTGCTCGCGGCCGTGAGCCTCGTGATCATGCCGTTCCTCTCCTGGTTCGAGCGGCGCACGGGACGCGAGCTGGGCTCGGCCTCGGCCGTCGCGGACTCGCGCCAGACGCTCCTGTGCACCTACCTCTCGGCCGTGCTGCTCGTGGGCCTGCTGCTCAACACCACGCTGGGCTGGACGTGGGCCGACCCGGTCGCGGCCCTCGTCATCGCGGCCGTCGCGATCAAGGAAGGCGTCGAGGCCTGGCGCGGCGACGCGTGCTGCTCGCCCGTCGCGGCGCTGCACGCCGAGGGAGAGGGGGCTCCGTCGTCGGGCACGGACGCGCGTGCCGCGGGCGGCGCGACGCCCGACCGCGACGGGTGCTCGTGCTGCGCCGACTGACGCCGGTCTCCGATGGCGGCCTCGGGCAAGCGCACCTACGGTCGAGGAGGACCCGCGCCCGGACCGGGACGGCGTCCTCCGAGAACCGACGACGACGGAACGAGGCTTGTGGTGGCAACACTGACGGTGTGGAAGTTCGAGACTCCTGAAGGCGCACAGCAGGCGGAGGACGCGCTGCTGGGGCTGCAGAAGCAGGAGCTCATCCAGGTGCAGGACGCGGCGATCGTGTCGTGGGAAGAGGGCAAGAAGAAGCCCAAGACGCACCAGTCCAACAACACGACGGGCATCGGTGCGCTCGGCGGCGCGTTCTGGGGCCTGCTGTTCGGGATCATCTTCTTCATCCCGCTCATCGGCGTCGCGATCGGTGCTGCCTCGGGCGCACTGGCCGGCTCGCTGACCGACGTGGGCATCGACGACGACTTCATCGACTCGGTGCGGTCCAAGGTCACGCCGGGCACGTCGGCGCTGTTCGTCATGACGTCGGGGGCTGTCATGGACCGGGTCCACGAGGCGCTCCAGGCGCAGGGCATCCACGGCGAGCTCATCCAGACGAACCTGTCGGCCGACGAGGAGGCCAAGCTCCGCGCGGCCTTCGACGACGCGGTCTGAGAACCTCCGCACGCGCGAGACGCACGGCCCCGGTCCTTCACGGACCGGGGCCGTCGTCGTGCCCGGCGAGGCGGCCCGACCCACACGCAACCTGCACCGGCGAGGACCCGTCGGCGCACCCGATGAGGCGTAGCGTCGAACTATGCCTGGCAACGAGACGCACGGACCGGCTGCACCAGGGCGCGGCGGGGGACAGGGCGCGCTCACGACGCTGCCGGAGGACGTCGAACGCTCGTTCGCGGAGCGTGAGGACGACGCGGCGGCACGCGACTGGGACAACGAGGGCGGGCACGAGCGAGGGCACGTCGGCGAGAACGCGCACGCGCGCGGCCGCGACCCCGAGCAGCCACCCGACCCCGACGCCCTCCGGCTGACCGGTGTCCTGGCGACCGCTCTGCCCCCGGAGCTGGGGACGGCGCGTGAGCCGGTCGCCTACACCGTCCCTGCGGTGTTCTCGCGCCGCGTCACGCGCGAGGAGCAGGACGCGATCGAGAGCGACGACGTCCGACGACGCCTCGCCGACGCGGGATACGAGGGCGTCGAGCTGACCGTCTCGGACCGTCGCCTGCTGATCGGCCACACGAGCCTCGCCGTGCTCCGGAGTGGCCTCGCCCGCGAGATCGCCGGCGTCCTGCGTGATGTCAGCCGGGACCTCGTCGCCGAGCACGACCGCCTGGCCGCGGAGGTCGCGGACCTGCAGCGAGAAGAGGATCGACGCGCCGGTGCCGTCCTCGTGGAGGCGGACGAGATCCGCTTCGAGTGACCCCGGAGCGATGAGGACCCCATGGACGTGGCGCCGACAGACCTCCCGAGGGCGCGGCCCGTCGTGCTTCGGGTGACGAACGAGTACTCCACCCTGGCCCGGCTCGTCCGTGAGACCGGGCTGCTCCGACGGCGGTACGGCTACTACTGGACGCGGCTCGTCCTGGCGCTGCTCGCCTTCGCCGGGATCTGGGTCGCGGTCGCCCTCGTCGGGAACTCGTGGTGGCAGCTCGTCGTCGCCGCGGCCATGGCCGTGGTCGTCACGCAGATCGCCTTCCTGGGCCACGACAGCGCGCACCGGCAGATCTTCCGTTCGCGCGGGTGGAACGACTGGACGGCCCGGGTCCTCGCGGGCGGGTTCGTCGGCCTGAGCTACGGCTGGTGGCGCACCAAGCACGAGCGCCACCACTCGGCCCCCAACCAGGAGGGCGAGGACCCCGACATCTCGCCCGGAGTCATCTCGTTCACCCCCGCTGCCCTGGCGGCGAGGACGGGGTGGCGCGCGTGGCTCGCCCACCACCAGGGGTGGTTCTTCTTCCCGCTGCTGACGCTCGAGGGGCTGAACCTGCACGTCGCGAGCGTGCGGACCGTGCTGCGCAAGGACGCCGTACCGCATCGAGGGGTCGAGGCGCCGCTCGTCCTGGGGAGGCTGGCGGTCTACGTGGGTGTGCTGTTCGTGCTGCTGCCACCGGGCAAGGCCGCCGCCTTCCTGGGGGTGCAGCTCGCGCTGTTCGGCGTGCTGCTCGGCGGGTCGTTCGCCCCGAACCACAAGGGCATGCCGATCGTGCCGCACGACATGACGCTCGACTTCCTGCGGCGCCAGGTGCTCATGTCGCGCAACGTGCGCGGCGGGTACGCGGTCGACGCCGTGATGGGTGGGCTGAACTACCAGATCGAGCACCACCTGTTCCCGAGCATGCCCCGGCCCAACCTCAAGAAGGTCCAGCCGATCGTGCGCACCTACTGCGAGGTCGCGGGCGTGCCCTACACCGAGGTGGGTCTGTTCCGGTCCTACGGGATCGTGGTGAGCTACCTCAACCACGTGGGCCTGCGCGCCCAGGAGCCGTTCACGTGCCCGCTGACGGCGTCGCTCGGGAGGTAGTGCTCACCGGACAGAGCGAAGCCCGGTCGATCAAGGGGGGTGACCGACCGGGCTCCGCGTTCGTGGGGGCGTCAGGCCTTGAGCATGCTCGCCCGGGTGATGACACCGTCGAGGACCTCGAAGGTGGCGATGGTCTCGCCCGACCCGTTCGAGGTCGTCACGATCTCGCGTGCGACCACCCATCGTTCACCGTACGTCACCGAGGCATCGATTGTGCAGTGCACATCTCCGGTCGCAAGGCGGGGACCGTAGAAGGCGCGCAGCGCGTCCTTGCCGACGATCGGCGCGGGCGTGACGCCGACGACCACGGTGTCCTGCGCGTAGGTCGCGAGGAACCGCTCGAGGTCGTGCGCGTTGAACGCGGCGACCTGCTCGGTGACCACGGCGTGGGCCGTCTCGCTCGGGGGTGCGGTGCGCTCGGTCATGCGGTGCTCGTCTCGTCGTAGGTCGTCGGGTGGTGGCCGGGTCGTGCCGGGTCAGTCGATCCGGACGCCGCCGTTGATGTCGTACGTGGCTCCCGTGACGAACCCGGCCCGTGGGGAGGCGAGCGACGCGATGACCCACGCGACGTCGTCGGGCGTGCCGAACCTGCCGAGCGGGATCGAGGACGTCAGGGCCGCGCGACCCACGTCGTCGAGCTGGCTCGTGATGTTGCTCGTGACGGGGCCGGGCGTGACCGCGTTGGCGCGGATCCCCTCGGCGGCCAGGAGGCGCGCGAAGCTGCGCGTGATCGCGAGGAGCGCACCCTTGCTCGCGGCGTAGTGCACCCCGGTCTTGAGCGCGCCCTGCTGGCCCGCGATCGAGGCCACGTTGACGATGCTGCGGTCGACGGGAGGCTCGCCCTCGGGGGCTGCGGCGGCCCGCAGGAGAGGGAGCGCCGCGCGGGAGAGGACGAACGTGCCGCGCGCGTTGGTCTCCATGACGGCGTCCCACTCGTCGAGCTCGATGTCGTCGAGCGCGCGGTACGGGCACATGCCGCCGTTGTTGACCAGGACGTGGAGCATGCCCCACTGCCGGTCGACCCGCGTGACGAGCTTCTCGACCGACGCGACGTCGCGCAGGTCGAGGCGCGAGACGTGGCACGTCGCGCCGAGCTCGGTCGCGAGGTCCGCGGTCGTGCGCGCCCCGAGCTCGTCGTGGGCGTAGGTGAGCCAGAGGTCGTATCCGTCACGGGCGAGCTGGAGGGCGGTCGCGGAACCGATCCCGGAGCTGGCGCCCGTGATCAGCGCAAGTCGTCGAGCCATGGGCCAAACGCTATAGCAAATTGTGGGGAGCGCAAGCACCTGTCCATGCACGCTGGCTCCGGGTTGCTAGATGCTATAGCATTTCCGCTCATGAACCCCGACACCGTCGTCATCACCGACTGCGACCTCCCGGGCACCGCCTGCGAAGACACCGTCACGGCCGCCGGCCTCGGTGTCGTGCGCGGGGCGGCCCGGACCGAGGACGCCGTCATCGACCTCGTCCGCGACGCCGCGGCCGCAGGCGCGAGCCCGTCCGCCCTGGTCGTCCAGTGGGCGCCCCTGACCGCCCGAGTCCTCGACGAGATCGAGGGCGTCCGCTTCATCAGCCGCATGGGCATCGGCTACGACATGGTCGACGTCGCCGCCGCGACCGAGCGCGGGATCGCCGTCGCGAACACCCCGACCTACTGCATCGAGGAGGTCGCGTCCCACACGGTCGCGATGGTCCTCGGGCTGAGCCGAGGGCTGGTCGGCTACGACCGTGCCGTGCGCAGCGGGGTCTGGGCAGCGACCGCCCCGCGCCCCATGGCCGCGCGACTGTCCGCGACCACGGTCTCGGTCATCGGCTACGGCCGGATCGGCTCGCTCGTGGCGCGCAGCTGCGCGGCGCTCGGCTACCGCGTCCTGGTCCACGACCCGTTCGTGCCCGACGTCGACGTCGCCGCGGCCGGCTACCTGCCGGTCTCGCGCGAGCAGGCCATCGCCGAGGCCGACGTGCTGAGCCTGCACGCCCCGCTCAGCGAGGCCACGCGGCACCTGCTCGACGCGTCGTCGATCGCGACCATGAAGCCGGGCGCCGTCGTGGTCAACACGTGCCGTGGCCCCCTGATCGACGAGGAGGCGCTGGCCGACGCGCTCGAGGGGGGCCACCTGGGGGCTGCGGCGCTCGACGTGTTCTCGCACGAGCCGCTGCCCGCGGACTCACGCCTGCGCACGCTCGACCAGGTGCTGCTGAGCCCGCACGCCGCCTGGTTCTCGCCCGAGGCCATGGCCGACCTGCCCGTGCACACCGCGCAGAACGCGATCGAGTTCCTCGCGGGCCGTCCCGTCGGCTCGATCGTCAACCCGGACTACGCGCGCGCCCTGGCACGCTGACGTCCTGTTCATCCCTGAAGACGACCTCCTGGAGCACCCCGTGCAGCACGTGCAGCTCATGCGCCTCGGCCTCCCCGGCCACGAACGTCCCGTCGTCCGCACCGCGGACGGCACCACCTACTCGCTCGACTCCTTGACCCGCGACGTCGACGGCGAGTTCCTCGCGGCCGACGGGATCGCGCGCACCCGGGCCGCCCTCGAGGCGGGCGAGCTGCCCGTGGTCGTCGACGCCGACGCGCTGCGGGTCGGGGCCCCGGTCGCCCGGCCCACGGCCGTGGTGTGCATCGGCATGAACTACGCCGCGCACGCGGCGGAGTCCGGCTCCGAGCCGCCGACCGTCCCGATCATCTTCTGGAAGCACTCCAACACCGTGGTCGGCCCCGACGACGACGTGCTGCTGCCCCCAGGGGCCCAGAAGGTCGACTGGGAGGTCGAGCTCGCGGTCGTCATCGGGAAGAAGGCCCGCTACCTCGCCTCGCCCGCGGAGTCCGCGGCGCACGTCGCCGGGTACACGGTGTCCAACGACGTGTCCGAGCGCGACTACCAGATGACCGTCTCGGGCGGTCAGTGGTCCAAGGGCAAGAGCTGCGAGACCTTCAACCCGATGGGTCCCGCGCTCGTCCCGGCCGACCAGGTCGACGCCACGAACCTTCGCCTGCGCTCGTGGGTCAACGGGGAGGTCCGCCAGGACTCGTCGACGGTCGACATGATCTTCGACGTCGACTTCCTCGTGTGGCACCTGTCGCAGTACATGGTGCTCGAGCCGGGGGACGTCATCAACACCGGGACGCCGCAGGGGGTCGCGCTCTCGGGCCGCTTCCCCTACCTGGTCGACGGCGACGTCATGGCCGTCGAGATCGAGGGCCTGGGCCGCTGCGAGCAGAAGGTCCGCGACGCGGTCGTGTGACGACCTGAGGGTCGGCCGGGCGTCCGTCACCGGTCGCCCGGGCGTGCTCTGCGCTCGTGAGGCGGGAGAGGTGCCGGCGTCCACCGGCACCTCTCCCGCCTCGCTGCGCAGGGCGCCGCGTGCCTACCCCGCGAAGGGCAGGACCGGCAGGCCCTCGACCCCGGGCACCACGCGGAACACCGACCCCGCGTCGAGCTCGGGCTCGAAGGGCTCGCCGATCATGAGCCGCGAGGTGGTGATGTACAGCTCGTCGAGGCCCGCGCCGCCGAACGTGCACGCCGTGACGTGCGAGGCGGGCAGCTCGACGACCTCGGTCAACGAGCCGTCCGGGGCGTAGCGGCGCACCGCGCTGCCGCCCCACAGCGCGACCCACACGCCGCCCTCGGCGTCGACCGTGAGCCCGTCGGGCAGCCCGTCCTCGCGCGGGATCTCGACCAGTGCCCGACGGTTCGCGAGCGGCTCGTCCGCGCCCGGGTCGTAGTCGAACACGTCGACGCGGCACGTGAGCGTGTCCACGTAGTACGCGAGCGTCCCGTCGGGGGAGAAGCCCAGCCCGTTCGAGCACGTGACGCCCGACAGCACGAGGCGAGCGGCGCCGTCGGGCTCGACGCGGTACAGGGCGCCCGCGCCCGCGCGGTCGTCGAACGGCATGGACCCCGCGTAGAACGCGCCGTCCGGGGTCGCCGAGCCGTCGTTGAGGCGGACCGTCGGGTCGCTCCACAGCTCGGGGAAGGGGCGCACGGGGGAGTCGGGGGACTCGTCGTCCACGAGCGCGAGCCCACGCTCCAGCCCGACGACGTAGCCTCCCCGGGAGCGAGGGCGCACCATGGTCGCGTAGTCGCCCACGTGGCGGCGGGCCACCGTGGCGTCGGGCTGGAGGGTCAGGAGGTCGCCGGCCATCATGTCGACGAACCGCAGCCCGCCCCAGGTCGGGGACCACACGGGCCCCTCGCCGTGGTGGGCGACGGGACCGGTGATGTTCTCGGCACGCATGGGGCTATTGTCCCGGACCCGGGAACCGGTGCAGGACGGCCTGCGTCGGCTCCTGCGCCAGAGCCGTCGGACGGTGCCGTGAACCGAGCGCGGCGACGTACCCGGGGACGGGTGTGGTCGACCCGGGCGGGTCCGCTCGGCAGCGCACCGGTGCTCTGCCCAGGGGCGTCGGGAGTAGCCTTGAGCCCATGACAACGCGCAACTGGTGGTGGCTGCCCTCGCAGCCGTGACCAGTCGTGTCCCCGAGCTGCCCTGCGTGCAGCCCGGGTCGGCCCTCCGTCGCCTCCGGCGAGCGAGGGCGGCTCCTGAACCAAGGAGCACCATGACCCTCACCACCGCGGCCCACGCCGCAGCCACGACCCCTGCCCAGGGGACCCGTCCGTCCGAGGCGGGCTCCGCCGTCGGGACCCTCGACGCGGCGCGCGCCCGCAGCCTCGAGGTCGAGGCGCGGATCGCCGCGAACCCCGCGGAGTTCCGCGTCCTGACGGGCGAGCGACCGACGGGCGCGCTGCACATCGGGCACTACTTCGGGACCATCGCGAACCGCGTGCGGCTCCAGCAGGCAGGCGTCGAGGTCTTCCTGATCCTCGCCGACTACCAGGTCATCACCGACCGCGACGAGGCCGGAGACCTGCGCGGGACCGTGCGCGAGATCCTGCTCGACTACCTGGCGGCCGGGATCGACCCTGACCGGACCACGGTCTTCGCGCACAGCGCCGTCCCCGCGCTCAACCAGCTCCTGCTGCCGTTCCTGAGCCTCGTGAGCGTCGCCGAGCTCGACCGCAACCCGACCGTCAAGGCCGAGACCGCGGCCACGGGCGGTCGGGCCATGAGCGGGCTCATGCTGACCTACCCCGTGCACCAGGCCGCCGACATCCTGTTCTGCCACGGCAACCTGGTGCCCGTGGGGCAGGACCAGCTGCCGCACCTCGAGATGACGCGTACCGTCGCGCGCCGCTTCAACCAGCGGTACGCCGCCGCGAACCCGTACTTCCCCGAGCCCGACGCGCTGCTCGCGCCCTCGCCCACGATCCTCGGGACCGACGGGACCAAGATGAGCAAGAGCCGCGGGAACACGCTGCCGCTCGGGGCGAGCGAGGACGAGACGGCCCGGTGGGTCAAGCGGGCCAAGACCGACGCGGAGCGGGTCATCACCTACGAGCCCGACGCCCGGCCCGAGGTCGCCAACCTCCTGACGATCGCGTCGCTGTGCACGGGGCGCTCCCCCGAGCAGATCGCCGACGAGATCGGGTCCGCGGGGGCCGGGAGGCTCAAGGCGCTCGTGACCGAGGCGCTCGTCGAGCACCTGCGCCCGATCCGCGCGCGGCGTGCGGCGCTCGCGGCGGGCGACGGACCCGACGTGCTCGACATCCTCGCGCGCGGCAACGCGCGGGCCAACGAGATCGCCGACCGCACGCTCGAGGACGTGCGCGGGCTCATGGGCATGGTCTACCGCTGACGGGTCCCCACCGGCCCCGGTGCGCACGGGAGCGCCCGCCGCGGGAGACCACTGGTCTCCCGCGGCGGGCGCATGCGTCACCCTCGGCGAGGAGGGCGCCGCCTCACTCGGCCCCGAGCCGCGACCGCAGCCGCGCCAGCTGTGCCCACAGCTGGTCCGGGACCCGGTCGCCGAACGTGTCGAAGAACTCGCTCGTGAGCTCGGTCTCCGCGAGCCACGACGCGGCGTCGACCTCGAACAGCGCCTCGAGGGCACCCTGCGGGAGGTCGAGCCCGTCGACGTCCAGCGCACCCTCGGCAGGCAGCAGCCCGACGGCGCTCGTCACCGCACCCGCGTCCGTCCGCAGGCCGCGGGACCGGTCGACCTGCTGGGCGATCCACTCGACCACGCGCGAGTTCTCCCCGAACCCGGGCCACAGGAACGAGCCGTCGGCCCCCTTGCGGAACCAGTTGACCTGGAAGATCTTGGGCCGCTTGGCCGGGTCGAGCCCTGCCCCGACGCTCAGCCAGTGGGCCCAGTGGTCCGCCATGTTGTACCCGCAGAACGGCAGCATCGCGAAGGGGTCGCGGCGCAGCTCGCCCAGTGCGCCCTCGGCCGCGGCGGTGCGCTCGGACGAGATGGTGGCTCCCATGAACACGCCGTGCTCCCAGCTGTAGGCCTGGGCGACGAGCGGCACGTTGGTCGCGCGACGCCCGCCGAAGACGATCGCGTCGATCGGGACGCCCGCGGGGTCCTCCCAGGTGTCGGCGATCGTGGGGCACTGGGCGGCTGCGACCGTGAACCGGGAGTTGGGGTGCGCGGCGGGCGTGCCCGCGGCCCCGTCGGCGGGCGTCCAGTCGTCACCGCGCCAGTCGATCAGGTGCTCGGGGGCCTCGGGGGTGAGTCCCTCCCACCAGACGTCGCCGTCGTCGGTCAGGGCGACGTTGGTGAAGATCGTGTCGCGGGCGAACGTCGCGACCGCGACCGGGTTGGTGTCGATGCCCGTGCCGGGCGCGACGCCGAAGAACCCTGCCTCGGGGTTGATCGCGCGCAGCGTCCCGTCCGGACCGGGGCGGAGCCACGCGATGTCGTCGCCGATGGTCTCGACCTTCCACCCCGGGACGGTCGGCTGGAGCATCGCGAGGTTCGTCTTGCCGCACGCCGACGGGAACGCCGCGGCGAGGTGGTAGGCGCGCCCCTCGGGCGACGTGGCCCGGATGAGCAGCATGTGCTCGGCGAGCCAGCCCTCGTCGCGTGCCATGGCCGAGGCGATGCGCAGCGCGAAGCACTTCTTGCCGAGCAGGGCGTTGCCGCCGTACCCGGAGCCGTACGACCAGATCTCCCGGGTCTCGGGGAAGTGCGCGATGTACTTGGTGTCGTTGCAGGGCCACGCGACGTCCTCGTGGAGGTCGACCGAACCGTCGGGGCGGTCGACCACGAGCGGCGCGCCCACCGAGTGGACGGCCGGCACGAACGGCGCGCCCGCGTCGATCAGGGCCAGGACGTCGCTGCCGACCCGCGTCATGACGCCCATGCTCACCACGACGTACGGGGAGTCGGTGACCTGGATGCCGACCTGCGAGATGGGGCCGCCGACCGGTCCCATCGAGAACGGCACGACGTACATGGTCCGACCCCGCATCGAGCCGTCGAACACCCCGCGCAGCTCGGCGCGCATCACGTCGGGCTCGCGCCAGTTGTTGGTGGGCCCCGCGTCGGCCTCGTCCTGCGAGCAGATGAACGTGCGGGACTCGACGCGGGCCACGTCGCTCGGGTTCGACCGGGCGAGGTAGCTGCCCGGTCGCAGCTCGGGGTCGAGCGGCAGGAGCGTGCCCGCGTCGACCATGAGGTCGATCAGCCGCTGCTTCTCGGCCGCGGACCCGTCGCACCACACGACCGAGTCGGGCTCGGTCAGGTCGGCGATCTCGCGGACCCAGGCGCGCGGGTCGCGGTCCGCAACGACGGCGGATCGGGCACCGGGGCCGAACGCCGCACCGGCCAGGGGCGTGGCGAGCACGTCGGGCAGCTCCTCGGCGAGGGCGGCGAGGTGGGTGCGGCGAGGGTTGGCGGTCACGGTCATGATCGGGTCTCCGGTCCTGGGCGGGGGCGTTCGCCCGGTGGGCGTGTGTCCTGCTGTTTCCACCTTCGACCCGGAACGGCGCAGTTTTCCACCCAGAACCGTGTCAAGAATTGCGGTTCTTGACATAGAGTCAAGGAATGGCCGTCGACGAAGACCGCAAGATCCCCACGACCCCCGAGGTCCTGGCTCCCGCGACCACCGACCTCATCACGCTGGGCCGCCGGATCCGCTGGTTCCGGACCGGTCGGGAGCTCACCCTCGACGCCCTCGGTGCGCAGGTGGGGACCACCGCGAGCCTCCTGTCGCTCATCGAGAACGGCAAGCGTGAACCCCGGCTCTCGCTGCTCCAGGCGCTCGCGGGCGCGCTCGACGTCACGGTGACGGACCTGCTCGCGGACGAGCCGCCGTCGCGCCGGGCCGCGCTCGAGATCGAGCTGGACCGGGCCCAGCGAGGCCCCCTCTTCGCGACCCTGGGGCTGCCGTCGGTCAAGGCCTCCCAGAAGCTGCCCATGCCGGTCCTGGAGAACCTCGTGGGGCTGCACGGCGAGCTCGCCCGGCGCGCGTCGGAGGCCATCGCGACGCCCGAGGAGGCACGCCGCGCCAACACCGAGCTGCGCCTCGAGCGCCAGTCGCGCAACAACTACATCCCCGAGCTCGAGGACCTCGCCGAGGAGATGACGCGCCGGGCCGGCTACCGCGTGGGTGCGCTCACCCACCGCACCGTTGCTCGCATGGCCGAGCAGCTCGGCTTCACGCTGCTCCACGTCGACGACCTGCCGCACTCGACCCGCACCGTCACGGACCTGCGCAACGGCCGCATCTACCTGCCGCCGGCCTCGATCCCCGGGAGCCACGGCCTGCGCTCGCTCGGTCTGCAGGCCATCGCGCACCGCGTGCTCGGGCACCAGCGGCCCACGTCGTACGCGCACTTCCTGCGCCAGCGCGTCGAGATCACCTACTTCGCGGCGTGCTGCCTCATGCCCCAGTCCGCAGCGGTCGAGTTCCTCGAGCAGCGCAAGAAGGAGAAGGACCTCGCGGTCGAGGACTTCCGCGACGCGTTCGGCGTCTCGCACGAGGCCGCGTCGCAGCGCTTCACGAACCTCGCGACGTCGCGCCTGGGCATCCCCGTGCACTTCATGCGCGTGGGCGACGACGGCGCCCTCTACCGCGGCTACGCGAACGACGGTCTGCCGTTCCCGGCCGACGTCACGGGGGCCATCGAGGGGCAGCTGGTCTGCCGCCGGTGGGCGGCACGCGAGGCCTTCGCGCGCCGCGACCGGGCGACCGAGTCCTACCAGTACACGGACACCCCGGCGGGCACGTTCTGGTGCAGCACGCAGACGGGCACGACGACGACGGGCGAGTTCTCGATCACGGTCGGGGTCCCGTTCGCCTCGGCCAAGTGGTTCCGGGGACGCGAGACGACCGCGCGGCGCGCCTCGACCTGCCCCGACGAGGCCTGCTGCCGCCGGCCCCAGGCCCAGCTCGCGCGCCGCTGGGAGGAGGTCGCGTGGCCCAGCGCGCGCATGCACCAGCACGTGCTGTCGGCACTGCCCTCGGGGTCGTTCCCCGGGGTTGACGCCTCAGAGGTCTACGCGTTCCTCGAGAAGCACGCGCCGACGCCCGGCGCGGAGTGAGGTGGGCCGGGCCGGCGCTCGCCCTGCCTGCCCTGGCCCGCCCACGTCGCGCCCGCCTCGCTGACGGCGTCGCACGTCGTCACACGTCGCGCAGCGGCCCGCCCTGCTGGTCGACGAGCGGCAGCAGCCGCTCCAGGACGTCGCCCGTGCGCAGCCCGTCGTGCTCGAACTCGTTCGTGACGAGCGCCTGCACGTTCCCGACGCGCGAGGCCGTGTCGAGCGACAGGTGGGCGTCGACGAACATGTCGTCGTAGTAGACGGCCGCGGCGACCGGGA
Organism: Oerskovia sp. Root918; assembly: GCF_001428945.1. Classification (NCBI taxonomy): domain Bacteria; kingdom Bacillati; phylum Actinomycetota; class Actinomycetes; order Micrococcales; family Cellulomonadaceae; genus Oerskovia; species Oerskovia sp. Root918. The sequence continues at coordinate 286,030 of NZ_LMJG01000012.1, forward strand.
CCTCGTTGGCCGCGAGCACGTCCAGGTCGTACAGCACGGTCCACTCCTCGCGGCGGGCCAGCTCCTCGGCCGCCCCGCGGAACGCGCGGAGCCCCGCGATCTCCTCGAACATCCAGGGGTAGATCATCTCGCCCGTGAAGAGCAGCGGCCGGGCCTCGGGGGAGAACTCCGGGTGCTCGGCGCGGACCCCCTCGGCGGCCCAGCCCGTGGCCCCGCGGCCCGAGGCGTAGATCGACTCGTGCAGCACCGCGTACAGCGGGTTCGTCCAGTACGAGGTCAGGTCCCGGACCTCGCTGAGGAACGTGTCGCTCAGGTCCTCGTCGTCGTGGTCGAACGCCTCGTCGAGCAGCCAGTGCACACGCTCGAAGCCCGGCTTCATGCCGAAGTCCATGCCGAGCGTCTGGAGGCGTCGCACCGAGAGCGTGTCGCCGTCGGGCAGAGTGACGTCCCCCACCGCGATCCTGTCCGCGATGCGCGCGAGGCGTGCGACGTCGTCGGGGAAGCGCGACGCGAAGCGAGCGTTCTTGGCCGCGGTGCGCGGGTAGGTGCGGCGGTAGACCTCGGTCGCGTCGGCCTCGATGCCCGCGAGCCCGCCCGTGACGTAGCAGGCCGAGAGGCCCTCGGCGGCGCGTGACAGGTACGTGAGCGTGAGGAAGCCGCCGTAGCTCTGCCCGAGCGACTCCCAGCGGCGACCGCCGAACAGCGTGCGGCGCACGTGCTCGGCGTCGGCCACGATCGAGTCCGCGCGGAAGTGCGAGAGGTACTCGGCCTGCGCGGCCGCGTCGCCGAGCGCTGCCAGGTGGCGCCCGCGCACGGCCGAGCTGCGGCCCGTGCCGCGCTGGTCGAGCAGGATCACGCGGTGCGTCGCGAGCATGGTCCCGACCCACCCCTCGGGCCCGGTGGGCCGTGGCCCCTTGCCGCCCGGGCCGCCCTGGAGGAACACGAGCAGGGGCAGGTCCTCGCGCCGCCGGACCGGGTCGACCAGCTCGCGCACGAAGACCGTGATCCGGCGTGAGTCGGTCTCGTCGAACCAGTCGAGGGGGACCTCGACCACGTGGTCGGTGACGTGCATCCCGGGGATCGTGCAGCTCACGGAGGTCATGGCGACGAGCCTATCGAGCGCGAGCCGGTCCTGGAGGCTGGGTGTGTCGGAGGCGATCCGTAGCGTGCAACCTCAGGATCGAGAAGGAGGCAGGCATGAGCTACGACATCGCCGTGTTCGCCACGGAGACCGTGGACGACGACGGGTTCGAGGCATGGTTCGAGGAGCAGGCCGAGTGGGGCGAGGACCACGACTACACGGACCCCGCGGTCACGTCCGTCGCCCTCCGGACGTTCTACGACGCGCTGGCCCAGGAGTTCCCGCCGATGAACGGGCCGGACGCCGACGAGGACGTCGACGATCCCCGCCTGGCCGACTACTCGATCGGGCGTGAGCTGCTCTACGTCGCGTTCGGCTGGTCCCAGGCGCGCGCGGCGCAGGCTGCGTGCCTGCGCATCGCTGCGGCGACCGGGGTCGCGGTCGGCCTCGTGAGCGACGACGGGCGCATCGTCCGACCGGGCGACACGCCGGAGCCGGTCGGTTCCTGACACGCCGGAGCCGGTTGGTTCCTGACACGCCGGAGCCGGCGTGACCTCCTGGTCACGCCGGCTCCGGCGAGGCTGCGAGAAGGACTACTTCTCGACGTCCTCGTCGACCCAGTCGAGGGTCTTGCTCACGGCCTTCTTCCAGTTGCGGTAGAGACGCTCGCGCTCGCCCTCGTCCATCGACGGGCTCCAGCGCTTGTCCTCGGCCCAGTTGGCGATGACGTCCTGCTCGCCCTGCCAGAACCCGACCGCGATGCCCGCGGCGTACGCGGCACCGAGCGCCGTCGTCTCCGCGACCTTGGGCCGCACGACGTCCACGCCGAGCTGGTCCGCCTGGAACTGCATGAGCAGCTCGTTCTGCACCATGCCGCCGTCGACGCGCAGCTCGGTGAGGTCGACGCCCGAGTCCGCGTTCATGGCGTCCAGGACCTCGCGGGTCTGGAACGCGACGGCCTCGAGCGCGGCGCGCGCGATGTGGTTCTTGTTGACGTAGCGCGTGAGGCCCACGAGCGCACCACGGGCGTCGGAGCGCCAGTGCGGTGCGAACAGACCCGAGAACGCGGGCACGAAGTACGCGCCACCGTTGTCGTCGACCTTGCGGGCGAGCCACTCGACGTCGGGCGCGTCCGAGAACATGCCCAGGTTGTCGCGCAGCCACTGGATGAGCGAGCCCGTGACGGCGATCGAGCCCTCGAGCGCGTAGCGGGCCGGCTGGTCGCCGATCTTGTAGCAGACCGTGGTCAGCAGGCCGTTCTCGCTCATGACCTTCTCGGTGCCCGTGTTGAGCAGCATGAAGTTGCCCGTGCCGTACGTGTTCTTGGCCTGCCCGACCTCGAAGCACGCCTGGCCGAACGTCGCGGCCTGCTGGTCGCCCAGGATGCCCGCGATCGGGACGCCGGGGAGGAGCCCGCCGGGGCGACCCTTTCCGTAGACCTCGGAGGACGACTTGATCTCCGGGAGCATGGAGAGGGGGATGCCCATGTCGGCGGCGATGTCCTCGCGCCAGCTCAGGGTGTCGAGGTCCATGAGCATGGTGCGCGACGCGTTGGTCACGTCGGTGACGTGCACGCCGCCGTCGACGCCGCCCGTCATGTTCCACAGGACCCAGGTGTCGGTGTTGCCGAACACGAGGTCGCCGGCGTCGGCCGCCTCGCGGGCGCCCTCGACGTTGTCGAGGATCCACTTGACCTTGGGACCGGAGAAGTAGGTCGCGAGGGGCAGGCCGACGATCGCCTTGTACTTCTCGGGGCCCGCCTCGCCGCCGAGCTCGTCGACGATCTTCTGCGTCCGGGTGTCCTGCCAGACGATCGCGTTGTAGACGGGCTTGCCCGTCTTGCGGTTCCACACGACCGCGGTCTCGCGCTGGTTGGTGATGCCGACCGCGGCGATGTCGGTGTAGGTCACGTTCGCGCGGGTCAGTGCGAGACCCACGGCCTCGCGCACGTTGTTCCAGATCTGCTCGGGGTTGTGCTCGACCCAGCCGGCTCGCGGGAAGATCTGGTCGTGCTCGAGCTGGCCGGAGGAGACGATCTCCCCGGAGTGGTTGAAGACGATGGCCCGGGAGCTGGTGGTTCCCTGGTCGATGGCGAGAACGTAGTCGGCCATGGTGTGTCAGTCCTTCACGTCGGTGTGGTTGAGCGGGTGCCGCGCTGCGCGGCGGGAGTTCACGAAGGGTCGCCGTGCCCGACGGCGGGTGGTCGCGTGACCGGGGCGGGTCGCCCCGTCCCGGTCACGCGGAGGGAGCAGGTCAGCCCCAGGCTGCCCCGAGGAGGCCGGCGAGCACGCCGCCGACGAGGGGACCGGCGACCGGGACCCACGAGTAGGCCCAGTCGCTCGAACCCTTGCCCTTGATGGGCAGGAGGGCGTGGGCGATGCGCGGGCCGAGGTCACGAGCAGGGTTGATCGCGTACCCGGTGGGACCACCGAGGGACGCACCGATACCGACCACGACCAGCGCGACCGCGAGCGGGCCGAGGCCCGACGGGGTGTTGCCGGACGCCACGACGAAGAACACGAGCACGAAGGTCGCGATGACCTCGGTGATGAAGTTCCAGCCGTAGGAGCGGAGCTCGGGGCCGGTCGAGAAGACCGCGAGCTTGGTCGCGGCGGGAGCGTCCTCGTCGAAGTGCTTCTTGTAGGCGATGAACGCGAGCACGGCACCGAGGATCGCACCGATCATCTGCGCGCCGAAGTACATGAACATGTTGCTCACGGTCGGCTCGATCGTCGCGGTGACCATCCCCTCGGGGCCGGTGACCGAGAAGAAGGGGCGGTCCGCGGTGAACAGACCGATGGTCACGGCCGGGTTGAGGTGAGCCCCCGACTTGTAGGCGACGTAGACACCAGTGAAGACGGCAAGGCCCCATCCGAAGTTGATGAGGAGCCAGCCGCCGTTGAAGCCCTTGGTCTTGGGGAGGATCACGTTGGCTACGACGCCAGCGCCCATCAGGATCAGGGTCGCGGTGCCGAGTATCTCGGACCAGAAGGCGTTGAGGAGGAGTGTGTCCATCAGCTTCTCTCTTTCTTGGTGGACTTCGTTGTCGCAACCACCCCGGCGCATCCGTGCGGCGGGGCCCCGGTGTGCGCCGCGAGGTGCGCACCCGTGAGGTTGGGGGGGTGTGCCAGCCCCGACGTCGCCCGGCGCGAGCCGAGCGGGCCGGGGACCGGCGGATGAAGTTGTTCTCGGGGAGCTTGGGGCTCCGGTGGTCAGGAGGGCGGGTTCGTCAGGAGGCGTCGAGCGGCTTGAGCGGTGCGACGTCGTCTGCTGCGAGGCGCGTGCGCTCGGCCGCGGCGTCGTCGGGCTCCTGCTCGGCGGCCTCCTCGGCTCCGGCGCGTGCCGTGTAGGAAGCGATCTCCGCGGCCTTCTGCTCGGCAGTCCAGCCGAGGAGCGGGGCGGCGATGTCGGCGATCTCGGGGAGTGCGCCGAGACCGCGGTCGAGCACCTCGTAGTTCAGGCGCGTGCGGTGCAGCAGGAGGTCCTCCAGGTGGAGGGCGCCCTCGTGGGTCACGCCGTAGCTGATCTCGGCCCGCAGGTACGCGGGGGCGTGCTCGAGCGGCTTGGCGAGCGAGGGGTCGGCCTGGCACAGCGCGACGATGTCTCGCAGGTTCGAGCCGTAGCGGTGGAGCAGGTGGTCGACCATCTGCGGGGTCCAGCCGAACTTCGAGGCCCACGGCCGCGCCTGGCGCCGGACCGCGTCGAGGCCGACCGCACCGAGCAGCGGGATCTTGTCCGTGATCGACGGCAGGGCCGCGGCACGCTGGCCGATCGCGAAGTCGACCGCGTCCTTGGCCATGACCCGGTACGTCGTGAGCTTGCCGCCCGCGATGACCGTGAGACCCGGGGTGGGGGAGGCCGTGGTGTGCTCGCGCGAGACCTTGGCCGAGCTGGTGCCCTCCTTGGTGCCGGGCTGGAGCAGCGGGCGCAGGCCCGCGTAGGTCCCGATGATGTCGTCGCGCGTCAGGGGCTGGGCGAGGACCGCGTTCGCGTGCTCGAGGATGTACTCGATGTCCGCGGACGTGGCGACCGGGTGCGTGAGCTCCTGCTCCCAGGGGGTGTCGGTCGTGCCGATGACCCAGTAGCGGGACCACGGGATGATGAAGAGGACCGACTTCTCGGTCTGCAGGATCAGGCCGACCTGGCCCTTGATGCGCTCGCGCGGGACGACGATGTGGACGCCCTTCGAGGCCAGGACGCGCAGCCCGCCGTCGGTGCCGGCGAGGGCCTCGGTGTCCTCGGTCCACACGCCCGTCGCGTTGATGACGGCGCGGGCGCGGACCGTGATGCGCCTGCCCGTCTCGAGGTCCTCGAGGATCGCGCCGTTGACCGCGCCCGTCGAGCCCTTGGTCAGCTCGACGACCTGGGTCCGGGACGCGGCGTGTGCCCCGTAGGAGGCCGCGGTGCGGATCAGGGTGGAGACCAGGCGTGCGTCGTCGACCGAGGCGTCCCAGTACTGGACGGCACCGATCGCGGCGTCGTGCGCGAGGTCGGGGAACTTGCGCTCCATCTGCTTGCGCGAGAGGTGGCGGTGCAGCGGCAGCGCCCGCTTGCCCGGGGCCATGCTCGCGAGCGTGTCGTACAGCGCGATCCCGGCGCCGACGTAGGCACGCTCCCACACGCGGTGCTCGAGCGGGTACAGGAACGGGACCGGGCGCACGAGGTGCGGCGCGAGGTCCTTGATGAGCAGGTCGCGCTCGGTCAGCGCCTCGTGGACCAGGTGGAAGTCGAGCATCTGCAGGTAGCGCAACCCGCCGTGGACCAGCTTGCTCGACCTGCTCGACGTCCCGGAGGCCCAGTCCTGGGCCTCGACGATCGCGGTCGAGAGGCCACGGGTCACGGAGTCGAGGGCGATGCCCGCTCCGGTCACGCCTCCGCCGATCACGAGGACGTCGAGCTCCTGGTCCGCGCTGGTGCTCGCCTCGAGCGCTGACAGCGCCTGCTGGCGAGACTCTGCGGTGAGTCTGCTGGAAGTCATCCGATGGCCTTCTCTCGTCGTCGAACTGGTGCATCCCGAGGGACACAGCGGGAACTACGTCTCACTGTGACGTTCCCACGGGTGTGCGTCCCGCGCTAGCGGTACGACCCGGTCCCCGAGCGGGCACCGTTCCGTGGCACAGCGCTGTCGAAATGCCGCTGCACGTATTAACGTCAACATGTCAGGAACGTTCGCGCAAGCGCAGTGCACAAACGTGCAACAGTGGTGGGAGACCGGCAGATGGCGGATCGGGAGCAGGACGTCCTGCGGGCGGCCTCGATGTACTACCTCCAGGACATGAAGATGGAGGCGATCGCGAAGCACCTGAGGACCTCGCGGTCGACGGTCTCGCGGCTGGTCAAGAAGGCCCGTGAGACAGGTCTGGTGGAGATCACGCTCCGGCCAACGCAGAGTCGGGCGCCGGGGCTGGGCGCGCACATCTCGGCCACGTACGGCATCGACGCCTACGTCGTGCCCGTCCCGGACTCGACGCAGCAGGTCGACCGGCTCGACCAGGTCGCCCTGACGACCGCACGCCTGCTCGGCTCGTGGTTCGACTCCGACATGATCCTCGGCATCGCATGGGGCACGACGCTCGCGGCGATCTCCCGGCACCTGAGCCGCAAGCCGACCCGAGGGTCCGCCGTCGTGCAGCTCAACGGGGCCGCGAACACCCGGACCTCCGGGGTGCACTACGCGGGTGACCTGATCGCCGGGTTCGGCGAGGCGTTCGACGCGCACGTGCACCATTTCCCAGTCCCCGCGTTCTTCGACTACGCCGAGACCAAGCAGGCGATGTGGCGCGAGCGGTCGGTCCGGCGCGTGCTGGACGTCCAGCGGCGGGCCGACGTCGCGCTGTTCTCCGTGGGCGCCGTCTCGGGTGGCGTCCCGAGCCACGTCTACTCGGCGGGCTACCTCGAGCCCGAGGACATCGCGGTGCTCGACGCCGAGGGGGTCGTGGGGGACGTGTGCACGGTGTTCCTGCGGGCCGATGGCACGTACCGCGACATCGCGCTCAACGAGCGCGCCACGGGCCCGGGGCCCGACGAGCTCCGGCGGATCCCGCAGCGCATCTGCGCGGTCGCGGGGGACAACAAGGTCGCGCCGCTGCGTGCGGCCTTGCGCGCCGGGGTCGTCACGCACCTGGTCGTCGACGAGATCACGGCATCGCACCTGATCGAGCAGGAGACGGGCCGGATCGCGGTCGCACGCACGCGCAATGAGAGTATGCATTCGGGTGCATGATTACGCATCGGGCCGCGTCGCGGCGTAGATTGGGCGCGTGACGAGCACCTCGACCCCCACCCTGACGCTCCGCCCTGCCCTTCCGGCGGACGTGCGGGCCATCCGCGGGCTCGTCGAGCCCTACGCGCAGGCCCGCATCCTCCTGGCCAAGGAGATGGTCGGCTACTACGAGGCCGTGCAGGAGTTCGTCGTCGCGGACGTGGGGGAGCCGGGCGCCTCCGAGGTCGTCGGGTGCGGCGCGCTGCACGTCATGTGGGACGACCTCGCCGAGATCCGCACGCTCGCGGTGGACCAGGCCTGGCGCGGCCACAGGGTGGGGCACCAGCTCGTGGTCGAGCTCCTCGACCGCGCCCGCGCCCTGGGGCTCCGACGGGTCTTCTGCCTGACGTTCGAGGTCGACTTCTTCCGGGCGCACGGGTTCGAGGCGATCGACGGGACGCCCGTCTCGCCCGACGTCTATGCCGAGCTCCTGCGCTCGCACGACGACGGCGTGGCCGAGTTCCTCGACCTCGCCCGCGTGAAGCCCAACACGCTCGGCAACACGCGCATGCTCATCACGCTCTGAGGCGCCCGGGCGTTCGCCGCCCGGAGGTCGTCGTCCGTCGTCCGGAGGGCCGGCGGGCTCAGGCCGGGAGACGGTAGACGTCGCCGTCCTGCTCGAGCAGCCCGTCCTCGACGAGGCTCGCGACGCACCTCCCGAGCTGGGCAGCGTCCGGCCACAGTCCCGCGACCGCGTCGCGGTGCACCGGACCGTCCGCCGCGCGCAGCGCGCCCATGACCCGGCCCCGCGCCTGCCGGTCGGTGCCCTCCCAGGCCTGGGTACGCCGTCGGGCTGCGTGCTCGTCCGGCGGGCAGCCCGCCGCACGCCACGCGCACAGGTCCGCGACCGGGCACTCGTCGCAGCGCGGCGAGCGTGCCGTGCACACGAGCGCGCCCAGCTCCATCGAGGCCGCGGCCCACAGGGCCGCGTCGTCGTCCTCGGTCGGCGCGACCAGGGTCGCGAGCCGACGCTCGGCCGCGGTGTACGACGGCGCAGGCAGCGCCGTCCCCGACACCGCGCGCGCCAGGACGCGCCGCACGTTCGTGTCGACGACGACGGCCCGCCGACCGTGCGCGAACGCCGTCACCGCCGCGGCCGTGTACTCGCCGACGCCCGGCAGCGCGAGCAGCTCGCCCGCGTCCTGCGGGACGCGGCCCCCGTGCCGTTCGACGACGGCGCGCGCACAGTCCTGCAGGCGCAGGGCCCGGCGCGGGTAGCCGAGGCGCCCCCAGGCGCGCAGCACGTCGGCCGTCGAGGCCGCGGCCAGGTCCGCGGGCTCGGGCCAGCGGTCCATCCAGGCGCGCCACGCGGGCTCGACCCGCACCACGGGCGTCTGCTGGAGCATGACCTCGCTGACCAGGACGCCCCAGGGGGAGCAGTCGTCGCGCCGCCACGGCAGGTCGCGGGCGTTCGCAGCGAACCATCGCCCGACGGCGTCGCGCAGGTCCGCGTGCGGGTCCGGGGCGGGGAGGCTCGCCAGGGCGGCGCGGGTTCCGGTGCGGGGAGCGGCGGCGTCGAGCGTGGTGGAGGAGAGCGGCATGATCCGACCATTCTCGCCGATGCGCGAGGGCGCGGTGTGGCAGTGACCGAACCGTCCCGCGCGGGACGTACCGTTGCCCCAGTGCGGGAACGCCCCGCGCCGACCGTCGAACGGAGCCGCACGTGAGCACGCCGCGAGGCACCCGGCCACCGACCGGGGCGACCCCGGTCCAGGGGCGCCCGGCAGACGGGGCGGGCGGGACGTCGTCGGGCAGGCCCACCTCCCGGACCCTGAGGGTGCGGCGGGTCGTCGCGCTCGTCCTGCTCGCGGTGATCGTCGTCGGCGTCGTGATGCTCGTCAAGGCGGCGATCGCGTTCGGCACCGGACTGCTCGCCGACGAGCCCCACGGCAAGGTCGCGCCACCCCCGCCGCAGGCCGTCGCGACCGGCGGCTACAAGAAGTGCGAGGTCAAGGACCTCACGCTCGGGCTCACGGTGTCGAAGGCCTCGTACGCCGACGGCGAGAACCCGTCCTTCTCGCTCACGCTCACGCACGTCGGCCGGCGGCCCTGCTTCGTCGACGCGTCCCCCGCCTCGCTCGAGCTCGTCGTGACCTCGGGCGAGGACCGCATCTGGTCGTCGGTCGACTGCCCGCCCGCCAAGAAGGTGCTCCTCATGGCCCCCGGCGACGCATATCCCCAGACCGTGGACTGGGCCCGCGTGCGGTCGGCCGCGGAGTGCCCCGCCGACCTGCCGGCACCCGGAGCAGGGGACTACAGCGCGGTCGTCGCGTCGACCGAGGTGGCCGGGCTGACGAGTGCGCCCGTGGTGTTCACGCTCCTCGCGCCGCCACCGCCGCCGGTCGAGACGCCACCCGCGACCGAGGCGCCCGTCGACGGCGCGGTGCCGCCGGCCGACGGGGCGGTGCCTCCTGCTGAGGGAGACCCGGCTGCGACCGGGGAGACGGCCCCGGATGACGGGACTGCTCCTGCGGACGGGGCGGTTCCTCCCGCTGACGGGGCCACTCCGTAGCGCTGGGCAGCTCCCGCGCGCACGCCCACACCCGGGGCACGGACCGTCGTGCTCCCGGGCAGCGCCCCCTGCCTGGCCCCCTGCCTGCGACGTGTGCGCTGCGCGTACGCCCGCGCCACCTGGGCCGTTGCGTTCGATGCTTGGTTGTCAGAGCTGGGCCGGGGTAAGCACCGGCTCGCTTCTGACAACTGATCGGGTGGTCGGGTGGGTTGGCTGCCAGCTCGTCGGGTCGGCTTGGTTGTCAGAGCTGGGCCGGGGTTTGCGCCGGCCCACTTCTGACAACTGATCGGGTGGTCGGGTGGGTTGGCTGCCAGCTCGTCGGGTCGGCTTGGTTGTCAGAGCTGGGCCGGGGTTTGCACCGGCCCACTTCTGACAACTGGTCGGCTGCGAGGCAAGCGACCAGAAGAGTTCCCGCAGCTACCGCTCGGTCCTAGACGTACCGCTCGAGGATGCTCGACTCCGCGAGCCGTGACAGGCCCTCACGGACTGCTCGGGCACGCTGCTCGCCCACGCCGTCCACGGCCATGAGGTCGTCGATGCTGGCCGCGAGCAGCTTCTGCAGCCCGCCGAAGTGCGTGACCAGGCGGTCGATGATGGTGCCCGGCAGGCGGGGGACCTTGGAGAGCAGGCGGTACCCGTGCGGTGCGACCGCGGCGTCGAGCGCCTCGCCACCTCCGGGCAGCTCGAGGACCCGGCCGATGATCGTGAGGTCGAGCAGCTGGGTCTGGTCCAGAGCGGCAAGCGCGTTCTTGACGTCCGCGAGCGAGCGCTCCTTGCGGCTGAGCTCGACGTAGTCGCGGATCACGGACTCGCGGTCCGAGCCGATCCCGCCGATCAGCTCGTCGAGCTGGAGCGCGAGGAGGCGGCCGTCGGTGCCGAGCTCGACGACGTAGCCGGCGATCTCCTCGGAGATGCGCCCCACCATCTCGAGGCGCTGGACCACGGCGCACACGTCGCGGACCGTGACGAGGTCCTCGATCTCGAGGGCGGACAGCGTCCCGCTGACCTCGTCGAGGCGGGCGCGGTAGCGCTCGAGCGTCGCGAGCGCCTGGTTGGCGCGCGACAGGATGGTGTCCGAGTCCTCGAGCACGTAGCGCAGGCCGCCGACGTAGAGCGCGACGATCCGCATGGACTGGCTCACCGAGATGACCGGGAAGCCGCTCTGCTTGGCGACGCGCTCGGCCGTGCGGTGACGCGTGCCGGACTCGGTGGTCTCGATCGTGGGGTCCGGGAGGAGCTGCACGGCCGCGCGCAGGATCCGGTTCGCGTCGCGGTCCAGGACCACGGCGCCGTCCATCTTGGAGAGCTCGCGCAGCCGGGTCGCCGAGAAGCCGACGTCCAGCACGAACCCTCCCGAGCACATGGTCTCGACGACCTTGTCCAGGCCCAGCACGATCAGTGCGCCCGTCCGACCTCGAAGGATGCGCTCGAGCCCGTCGCGGAGCTCGGTACCGGGGGCCACTGCGGCGAGGGTCTCCCGGAGCAGGTCGTCAGGATGCACAGGGGAGTTGGCCACGTGGGCATCTTACGCTGCCAGGTTGTCTCAGGGGCAGGAAAACGCCGTTCGGGGACAACTGGAGGTCACGATGGGATCACGGTTGCCCGACGTCGAACCGGGAGCGCTCCTGCTGCGGGGGCAGGTGGCCGCCGCGCGCGAGCTCGACGGCCTCTCCCAGGTGCTGCGCCGGCAGGACCGTCATGCCCGCCGGGGGCTTGGGAGACGACCCGTGCGGCACCACGGCCCGGGTGAAGCCGAGCCGCGCGGCCTCGGCGAGCCGGCGGTCGAGGCCCGCGACCGGCCGGATGTCCCCGGCCAGCCCGACCTCGCCGATCGCGATGGTTCCCGGGGGCATGACTTGGTCCTCGCGGGCCGAGAACGTGGCCAGTGCGATGGACAGGTCCGCCGCGGGCTCGCTGACCCGTGCGCCGCCGATCGTCGAGACGTACACGTCCTGGTCGACGAGGCGGACCCCGGCGTGCCGGTGCATGACCGCCAGGATCATCGCGAGACGGCTCGAGTCGATCCCGCTCGTGGTGCGCCGCGGGTTGGCCAACGAGCTGGGGACCACGAGCGACTGGATCTCGAGGGCGAGGGGCCGGCGGCCCTCGAGCGTCACGGTGATGCACGTGCCGGGCACGCCGGCCCCGGAGTGCGAGAGGAACAGCCCGCTGGGGTCGGCCAGTCCCACGATGCCCGTCTCCGAGAGGTCGAAGCACCCGACCTCGTCCGTGGGGCCGTAGCGGTTCTTGATCGCGCGGACGAGGCGCAGGCGGGAGTGCCGGTCGCCCTCGAACTGGCACACGACGTCGACGAGGTGCTCGAGCGTGCGGGGCCCGGCGACCGAACCGTCCTTGGTGACGTGCCCGACGAGGATCACGGGCAGGTCGCGCTCCTTGGCCGCGGCGATCAGCGCGGCGGCGACCTCGCGGACCTGGCTCACGCCGCCGGGGGCGCCGTCGACCTGGGCCGAGGCGATGGTCTGCACCGAGTCCACCACCAGGAGGTCCGGGTCGGTCGCCTCGATGTGCCCCAGGACCGTCGCGAGGTCCGTCTCGGCCGCGAGCAGCAGGCCAGGGGCGAGCGCCCCGACACGCTCCGCACGCAGCCTGACCTGCCCGGCCGACTCCTCGCCGGTGACGTACAGGACCGTGCGGGGCTTCGGGGCGGGGCGAGGGGCGTCCTCCGGGGACACGGCCTTGTCGCTCACCCCGGCCGCGACGTTGCTCGCGACCTTGAGCAGGAGCGTCGACTTGCCGACTCCAGGCTCCCCGGCGAGCAGCACCACGGCCCCCGGGACGATCCCGCCGCCCAGCACGCGGTCGAACTCCGCGACTCCCGTGGGCGTGGCCCGCGCGGTCTCCACGTCGATCTCGCCGATGGGGCGGGCGGGGGAGCGCGTGGGCGCGACTGCCGCGGTGCGCGGCCCTGCCGACGCTGCGGCCTCCTCCGTGACGGTGCCCCACTCCTGGCACTCGCCGCAGCGACCGACCCACTTGGCCGTGGTCCAGCCGCACTCGCCGCAACGGTAGGCGGGCCGGGCCGGGCGCTTGCTCGCGGCGCGCGAGCCCGCGGAGGTCGATGTCGTCACGGGCGCCACGCTAGCGACAGGCACCCACACGCACCGACACGCACCGCGGGCCCAGGTCCGGCGAGCGCAGGTGTGTCCGGTCGCGCGCTGAAGCGCGGCTGCTCATCATGTACCCATGCGACGGCTCCGGAAGGACAGCCCGTGGTGGACGGTCATCACCACCCTCGGCTCGCTCGCGGCGTGCCTGCTCCTCTTCTACGGCGTGCCCCTCGGGGACTCCGAGCGTGAGTGGACGCAGATCCTGTTCTTCGTGGTCGGGTTCGTCGGGCTCTGCTACCTCGTCACGTTCCAGGTGCGCCGCCAGCTGCGTGCGGGCCGTGAACCCAGCGTGCGGGTCCAGTCGGTCGTCGGGCTGCTGTCGCCCATCATCATCTTCTTCGCGATCGCCTACTACCTCCTCGCGATCCACAGCGACGCGGAGTTCGTCGGGATCGAGACGCGCACCGACGCCCTCTACTTCACGGTCGTCACGCTCGGGACCGTCGGGTTCGGGGACATCCACCCGGTGGGGCAGGCGGCGCGGGTCGTCACGATGGTCCAGATCCTGTTCGACCTCGCGGTCATCGGCATCCTCGTCGCGGTCGCGACCCAGCGGCTCGAGTCGCGCGCACGGTGGCGTGAGGCCCACGGCGAGCCCGGCGAGTCCGCGGCCGGACCTCACGAGCGCTGACGCAACGACGCGGGGCCCACCGAAAAAACACACCGGCAAAGTTTCGGCGCTGAGCGCCGTTGTGACGCTCCCAAGACGCTCTTCCAGCACATCGCCGCAGGTCACAGCCTGGGCAGGGGTGCATGTGAGCGCTCATATCAAGCAAGCAGAACCGGACCAATCACCGAAAACCATTGCGTTCAGCGTTTCTGTGTGCCATCTTTCCGGGGACCGAACCATCTCGACGAGGAGAGGTGTACGCCCGTGAAGAAGCGAGCGACCAGACCCCAGCACGTCCCGGGCGGCAGAGCCCGGCTGACGATCGCGAGCACGTTGACCCTTGCCGTCGCCACGACGGGACTCATCGTCCCCTCGCTGGCCCAGGCCGCTCCGAACGCGGACGTGGGGTACCCCGTGTTCAGCGGGGACGCGAAGCCCGTCCCTGCGGAGGGGACCGGCTACCACGTGCGCAACCAGCTCCAGGCGATCTTCGACGCCGACGTCGCGGCCGGAGCCGGGAGCGGGACCGACAAGGATTTCTGGATCGACAAGATGCTCGCCCGCACGGGCAACACGCCGGGCGGCTCGAACGGCGACGCGAACCAGTGGCTGTTCAGCCGTGGCCGTGCGGTCTTCATGAAGACCCACCAGCCCGCCACGCTCGGTTTCGGCGGAGAGGTCGCGTACTGGGAGTCGCTCGCGGGCGGCCAGGGTGCGTACACCATCACGGTGAACGTCAACGGGTCGAACGTGACCCTCACCGAGGACGCGTCGGCCCGCAAGCAGACCCCCAGCTACTGGCGCAGCACGTTCAACAACACCGCACAGGGCCTGCGCGTGGTGCAGACCAAGTTCATCACCGACGCCAACGTGGCCGTCACGAACCTCACGGTCTCGAGCACGAACGGCACGGCCAAGCAGGTCCGGATCTCGGCCGCGTCGTCGTTCGCCAAGACCCCCGAGGGCGACGAGCTCACGGGCTCGGTCCAGGCGTTCAACAAGCTGACCACGGTCTTCCCGCGCCTCTCGGGAGACGGCTTCTCCCCGGCCGACGGCGCGATCACGCGCACGCTCGACGTCCCCGCGACGGGCTCGGCGAGCACCAAGGTCCAGCTCGGGTTCGTCACCGAGGAGATCCCCGAGTCGCGCACCGACTACGACGCGTTCCGCGCGGCGACCCCGGGGGCCGCCTACACCGCGCACGTCACGGCCTACAACCAGTGGTGGGCAGACAACGTGCCCTACCTGGACACGCCCGAGGACAACATCGACAAGACGCTCTTCTACCGCTGGTGGCTGATGCGCTTCAACTTCCTCGACGCCAACATCCCGGGCAACGACTTCCAGTTCCCCACCTCGATGGAGGGCGTGCTGGGCTACAACAACAACATCGTCCTGACCACGGGCATGTTCATCGACGACCTCAAGTACTTCCGTGACCCCGTCTACTCGTACGGCCCCTGGGTCTCCGCGGGCGAGGTCGCCAAGAGCGGCAAGTACGTCGACAACCCGGGTGACCCCGCGAACTGGTCCAACAGCTACACGCAGTACATCTCCGAGGCCGCGTGGCGCTCGTACCAGCTGCACGGCGGACCGACCGTGATCGCCCAGAACCTGGCGCAGTACGCCGAGCGGGACGTCAAGGACCTGCAGGCTTCCTTCGACAACGACGGCAACGGCCTCATCGAGTACAACTGGGGCGCCATGACGGGCAACGACGCCGACGCGGTGTCGTTCCACTGGCGCGCGGGCAACATGGACCGCACCGAGAACGCCTACCTGTACTCCAACGCCAAGGCGTCGGCCGCGGCCTACCGGACCGCGGGCAACGAGACCAAGGCGGCCGAGATGGACGCCTTCGCCGCGCAGATCAAGGCAGCCGTCCTGGAGTACCTCTGGGAGCCCGCGCGCGAGACGCCCGACGAGGTGGGCCTGAAGGGCAACCTCCTCAAGCACCGTCACGTCGCGACCGACGCGCTGGTGCCGTGGAAGGAGATCAACAACTACTACCCGTTCAGCGTGGGCCTCATGCCCAAGCCGGGTGACGCGGACTACGACCAGCCGTACGTCGAGGCCCTGCGTCTCTTCGCGGACGACGAGCAGTACCCCGTCTTCCCGTTCTTCACGGCCAACCAGGCGGACCAGGCGGCCTACGGCGGACCGGGCAGCAACAACTTCTCGGTCATCAACTCGACCGTGTCGTTCCGCATGCTCTCGAGCGTCCTGCGCGACTACCCGAACGACTACGTGGACGCCGAGCTCTACAAGAAGCTCCTCTACTGGAACGCCTGGTCGCACTACCAGAACAACGGCGACAACCGGTACCCGGACCAGAACGAGTTCTGGTCGAACGGCACGGCCGACCCGCAGAACATCGGCTACCGCTCGTGGATCCACCACACGATCCTCGGCACGACGAACTTCACCATGATCGAGGACGCGATGGGCCTGCGCCCGCGCTCGGACGACAAGATCGAGCTCGCCCCCATCGACATCGACTGGGACCACTTCACGGTCAACAACGTCCGCTACCGCGACAAGGACCTCACGATCACGTGGGACGCGCCGGGCGGCGAGAAGCACTACGGCGCCGACGTCCCCGAGGGGTACTCGGTCTTCCTCGACGGTGAGCTCGCGTTCACGGTCGACGAGCTCGCGCACGTGACCTACGACCCGTCCACGGGCACGGTCGACGCCCCCGCCGGCGTCACGGTGACCACGGCCGAGCAGCGTCGGGTCCAGGCTCCGCAGGACGTCGTGTTCGCCGCGGACGCTCGCGTCGTGGACATGATGGCCAAGGCGGGCGCCGACGTCTCCCCGGCCTCGGCCGGCTCGACGAACCTCGCCCAGGGCAAGCCCGTCACGGCCTCGTTCTCCGCGAACGGCCGTGGTCCGGCAGGCGCCGTCGACGGCACGACGGTCAACGAGCCCTTCTGGGGCACCGCGGGCTCGCCGAACGCCAAGGACTCGCTCGAGGTGGACCTGGGCTCGGCCCAGAAGGTCGACGACGTGCGCGTCTACTTCTACCGTTCGTCCTCGACCGCGACCGTCGCGGGCTACTCGGCCCCGGCTCTCTACACGGTCGAGTACCTCGACGGGACGCAGTGGAAGCCCGTGCCGGCGCAGTCGCGTGCCCCGCTGTTCCCGCAGGGCAACTTCAACCACGTGCAGTTCCCCGAGGTCACGACCTCGAAGCTCCGCGTGACCGTGACCCACGCGGCGGGCACCAGGACCGGCATCAAGGAGGTCCAGGCCTTCTCGACCGGGGTCGAGGCGCCCGCCTCGACCAACCAGGCGCCCAAGGCCGACGCGTGGACGGACTCGACGTACAACCAGGCCGGCTCGGCCCGCCTGCTGGGCACCGCCCAGGACGACGGTCTGCCGAACGGTCAGATCACGTCGGGCTGGTCCGTCGAGGCGGCTCCCGAGGGCGGCAGCGCGGTGTTCGACAACCCGAAGGCCACGACGTCGGTCGTGCGTTTCACGAAGTCCGGCGCCTACACCCTGCGCCTGACGGTGTCGGACGGCGAGCTCACGTCGACCAAGGACGTCGTCGTCCAGGCGACCGCGCTCTCGGACGGCGAGATCAACGTCGCCTCCACGGCCACCCCGACCGCGGACTACACCGCGGGCTGGAACAACGTCGACGCGGTCAACGACGGCAAGCCGTCGTTCTTCACGGGTGGTGCCGGCACGGACCTGTGGGGCACCTGGTCGGGCTCTCGCCCCGCGAGCCGGTGGCTGCAGTACGACTTCGAGGCCCCCGTCCGGGTGGACAAGGCGTCGATCGACTTCTGGACCGACACGACAACGGGTGGTGACGGCGTGGCCGTGCCCAAGGCGTGGAAGCTCCAGTACTGGGACGCGGCCGGAGGGGGCGCGTGGAAGGACGTGACGAACCCGTCGGCGTACGGTACCGAGCGCCTCAAGACCAACGAGGTGACGTTCGACGCCGTCACGACGAGCCGGCTGCGTGCCGTCTTCACCGCCCTGCCCAACGCAGCGGGCACGAGCAACTCTGCCGTGGGCGTGTCCGAGTGGCGCGTCTTCGCGGCTCCCGCGGTCTCGGCCGCGGACGTCCACGTGCGGACCGCCGTCGGGACCCTGCCCCAGCTGCCGGGCACCGTCGCGGTGACCTACGCGGACGGCTCGGTCGTCGAGAACGGTGTCGCCTGGGGCGCCGTGGACGCGGCGCAGGTCGAGCAGATCGGCGACTTCACGGTCCAGGGCTTCGTGTCCGGGACGACCCTGGTCGCCCAGGCGACCGTCTGGGTGCGTGGCCCGGACGCCGTCCAGATCAACACCATCGCCGACACCGCGGTCTCGACCGCGGTCGGTACCGCGCCGGTCCTCCCTGCCTCGGTCACGGTCCAGTACAACGACGGTTCGCAGCAGAGCGGGATCGCGGTGACCTGGGACGCGGTCGAGCCCGGGAAGTACGCCAAGGACGGCACGTTCGAGGTCACGGGGGCGGTCGAGGGCACCGACAAGCGGGCCAGGGCGACCGTCACGGTCGGCACCGGCGAGGGCCAGCCCGAGCCGGACGTCGCGGTCACGGTGACCGCGAGGTCGCAGTGCGTGGGCAAGGTCGCAGGGCTCACGGTCCGGGTCGTGAACGACGAGGAGGTCCCGGTGGACGTCAAGGTCACGACGCCGTTCGGCGCCAAGACCTTCGCCGGCGTGGCGCCGGGCAAGTCCGCCAGCCAGACCTTCAGCGCCCGCAAGGACGCGATCGAGGCAGGGGCCGTGAGCGTCGTCGCGACCGCGACGGTCGACGGCGCCCAGGTCACGACCGAGGTCGAGCAGGCGTTCGACGCCGTCAGCTGCGGGTAGCCAGCGAACGACCGTCGGGGGCGGCGGCTGCAAACGCCGCCCCCGACGGTGCCAGACCGCGCACCCCGGGGGAGAGGGAACCCTCGGGGTGCGCGCCCCTCATCTCCTGCCCGCCCGGGTGGCGCTCGCGGAGGACACGCCGACGTGTCCCTCCGGTCGCCCGGCGAGGGTGGGCCGAGCAGACCGGAGAGCACCGTGAGCCCCACCAGATCGTTCCTCGAACCACCGCGCAGGACCGCGCGCGGTGGCCCGTCCGTCACCGCGGCAGCGGCCGTCGTGGCTGTCGTCGCCTCGACCGCGTTCGCGCTCGGCGCGGGTCAGGCCACCGCGGCCACGCAGCCCGACGGCGGAGCACCCGTCCCGCAGGCCGCCGCGGCCCCGGCGTCGTACACCTTCACGAGCCCCCACAACCCGATCCTGGGCGACGGTTCGTACTACTCGGCCGACCCCGCGCCGCTCGTGGTGCCCGCAGGTGCGCCGGGCAACGACACGGCCTCGGACCAGCTCTACGTCTACACGGGGCACGACGAGGCGGGCCCGACCACGAACGACTTCATCATGAACGAGTGGGGCGCGTTCGTGACCGACGACGCCCTTGCCACGGGATCGACGGGCGAGTGGACGCACCACCCGTCGCTCATGCGTCCCGAGCAGGTCTTCTCGTGGGCGACCCCGGGCCGGGCCTACGCGGGCCAGGTCGTGCCCGGTGCCGACGGCCGCTACTACTGGTACGTGCCGGTGCACGAGGCCGCGAGCACCGCGGAGGACAAGTTCGGGATCGGGGTCGCGGTCTCCGACTCGCCGACCGGCCCCTGGACGGACCACGTGGGCGCGCCGATCATCTCGCAGAAGGTGCCCACCGCGAACACGATCCACAACATCGACCCCACGATCCTCGTGGACGGCGAGGGCGCGTCGCAGAAGGTCTACGTCTACTGGGGGAGCTTCGGCAACCTCCGCATGCTCGAGCTCGGCCAGGACATGAAGACCCCGGTGGGCTCGGTCACTGCCGTGAGCGGCCTGACGGGATTCTTCGAGGGGGCGTGGGCCTTCGAGCGCAACGGGACCTACTACATGGCGTACGCGGGGAACAACGCCGGTGCGACGTCGTCGTGCACCCCGGCGAACTACCACGCGTGCATCGGGTACGCGACGGCCGCGTCGCCCGCCGGCCCGTGGACGTACCGCGGGACGATCCTCGACCCGGTCTCCTCGACCACGAGCCACCCCGGGATCGTCGAGTACGACGGCGAGTGGCGCCTGGTCTACCACACGGCCGACGCCGTGGGCGGGAACCACTTCCGTCGCTCGGTCGCGATCGACACGCTGCGCTGGGACGACTCCCGGTCCCCGGCCCGGATCGAGAAGGTCGTGCCGACCCCGGCCCGCACGGCCGACCGGACCCCGCGCGCGAACGTCGCCCAGGAGGCCCGGGTCACGGTGTCGAACGACCCCGTGCCCACGCAGTACTGGATCAAGGCGCTCAACGACGAGATCGTGCGCCCGAACCCCCTGCCCCCGGACATGTGGGGCACCTGGACGGGGAACAACCCGGCCCAGCAGTGGGTCCAGTACACGTGGGCCACGCCCGTGCGGGTGAACGGCTCGCAGATCGACTTCTGGAACGACCAGCCGCAGGGCACGGGCGTGGGCGTCGCGGCTCCGGCCGCGTGGCGCATCCAGTACTGGGACGCGACCGCGGGCGCGTGGACCGACGTCCGCAACCCGAGCGCCTACGGGACCTCGACCAACGGCTTCCAGAGCACGACGTTCGACGCCGTGACCACGACCCAGCTCCGCGCCGTCCTGGACGCCTCGACCAACGGCAGCACGTTCTCGGGCGTCGCGGTCGAGGAGTGGAAGGTGCTCGCGGCCCAGCCCGCCGCGATCGACGGGCCGGCCCTGACGGTCGAGATCGGCGAGGCCGAGCTGCCGGGCACGGTCACGGCGACCTACCCCGGCGACCCCGACGAGACGCTCGCGCTCCCCGTGTTCTGGGACGCGGTCGACCCGTCCTCGGTGGCACAGGCGGGGACCTTCACGGTCGAGGGCTCGGTGCTCGGCTATGCCGCCGGGCGGGTCACGGGCACCGTGACCGTCGTGGACCCGGCCGACACCGAGGGGGACGAGACGGCCCCGGAGGTCGCGTTCTCGGTCAGCGGCTCGGCGGGCACGAACGGGTGGTACCGCTCCGACGTCACGGTCCGGGTCACGGGCACCGACGACGGCGGGGGCCGGGTCACGCTCGCCACGCGGGTCGACGACGCCGCGTGGTCGAGCACACCGAGCGTCCGGTTCGTCGACGTCGCGGTGGGCGGCGACGGCCAGCACGTCGTGGCCGCGCGCGCCACGGACAACGCAGGGAACGTCTCGACCGAGAGCACCCAGACCGTCGCGATCGACCGCACGGCTCCTGTCAGCACCGGGGTGCTCGACGAGACCGCCCGCACGGTCACGGTCACCGCGACCGACGCGACGTCCGGAGTGGCGCGCATCGAGTACATGGTCGGGACCGGCGCGTGGACCGAGTACACCGGTCCCGTCGCCGCCCCGGACTCGAACAAGCACGACGTGTCGTTCCGGGCGATCGACGCGGCCGGCAACGCCGGGACGGCCCAGCGCCTCACGATCGCGGCCGACGTCTCGGGCCCCTTGACCGGCAACGTCGCGCCCATCGCGACGCCGAGCGCGTCCTACACCGCCGGCTGGAACTCCCTGGGTGCGATCAACGACGGTCTGGTGCCGAGCAACCCGAGCCAGGGCCAGCTCTGGGGCACGTGGTCGGGCGAGCGTCCCGAGAGCCAGTGGCTCCAGTACGACTGGGCCCGGCCGATCGTCCTCACGGGGGCCGAGATCCAGTTCTGGCAGGACTCCCCGCAGGGGACGGGCAACGGGGTGGCCCAGCCCGCCTCGTGGTCGCTGCAGTACTGGGACGCCTCGGGACAGGGGGCGTGGAAGGACGTCGCGAACCCCTCGGGCTACGGCACGAGCACCACGGCGCTCAACACCGTGACGTTCGACCGGGTCACCACGTCCCGGCTGCGCGCCGTGATCCACGCGGACGGTGACGGGACGAGCTACTCGGCCGTCGCGGTCTCCGAGCTGCGGGTCATGGCCGACGACCCGGGCACCGGTCCCGGGGCGCCCGAGGTCGCCGTGAGCGTGACGGCGACCCCGAGGTGCGTGGACGGTACCGCGCAGCTCGCGGTGCGGGTCGTCAACGACGAGCCCGCACCGGTCTCGGTGCAGGTCCGGACCCCCTTCGGCACCAAGTCGTTCGTCGGGGTCGCCCCGGGGAAGTCCGCGGCGCAGACCTTCTCGGCCCGCTCCGCCGGTGCCGAGGCGGGGGTCGTGACGGTGGTCGCGACCGGGCAGGTCGACGGCCAGGACGTGACGAGCACGTCCGAGGTGCCCTACGCGGCCCTGGCCTGCGGCTGAGGCGACCACCGCGGCCCGGCCCCCCGCCGGGCCGCGGCGGTCGACGCTTCCGCGCGGCTGCGCGGTCACTGGCGTGGCACGCCATAGGCTGGCGCGAGCACCGGTCGGATCGAGGGGAGCGTCATGAGCCAGCAGACGGGTCGGCAGCGCCCGGCGTCGCAGGACGGTCCGGGTCTGCGGGACAGCAGGCACGGTCGCGCGCCCTCGTCGGCCGTCTACGCCCGACGGCGCCTCGTCGCCCTGGGCGTGCTGCTCGCCCTGCTCGCGGGCGTGGTGGGCTTCGCTGCTCTCGTGTGGCCGGGGTTCGCCCGGGCGGGCGAGGCCGAGGCGCCTGCGGAGGTCACGGTGACCGAGGCGCCGCCGACCCCCACGATCGAACCGGTCGAGCGTTCCGCCTCGACCGAGTTCGCCAAGGTCCTCCCGGACGCCGTCCTCCAGTTCGCGCTCCGGTCGGAGGCGCTGACCGACGCGTACGGCGACGCGGGGGCGATCGAGGGGCACGAGCTGACCTACGCGGACGGCGAGGGTGACGCGGCGAGCACCGTGACGGTCCTCGCGGGACAATGGGGCAACGACGACGAGGCAGAGGTGGCCTACGACGAGCTGCTCGAGGCCGCGGTGGCTGCGGGGGGCGAACCCACGACCACGGGCGACGTCGAGGTCGACGGCAAGCCCGTGGGAACCTATGCCGTCACCCCGGTCGCCGCGGCAGCCGGGACGGCGACCGTCACCTGGCGCAACGGCACGGCCGTGCTGCAGGCGACGGGACCCGTCGACCAGATCGAGAAGTTCTACACAGCGTTCCCGCTGTAGCCCGCGAGGGGCCGCTGCGCCGGACGGTCCGACCGACCGGCCGACGCCGTGCGGGCCTCCCACGGAGGGCTGCAGGAGGGCCGGCCCACCGGGCCGGGACGCACGACCAGGAAGCAGGAACAACGATGTCCACGACGACCCACCAGGTCGACAGCCCCAGCAGCCCCACCCGTCTCGCGGTCCTCGGGACCGGCGTCATGGGCGAGACCGTGCTCGCCGGAGCCCTCCGTGCGGGGTGGCAGCCCGCGGACGTGGTCGCGACCGTGCGTCGCGCCGAGAGGGCGCAGGAGCTCGAGGGGCGCCACGGCGTCACGACCACGACGGACAACACCGCCGCGGTGCGCGAGGCGGGTCTCGTCGTGGTCGCCGTCAAGCCCAAGGACGTCGCGGCGCTGCTCGCCGAGGTCTCGCCCCACCTGGGCGAGGGGACCGTGGTGGTGAGTGTCGTCGTCGGGCTCTCGACGCGCTTCTACGAGGACAGGCTCCCGGCAGGGACTGCCGTGGTGCGCGTCATGCCGAACACTCCCTCGGTCATCGGCTCGGGTGTCAGCGCTGTCAGCGGCGGCGCCGCAGCGGGTGACGACGACGTGACCCTCGTCGAGCGGCTCCTGAGCCGTACCGGGCTCGTGGTCCGGGTCGCCGAGAAGGACCAGAACGCCGTGGCCGCGCTCTCGGGATCCGGGCCCGCCTACGTCTTCTACGTCGTCGACGCGCTCGCCGAGGCCGGGGTCCTGCTGGGCCTGACCCGCGCCGTGGCGCTCGAGCTCGCGACCGCGACCGTGCTGGGCTCGGCCCGCATGCTCGACGAGACGGGCGAGCACCCGGTCATCCTGCGCGAGAAGGTCTCCTCGCCCGGCGGCACCACGGTCGCGGCACTGCGAGCGCTCGACGACGGCGGCGTCAGGGCCGCGTTCCTCACGGCGCTCGAGGCCGCGCGCGACCGCTCGGAGGAGCTCGCCGCAGCCCTGGAGGCGCAGGCATGAGCGCCGACGTGGGGCGCACACGACCCCCCGCGATGTCGGACGTCGCCGAGCTCGCGGGCGTCTCGCACCAGACCGTCTCGCGGGTCCTCAACGACCACCCGAGCGTGCGCCCGCAGACGCGCGAACGGGTCCTCGACGCGATCGCGACGCTCGGGTACCGGCGCAACAGCGCGGCGCGCGCGCTCGTGACGGCGCGGTCCGGGACCATCGGCGTGGTCACGACGGGCTCGGCGCTCTACGGGCCGACGAGCACCCTCATCGCGGTCGAGGGCGCGGCGCGCGAGGAGGGGTACTTCGTGTCGGTCGCGACGATCCGTCGCTACGACGCCGAGACCATGCACACAGTCCTCGAGCACTTCATGGCCCAGGCGGTCGAGGGCATCGTGGTCATCGCGCCCCAGACGGACGTCGCGGCCGCGGTCGACTCGTTCCGGGCGCCCGTGCCGATCATCCTCATCGCGGCCCGCGAGCCGAACGAGGTGCACGCGGGGGCGCCCGGGACGGGGGCCGCGAGCATCCTGCCCATCGCAGTCGACCAGCGGCTCGGCGCGCGCGTCGCCACCGAGCACCTGCTCGACCTGGGGCACCGCTCAGTGGTCCACCTCGCCGGACCGCTCGACTGGTTCGACGCGCGCGAGCGTGCCAAGGGCTGGAACGACGCGCTCGCCGCCCGGGGCGTCCCGGAGATCGACCGCGAGATGATCCGCTGCTCGTGGTCGTCCGACGCGGGCTACGACGTCGGTCGTGACCTCGCGCGCCGGGTGGCGGACGGGAACGGGCCGACCGCGGTCTTCGCGGGCAACGACCACCTCGCCCTCGGTGTGCTCCAGGCCTTCTGGGAGGCCGGGGTCGTGGTCCCGCGCGACGTGTCGGTCGTCGGGTTCGACGACGTCGAGGGCTCGGCCCACTTCATCCCGCCGCTCACGACGGTCCGCCAGCCCTTCGCCGAGCTGGGCCGGCGCTGCATGGGGCTGCTGCTCGACGCGTTCGCCGGGTCCACGCGCGAGTCCACGCAGATCCCGCCGGACCTGGTGGTCCGGGCGAGCTCGGGACCGCCGAGCGCCTGAGGCAGGCGCGGGGCCCACCGGAGGGTGGTGCCGTGCTGCGCCGCCCGCGGACACCGTCCGCCCCACGAGGTTGCACCGAGGGGTTGGCCACCACTCCGTGTGAGCGCTAACATTCAGAAGCAGGGCATGGCAAGGCGCGACGACGCGACGAGGAGAAGACAGCAATGGTGCAGCAGGACAGGGTGGACGACCTCCGCGAGGCGGTCGCCACCGGGAACACCGCGCTCGGGATCGAGCTCGGCTCGACCCGGATCAAGGCGTGCCTCGTCGGCCCGGACGGGACGCCCCTCGCGAGCGGCAGCCACGAGTGGGAGAACGAGTACGCCGACCGCACGTGGACCTACTCGCTCGAGTCCGTGCGCGAGGGCATGCAGCACTGCTACGCCGAGCTCGTCGCCGACGTCGAGCGCCGCTACGGGGTGCGCCCCACGACGTTCGGCGCGATCGGCGTCTCGGCCATGATGCACGGCTACCTCGCGTTCGACGCGCAGGGCGAGCTGCTCGTCCCGTTCCGGACCTGGCGGAACACGACCACGGGCAGGGCGGCCGCGGAGCTCTCCGAGCTGTTCGACCACAACATCCCGCTGCGCTGGTCCGTCGCCCACCTGTACCAGGCGATCCTCGACGACGAGCCCCACGTCGCGCAGGTGGCCTCGCTCACGACGCTCGCGGGCTACGTCCACCGGATCCTCACCGGGCGCTCGGTGCTCGGTGTGGGCGACGCCTCGGGCATGTTCCCCGTCGACCCGACGACGCGGACCTACGACCGCCGCATGCTCGCGCAGCTCGACGAGCTCGTCGGGGTACGACGGCCCGGGCTCGCGGTCGAGTCCCTCCTGCCAGAGGTCCTCGTCGCCGGGCAGGACGCCGGGAGCCTGACGGTCGAGGGCGCGGCCTGGCTCGACCCCAGCGGCGCGCTGCTGCCGGGCGTGCCGCTGTGCCCGCCCGAGGGGGACGCCGGCACGGGCATGGTCGCGACGAGCTCGGTCGCCCCGCGCACGGGCAACGTCAGCGCGGGCACGAGCATCTTCGCGATGGTCGTGCTCGAGCACGCGCTCGCGACCCGCCACCACGAGCTCGACCTGGTCACGACCCCCGCGGGCGACCTCGTCGCGATGGTCCACTGCAACAACGGGGCGAGCGAGCTCGCGGCCTGGGCCGACCTCTTCGGCGAGCTCACGGCCGCGCTCGGGACGCCCGCCGCGGCCGACGACGTGTTCGGCGCGCTCTTCCGCGCCGCGCTCGACGGCGAGGCCGACGGCGGCGGGCTGCTCGCGTACAACTACCTGTCGGGCGAGCCCATCACGGGCCTCGAGGAGGGACGGCCGCTGTTCGTCCGCACGCCCGGCAGCCGGCTGACCCTGGCCAACTTCATGCGCGCGCAGGTCTACAGCGCGTTCGGCACGCTCGCCCTCGGCATGCGCGTGCTCGACGGCGAGGGCGTCGCGCTCGACGCCATGTTCGCGCACGGCGGGATCTTCCGGACCGAGGGCGTCGCCCAGCGGCTCCTCGCCGCGGCGATCGGCGCCCCCGTGACCGTGGGACGCACCGCGGGGGAGGGCGGGGCCTGGGGCATCGCGCTGCTCGCGGCCTACGCGCGCGCCGTGGCGGCCGGCGACGAGCAGACCCTCGACACCTACCTCCGCGAGCACGTGTTCGCCACGGCCGAGCTCGACACCGTCGCCCCCGACCCGGACGACGCCGCGGGCTTCGCGGCCTACCTCGACCGCTACGACGCCGGGCTCGCGGTCGAGCGCGCGGCCGTCGACGCGCTCTGACCCCGACGAAGGAGAACCACCCATGAGCACCCTTCCCGCGACGACCGACGCGACAGCGCCGGCCGAACCCGCTGCTCAGGCGGGATCCACCGCGCCGACCGGCCGCACCGTCCCCGCCCACCTGCGTGCCGCGGTCGACGCCGCCAAGGAGCGCGTCGCGGCGCTGCACGCCGAGCTCCCCCGGTGGGAGCTCGTGGTGTGGACCGCGGGCAACGTCTCCGAGCGCGTGCGCGCGGGGGACGTCGAAGGTCCAGACAGCACAGGGGGCGCGGCAGGCACCGGCGCCACCGACGGCCTCGGCGACCTGCTCGTCATCAAGCCGTCCGGGCTGTCGTACGACGACATCACGCCCGAGTCGATGGTCGTCTGCGACCTCGACGGGAACCTCGTCGAGGGAGACCGGGCGCCGTCGTCGGACACCGCGGCGCACGCCTACGTCTACCGCCACATGCCCGAGGTCGGGGGAGTGGTGCACACGCACTCGACGTACGCCACGGCCTGGGCCGCGCGCGCCGAGCCCGTGCCGTGCGTCCTGACGATGATGGCCGACGAGTTCGGCGGGGACATCCCGGTCGGCCCGTTCGCGCTCATCGGGGACGACTCGATCGGGCGCGGCATCGTCGAGACGCTGCGCGACTCGCGCAGCCCCGCGGTGCTCATGCGCAACCACGGCCCGTTCACGATCGGCAAGGACGCCCGCTCGGCGGTCAAGGCGGCCGTCATGTGCGAGGAGGTCGCCCGGACCGTGCACGTCAGCCGCCAGCTCGGCGACCCGACCCGGATCGAGCAGTCCGACGTCGACTCGCTCTATGCGCGCTACCAGCACGTCTACGGGCAGCAGCCGGCGCGCTGACGGGCCACCGGCGCGCACCCCGCACGACCAGCAGCACTGCGGCTCCGCACCGACGCGAAGACCGTTCCCACCGACACGAGAGATGTGGACCTTATGAGCAAGCCCTACGCGGACCGCGAGATCTGGTTCCTCACCGGTAGCCAGGACCTCTACGGAGACGAGACCCTGCGTCAGGTCGCCGAGCAGTCCCAGGAGGTCGCGCGCGCCCTCGACGCGTCGTCCGACGTCCCCGCGAACGTCGTCTGGAAGCCCGTCCTCAAGGACTCGGCCTCGATCCGGCGCGCGATGCTCGACGCCAACGCGGACGACCGCGTGCTCGGCGTCGTGACGTGGATGCACACGTTCAGCCCCGCCAAGATGTGGATCACGGGCCTCGACGCGCTGCGCAAGCCCCTGCTGCACCTGCACACGCAGGCGAACGTCGAGCTCCCCTGGGACTCGATCGACATGGACTTCATGAACCTCAACCAGGCCGCGCACGGCGACCGCGAGTACGCGTACATGGCGACGCGCCTCGGGGTGGCGCGCACGACGGTCGTCGGTCACGTCTCCAACCCGGCCGTCACCGCACGCGTGGGCTCCTGGGTGCGCGGCGCCGCGGGCTGGGCCGCGACGCACGAGCTGCGTCTGGTCCGCTTCGGCGACAACATGCGCAACGTCGCGGTGACCGAGGGTGACAAGACCGAGGCCGAGCTGCGCTTCGGTGTGAGCGTGAACACGTGGGGCGTCAACGACCTCGTGGAGGCCGTCGACGCGGTGTCCGACGCCGATGTCGACGCCGTCGTGGCCGAGTACGAGAACCTCTACGACGTGGCCCCCGAGCTGCGCAAGGACGGCGACCGGCACGCGTCGCTGCGCTACGCGGCCCGCCAGGAGATCGCGCTCGAGACGTTCCTCGAGTCGGTCGGCGCCAAGGCCTTCACGACCAACTTCGAGGACCTGGGCGACCTGCGCCAGCTCCCCGGCATCGCGGTCCAGCGCCTCATGTCGAAGGGCTACGGGTTCGGCGCCGAGGGCGACTGGAAGACGGCCGTGCTCGTCCGTGCCGCCAAGGTCATGGGCGAGGGGCTGCCCGGCGGCGCCTCGCTCATGGAGGACTACACGTACGACCTCACGCCCGGCAGCGAGAAGATCCTGGGCGCGCACATGCTCGAGGTCTGCCCGTCCCTGACGACGTCGACCCCGCGCGTGGAGATCCACCCGCTCGGGATCGGCGGCAAGGAGGACCCGGTCCGCATGGTGTTCGACGCCGACCCCGGCGTGGGCGTCGTCGTCTCGCTCGCGGACATGCGCGACCGCTTCCGCCTCACGGCCAACGTGGTCGACGTCGTCCCCGCGAGCGCCCCGCTGCCGCACCTGCCGGTCGCGCGCGCCGTGTGGGAGCCGCGCCCCGACTTCGCGACGTCCGCCGAGGCGTGGCTCACCGCGGGCGGCGCCCACCACACGGTGCTCTCGACCGCCGCGGGCCTCGACGCGTTCGAGGTCTTCGCGGAGATCGCGCGCACCGAGCTGCTCGTGATCGACGAGGGCACGACGCGCCGCGGCTTCCGCGACCAGGTGCGCTGGAACCAGGTCTACTTCCGGGTCGCGCAGGGGCTCTGACCGTCTCTGCGACCCGGCGGACGGGCCCTGTGCGGCCCGGCCGGCGCGAGGGGCCCCGACGGACCTGACGGCCCGTCGTGGGCTCCTGCCGCGGCCCCCGCGGCCGACCCGCCGTCCTGCCCCTGGGGGGTGCAGGGCGGCGGATCGGCCCGGCCGGGTCGGGGTCGGGGGCGCCACCGGGTGGGCGCTCTGCCCGCCGGCGCTCCCGACGCCCGTCGACGTCCCGTGCGGACCTCGCGCCGCGCGGCGCCCTGCGCCGCCCCCTCGCCTCGCGGCGTCTCCGACGCGGCACGAGGATCAGCCGCCGGAGCAAAGGTCCAGGTCTCCGCGCTCTTTCGAGACCGGCGTCACCTCTCGTGATGGAAACGTGACCCTCAGGACTTCCAACTTCCGCGTGTGAGCGCTAACATCTCTTCCCAGGGGGTGTGAGCGATCACATCTGAACGTGAGCGGAGCAGCTCGACAACCGAAGACGCACGACCACGAACCAACAGCCCAACGACGGGCCGACGTGGTCCCGGCACGGCGCCGAGGACCGCATCTCAAGGAGGAGAACCATGTTCAACAAGTCCACGGCACGCGTCCGTCTCACGGGCATCCTGGCCGGTGCAGCAGTCCTCGCCCTCGCAGCGTGCAGCGGCGGCGGGACCGACTCGGCCGACAGCACCGACGGCGCAGGCGGCGGCAGCGAGAACATCCGTGTCGGGTTCTCCCAGCTCGGGGCAGAGAGCGGTTGGCGCACGGCCAACACCGAGTCGGTCAAGGCCAACCTGACGGCCGAGAACGGCATCGACCTCACGTTCGTCGACGCGCAGCAGAAGCAGGAGAACCAGATCAAGGCCCTGCGCGACTTCATCGACCAGGACGTCGACGTCATCGCGTTCTCCCCGGTCATCGAGACCGGCTGGGACGAGGTCCTCCAGGAGATCAAGGACGCCGAGATCCCCGTCGTCCTCGTGGACCGCACGGTCGACACCACGGTCGAGGACCCCTTCGTGACCTGGATCGGCGCGGACTTCACCGCCGAGGGAGTCACGGCCGGCGAGTGGGTCGCGGAGAACGCTCCCGACGCCAAGATCTTCGAGCTCCAGGGCACCATGGGCTCGGGCGCGCAGACCAACCGCCAGGAGGGCTTCCGCTCGGTCGTCGAGGACCAGATCGTCGGCGAGGCGACCGGTAACTTCACGCGCGCCGAGGGCAAGGCGGCCACCGAGGCCGCGCTCCAGGCCTACCCCGACATGAACCTCATCTTCGCCCACAACGACGACATGGGCCTCGGCGCCATCGAGGCCATCGAGGCCGCGGGCAAGGTCCCGGGCAAGGACATCCAGATCGTCACGGTCGACGGCGTGCACGACGGCCTGACCGCTCTCCTTGAGGGCAAGTTCAACTTCGTGGTCGAGTGCAACCCGGCCTTCGGCGACCAGCTCCTCGAGCTCATCAAGCAGGTCGCAGCGGGCGAGGACGTCGAGAAGGAGACCATCGTGGTCGACCAGGCGTTCGACCAGACCATCACGCAGGAGATCATCGACGCCCGCTCGTTCTGACGAGCAGCACCTGACGGCCCGCCCGGTCGCCGCCCCCACGCGGCGCGGCGACCCGGGCGGGCCGCACACACCGCGCGCGGGGACGTGCACCACGTCCCCGCCGGCCGGTGCCTGAGCTCCAGCACCTTCCCCAGGACGGAAGAACAACCATGTCAACGACGACCGCCGCCACCGCGGCGCCCGTGGTGGAGATGACCGGGATCACCATCGAGTTCCCGGGCGTCAAGGCCCTCGACGGCGTCGATCTCACCCTCCGCCCCGGTGAGGTCCACGCCCTGATGGGTGAGAACGGCGCCGGCAAGTCCACCCTCATCAAGGCCCTCACGGGGGTCTACCAGATCGACGCGGGACGCATCGTGGTCTCCGGTGCCGAGCACCGGTTCACGCGGACCCGCGACTCCCAGGACGCGGGCATCAGCACCGTGTACCAGGAGGTCAACCTCTGCTCGAACCTCTCGGTCGCCGAGAACATCATGCTCGGGCACGAGATCCGGTTCGGCCCCTTCATCAACTGGCCCGCGACGCGCCGCAAGGCCCGCGAGTACCTCGCCCTCCTCAACCTGGATATCGACCCCTCGTCGGCCCTGTCCTCCCACTCGATCGCCGTGCAGCAGCTCTGCGCGATCGCGCGGGCCATGGTCGTCGACGCGAAGGTCCTGATCCTCGACGAGCCCACCTCGAGCCTCGACAAGGCCGAGGTCGCCGAGCTCTTCGACGTGATCCGCTCGCTGCGGGACAAGGGCGTCGCGATCCTCTTCGTGTCGCACTTCCTCGACCAGATCTACGAGATCACCGACCGCCTGACCATCCTGCGCAACGGCCGCCTCATCTCCGAGCACCTGACCAAGGAGCTGCCGCGGATGGAGCTCATCTCCGCGATGATCGGCCGGTCGAGCGAGGCCCTCGCGGACGTCGAGGCGCGCGCGCACCGCGTCGTCTCCGAGCACGACGAGGCCCCCCTGCTCCAGGCCGTGGCCCTGGGCCGTGACGGCTCGGTCGAGCCCTTCGACCTCGACGTGTACGCGGGCGAGATCGTCGGCGTGGCGGGCCTGCTCGGCTCGGGCCGCACCGAGGTCGCCCGCCTGCTCTACGGCGCCGACAAGGCGGGCAGCGGGAAGCTGACGTTCGACGGCACGACGCGCAGCGCGGCCCCCCTGACCTCGATCAAGCGAGGCGTCGCGTTCTCCTCGGAGGACCGCAAGAAGGAGGGCATCATCGGGGACCTCACGGTCCGCGAGAACATCGCCCTCGCGATGCAGGCGAGCCGTGGCCCGTGGCGCCCCATCCCGGCCAAGGAGCTGGACGCGGTCGTCGACCGCTACATGAAGGCGCTCAACGTCTACCCGGCGAACCCGAACATGCTCATCAAGAACCTGTCGGGCGGCAACCAGCAGAAGGTCCTCCTGGCCCGCTGGCTCGCGACCGCGCCGCGCCTCATCATCCTCGACGAGCCCACGCGCGGCATCGACGTGGGTGCCAAGGCCGAGATCCAGCGGCTCGTCGCCGAGCTGGCCGCCGACGGGATGGGCGTCGTCTTCATCTCGTCCGAGCTCGACGAGGTGCTGCGCCTGAGCCAGCGCGTCGTCGTCATGCGTGACCGCCAGAAGATCGGCGAGATCACCAACGGACCCGACGTCACGTCCACCACGATCCTCGAGACGATCGCAGCGAGCGGGAGCGCATCATGAGCACGACCACCACGACTCCGACGACACCGTCGGCGTCGCCGCCGGTGTCCGGCAGCCCCGCACCGCGGGGTGCCCAGGGCGCGCTGCGCCGTGTCACGCACCACCACCTGTTCTGGCCCGTCGTCGCCCTGGTCGTCATGCTCCTCGCGTGCGGCCTGCGCAGCCCCGGCTTCCTCGACGTGACGATCATGGACGGCCACCTGTTCGGCCAGCTGATCGACATCATGCGGGCGAGCGCGACCCCGCTCCTGCTCGGCATCGGCATGTGCCTCGTGATCGCGACGGGCGGGATCGACCTCTCGGTCGGCGCCGTCATGGCGATCTCGCTCGCGGTGTCGCTGACCTACATCGACGCGAGCGGCACGGGGGGCACGCTCAGCACGGCGCTCGCCGCGGTCGCGATCGGCCTCCTGGTCGCCGCGGTGATCGGTGCGTTCAACGGCTTCCTCGTCACGGTCCTGGGCATCCAGCCGTTCATCGCGACCATGATCCTCATGGTCGCGGGCCGCGGCATCGCGATGCTCATCACCAAGGGCCAGATCACCACGACCACGAGCCCGCCCTTCAAGTCGATCGGCTCGGGCTTCATCCTGGGCATCCCGACCCCCGTGGTCATCGCCGGGGTCGTGTTCGCCCTGGTCGCGCTGCTGGTGCGCCGCACGGCGCTCGGCATGCTGGTCGAGTCGATCGGCATCAACCGCGAGGCCAGCCGCCTCGCGGGCGTCCAGTCGCGCAACATCACGTGGTTCGTCTACCTGCTGTGCGGCCTGCTCGCCGGGCTCGCGGGCATCGTCTACGGAGCCCCGACCATGGCGGCCGACGCCAACAACATCGGCCTCATGAAGGAGCTCGACGCGATCATGGTCGTCGTCCTGGGCGGCACCAAGCTCGACGGCGGCAAGTTCAGCCTCGCGGGCGTCGTGGTCGGTGCGCTCCTGCTCTCGACGCTCGAGCGAGCCGTGGTCATCTTCCACATCAGCTCGCAGATCACGCCGCTGTTCAAGGCGCTCGTGCTGATCATCGTGTGCATCGCGGCCTCCGAGCGGCTGCGTTCGCTCCTCGCGTCCCGACTACCGAGGAAGCGCCCCACCCTGGGCGCGGGCACGGCGACCACGAGCGCGAAGGGGGCAGCAGCGTGAGCACCGTCCAGACGGCGCCCCGGGCGTCCAAGAACCCCCAGCAGGGCAAGGGCCCGCGCGGAGGCCACGACACGGGCTTCGTCGCGCGCCTCATGACCAACCCCGTGGTCCGCAAGCTCTCGGACCGCCGGCTCCTGCCCGTCACGGGCACGCTCGTGGCCCTCGCGGTCATCCTGATCGTGGGCCAGGCGCGCTACAGCACCGACCGCCGCGACTTCCTGAGCATGCGGCTCTTCTCCAACCTGCTGGTCGACAACTCGTACCTGATCGTCCTGGCGATCGGCATGACGTTCGTGATCATCACGGGCGGGATCGACCTGTCGGTCGGTGCCGTGGTGGCCCTCGTGGGCCTGGTCGTGGCCAAGCTCCTGATCGTCGGGGCGCCGCTCCCCGTAGTCCTGGTCCTGGGCGTGCTGATCGGCACGACGTTCGGCCTGCTGATCGGCGTGATGGTCCAGTACTTCGACATACAACCCTTCATCGCCTCGCTCGCCGCGATGTTCCTCGCGCGCGGCCTGGCCAACGTCGTGAGCGTCCAGTCGCTCGCGATCAAGGACGAGGGCTTCGCGGCCCTGGCCTCGTGGAAGATCAAGTTCGGCGAGGGCCGTGAGGCCTGGAGCATCAACCTGAGCATGGTCATCGCGTTCGTGGTCCTGCTGATCGCGATCTACCTGCTGCACTACACGCGCTTCGGTCGCACGGTCTACGGGCTGGGCACGGGCGACAACGGCACGGCCGTGAACCTCATGGGCCTCAAGGGCAGCTCGACCAAGGTGTGGGTCTACGTGATCAGCGGCACGTGCGCCGGGATCGCGGGCATCCTGTTCGCCCTCTACACCAAGTCGGGCTTCAACCTCACGGGCATCGGCATGGAGCTCGACGCGATCGCGGCGGTCGTGATCGGTGGCGCGCTCCTGACCGGCGGCGGCGGGTTCGTCCTGGGGTCGGTCGCGGGCGTGCTCGTGTACGGCCTGATCCAGGTGCTCATCGCCCGCGAGGGCCTGGACTCCTGGTGGACCAAGGTCTTCATCGGCGTGGTCCTGCTCGCGTTCGTCCTGCTGCAGCGGGCCATGACGTTCCGTCAGGGACGCGGCAGCGCCACCTAGCGCCCGTCCAGCACCACTGCCTCGCGCGGGTCGGGCCTGGAGCCGGACCCGTGCGAGGCACCACAGCCCGGTCCGTCGAGGCAGACGGACCGAGAACGGCCCGGAGGTGGCACCCTCCCGGTCGAGCCGGTCCCGGCTGGTACCCGGGGCCGGCTCGGACGACCGGGAGGGCGCACCCGCCGGGTTGACCCGTACAGCAATGGAGCGCACGGGCTGCACCCGGCATCGCTCCTTTCCTCGTTGCAGCAAGGTTGGAGCACTGTGATCATCTCTGATTCCCCTGCCCGCAGTACATCCCGCGGCAGGACGGCACGACCGTGGGCGGCCTCCGTCGCGGTCCTCGCGCTGGGGGCGACGACCGCCCTCGCGGTCACCCCGGCGGCCTTCGCGGCCACCGAGCCGGTCCTTCCGGCGGGCGCCTGGGTCGACCAGTTCGACACGGCCGAGCTCGGCTCGGCCTGGGACGTCGTCAACCCGGTCCCGTCGGCGTGGTCGCTCGCGACGACGCCCGGGTCGTTGACCCTGACGTCCCAGACGGGCGACACCTATCAGGAGGCGAACACCGCGAAGAACGTCTTCATGGTGGACGTCCCCGTGGGCGACTTCACGGTCGTGACCAAGGTGTCGGCCCCGGTCGGCAAGGTCTACCAGGGCGCGGGCCTCATCGCGTGGAAGGACATGGACAACTACGTCCGTGCAGGTCTGACGTACGTGGGCAGCCTGTCGCCCTCGGCGCGCGCGATCGAGCTCGACAACGAGACGGGCGGGAAGTTCACGGCCGCGTCGTTCACCGACCGTGCGGGCTCGACGGGCGAGACGCTGCGCATGCAGCGCACCGGTGACACGCTCGCGGTGTCCTACTGGGACGCCACCGCGGGGGACTGGAAGCCCGCGGGCTCGACGACGGTCACGTTCGACGTCACCCAGGTCGGTCTCTACGCCCTCGCGGCGCAGGACGGCTCGACGCACGCCGCGACGTTCGACTACGTCGCGGTCGACGCGGCCGAGGGCCAGGACGTCGTCCCGACGGGCACGTTCTCGCTCGACGGCCCGGCCGACCACAAGCACCTCGTCCTGACGGACACGGGCCTGTCGTTCGTCGCGCAGCGCCCGGCGTCGCCGCTGGGCCTGGTGGCCACGGCGGTCGCCGGCGGGCCCGACGGCGCCGCGACGCTCGCGCAGGCGGGCACCGGTCTGCCGGTGGTCGTCGCGAGCGACGGGCGGATCACGCTCGGGGCCGCCGATGCCGCCCCGGCCCAGGTGCGGCTGACCGACGTGGGCGGCGGCAAGCTCGCGCTGCGCGTGCCGGGCGCCGCTGCCGGGGAGTTCGCGGGGGTGCGCGCCGCAGACGGAGCCCTGGTGCTCGGCGCCGAGGACGCGGCCGTCAGGCTCACGCTCACCGCGCTGTCGTCGGCCGAGCACACGCTCGCGATCGACGCCGCGGGCGAGACCGTCGAGATGAGCGACGACCTGTACGGCATCTTCTACGAGGACATCAACTACGCCGCGGACGGCGGGCTGTATGCCGAACTCGTGCGCAACCGCTCGTTCGAGTTCAACTCGTCGGACAACTCGTCCTTCACGGGGCTCACGGCCTGGGAGCGGGTCAACCGCAACGGCGGCACCGCTACCACGACGGTGGTGACCGACGCGCAGCGCCTCAACGACAGCAACCGCTACTACCTCCGGCTCGACGCGACCGCGGCCGGCGCGGGCGTGCGCAACGCGGGCTTCAACACGGGCCTCTTCCTCGAGAAGGGCCAGAAGTACGACTTCACGGTGTGGGCGCGCTCCGCCGTCGGGCAGGACCTGACCGTGCAGGTGGAGGACGCCGCGGCGGGGACCACCTACGCGACCGGGAAGGTGACCGTCGCCGGCACCGACACCTGGAAGAAGTACTCGGTGACCCTCACCGCGACCGAGACCACCTCGGCCGGGCGCCTCGCGGTCCTCGCGGGGGCCGCAGGCACCGTGCGCCTCGACATGGTCTCGCTCATGCCGCAGGACACCTGGGTCGGGCCGGTCAACGGCAAGACCCACCTGCGCAAGGACCTCGCCGAGAAGATCGACGCCATGAACCCGCAGTTCCTGCGGTTCCCGGGCGGCTGCGTGACCAACGCGGGCACGTTCGACACCTACCTCGAGAGCAACGGCACCGACCGTCGGCGCACGTACCAGTGGAAGGAGACCATCGGGCCGGTCGAGGAGCGGGCCACGAACTGGAACTTCTGGGGCTACAACCAGTCGTACGGGATCGGGTACTACGAGTACTTCACGTTCGCCGAGGACCTCGGCGCGACGCCCCTGCCCGTCCTGTCGGTCGGCGCCAACGGCTGCGGCAGCACCATCCCCGAGATGAAGGACGACGTCCGGATCCAGCGCTGGGTCCAGGACACGCTCGACCTCATCGAGTTCGCCAACGGTGACGTCACGACCGAGTGGGGCGCGGTGCGCGCCGAGCTCGGCCACCCCGAGCCGTTCGGCCTGAAGTACCTGGGACTCGGCAACGAGGAGAACACCAAGACGTTCGAGGCGAACTTCCCGAAGTTCAAGGACGCCGTGCGCGCCGCGTACCCCGACGTCCAGATCATCTCGAACTCGGGTCCGGACGACACGGGCCAGCGGTTCGACGAGCTCTGGGAGTTCAACCGTGCGCAGGAGGTCGACCTGGTCGACGAGCACTACTACAACGACCCGAGCTGGTTCCTCGAGAACGCCGACCGCTACGACGACTACGACCGCGAGGGCCCGCACGTGTTCCTCGGCGAGTACGCGTCGCGCGGCAACACGTTCTTCAACGCGCTGTCCGAGGCCGCCTTCATGACGGGCCTCGAGCGCAACTCCGACGTCGTCGAGCTCGCGTCGTACGCGCCGCTGCTCTCCAACGAGTCGTACGTGCAGTGGTCGCCCGACGCGATCTGGTTCGACAACGACGAGTCGTGGGGCACGCCCAACTACTACGTCCAGGAGCTGTTCGCGAACAACGTGGGTGACGAGGTCGTCCCGTCGGTGCACACGGCAGGCACGGGCGACGCGGCCGGTCTTCTGGACGGGGGCGTCTTCCTGTCCACGTGGTCGACCAGCGCGTCGTACGACAACGTCAAGGTCACCGACAACGCGAGCGGCGACGTCCTGTTCCAGGACGGGTTCGACGACGCCACCCAGTGGTCTCCCGTGACCGGGACGTGGGCCGCGCAGGACGGCGTCTACACGCAGTCCTCGACGTCCGTGACGGACGCGCGCTCGATCGTCACGGGCGCGTACGCCAAGGACTGGAAGAACTACACGCTCGAGCTCGACGCCCGCAAGATCGCAGGGTCCGAGGGCTTCCTGGTGGGCTTCGCCGCGGGCGGCCCGAACGACTACTACTGGTGGAACATCGGCGGCTGGAACAACACCCGCTCGGTCCTCCAGCGGGCCGACGGCGGCAGCGCCGCCGAGATCGCCGCGGTCGAGAACAAGAGCGTCGAGACGGGCCAGGGCTACAAGGTCAAGGTCGTGGTCCAGGGCAGCACCATCGAGCTCTACCTGGACGGCCAGCTCCAGATCTCGTACGAGCAGCCCGCCGCGAAGTCGCTCTACCAGGTCGTCACGCGCGACGAGGAGTCCGGCGACCTCGTGGTCAAGGTCGTCAACCCGACCGCGACCGCGGCGGACACGGCCGTGACGGTCGCGGGCCAGGAGATCGCGGCCCAGGCCACGGTCACCGAGATGGTCGGCGCGCCCACGGACACCAACACCAAGGCGAACCCGCGGGTGATCGTGCCCGTCGAGCGGACCTGGGACGGGGCGTCCAACGCGTTCGACTACACGTTCCCGGCCTACTCGGTCACGTTCCTGCGCCTGCAGGCGGCCGGCACCGAGGCCGAGCCCGTGGACCTCGCGGTCACGGCCAAGGCGCAGTGCGTCGCGGGCCGCGCGAACCTCTCGGTGCGTGCGGTCAACGGCGAGGACGAAGCCGTGACCGTCGCGTTCACGACGCCGTTCGGGACCAAGACGTTCGCGTCGGTCGCACCCGGCAAGAGCGCGTCGCAGTCGTTCAGCTCGCGCGCGGTCTCGGTCCCTGCGGGGACCGCGACGGTCGTGGGCACGATCGGCACGGGGCCGGGGGCCCGCTCGACCACGTTCGACGTCGAGTACCCGGCCACGACCTGCGGCTGACGACCGCACCAGCTCCGCCGGGGTCGCGGGACCACCTCGCGGCCCCGGCGTGACCCCTCCGGTCCACCCGGGCCGGTGACAGCACGAGCACGACCTGCAGCACCTGCACCACCCGCACCACCCGCACCACAAGGACGCGGGGGACCGTCGGGCCGGCACGACCGGCCCGACGGTCCCCAGCAGGGGGCGCTCAACGACGAGACGGCGAGAGGCCACGAACCACATGACCACCCGACACGACCCGGCGCAGACCGCGCCCTCGGCCCGACGGAGGGCCCCCCGCGGGGCGAGAGGCGCCCTCGGGGGCGCGCTGAGCATCGCTCTGCTCGCCCCGATGGCCTTGGCAGGACCGGCAGCGGCCCTGAACCCGGCCCCCGCACGCCCGACGACGGCGCTCGCCCCGGCGGTGCCGGCCGCCACCGAGACGAGTGCCACAGAGGCCCCCACCCCCACGGCCGACGGCCTGAAGCTCTGGTACAAGCTCGACGAGCTGAGCGGCACGGTCGCCCACGACGCCTCGGGCTCGGGCCGTGACGGCACGCTCGTCGGCGGCGGAGACTGGACCGACGGGCAGGGGCTCACGTTCGGCGGCTCGAGCTACGTGGACCTCCCCGACGACCTCCTGGCCGGATACTCGGCCGTGACGGTCAGCGCCGACGTGTGGATCGACTCGTCGCTGAGCGGCAACTACTTCTTCTACAACCTGGGCAACACGGCCGTGGGCTCACCGCAGTCGGGCAGCGGCTACCTCTTCTCCTCGGGCAACGCGAACTACCGCGCGTCCGTCTCGAACGCCGCGTGGGGTGCCGAGCAGAACACGGCCAAGTCGCCGTCCGCGGCCCTCGCGCGTGGCGTCTGGAAGACCGTCACCTACACGCAGGGCGCCGGCACGGGGCGCCTCTACGAGGACGGCGCGCAGGTCGGCGTCAACACGGCCGTGACCCACACGCCGGGCTCGATCGGCAACGGGAAGACGACCGCCAACTACCTCGGCAAGTCCGCCTATGCGGCCGACAACCTCTTCAAGGGGCGCATCAAGGACTTCCGCCTCTACGACCGCGCGCTCACGGCCGCTGAGGTCGCCGACCTCAGCACCGCGAACGCCGCGGCGTCGCTCTCCGCCGACGTCAGCGCCCTGTCCCTCGGGGACACGAGCGCCGTGGCCAAGAACCTCACGCTGCCCGCGAAGGGCACGGGCGGCTCGACCGTCACCTGGGCGACGTCGGACGCGAGCGTCGTGACGTCGTCGGGCGTCATCACCCAGCCCGTCGGTCAGGCGCACACCGCGACCCTGACCGCGACGCTCTCGCTGCGCGGCCAGAGCGCCACCAGGACGTTCGACGTCACCGTGGTGCCCGGCACGGGCGACCAGGGCGTCGTCGACGCCGCGGTCGCCGCGCTCGAGGTCAAGAACCTCGACGACGTCCGCGGCAACCTCACGCTGCCGACCACGGGAGCAGAGGGCACCACGGTCACCTGGGCGACCACGGCCCCCACGGTCGTCACGCCGTCGGGCGAGGTCACGCGCCCCGCGCACGGCCAGGCCGACCAGACGGTCACGCTGACCGCGACCGTGAGCAAGGGGCAGGCCACGGCCACGCGCGCGTTCGCCGCGACGGTCCCCGCGCTCCCCGAGCAGCAGGACTTCGCGGGCTACCTGTTCTCCTACTTCATCGGTGAGGGCTACGCGACCGGTGAGCAGGTCTACTTCGGCCTGAGCAAGGGCAACGACCCGCTCAAGTACCGCAACCTCAACGACAACCAGCCCGTGCTGACGTCGAGCCTGGGGGAGACGGGCCTGCGCGACCCGTTCGTCATCCGCTCGCCCGAGGGCGACAAGTTCTACCAGATCGCGACCGACCTCAAGATCCACGGCAACGGCAACTGGGACGCGTCCCAGCGCACGGGATCCAAGTCGATCATGGTCTGGGAGTCGACAGACCTCGTGAACTGGACCGACCAGCGCCTCGTCCAGGTCTCCCCGGAGACCGCGGGCAACACCTGGGCCCCCGAGGCCTACTACGACACGACGATCGGCGCCTACGTCGTGTTCTGGGCCTCCAAGCTCTACGAGGAGGACGACCCGGGCCACACGGCCAACACGTACAACCGCATGATGTACACCACGACCCGCGACTTCTACACGTTCACCGAGCCGCAGGTGTGGGTCGACCCGGGCTACTCGGTCATCGACTCGACCGTGATCGAGCACGACGGCGAGTTCTACCGCTTCACCAAGGACGAGCGGAACAACACGTCCACGACGCCGTGCTCCAAGTTCGTGCTGGGCGAGAAGGCGAGCGAGCTGCGCTCGCTGAGCTACGACTTCATCACCGACTGCATCGGCAAGGCCAACTCGCTCGGCGGCGGTATCAACCAGGGCGAGGGCCCGACCATCTTCAAGTCGAACACCGAGGAGAAGTGGTACCTGTTCATCGACGAGTTCGGCGGCCGCGGCTACGTGCCCTTCGAGACGACCGACCTGAACGCCGACGAGTGGAAGATGTCCACGGGCTACGAGATGCCCTCACGCCCGCGCCACGGCACGGTCCTGCCCGTGACGCAGACCGAGTACGACGCGCTGCTCAAGGGCTACCAGCCCGACGCGTTCGTCGAGTCGGCCGAGGACGTCGCGGCCGTCGTGAGCGTCGGTGACGCGCCGGTCCTACCGGCCACGGTCGCCACGCGCACCGCGGCCGGCACGACCACCCAGACCGCCGTCACGTGGGACGCGATCGACCCCGCGAGCTACGCGCAGGCCGGGACCTTCGAGGTCACGGGCTCGCTCGGCGCCGGCGTGAGCGTGCGTGCCAAGGCCGTCGTGACCGTGGTCGAGGGCGACGTCCCCGTCACGGGCCTGGTGGTCTCGCCCACTTCGACGCAGGTCACGGTCGGATCGGCACGCTCGCTCACCGCGACCGTGACCCCCGCCAACGCCACGGCCCGCACCATCACCTGGACGAGCGCCGACCCGTCGGTCGCGACCGTCGTCTCCAACGGGCCCTCCGCGGGCACCGTGCGCGGCGTCGCGGCGGGCAGCACGACCGTGACCGCCACGACGGCCGACGGGTCGCGCACCGCGACCGTCACGATCGACGTGACGAAGGAGATCCCGGGCCTGGTGGTCCAGTACCGCCTGGACGAGACGAGCGGCACGCAGGCCGTGAACTCGGCGCCGAGCAGCGCCGTCGGTCCCGCGACCGTCGTGGGCGGGGCCGCGCGCAACGGCACGGACGGCGTGCGTCTCGACGGGGTCGACGACCACGTCAAGCTGCCCAACGACGTGCTCAAGGGCCTGACGGAGATCACCGTCTCGCTCGACGTGCGCATCGACACCGCCCAGTCCACGCCCTACTTCATCTACGGCCTGGGCAACACGAGCGGGTCGAGCGGCAACGGCTACCTCTTCACGACGGGGGACGCGTACCGCACGGCCATCGCCTCGGGGAACTACACGACCGAGCAGAACACGACCAAGGGCTCGAACCTCGCCCGCGGCGTGTGGAAGCACCTGACGTACACGCAGTCGGGCACCACCGGCACCCTCTACGAGGACGGGATCCAGGTCGCGCGGAACACCAACGTGACCACGACCCCCGGGTCGATCGGTAACGGCACCACGGCCGCGAACTACATCGGCCGCTCGCTCTACTCGGGCGACAAGTACCTCAAGGGCGACGTCCGCGACTTCCGCGTCTACGACCACGCCCTGAGCGCCGACGAGGTCAAGGACCTCGGTCAGGACCACTCGGCCGTCACGGGAGCCGAGCTCGCCGAGCTCAAGGTCGCCGCGATCGTCGACGGCGGGTCCAGCACGGTCACGCTCCCGGTGGTGCCCGGCACGGACCGCTCCGCGCTCGCACCTCGCCTGGTCGTGTCCGACCGTGCGACCGTGACACCCGCCAACGGCTCGGTCCAGGACCTCACGCAGCCCGTGACCTACACCGTGACGGGCCCCGACGGGGCCGCGCGCACGTGGACCGTCCAGGCCAAGGAGATGCGGAGCCCGGTCCTGCCCGGCCTGTACGCGGACCCGAACATCGCGGTCTTCGACGGCGTGTACTACATCTACGCGACCACGGACGGCACCCCCGGCTGGGGCGGCAAGGACTTCTACGTGTGGAAGTCGACCGACCTCGCGAGCTGGGAGCGCTCGGCCGAGCCGTTCCTCACGCTCGACGGCGCAGCGGGCGACGTCCCGTGGGCCACGGGCAACGCGTGGGCGCCGACCATCATCGAGCGCGACGGGAAGTACTACTTCTACTTCTCGGGGCACAACCCGACCTACAACCGCAAGACGATCGGTGTCGCGGTCGCGGACAGCCCCGAGGGGCCCTTCACCGCGCAGCCGACGGCCATGATCACCAACGGGGAGGCCGTCACGACGGGGCAGGCGATCGACCCGGCGGCGTTCGAGGACCCGCAGACCGGCACGTTCTACCTGTTCTGGGGCAACGGCAGCAACGCGCCGCTGTACGCCGAGCTGAACGACGACATGGTCTCGGTCAAGCAGGACACCATCACGAAGTTCGGTGGTCTGACGAACTTCCGCGAGGGCCTGTTCCTCAACTACCGCGAGGGGACCTACCACCTGACCTACTCGATCGACGACACGGGCTCGGAGAACTACCGGGTCGGGTACGCGACGTCGACGAGCATCGACGGGCCGTGGACCTACCGCGGCGTGATCCTCGAGAAGGACGTGTCCCAGGGCATCCTCGGGACCGGGCACAGCTCGATCGTCCAGGTCCCCGGGACCGACGAGTGGTACATCGCCTACCACCGCTTCGCGATCCCCGGCGGCGACGGGAACCACCGCGAGACGACCATCGACCGGCTCACGTTCGGTGAGGACGGCCTCATCCAGAAGGTCGTCCCGACGCTCGAGAGCGTGCCGCCGCTCGATGTGACCGAGCCCGCCCAGGTCGAGGTCGACGTCACGGTCGCGCCCAAGTGCGTGGCCGGCAAGGCCGCGCTCACGGTGCTCGTGCGGAACACCGAGGAGGTGCCCGTCGACGTGGTCGTCACCACGCCGCTCGGGACCAAGACCTTCCTCCAGGTCGCGCCGGGCAAGCTCGCGTCGCAGACGTTCTCGGCCCGCGCGGTGACGCTCGCGGCCGGGAAGGTCACGGTCACGGCCCAGGCCGTGCTCGACGGCGCCCCGGTCACCACGGCCTACGACGTCACCTACGCAGCGACCAGCTGCGGCTGACCCACCTGGCCCCCGCCGAGAAGTGAGCAGGTGCCCCTCCTGAGGGCCGATCAGGGGCGTCTGCTCACTTCTCGGTCAGGGCGCCGACGGCGCCCGCCCTGCCCGCACGACCCGCATCGCCCGCACCACACGCCCTGCCCGCACCACACGCCCTGCCCGCACCACACGCCCTGCCCGCACCACACGCCCTGCCCGCACCACACGCACCGCCGCACCACGAACCGAAGGAGCACATCGTGAGAAGAACCAGGGGACGTCTCGTTGCAGCGAGCGTCGCCGTCGCCCTGACCACCGGGCTGACGACCACCGCTGTGGCAGCCGCCGATCCCGTCCTGCCCGAGGCCGGGCTGGTCGCCTGGTACAAGCTCGACGAGGCGAGCGGCACGTCGGCCGCGAACTCGGCGCCGGGCTCGACCTTCGGGGCCGCCACGGTCAACGGGGCCGCGCGCAGCGCGAACGGCATCACGCTCGACGGGGCCGACGACCACGTCCGGCTCCCCGACAGCCTGCTCAAGAACCTGACCTCGGTCACGGTCGACCTCGACGTCCTGGTCGACACGGCCCAGGCCACGCCCTACTTCATCTGGGGTATGGGC
Organism: Oerskovia sp. Root918; assembly: GCF_001428945.1. Taxonomy (NCBI): domain Bacteria; kingdom Bacillati; phylum Actinomycetota; class Actinomycetes; order Micrococcales; family Cellulomonadaceae; genus Oerskovia; species Oerskovia sp. Root918. The sequence goes on from NZ_LMJG01000012.1 coordinate 330,439, forward strand.
AACACGAGCGGCTCGAACGGCAACGGCTACCTGTTCACCACGGGCAACGCCTACCGGACCGGCATCGCGTCCGGCAACTGGTCGACCGAGCAGAACACGACCAAGGGCACCAACCTCGCGCGCGGGGTCTGGAAGCACCTGACCTACACGCAGACCGGCACGACCGGGACCCTCTACGAGGACGGCGTCCAGGTCGCGCAGAACACCGCGGTCACCACGACCCCCGCCTCGATCGGCGCCGGGACGACGACCGCCAACTACATCGGCCGGTCGCTCTACTCGGGCGACAAGTACCTCAAGGGCCAGGTCCGCGACTTCCGCGTCTACGACCGGGCGCTGCCCGCGAACGACGTCGCGGCCCTCGCGCAGAAGACCTCGGCAGCGGCCGCGGGAGCCGACGCCGCCGCCCTCGACCTGGGCGACACGAGCGCCGTCACGAGCAACCTCACGCTCCCGGTCACGGGCGCGCAGGGCTCGACCATCGCGTGGGCGACCTCGCACGCGGACGTCGTGACGTCGTCGGGCAAGGTCACCCAGCCCGCCGCCGGGCGGCCGGCCGCGAGCGTGACCCTGACGGCCTCGGTCACGCGCGGCGCCGTGACGCTCCCGCGGACCTTCACCGTGGTCGTCCCCCCGGCGCTCGACGACGCCCAGGCGGCCGCCTGGGACGCGCAGCACGCCGTCGTGACCAACATCGCCGACGTCCGTGGCAACCTCACGCTCCCGACCAAGGGTGCGCAGGGCTCGACCCTGACGTGGACGTCCTCGGCGCCCGGCACCGTGAGCGACACGGGAGTGGTGCACCGCCCCGCGCACGGCGCGGGCGACACCGAGGTGACCCTCACGGTCACCGCGACCAAGGGCACCGCGACCTCGACCCAGCCCCGCACCGCGACGGTCCGCCGGGCCCCCGAGGCCCAGGAGCCCGCGGCGTACTTCTTCCCCTACTTCAAGGGCGAGAGCACGGCCGACGGCGAGGAGATCTACTTCGCCGCGAGCCAGGGCAACGACCCGCTCAAGTGGCAGGAGCTGAACGACGACAAGACCGTCCTGCGCTCGGGCCTGGGGGAGAAGGGTCTGCGCGACCCGTTCGTCATCCGCTCGCCCGAGGGCGACAAGTTCTTCCTCGTCGCGACCGACCTCAAGATCTACGGCGGCAACAACTTCGGCAACGCGCAGGAGCGCGGCTCGCTGAGCCTCATGGTCTGGGAGTCGACCGACCTCGTGAGCTGGTCCGACCAGCGCATGGTCAAGGTCTCGAGCGACTACGCGGGCAACACCTGGGCCCCCGAGGCGTTCTACGACGAGGCCGCGGGCGAGTACGTCGTGTACTGGGCCTCGGCCCTCTACCCGACGACCGACAGCAGCGACCGCAAGATCGCCACGAGCTACCAGCGCATGATGTACGCCACGACGCGTGACTTCGTGACCTTCAGCGAGCCGCGGATCTGGGTCGACAACAAGCGCGGCACGGGCCTCGGCATCATCGACGCCTCGGTGACCAAGGTGGGCGACACGTACTACCGCTTCATCAAGGACGAGAAGTACATGACGGTCCGGAGCGAGAAGTCCACGGACCTGCGCGCCACGAGCTGGGACCTCATCACCGAGAACATCGGCGTGGGGCAGCCCAACGGCTACGGCGGCACCTTCACGGCGGGCGAGGGACCCACGGTCTTCAAGTCCAACACCGAGGAGAAGTGGTACGTCTTCATGGATCAGCCCAGCTACCACGGCGGCAAGGGCTACGTCCCGTTCGAGTCGACGGACCTCGACTCGGGGGTCTGGACCAAGTCCGAGCCCGCGACGCTGCCCGTGAGCCCTCGCCACGGCACGGTGCTCCCGGTCACGCAGGCCGAGTACGACCGCCTGCTCGCGCACTACCAGCCCGACGCGTTCGTGGCCTCGGCCGCCCCCGTCACGGTCACGACGGCCGCGGGCACCGCGCCCGTGCTGCCGGCCACGGTCGCCGCGACGTACGGCGACGGTGCGACCAAGGACCTCGCGGTCACGTGGGACGCGGTCGACCCCGCATCCTGGGCGCAGGCCGGCACGTTCGCGGTCAGCGGGTCGTTCGGCCCGTCGATCACGACGCGGGCCACCGCCACGGTCACCGTGACGGCCCCCGTCGACCCCGAGCCCGAGCCCGACCTCGCGGTCGAGGTCTCGGCCACGGCGAAGTGCGTGGCGGGCAAGGTCACGGTCTCGGTGCGTGCGGTGAACGGTGAGGACGTGCCGGTCGACGCGACGCGTGCGGGCTCGGTCGAGGCCGGGGTCGTCACGATCACCGCGAGCACGACGGGTGCCTCGCCCGTCACCGCCACGTTCGAGGCGCCGTACGCGGCCCTCGACTGCGGCTAGCACTTCCGGGCCGGGCGGGGGCGACGTGCCCCCGCCCGGCCCGGACAGGGCCTGACCGGCAGTGGGCGAGGTTTCCCTCCTGCGCCCGTCGTCTGCTCGATGCCACCGGCGGTCGGGTCCTGCAGCACCACCAGCTCGAAGAATCGAAACTCGATGAGGAGTGACACGACATGTCAGAGCACGACTCGACCTACTCGCGCCGATCCGTCCTACGGCTCGGCGCGCTGACGTTCGGGGCCGCAGCCGGTGCTGCGACCCTTGCCGGAGCAGGAGGGAACCTCGCGGTCGCGGCACCAGCCGTCGCCGCACCGGCACCGTTCGTCAACCCCGCCCCGCCGGTCAGCCGGCGCTTCCTGCGGTCGCTCGACCGCAGCGTCGCCCTCGACGGATGGACGGCACAGCCGTTCTCGATGTCGCAGGTCACACTCGAGCCGAGCGTCTTCACGCGGGCGCAGGACCAGGCGCTCAACCTCGCCCGGGCCTACCCGGTCGACCGGATCCTCGCGGTCTTCCGTCGGACCGCAGGGCTCGACACCAAGGGGGCCAACGCCCCCGGCGGGTGGGAGGGGTTCGGGCACGCCAACGAGGACGCCTGGGGTCCTGACGACTACCCGGGCCGGGCGAACACCCAGACCGCGAACCTGCTGCGCGGTCACTACGCTGGCCACTTCCTGTCGATGGTCGCGCTCGCCTACGGGAGCACGGGCGAGGCCGTCTTCAAGGACAAGGTCGACGCGATCGTCGCGGGGCTGGGCGAGGTCCAGGCCGCGCTCGCGGCCACGGGCCGCTACAGCCACCCGGGCTTCCTCGCCGCGTACGGCGAGTGGCAGTTCAGCCAGCTCGAGAAGTACGCGCCGTACGGCGAGATCTGGGCGCCGTACTACACGTGCCACAAGATCATGGCCGGACTGCTCGAGGCCTACCACCTCACGGGCTCGGCCCAGGCGCTCGAGATCGTCACGTCGATGGGCGAGTGGGTCCACAGCCGCCTGAGCAAGCTCCCCGCGGACCAGCTCGAGCGCATGTGGGCCATCTACATCGCGGGCGAGTACGGCGGCATGAACGAGGTCATGGCCGACCTCCACCAGATCACCGGTCGTGAGGACTTCCTCGCGACCGCGAAGCTGTTCGACCTCAACGCGCTCGTGAACGCCTCGGCCGCAGGCACCGACACGCTCAACGGCAAGCACGCCAACCAGCACATCCCGCAGTTCCCGGGCTACCTCAAGGTCTACTCGCACACGCACGAGCAGAAGTACTTCGACGCCGTGAAGAACTTCTGGGGCATGGTCGTCCCGGGGCGCACCTACGCGCACGGCGGCAACGGCGAGGGCGAGCTGTGGGGCCCCGCGAACACCGTCGCGGGGGACATCGGCACGCGCAACGCCGAGACCTGCGCGACGTACAACATGCTCAAGGTCTCGCGCCTGCTCTACTTCCACACGCTCGACCCGAAGTACATGGACTACTACGAGACCGGGGTGCTCAACCACATCCTGGGCTCGCGCAAGAACGCCGAGTCCTCGACGAGCCCCGAGGTCACGTACATGTACCCGGTCCACCCCGGGGCGCGCCGCGAGTACGACAACACGGGCACGTGCTGCGGGGGCACGGGCCTCGAGAACCACGTCAAGTACCGCGACTCGATCTACTTCCGGTCGGCCGAGGACGCCCCCGGCAACCCCGTGCTGCACGTCAACCTCTACGTCGCCTCGACGCTCGACTGGTCCGAGCAGGGCTTCGAGATCGTGCAGCAGACCGAGTACCCCAAGGTCGGGGCGAGCACGCTCGTGGTCAACGGCTCGGGTCCGCTCGACCTGCGGCTGCGGGTCCCGCGCTGGATCCAGCGCGGGTTCACCGTGAAGGTCAACGGTGAGGCGCAGGACCTCGCGGCCACGCCCGGCACCTACGTCACGGTGAGCCGCACGTGGACGAGCGGCGACCGCGTCGAGATCTCGATGCCGCTCTCCCTGCGCGTCGAGCCCACGATCGACAACCCGGCGATCCAGGTCCTGCACTACGGACCGGTGGTCCTGCTGGCCCGCAGCGCGGCCACGAAATTCCTCAAGCTCTCGCTGTACGCCAGCATGCGGCTCGACGGGAGCCTGGACACCGCGGCCAAGGCACTCGGGGACAACGTGTTCCAGCTCGGCGACCTGACCTTCGAGCCGGCGTACTCGGGCGGCAGCGCGCTCTACCACATGTACTTCGAGCGCTCCGAGCCCAGGATCGTGTTCGCGGGCACCGACTCGGGCGTGGCCAACGCGCGCCGCGCGAACGGTACGTCGTTCCTCGACGTCGTCTGGGCCGAGGGCTCGTTCGCGGACCGTGCGGCGTTCCTCGCGACGGTCCAGCGCACGGCCGAGACCTTCGTGGCCGAGGGCCTGCTGACGCGCCGCGACAGCCAGAAGGTCCTGGTCGCGGCAGGCAAGGCGAAGATCGCGTGAGCGCCCACGAGGGGCGCCGCGACGCGGCGCCGGACACCACGCACAGGCACGACGCAACGGGCCTGCGGGCCCCGGGACGAGGGACGGTCATGGCACGAGCAGGACGAGGGGCGGCCGGGTTCTCCCGTCCGCGACGGTGGACGGCGGCGACGCTCGCGGGCGTGCTCGTGGGGGCCGGGGCGCTGGGCGGCGCAGGGATCGCGGTCGCCGCGGTGGGCTCCTCCCTCCCGGCCGTGACGGCCGCCGCGGAGGCTCCGGCCAACGTGGCCCTCCTCGGCACTCCCGAGGCGAGCTACACAGCGAGCTGGCACGCGATCGACGCGGTCAACGACGGAGAGGTCGCGCACACGGGCTCGTACGACAAGGCGTGGGCCACGTGGGACGGCAACCGCCCCGCGACGCAGTGGCTCGAGTACGCGTGGGAGGCACCCGTCCGGGTCGACCGCTCGGTCCTGTCGTTCTGGTCGGACGGCGAGGGGGCCAACGGCGACAACGTCCGGGTCCCGGGGTCGTGGAAGATCCAGTACTGGGACGAGGCGACCTCGACGTACAAGGACGTCGTCAACCCCAGCACCTACGGGACGGCGCGCCTCGCGCCGAACGAGACGACCTTCGAGCCCGTGACCACGACCAAGGTGAGGGCGACGTTCAACGCGCTCAAGGGAGCCACGGTCGCGACGTACTCGGCCGTCGGGGTCACCGAGTGGGAGCTGTGGGGCACGGGCGGCACCGAGGAGCCCGAGCCGGTCGACCCCAACGCGCCCATCGACGTCTCGCCCGTGCACGTCCCCACGCTCGTGGGCGAGCTGCCGGACCTGCCCGAGGACGTCGACGCGATCTACGAGGACGGGCGCGTCGCGTCCGTCGCTGTCGACTGGGCCGACGTCACGGCCGAGCAGGTCGCCGAGAAGGGCAGCTTCGGCGTCACGGGGGTGGCCGAGGGGATCGTCGAGCCCGTCCAGGGCACGGTCTACGTGCGCGACGGCGAGCCCGGCGACGTGACCGAGGTCGACTACGTGAGCGTCGTGACGCTCGCGGGCACCGCGCCGACCTTGCCGTCGAGCGTCACGGCCGCGTTCGAGGACGGCTCGCGCGACAGCCGCACGGGAGTCGAGTGGGACGCCGTCGAGCCGTCGCAGTACGCCGAGGCGGGCGGGCTCTTCTTCGTGGAGGGGGACGTCGAGGGGACCGACCTGCCGGCCGAGGCGACCGTGTTTGTCGTGGCCCCGGACGACGCCGAGGACACCATCGCACCCACGGTCTTCCTGTCGGTCGAGCCGGGGTCGGCGACCTCGGGCTGGTACGTCGAGCCCGTGCGGGTGACGGTCGCGGCGAGCGACAACCGCGACCCGGCCCCCGCGGTCGAGGTCTCGGTCGACGGCGGTGCCTGGGCCGCGTACACGGGTCCGGTCACGGTCGACACGGACGGGGTGCGCACGGTCGCGGCCCGCGCGACCGACGCGTCGGGCAACGTGGGCGAGGCGACGCGCGAGCTCAAGGTCGACGCGACCGCGCCGGTCACGGTCGCCACGGTCAAGAACCTCGGGTCGAGCGTCGAGGTGACGCTCACCGCCACGGACGCCGGGTCGGGCGTGGACCGGATCCAGTGGGAGGGGCCGGGCACGTTCTGGGGCACCTACCAGGAGCCGTTCACGCGTGCCCTGACCGAGGAGCCGCAGGTCATCGAGTTCGCTGCGACCGACGCCGCGGGCAACCAGGAGGTCCGACAGCGGATCGAGCTGCCCGCCCTGGGCGAGCCCGACCCCGACCTCGCGGTCGAGGTCTCGGCCACGGCGAAGTGCGTGGCGGGCAAGGTCACGGTCTCGGTGCGTGCGGTGAACGGTGAGGACGTGCCGGTCGACGGGCTCGGTCGAGGCCGGGGTCGTCACGATCACCGCGAGCACGGGTGGTGACGACGGCACCTCCGCGACGTTCGAGGCGCCGTACGCGGCCCTCGACTGCGGGTGACCGGCTGACCCGACGACCCGATGACCGCCGCGGGGCGAGGCGGTGCTGTCTCGTCCCGCGGCTGCCCCGGGCCGTGCTCTGGCCGGCCGGTGCACCGGGGCCACGCCCGGCCCGCCGCGACGTCTCCTTGCGTCGCGGCGGGCCGGGCGTCGTCGTCCTCTCCCGCCCGACGCCGCAGCGCACCCGGGAGCGCGGGTGCGCTCCGCCGTCGGGCAGAATCGAGGCATGAGTGCTGGTGCGGTGCGGCGGGGCCGACGGCCCGCGGGCGAGGACACCCGGGCGTCGATCGTGGCCGCGGCGCGCGAGGAGTTCGCCGCCAAGGGCTACGACGCCGTGAGCATGCGCGGCGTGGCACGCGCGGCCGGGGTGGATCCCGGGCTGATCCGGCACTACTTCGACGGCAAGGGCGAGCTCTTCGCGGCCTCGCTCGTCCCCGCGGGGGCCGACCCGCAGGCGCTCGCCGGCCGGTTCGCCGAGGGCGGGATCGAGGGCCTGGGGGAGCGGCTCGCGCGGACCGTGCTCGCGGTCTGGGACGCGCCCGACGGGCAGGTCCAGCTCCGGCTCGTGCTGTCCGGGCTGCTGTCGGCCGACGGGCACGTGCAGGAGCTGCCGCGCTATCTCCAGCGCACGGTGTTCGACCAGGTCGCCGCGCTCCTGCCGCGCGAGGTCGCGGCGCGGCGCGTGGGGCTGGTCGCGAGCCAGGTGCTCGGGGTGCTGGTCGCCCGGCACCTCCTGCGCCTCGAGCCCGTGGCGTCGATGTCCCCCGACGAGCTGGTGCGGTCGATCGCCCCGACGATCCAGCGGTATCTCGAGGGCGTGGACGAGGGTCTTGCGCCGGGACCTCCCGAGGAGCAGAATTCCTCACATGGGGAATACTGACCCGGTCATCAGCGTTCGCAGCCTCCGCGTCGACCGCGGCGGGACCACGGTCCTGCACGGGCTCGACCTCACGGTTCCCGACCGTCAGATCGTCGGCCTGCTCGGGCCGAGCGGCAGCGGCAAGACCACACTCATGCGCGCGCTCGTCGGGGTCCAGCAGATCACGGGCGGCGAGGTCGAGGTCCTGGGCCGCGCGGCCGGCGACCCCGTGCTGCGGCGCCGGGTCGGGTACGTGACCCAGTCGCCCAGCGTCTACGCGGACCTCAGCGTGACCGAGAACCTGCGCTACTTCGCGACGATCCTGGGCGTGGGTCCGCGCGACGTCGCGCGCGTGACCGACGCCGTGGACCTCGCGCGGCACGCCCGGCGCCGGGTCGGCACGCTCTCGGGCGGTGAGCGCTCGCGTGTCTCGCTGGCGGCCGCGCTGCTCGGAGACCCGCAGCTGCTCGTGCTCGACGAGCCGACCGTCGGGCTCGACCCCGTGCTGCGCCGCGACCTGTGGGACCTGTTCGCGCGCCTGCGTGACGCCGGGACCTCGCTGCTCGTGTCGTCGCACGTCATGGACGAGGCGACGCGCTGCGACCGGCTCCTCCTGCTGCGCGACGGTCGCCTGCTCGCGGACGACACCCTGCCGGGCCTGCTCGAGCGCACGGGCGCACACGACGTCGAGCACGCGTTCCTGCGCCTCGTGGAGGAGACCCCCGTGCCCGACGGCGCAGCGGCCGCCAGGAGTCCGCGTCACCTCGGAGGGGAGGCGTCATGAGCGCGCCCGACGCACGGGAAGCGGCGACGCTCGCGACGGGCACGTCGAGGCGAGAGGGCGAGCGTGCTGCGCCGGTGCAGCACGCACCCCGTGCCCTGAGCCCGGGCCTGACCCTCGCGACCGCGGGCCGGGTCCTGCGGCAGATCCGCAACGACCCGCGCACCATCGCGCTGCTCGTCGTGCTGCCGTGCGTGCTGCTCGGGCTCATCGCCTGGATGTTCGACGGGACGCCCGTCCTGGACCAGTTCGGCCCCATCCTCGTGGGGCTGTTCCCCATGATCATCATGTTCCTCGTCACGAGCGTCACGACGCTGCGCGAACGGCAGTCGGGGACGCTCGAGCGCCTCATGACCATGCCGCTCGGCAAGGGCGACTTCGTGGGTGGGTACGCGCTCGCGTTCGCGCTCCTCGCGACCGTGCAGGCCCTGGTCGTGGTGGCGTTCGCGGTGTGGGTGTGCGGCATGGACGTCGCGGGGCCCGTGGGCCTCGTGGTGCTCGTCGCGGTGCTCGACGCGATCCTCGGGTCGTGCCTGGGGCTCGCGGCCTCGGCGCTCGCCCGCTCGGAGTTCCAGGCCGTGCAGCTCATGCCCGTGATCCTGTTCCCGCAGCTCATCACGTGCGGCCTGCTCATGCCGCGGGACGAGATGCCCGCGGTGCTCGAGGCCATCAGTCGTGTCCTGCCCCTGACGTACGGCGTCTCGGCGCTCCAGGACGTGGCTGCGGGCGGCGGGTTCGCCGACGTGCGCGGTGCCGTCGCGGTCATCGTCGGGTTCATCCTGGGCGCGATCGTCCTGGGGACGCTCACGCTGAGGCGCCGGACCGCGTAGGCCTGGCCGGGAGGCCTCGGCGCTGCCCTGTACCACGGTTCGCCGAATCTCACCCGCTGAGGCGCCCGCAGGGGCCCCAGGACGTGGGAGGATGGGCGCGCTCGGGGGCGCGAGGCGACAAGGGAGTGCGCAAGTGCGGATCGTGGACCCGCGGGCTGGAGCCCGCACGTTCGCAGGGGCTGTGGCAGGACTGGTCGTGGCAGGCGGGATCGTCCTCGGAGGGCTTCCCGCGGTCGCCTCCCCGCCGGTCCCGGTCGGGGACCACGGACCGGAGGGCGTGAGCCTCCAGGTCGGCATCACGGGGATCACCACGCTCTCTGCGGTCGACGCGGTCGCGGAGAACCCCGTCCCGGGCGGGACGCTCGTGGTCCGGGGCCGGGCATTCGTGCCCTTCGTGACGTACGACGTGCACCTCCACTCGACGCCCACGTTCCTCGGGACCGTGACGGCGCGCGCCGACGGGACCATCGAGCTCGTCACGACCGTCCCGCTCTCGACGGTCCCGGGCCCCCACTACGTCGTGGTGACCGACCCCGTGAGCGGAGCCTCGGTCCGGTCGGCGTCGTTCGACGTCCGGAGCGCCGTCGGCGGCACGGACGGCGGCGGAACGGGCGGAGGGACGACCACGGGCAACGGCACGACGGCCGAGGGCGGGACCCCCGGCACGGTTCCCGGCCCGCTGGCCTCCACGGGCGTCACGGTCGTGGGCACCCTGGCGATCGCCGGTGGCCTCGTCGCGGGAGGCGCGGCCCTGAGACGGCGCCGGACCCGCGCGAGCTGAGCGACGTCGTCGGGCCTGCGTGCCCTCGCGGCCCCAGGACCGGTCCGCCGGCACGTGACCCGGACGACGCCGAGCGATCAGTTGTCAGAAGCCCACCGGGACATACCCTGGTGGGCTTCTGACAACTGATCGCTCGGTGGGGAGAACGCGGGCCCCGTGCGTGGCTACGGACGCGCCGCGAACCGTTCCAGCAGCTCCGCGTGCCCCGAGACGATGAGCAGGTCGTTCGCGGAGATGCGCGTGGTCGGCTCGGCGTAGACGAAGTCCTGGCCGGGCGACTTCACGCCGATGATGGTCACGCCGTAGCGGTCGCGGACCTTGGTCTGCTCGATCGTGAAGCCCTGCGTCTCCTTCGGGGGCCGCATCTTGACGATCGTGAAGCCGTCCTCGACCTCGATGTAGTCGAGCAGCTTGCCCGAGACCAGGTGCGCCACGCGGCTGCCCGCGTCGGCCTCGGGGAACACCACGTGGTGCGCGCCGATGCGCTGCAGGATGCGCCCGTGCTCGGCCGAGATGGCCTTGGCCCAGATCTGGGGCGTGCCCAGGTCCACCAGGTTGCCCGTGATGAGCACGCTCGCCTCGAGCGAGGTGCCCACGCCCACGACCGCGACCGGGAAGTCGCGCGCGCCGAGCTGCTCCAGGGCGGTGGGGTTCGAGGCGTCGGCCTCGACGAGAGGGATGCGGCCCGACCACTGCGCGATGAGCTCGGGTGAGCGCTCGACCGCGAGCACGTCCTGGCCGAGCCGGTCGAGGGTCGCGGCGATCGCGGAGCCGAACCGGCCGAGCCCGATCACGAGCACGCCGGCGTTCTTCTCGGGGGCCTTCTTGTCGGGCACCTGGGGACCTTTCGTCGGGAGGCGCGGGCCGGCCGTGAGCCGGGACCGCACCAGGGGGAGCAGGGGGCGGGGTCAGCCGATGATCGGGCGTTCCTCGGGGTAGCGGATGACGCGGCGCCGGTCGCGCAGCGCGAGCGCGGCCGCGAGCGTCATGGTCCCGGTGCGGCCGATGAACATGAGCACGACGAGGACGTACTTGCCGGCGGTCGGGAGGTCGGCCGTCACGCCCGTCGAGAGGCCCACGGTCGCGAACGCCGAGATGGTCTCGAAGAGGATCACGTCGAGCGTCCAGCCCGTGATCTCGAGCAGCAGCAGGCTCGCCACGAGCACGGCCGTCGCGCCGATGAACGACACGGCCACGGCCAGGCGCAGGGTCTCGCGCGGGATGCGCCGACCGAACGCCTCGAGGTCGCGGTCGCCGCGCGCCTCGGACACGATCGCGAGCAGCATGACCGCGAGCGTCGTGACCTTGATGCCGCCCGCCGTCGAGGCGCTGCCGCCACCGACGAACATGAGCGCGTCGGTGATGAGCCAGCTCGACTCGTGCATGCCGTTGATGTCGATCGTCGAGAAGCCCGCGGACCGTGGCATGACCCCGGCGAACAGCGACGCGAGGATCTTCTCGTTGAGGCTCAGCGGGCCGAGCGTCTTGGCGTTGGTCCACTCGAACGCCGCGAACAGGACCACGGCCACCACGACCAGGACCGCGCTCGTGGTGAGCGTCAGCTTGGTGTGCAGGTTCCACTTCGAGGCGCGCCGCCGGTTGCGCATGATGTTGAGGATCACGGGGAAGCCCAGCGAGCCGATGAACACGCCGATGATGATCGGCATGAGCAGCATCCAGTCGCCCACGTAGGGCGTCAGGCCCTCGGCCGTGGGGATGAAGCCCGCGTTGTTGAACGCCGAGATCCCGTAGAACAGGCCGTGCCAGGCGGCCTCGCCGAACGTCTCCTCGAGCACGATGAAGCGCGGCAGGAGCAGCAGCGCGATGAGCAGCTCGATGCTGGTCGAGGTGATGATGACGACGCGCACGAGCGAACCGACCTCGCCGAGCCGGGTCGTCTTGGTCTCCGAGGCCGTGAGCAGCTTCTGCGTCAGGCCGATGCGCCGCGAGACGGCCATGCCGAGGATCGAGGCGAGCGTCATGACGCCCAGACCACCGATCTTGATGCCCACGAGGATCACGACCTGCCCGTACGTGGACCAGTAGGTCCCCGTCGGGACGACCACGAGGCCCGTGACGCACACGGCCGACGTCGCGGTGAAGAGCGCGTCGATCAGCGGCGCCGACTTCCCGGACGTCGTGGCCCAGGGGGCCATGAGGAGCAGCGTGAAGAGCGAGATCACCGCCGCGAAGACCGTGACCGCGAGGCGGGCCGGGGAGTGGCGGGCGAGGCGGTCGACCAGCTCTCGTCCTGCGAAGAAGCGCCCGGAAACCCCCTGGGGCATCGGTCCTCCGTCTCGCTGTCCGTGCGTCCTCGTCCGGGTGGACGGGTGGCGGGGGAGGCCCTTGCGGGGTCGTCCGGTCGCCGTGCGTGCCGATGTGTCGCCCAACTCTGCCACAGGACGGCCCCTGCCCACCGGCTGAACCGCGTGGCGCCGTCGGGCCGTGCGGGCGCTACCGTGTTTCCTGCCTGCCGCCGACACCACGCGTGCCGCGGTACGGGCCGTGCGACGGAGCACCCGCCGTCCGGACGAGGACCGCCGACCGAGGAGCGCACGTGACCGGAACCGACACCGTGCCGTTCGTCGCGCAGGTCGTGTGGAGCCCGGACCTGCTGGGGTACGACTTCGGGCACGGGCACCCCATGTCCCCGACGCGTCTGGACCTGACCATGCGCCTGGTGCGCGCGCTGGGTCTGCTCGACGCCCCGGGGGTCGAGGTCGTCGGGACGTCGCCCGCCACCGACGAGGTGCTCGACCTGGTGCACGACCCGGCATACGTCGCCGCGGTGCACGCGGCCTCGGAGCAAGGGGTGGAGAACGCCGCGCTGGGGCTGGGCACCGAGGACGACCCGGTCTTCGCCGGGATGCACGAGGCCGCGGCACGCATCCTGTCCGGCTCGTACGAGGCCGCGGGCGCGGTCTGGTCGGGGCACGCGCTGCACGCCGTGAACATCGCGGGCGGCATGCACCACGCCCAGCGCGGGGCAGCGTCCGGCTTCTGCATCTACAACGACGCCGCGGCGGCGGTCCGGCGCCTCCTCGACGACGGCGCCGAGCGCGTCGCGTACGTCGACCTCGACGCGCACCACGGCGACGGCGTCGAGTCGATCTTCTGGGACGACCCGCGCGTCCTGACGGTCTCGGTCCACCAGAGCGGCGCGACGCTGTTCCCCGGCACGGGCCACGCGACGGACACGGGCGGCGCCACGGCGTCGGGCACCGCGGTCAACCTCGGCCTGCCGCGCCGGACCGACGGCTCGCGCTGGCTGCGGGCCGTCGACGCGGTCGTCCCGCCCGTCCTGCGCGCGTTCCGGCCGCAGGTGATCGTGTCCCAGCACGGCTGCGACGCGCACGGCCACGACCCGTTGAGCGACCTCGACGTGAGCATCGACGCCCAGCGCACGGCGGTGCGCTGGATCCACGAGCTGACGCACGAGCTCGCCGAGGGGCGCTGGGTCGCCCTGGGCGGCGGGGGCTACTCGGTCACGTCGGTCGTCCCGTTCGCGTGGTCCAACGTCGTCGCGGAGGTCGTCCACGCGCCCGTGGCGCCGTCCACGCCCGTGCCGGTCGCGTGGCGCGACCACATCACCGCGGTAGCCCACCGCGAGACCGCCGCGCTCATGGGGGACGGCGAGGTCGCGTTCACGTCGTGGGGGCGGGGTTACGACCCCGAGGACGAGGTCGACCGCGCGGTCGTCGCGACGCGCAAGGCCGTGTTTCCCCTGCTGGGACTGGACGCGCACTTCGACTGAGGCGGTTCGGGGAGCCCCGGAACCGGGCGGCGGGCGAGCGCCCGCCAGGGTGTTCCGCCCCCCGCCCGACGACGTCACCCTCGCTCGATTTCTGGCGACAGCCTGGGAGCAGGTAGGCTAAGGGACGGACTTTTTCTCGTGTTGGTCGGTTCCCGATCAGCCGTGGACCACCATGATCGGGGCGATCCCGATCGCACACCGATCCAGCATTGTGAGGACCCATGGGCTCCGTCATCAAGAAGCGCCGCAAGCGTATGGCCAAGAAGAAGCACCGCAAGCTGCTTCGCAAGACGCGCCACCAGCGTCGTAACAAGAAGTAGCAGCGCGGCGCGTTCGCGCGCCGGTTGCCGCAGGAGCCCGGAACCCCTCAGGGGTGCCGGGCTCTTCGCATGCCCGGGATCGTCGCGGGCGCCGGCTGGTCGGTGAGTCCGGCTCGTCGGCGGCCCGGGGAGCGGCAGGTCAGAGGCCGGTGCGGCCCTTGAGCGAGCGCCGGATCGAGCGCATGACGAGCCCGAGGACCCAGGCCGCCCCCGCCCAGCTCGCGGTCTTGAGCCCCCGGTTCGCGACGCGTCGGCGCCGGCCGCGGAACTCGCGGATGGGCCACCCGACGTCCTTGGCGTGGCGGCGCAGCCGCGTGTCCGGGTTGATCGCGCACGGGTGGCCCACGGCCTGCATCATGGTGACGTCGTTGAGCGAGTCGCCGTAGGCGTAGGAGGCCGAGAGGTCGATCCCGTGGCGCTCGGCGAGCTCGCGCACGCCCGCGGCCTTGGCCCGGCCGTGCATCATGTCGCCCACGAGGCGGCCCGTGTAGAGACCGTCCTCGTGCTCGGCGACCGTGCCGAGCGCCCCGGTGGCCCCGAGCCGCCGGGCGATGAGCTGGCCGATCTCCAGAGGGGTCGCGGACACGAGCCACACCTGGTGACCGGCCGCGATGTGCTCGTCGAGGAGCTTTTGGGTCCCGGGGAAGATCCGCAGGGAGAGGACCTGGTCGTAGACCTCCTCGCCGATCGCGACGACCTCGGCGACCGAGCGGCCGGCGATGAGGTCGAGGGCCCGGGAGCGGACCTGGTCGATCTGGCGCTTGTTCTCCCCGAGCAGGAGGTACCGGGCCTGGTGGAACGCGAACGTCACGAGGTCCGGGGTGGAGAAGAAGCCGCGCTGGTACAGCGCCCGGGCCAGGTGGAACGAGCTGGCGCCCCGGATGATGGTGTTGTCGACGTCGAAGAAGGCCGCCGTCGGATGGGTGGACCCAGGTGCAGACGTCGGCATGCCGTCCACTCTATCGGCGCCCACCGACCCCCGCCGACGACCCGCGCGCCTCAGGACGCCGGGCACCCGGACGGACCTTCTGTCCGGGATGCGTAGGCTGGGGGAGTGAGCACCGCAGAACCTGCCGCCGGACACGCCGCAGGACGAGCCGCAGGACCCGAGGCAGGGTCCGAGGCGCTCGGCCCGGCCGCCCCTCCCCGAGCCGTGCCTCCCCTGCCCCCGCGCGTCGTGCTCTACGGGCGCGACGGGTGCCACCTGTGCGACACGGCTCGCGAGATCGTCGAGGCGGTGTGCGCCGAGCAGCGGGTCACGTGGACCGAGGTCGACGTGGACGACGACCCGACCGGTGCGCTCGCGTCCGAGTACGGGGACTACGTCCCGGTCGTGACCGTGGACGGGGTCCAGCAAGGGTTCTGGCAGGTCGACGGCGCACGGCTCGCCAAGGCGCTCGCCCGGCGGCGCGTCAGCGGCTGACGTTCCGCGTTCGGGGCCAGAGCCTGAGATGATCCGAGAAAGCAGCACAGGGAGGTCGTCAACGACGACGACATGACGAGGTATGGGTGGTACGAGTGGCAGAGACCCTGGGGGACACCGGCATTCCTGGCGCGACGGTGACACGTCTGCCCGCCTATCTGCGGGCGTTGCGCGACCTGGAGGGGCGCGGGGTGGAGACCACCTCGTCGACCGAGCTCGCCGAGCTGGCCGGGGTCGGTTCCGCACAGCTCCGCAAGGACCTGTCGTTCCTCGGGTCGTACGGGACGCGCGGCGTGGGGTACGTGGTGGACTCGCTCGCGACCTACATCACGTCGGCGCTGGGCGTGACCGACGAGCACCGGATCGCGATCATCGGTATCGGTAGCCTGGGCCACGCGCTCGCGAACTACTCGGGCTACGGGACCCGTGGCTTCGAGGTCGCGGCCCTGCTCGACGCGTCACCGTCGGTCGTGGGCACCGAGGCGGCGGGCCTCGTGGTCGAGCACGTCGACGCGCTCGAGGAGGTCATCGCTCGCGAGAACGTCACGATCGTCGTCCTGGCCACGCCCGCGCACGTCGCGCAGGACGTCGCCGAGCGGGTCGTCGAGGCCGGGGTCCGCGAGATCCTCAACTTCGCGCCGCGCGCCCTCCAGCTGCCCGACGACGTGATCGTGCGCTCGGTCGACGTGGGCAGCGAGCTGCAGATCCTGGCCTTCCACGCGCAGGCGCGAGCACTCGCGAACCGTCCCCCGGGCGAGCCCGGTCCGGACGAGGACGACGAGGGCGCCGGGGCCTAGGGCACCCGCACCGGGCCCGACCGCGGTGGCGCGTCCCGCCGTCGGGCCTCGTGCGCACCTCGCCCGGACAGCACAGGAGCCGGCGACCCGTCACGGGTCGCCGGCTCCTGGCGTACCGGGCCGCGTCAGGACGCGGGGGCCGGTCGGGGGCGAGAGGCTCAGGCCTGCTTGATCGCCGAGAGGTCGAGCGCGATCTTGATCTTGTCGCCGACGAGCACGCCACCGGCCTCGAGGGCCACGTTCCAGGTCAGGCCGAACTCCTTGCGGGAGATCTCGGTCTCGGCCTCGAACCCGGCGCGCGAGTTGCCGTAGGCGTCGACGGCGGTGCCCGTGAACTCGGTCTCGAGCTTGACCGGCTTGGTCACGCCGTTGATGGTCAGGTCGCCCGCGATGACGAAGTCGTCGTCGTCGGCCTCGACGGCGGTCGAGACGAAGTTCCAGGTCGGGTTCTTCTCGGCGTCCCAGAAGTCGGCCGACTGGAGGTGGCCGTCGCGGCCCGCGTCACCCGTGTTGACCGACTTGGCGTCGATCGCGGCGACCACGTTGGAGGACTCGACGTCGTCACCGATGGTGATGTTGCCGTCGGCGATCGCGAGCGAGCCGCGGACCTTGGAGATGCCTGCGTGGCGGACCGTGAAGGTCGCCTGCGAGTGCGAGGGGTCGATCGCGTAGGTGCCTGCGGTCAGTCCGGAGGGAAGGTTCGTGGCCATGGGTGTCTCCTGAGAGGTCGAGTTGCGTTGCGTCAGGCGCGCCGTCGACGTGCCATTAGTTGAAGATTCAACTTCATACGAACGCATCAACGCAAGCCCACCGCCCTCTATTCCCCGAGGAGGGCACGAGTTCTCCCTGGACCGGCCACCACCCCCGACGATGGGAGAATGGGGCCGTTGTTCACACGGAGGGGGCGTGACGGATGAAGGAAGAGATGACGGCTCAGCAGGACCAGCACGCCACCGCGGTGCACGACACCTCCTGGCTCGACGACGACCAGCAGCGCTACTGGCGCTCGTTCCTCGACGGCTCTGCGCGGTTCGTCGAAGCCCTCAGCAGGGAGCACGAGGACCTCTCGAGCCTGACCCTCGGCGAGTACGAGCTCCTGGTCCGCCTGTCCGAGGCGACCGACCACACCCTGCGCATGTCCGCGCTGGCCGACGGCCTGGCCCGCTCCCGCAGCCGCGTGACCCACACGGTCCACCGCATGGAGCAGCGCGGGCTCGTGCGTCGCGCCGCGAGCGTGGGCGACGGACGGGGTGTGAACTGCGTCATGACGGAGGCGGGGTACGCCGAGCTCGTCGCGTCGGCCCCGGGCCACGTGACCGCGGTCCGTCGCTACCTGGTCGACGTCCTGACCCCGGCGCAGCTGCGCAACCTCGGCGAGGCCATGGAAGCCGTCGCCGAGGCGTGCCGGGTCGCGGAGCCGCGCGAGCAGTAGGTATGGCCGGGCGCGCCGGGCGGCGCGGTGTGGCCCGGAGCACCCCGGGCACGTGCACCGCGCGCGCCAGATCTTTGGGAGACTGGTCGGCATGGTTGCAACCACGGTCCACCTCATGCGTCACGGTGAAGTCTTCAACCCGGACGGCATCCTCTACGGGCGAATCCCCGGGTACCACCTCTCCGAGCTCGGGCACACCATGGCGCGTCGCGTCGCGGGGCACCTGTCGGGCAAGCCCGCGGAAGGCGCACCCGCACTGCCCGACGACGGCGCGCACGAGCCCTTCGACGTCGCCCTGGTCATCGCGTCCCCGCTCCAGCGCGCGCAGGAGACCGCGACGCCCGTCGCCGAGGCCTTCGGCCTGCCGCTCGGGACCGACGAGCGGCTCATCGAGGCGGGCAACCACTTCGAGGGGATGAAGTTCGGCGTGGGCGACGGCTCGCTGCGCCACCCCGGGCACTGGCCCTACCTCTGGAACCCGCTGCGCCCGTCCTGGGGCGAGCCCTACAAGGAGCAGGTCGCGCGCATGCACGCCGCGATCCACGACGCCCGTGCGCAGGCCGAGGGGCGCGAGGTCGTGCTCGTGAGCCACCAGCTCCCCATCTGGATCTCGCGCCTGGCGTTCGAGGGCAAGCGGCTGTGGCACGACCCGCGCAACCGTCAGTGCTCGCTCGCGTCCCTCACCTCGTTGCGCTTCGACGGCGACCGCCTCGTCGGGATCCACTACACCGAGCCGGTCGCGGACCTGCTGCCGGGGGCCGCGAAGGTCTCCGGAGCGTGACCCACCAGGGGTTTCTCAGGTTGTGCCCAGGCAGGTGGGAGACAGTGCTGCCATGATCCACCCCTTCCGTGCCCGGCACGGTCGCGCGCCCGCACCCGGGCATCGCACCGCCGGTCGTCCTGCTCTCGTCCCCGTCGCGATCGTCTCGCTCGGCCTGGTCCTCACGGGCTGCGCCCAGGAGTCGGGCGCCACGAGCCCCGACGACGTCGTGGGTCAGGGCTACGTCTCGGGCGACGGCTCGGTCAAGACGTGGGACGTGTCGGACCGTGACGACCCCGTCGTCCTGACCGGCACGGACTTCGAGGGCAACGCGATCGACACGAGCGAGTGGGCCGGCGACGTCGTCGTGCTCAACACCTGGTACGCGTCGTGCGCGCCGTGCCGGGCCGAGGCGCCGGACCTGGTCGCGCTCGCGAACGACCGCGCGGACCAGGGGGTGCGCCTGCTCGGGATCAACAGCACCGACGACGCGGGCGCCGCGCTCGCGTTCGAGCGCACGTTCGAGGTGCCCTACCCCTCGATCGAGGACACGCGCGGCGAGGCGATCGCGACGCTCGAGGGCTCGGTGCCCATCCAGGCGGTGCCCACGACGGTCGTGCTCGACCGCGAGGGGCGCGTCGCCGCACGCATCATCGGTCGCGCCGAGGGCTCGACCCTCACCGGGCTCGTCGACGACGTCCTCGCAGAGGACGCCTGACCCGTGAACCCTCTCTCCTTCGCCGGTGACGTCGGCACCACGTTCGCCACCACGGCGTTCAGCGGTTCCATGCTGCTGGCGGTGCCGGTCGCGCTCCTCGCGGGGCTCGTGTCCTTCGCGTCCCCGTGCGTGCTGCCGCTCGTCCCCGGCTACGTCGGGTACGTGAGCGGGCTCGCCGCGGCCAACGCCGGCACCACGTCGCGCCAGGCAGGCGGCAGCGGCGGTGGGGGTGGCGGTAGCGCCGTCCGGACCGTGCGCGCCCCGGGCCGGTGGCGGGTCGCGACCGGCGTCGGGCTCTTCGTGGCCGGCTTCACGCTCGTCTTCGTCCTGCTCATGGTCGCCGCCGGTGCGGTCGGCGTGCACGTCAAGCAGTGGGAGGACGTCATCACGCGCGTCATCGGGGTCTTCGTGATCCTCATGGGCTTCGCGTTCATGGGGGCCATGCCGTTCCTCCAGCGCGACCGCAGGCTGCACCTGAGCCCCACCGCGGGGCTGTGGGGTGCACCCCTGCTGGGCATCGTGTTCGGCCTGGGCTGGGCGCCCTGCATCGGCCCGACGCTCACCGCGGTCATGGCGCTGTCGCTCGACGAGGCCACCGCGGGTCGCGGCGCGATCCTGGGCATCGCGTACAGCCTGGGCCTCGGCGTCCCGTTCCTGCTCATCGGGATCGGCCTCGAGCGGTCCAAGAAGGCCGTGGCCTTCCTGCGGCGCCACCGGCTCGCGATCATGCGCATCGGAGGCGGCATGCTCATCCTCATCGGCCTGGCGCTCGTGACCGGCGTCTGGGGCACCTGGACCTCGCGCCTCGGCGGGCTCATCACGGGCTTCGAGACGGTGATCTGATGAGCGACAAGGACCTCTACCGCCCCGAGGGCATCGACGACGCGTTCAGCCACCCCGAGCCCGAGGCTCGCCCCTCCGAGGGCGAGGCGCCCGCCGAGACGGGAGCGACGCCGTCGGGCAGCTCGAAGCGCGCCCCGCGCGCGACCGGACCCGACGCCGCGATCCCGGACGCGCCCGGTACCGCGCGCGCCGGCGAGGCCGGCACGCCGCAGCTCCCCTCGCTCGGCCTCCAGGGCAGCCTGCGCTGGGTCTGGCGCCAGGTCACGAGCATGCGCGTCGCTCTCATGCTCCTCATGCTGCTGGCCGTCGCGGCCGTCCCGGGCTCGGTGCTGCCGCAGCGCCCCCAGGACCCGGCCGCGGTCCTGACCTACCTCCAGGACAACCCGCGCACGGGGGAGTGGCTCGACCGGCTGGGCTTCTTCGACGTGTACGCGTCGGTGTGGTTCTCCGCGATCTACATCCTGCTGTTCGTGTCGCTCGTGGGATGCATCCTGCCGCGCACCAAGGCGCACCTGCAGGCCGTGCGCAACCGCCCGCCGCGCACCCCGCGACGGTTCGACCGCTTCCCGGCCAAGGCCGAGACCACGAGCACGGCGACGCCCGACGAGGTCGTCGAGGCGGCAGCCGCGCACCTGCGCGGCCGGTTCCGCCGGCTGCCCACGTTCCGCGTGGACGTCTCGACCGAGCCGGCCGACGTGGCCCGCGGGCTGCCCGAACGCCGGACCGTGGCCGCCGAGCGCGGCTACCTGCGCGAGTCCGGCAACCTGCTGTTCCACCTCTCGCTCCTGGGCCTGCTCGTCTCGGTCGCGACCGGACAGCTCCTGCACTTCCGTGGGCAGGCGATCATCACGGAGGGGCGCGGGTTCGCGAACGCGGTCGTCGACTACGACACGTTCGAGAACGGCTCGCTGTTCCGGCCGAGCTCGCTCGTCCCGTTCTCGATGACCCTCGACTCGTTCGACGCCGAGTTCGCGATGGACCAGGTCGCGTTCGCGCAGTCGCGCGACTTCACGGCCAACGTCTCGGTGCGCAACCCCGACGGTTCCTCGCAGGAGGAGCAGATCAAGGTCAACCACCCGATCGTGGCCGGCGGGGCCAAGATCTACCTGCAGGGCAACGGCTACGCACCCGAGGTCACCATCCACGACGCCGACGGGCAGGTCGCGTTCGCGGGCCGTGTCCCGTTCCTGCCCGAGGACACCATGTACACCTCGCGCGGGGTCATCAAGGTGCCCGACACCTCGCCCGGACTCGACCAGATCGGCCTCGTCGGCTACTTCCTGCCCACGGCCGAGGTCACCGAGGACGGGGCTCGCTCGATCTTCCCGCAGCCGGCCAACCCGCTGCTGGTCCTCGAGGTCTACCGGGGCGACCTGGGCCTCGACGACGGGCTGCCGCAGAACGTCTACCGCCTCAACACCGACACCCTCACGGCGTCGGTCGACGAGACGGGAGGCCGCGTCCAGGTCCTCGTCGCGCCGGGCGAGACGGTCGAGCTGCCGGACGGGCTGGGCACCCTCACGTTCGCCGAGGGGCCGGTCGCGCGCTACGTGGCGCTCGACATGCGGCACGACCCGGCGCTCGCCTGGATCCTCGTGTTCGCGCTCGGCGCGCTCGGCGGGCTGGCCGTCTCGCTCTTCACACCGCGCCGCCGCGTGTGGTTGCGTGTGTGGAGCGACGAGGTGCCCGACGGCGAGACGTCCGCGCGGCGTACCGTCGTCACGGTCGCGGGGCTCGCCCGCGGCGACGACGCAGGACTCCAGGGAGAGGTCGACCGCGTGGTCGAGTCGCTCCCCGGGATCGAGCACGCGACCGAACCCCCCGACGAACGGCCCGCCGCGCGCGGCGGGTCCTCCACCCGAACCACCGGGCCGGCTCGCGCCGACCGACCACGAAAGGCTGACCGATGACCGTTGCCGAGCTGAGCTCCGACCTGGTGTGGGCGGCGGCGACCGCGCTCACGGTCGCGTTCATCGCCTTCGCGATCGACCTGTCCCGGCTGGGGGCCAAGGAACCGGTCGCCGAGCCGGCTGCCGCCGACGCCTCCGGTGACGCGGACGCCCCCGTCAAGGTCGCGGTCGCGACCCCCGCCAAGCCCGTCTCGCGCAAGGCCGCGGGCATCGGCATCTCGACGGGGTGGCTCGGCACCATCCTGCTCCTGGCGGCGATCGTGACCCGCGGGATCGCCGCCGGCCGCGCACCCTGGGCCAACATGTACGAGTTCACGCTCGTCGGCGCGTTCGTCGCGATGGCGGTGTTCCTCGGGGTGAGCCTGCGGCGCGACGTGCGCTTCCTCGGTGCTTTCGTCACGGGCCTCTCGGTGCTGTTCCTCGTGGTCGCCCAGAACTCGTTCTTCCTCGACGCCACGGGCGTCCAGCCCGCGCTCCAGTCCTACTGGCTCGTGATCCACGTGGGGGTCGCGATCATCGCCACGGGCATCTTCACGGTCGCGTTCGTCATGTCCGTGATCCAGCTCCTGCGCGACTCGCGCGAGAACGGCAACGCGTTCCTGGGGCATCCCGCCTGGCGCTGGCTCGACACCACGCCCCGGCCCGCGCAGCTCGAGGCACTGAGCTTCCGCCTCAACGCGGTCGCGTTCGTCCTGTGGACCTTCACCATCATCGGCGGCGCGATCTGGGCCGAGCACGCCTGGGGTCGCTACTGGGGCTGGGACCCCAAGGAGGTCTGGAGCTTCGTCGTGTGGGTCGTCTATGCGGCCTACCTGCACGCCCGCACCACGCGCGGATGGTCCGGACGACGTGCGGCCTACTTCGTGATCGTGGGCTACGCGTGCGTGCTGTTCAACTTCACGGGCGTCAACCTGATCTTCAACGGCAAGCACTCGTACTCGGGCATCACGACCCAGGAGTAGCGCCGCCCGCCCCGGGCCGCCGGGGTCACGCAGGGCCGTCCCGCCGAGCGGGACGGCCCTGTCCTGCACGGACGGACCTTCACCGGATCTCGACGGGCTCGCCCCGCGGTGAACGAGCGCCCTGCGGGCACCGTCGCTAGAGTCGGCGCTCGTGACCAGCGAACGTGGCGGGGGGACGTGGCCCGAGGGCGACCGCAGGGCCGGTGCGGGCCCGGAGCCGCTCCACGGCGACGTCCCCTGGCGCGGGCAGGTACGTCACGCAGCGGCGCGACGGGAGCACCGGGTGCTGCGCGTCCTCGGGCTCGTGACGACAGCCGTCCTGGCCTTCGGAGCCTCGGGAGCCACGGCGCTCGTCGTGAAGTCGCTCGCGAACGTCGACCAGGTGGACACCGAGGAGCTCGTCGCACCCGAGGCGTCCCGCCCGCCTGTCGCGACCCCGGACCCCGAGGACCCCCTCGCCGGGCTGCCCGTGAACCTCGTCCTCATCGGCTCGGACGACCGGTCCGGGGTGAACGAGGCGATCGGCGGGGCCGAGGCCGGTATGCGCTCGGACACGACGATGCTGCTGCACGTCTCGGCCGACCGGTCGCGCGTCGAGCTCGTCTCGGTCCCGCGCGACCTGATGATCCCGATCCCCGCGTGCACGGTCACGGGCGGGGGGACGACCGAGCCGTCCTCCTGGTCGATCTTCAACTCGGCGTTCTCTCGCGGTTGGAACGCGGGCCAGGACCTCGCCTCGGCCGCGACCTGCACGCAGATGACCGTCGAGCAGATCAGCGGGGTGCGGACCGACGGGTTCCTGGTCGTCGACTTCGCGGGGTTCCAGAGCATGGTGGACGCGCTCGGCGGCGTGCCCATCTGCATCCCCGAGGACATGGACGACGAGGACGCGAACCTGCACCTCACCGCGGGAGACCACGTCCTGTCGGGGCCCGAGGCGCTCGCCCTCGCACGAGCACGGCACGGGCTGAGCGACGGCTCGGACACCTACCGGATGGGACGTCAGCAGGCGTTGCTCGCGGCGCTCACGAAGTCCGTGCTGGGCAAGAACGTCCTGACCGACCTCCCGAGCCTGATCAGGTTCCTGGACGCCGCGACGAGCTCGCTCACGATCAGCGGGGGTGTGGACCTCAAGGGGCTCGCGTTCTCGCTGCGCTCGGTGCGCGCGGACGCGGTCACGTTCCTGACGATCCCGTCGGGTCCCCAGCCGTCCAACCCTGCTCGTGTCGTCCTGAGCGACGAGGCCGCAGACGTGTGGGCCCGGCTGGCCGCCGACGAGCCGATCGTCCCCGACGCGGCCGTCGAACCGCAGACCCCGGACTCGGCCACGGTGCCTCCCGTCGACGCCGCGACGACGACGCCCGAGGCGCCGGTCGACCCGCTCGCCGACCGGCTGCCGGGCGAGGCGATCACGTCGGCCGACGCCCAGGAGACGTGCTGAGCACGGTGCGGCTCCTGGTGACGTAGCCGGTGCGGTCCGGTTCCTTGCTAGGACGGGTCGTTGCTGCCCGACGACGGCGCGTCCGGCGCGCTGTCCGTCTCGCCCGTCGAGCCCTTGCCCGGGGACCGCGGCTCCTGCTCCCGCTCGTCCTCGTGGTCGGCAGCACCGGGGGCATGACCGGGAGCCGTGCCGGGAGCGGTCCCCGAGCCCGACGTCGACCCTTCGTCGCGTGCCTCGCGACGTCGCTGCTGCTCGAGCTTCCACAGGAAGTCCGGGTCGTCGTCAGGAGCCACCGGTCCGCTGCTGCGGCGCCGTGCGCCTCCGGTCGACGGGCGGCGGGGCGAGCCGGCCCCGCCCGCGGCGGCATGACGCGAGCGCTGCGTCCGGGAGACCAGGATCCAGGCGAGCGGACCGACGAACGGCAGGAAGATGATCATCACGATCCACAGCCCCTTGGGGATCCCGCTCCGGTCGTCCTCGGCGCTCGTGGCGCAGTCGGAGAGGGCGTAGACCGCGAGGCCTACGGCGAGCAGGGTCAGCAGGACGCGGGACATGCCCCCAGCCTATGCGTCCGAGGCGAGGACGTGTCCAGCCTGCGACCTTCGGGGGTCGGGGCGGGAGCGGTGCTCGTGCACACCGGGGCGTGTCGCCCCGGGCTCCTCTGGGCGCCTACCCTGGAGGGGTGCCCATGGTCATCTACTCCGCCCTGCGCCTCGCGATCTTCGGGGTGCTCTTCGTCGTGCTCTACGCCTTCGGCCTCGGCCACTGGGTCGTGTGCGCGGTCCTCGCGGCCGTGCTCGCCCTGCTGGTCTCCTACCTGACGCTGCGGGGCCCGCGCGAGCGCGCTGCGCAGTACCTCGCGGACCGCGCCGCACACAGGCGGGCGACGGGTGAGCAGTTCTCGCGGGCGGTCGAGGACGACGCCGCGTTCGAGGACGCCGCGGTCGACGCGGCCTCCGACGAGACGCACGCCCGTCGGACGGACGGCTAGAGCGCGAGCCCCAGGCCCAGCAGCACCCCGTACCCGAGCTCGAACATGCCCGTGCCCGCGAGGACGGGGACCAGCAGGGGGCCGCGCGCCCCGGCGAGCACCGGGAGGGTCAGCAGCACCGCGGGCAGCAGCAGGAGCAGCACCAGCAAGGACCACGGCGCGGCGAACGCGCACACCACGGCCAGCAGGATCGGCACCCAGATCATCGCGACGTAGGCGCGCCGCGCCCGGAAGTCCCCGAGGCGCACGGCCACGGTCCGCTTCCCGGCGAGCACGTCGGTGGGGATGTCACGGACGTTGTTGATCATGAGCAGCGCGCACGCGAGCAGGCCCACGGCCACGGCGCCCACGCCCGCGACCCAGGTGATGCGGCCGGCCTGCGTGTAGGTGGTCCCGAGGACCGCGACGAGCCCGAAGAACACGAAGACCCCGACCTCGCCGAGACCGCGGTAGCCGTAGGGGTTCTTGCCTCCCGTGTAGAACCAGGCGGCGGCGATCGCGACGGCTCCCACGGCCAGCAGCCACCAGTGGCCCGTGAGGGCCACGAGCCCCAGACCGAGGACCGCTGCCACGCCGAAGCACACGAAGGCCGCGTTGCGGACCTGCGAGGCGAGCGCGGCCCCCGACGCGGTCAACCGCATGGGGCCCACGCGGTCGACGTCCGTGCCGCGCACCCCGTCCGAGTAGTCGTTCGCGTAGTTCACGCCGACCTGCAGCGCGAGCGCGACGCCCAGCGCGAGCAGCGCGGGCCAGAACGCGAACGCGTCGATCTGCGCCGCGGCTCCGGAGCCGACGAGGACGGGTGCGGCCGCCGCGGGGAGGGTGCGCAGGCGCGCGCCCGCGACCCATTCGGCAGAGGTGGCCATGGTGCTCCGATCAGTGGGTGGTGCGAGGTGCGGTGCGGGCGGCGAGCGCGGACACGGCCGCCCGGTCGATCTTGCCCGGGCCTCGTCGCGGCAGGTCGTCCACGACGAGCAGGTACCGCGGTGCGGCGGGCGGTCCCAGCGTAGTCGCGACCGCGTGCCGGGCCCGGGTCAGCAGCTCGGCGTCGGGCTCGCCCTCGGGGCCAGGAGTCGCACGGGGCGAGCCTCCGCGGGTCACGACCGCGACGACCGCCTGCCCCCACTCGGGGTCGGGGATCCCGACCACGCACACCTCGCCGATCCCGTCCTCGCCCGAGAGCGCACCGGCCAGCACGGCCTCGACCGCGGCCGGGGCGACGTTGACCCCGCCCGAGACCACGACGTCGTCGGCCCGGCCGTGGACCGTGAGCGATCCGTCCGGGGAGAGCGAGCCCAGGTCGTTGGTGCGCAGCCAGCGCGAGCCGTCGGGGTCGCGCCGGAACGCCTCGGCCGTGAGCGCCTCGTCACCGAGGTAGCCCGTCGCGAGGACGGGCCCGCCGATCTCGACGACCCCCGCGTCCCCCGGGGGCAGGACCTGCCCGGACGAGCGCTCGACGACCCGCACCCGCACGCCCGCGAGCGGGACGCCGTCGTACACGCAGCCCCCGCAGGTCTCCGTCATCCCGTAGGTCGTCACGACCCTGGCCCCTGCCGCGCGGGCCCCGGCCAGCAGCGCGGGCGGGGCCGCGGCCCCGCCGAGCAGGATCGCGTCGAACGAGCGCAGCGCGGCGAGCGCGGCCTCGCCGTCCGCGGTCCCCTGGGCGTGCACGAGGCGGTGGAGCTGGGTCGGGACGAGCGAGACGTAGCGCCGCTCGCCGTCCATGCGCGCGGCGTCCGCGGCGAAGCCCGCGGGCGAGAACGGAGCGTCGAGGTCGGCGGTCACGAGCGGGGTCCCGGCGACCACGGAGCGCAGGACCACCTGGAGCCCCGCGACGTGCGTCGGCGGCAGGGCGAGCAACCACTGCGCGTCCCCTCCGAGACGCTCGTGCGTGGCGCGCGCCGAGGCGACGAGCGCGCTCGCGCTCAGGGCGACCTCGCGCGGCAGTCCCGTCGAGCCCGAGGTCTGCAGCACCAGGGCCGTGCCCTCGGGCAGCGGTCCGGTGAAGGCGAGCGGCGCCGGGGCGACCGCGGGACCGCGCCCGGCGAGGGCGTCGGCGACCGCCGCACGCAGGGCGAGGGCGTCAGGGGGACCATCGGCGCGTGACATCCGTCCAGCGTAGATCCGGTCGTAGGGTGACGAGGAACCGTGGACCGGAGCACGACGAAGGGCAGGCAACCGTGACGGCAGGGGCACCAGGGCGCGTCGGACGGGACCTCGGGCGGGCCGGGGCGCTGATCGTGAGCGCGCTCGTGCTCGCGGCGTGCAGCGGCGGTCCCACGGACGCCCCGACCAGCACGGTCCCGGCGGCCGTCGAGTCGGACAAGGCGGGCCCGCCCGACCCGGCGGTCCCGCCCGCCTGGCCCCTCACCGGTGTCCCCTCCGATGCGGTCGACGACCGTCCGGCGCTCGCCGTCAAGATCGAGAACCTGCCGCAGGCGCGTCCCCAGACCGGCCTCGAGCAGGCCGACATGGTGTGGGAGGAGGTCGTCGAGGGCGGCATCACGCGGTTCGTGGCGGTCTACCACTCACAGTCCCCGGAGACGGTCGGTCCCGTCCGCTCGGTGCGTCCCATGGACCCGGCCATCGTCGGGCCGACGCACGGCGTGCTCGCCTTCAGCGGTGGGCAGCCCCCGTTCGTGGAAGCCGTCCGCGATGCCGGCATCCAGACGATCGTGCACGACGAGGGCGACGACGGGTTCTTCCTCAAGAAGGGCAAGCGGGCCCCGCACAACCTGTTCGGGACGCCGGCCGACTTCTGGGCGCAGGCCGGGGACGACCGCGCGGCGCCTCCGACCCAGCTCCGGCACGTCCGGGTCCCGGGCCAGGGCACCGCGACCACGACGGGCGCGCCGCTGAGCCTGCTCGACGTGACGCTCACGTTCGCGAGCCGGGCCCAGTGGGTCTGGGACGCCGAGCAGGCGGCCTTCCTGCGCAACGAGGGGACCACGCCGGCCGTTTCGTCCGACGGCGCGCGGCTCTCGGCGCAGAACGTCGTGGTGCTCGGCGTCGAGGTCCGCGACACGCAGTTCAAGGACCCGGCCGGGACGCCCGTGCCGGAGACGCTGCTGGTGGGCTCGGGCGAGGGGCTCGTGGCCAGTGCTGGGAAGCACGTCGCCGTGACGTGGTCGCAGGAGTCGGTCGACGAGCCGCTCGTCCTCACGGGGCCCGACGGCGAGCCCGTCCTCCTCGAGCAGGGCGTCACCTGGGTCGAGCTCGTCCCGCGCGAGGGCGGGAGCTGGACGGTCAGCTGACTGGTTGCGGGCCGGCCTCAGGGCCGGTGAGCGTCCACCCGTCGAGCACCGACTCGAGCACCTCGAGCCGGTCGAAGCCCCCGCGCGCGAGGAAGTGCCCGGCGCCGTCGACCACGGTCAGGTCGGCGTCGAGGAGCCGTGCGAGGTCCTCCGTCAGCCGTCGGGGGACCACGGGGTCGTCGTCGGCGCTCAGGACGAGCCGGCGCGCGGTGCGGGCAGCGATCCTCGCCGGGTCGGTCTCGCGGGCGACGAAGTGGTCGACCTCGGGGATCCCGGGGACCTGCTCCACGAAGCCGGCCACGAGCGCGAGACCGCCGAGCCGCCAGTCGTCGTCGCGGGCGGCGAGATGCTGGAGGATGCTGACGCAGCCGAGGCTGTGGCCCACCAGGACGGTGCGCTCGTCGATCGTCCCGACCACCTCGGCGAGCCGCGAGAGCCACGTGTCGAGGTCCGGAGCCTGCGAGTCGGGCAGGTCCGGGACCAGGACCTCGATCCCGTACGGCGTGTAACGCTCCTGGAGCGCGCCGAACCAGTGGCTGTCGGCCGTCGCGCCCAGGCCGTGCACCACCACGATCCTGGTCGCCGGGGGAGCCGGTCTCGTGCTGGGTGCCGGTTCCCGGACGGGCGGGCGCGTGGAGGCAACGGCGTCGGTGCGAGGAGTCATGCCCGGAGCAACACCGCAGGTCGGAGCGATGTTCCGGACGGTTCGAGGAGGACGGTCCGTGGTACCTCCTCCTCGGGGAGGACGACCCGCTCACCCCTGAGGTGGACCACCGGGTGCGCAGGTCGAGCCGCTGGACCGATGTGCCTGCACCCCTCCCCACGGGAACGTAGAGGCATGGCAACGATCAACCCCACCCAGAGCCCGTTCGAGCCCACGTCCACGGCCACCCCGTTCCCGCCTTCGATCGCCCCCGCCCGGCCCGTGCTGCGTGCCGAGGAGGACGACGACGAGGACGGCGCGCGGCCGGCCGGGTCGATCGGCCCCGTCGTCGCGTCGATCGTCCTGCTGTTCGGCCTGGCCGTCACCGCGGCGTTCGCCGGCCGCGGGATCGTCGGGCTGCTGAGCGGCTTCATCACGGGCTGACGCGGCGCGCAGCGCGCCGCGCCGGCGCCCGTCAGACCGCCGTCGCCCGTCAGACCGCCGGCGCCCGTCAGACCGCCGGCGCCCGTCAGACCGCCGGCGCCCGTCAGACCGCCGGCGCCCGTCAGAAGTAGTACGGGAAGTCGTCCCACTGCGGGTCGCGGCGCTCGAGGAACGCGTCGCGCCCCTCGACGGCCTCGTCGGTCATGTACGCGAGCCGCGTGGCCTCCCCGGCGAAGACCTGCTGGCCCGCCAGCCCGTCGTCGGCCAGGTTGAACGCGAACTTGAGCATGCGGATCGCCTGGGGCGACTTGGTCGCGATGATCCGCGCGTGCTCGAGCGCGAGCCTCTCGAGGTCGGCGTGGTCCGCGACCTCGTTCACGGCGCCCCACTCGTAGGCGTCCTGGGCCGAGTACTCGCGGGCGAGGAAGAAGACCTCACGGGCACGCTTCTGCCCGACCTGCCGGGCGAAGAGCGCCGATCCGTAGCCCGCGTCGAACGAGCCCACGTTGGCGTCGGTCTGCTTGAACCGCGCGTGCTCGCGGCTCGCGATCGACAGGTCCGCGACCACGTGCAGCGAGTGCCCGCCCCCGGCGGCCCACCCGTTGACCACGGCGATGACGACCTTGGGCATGGTCCGGATGAGGCGCTGGACCTCGAGGATGTGGAGCCGCCCGGCCTTGGCGGGGTCGATCGCGTCGGCCGTCTGGGCGTCCTCGCTCGTCGTGTACCGGTAGCCGTCGCGCCCGCGGATGCGCTGGTCGCCGCCCGAGCAGAACGCCCAGCCGCCGTCCTTGGCCGAGGGGCCGTTGCCCGTGAGCAGGACCGTCCCGACGTCGGAGGTCATGCGCGCGTGGTCGAGCACCCGGTAGAGCTCGTCGACCGTGTGGGGGCGGAACGCGTTGCGGACCTCGGGCCGGTCGAACGCGACGCGGACGACCGGGAGGTCGCGCTCGCGCGGCTCACCGTCGACCAGGCCGCGTTCGACGCCACGGTGGTAGGTGATGTCGGTGAGTCCCTCGAAGCCGGCGACGGTGCGCCAGGCCTGGGGATCGAACGTCTCGGACACCTGTGCGGGGATGCTGCTCACGACCGCCACCCTAGCCGCCCGGGAGTCGGCGACCGTCGGTGTGGCCTACGGTGTGTGGGTGGGATCGGCGAGATCTTGACGGCGGTGCTCGCGATCGTGTACTTCGGTGAAGCCACGTCTGTGCTCAAGATCCTGCCGCTGGTCCCCGCCGCGCGCGGGACCGACGGCCTCAACCTGTCCGGAGGAAGTCCCTGATGGCTCCAGAGTCCGAGAAGCACGTCCCCCGCAGGCAGGCCCGCGGCACCCAGCGACGCGACCGCATCGTCTCGGCCGCGGCCGAGCTCATCCTGCGGGACGGCCCCGCGGCCGTGACGCACCGTTCGGTGGCCGCCCAGGCCGACGTCCCGCTCGCCGCGACGACCTACTACTTCACGGGGCTCGACGACCTGCTCGGTGCGGCGGGCGAGCAGATCGTCCGTGGCTGGGCCGAGCGGGCCCAGGCGATCGGCCACTCGGTGACCGAGCTGGTCGCCGAGGGCGGCGTCGAGACCCTGAGCACGCGCTCGCGTGCCCTGCTGCTCGTCGACGCGGTGCTGCCCCCGGGGGACCACGGCGAGCTCCTCGGCTTCTACGAGCACGTCGTGAGCGCGGGGCGCAGCCCCGTCCTGGCCGCCGCGTTCGCGCAGGGACGGGGGGAGCTCGACGTCGTGATCGACGAGCTGCTCGCCCAGCTCGGCGCGCGGTTCTCCGCGGTCCTGCTGATCGCGGTGGTGGACGGCGCCGCGGTGACCGCGCTGTGCGAGGGCCGTGCCGTCCGCGACCTCGCGGTCGAGTGCGTGACCGAGCTGCTCGGGGGCGTCTGACCCGTCCGCCCGCGGTCGGGCCCCAGGGATGACGGGCCTCCGGTGCTCCGGTGCCTCCGTGGCCCTGGGGCACCACCGGACGGCCCGGGGCGGCCTCCGGAGATAACCTGTGACCGTGCCCCCCACGCCTCCTCTCCCGCCGCTCGTCGCCTGGTCCACGCCCCTGCGCACCCGATTCCGGGGCCTGGACGTCCGGGACGGGCTGCTCGTGCGAGGAGAGGCGGGGTGGGCCGAGTTCTCGCCCTTCTGGGAGTACGACGACGCCGAGTCCGCCGCGTGGTTGCGTGCAGCCCGGGAGGCCGCGCACCTCGGGTGGCCCGCGCCGGTGCGGTCGAGCGTGCCCGTCAACGTCACGGTGCCCGCGACCGACCCGCAGCGCGCGCACGGGATCGTCCTGGCGTCCGACGGCTGCCGGACCGCCAAGGTCAAGGTCGCCCAGCGAGGCCCCGACGGTCGGGTCGAGCCCGTCGACCACGAGATCGCGCGACTCGAGGCCGTCCGCGACGCGCTCGGACCGGGCGGCCGGATCCGCGTCGACGCCAACGGGGCCTGGACGCTCGACGAGGCCCTGCACCGGATCCCGCTCCTCGACCGGGCGGCCGGCGGCCTCGAGTACGTCGAGCAGCCCTGCGCGAGCGTCCCCGAGCTCGCGGCCGTGCGGCGTGCGGTCTCCGTCCTGGTCGCGGCCGACGAGTCGATCCGCCGTGCCGAGGACCCCTTCGAGGTCCTGCGTGCCGAGGCCGCGGACGTCGTGGTCCTCAAGGTCCAGCCGCTCGGAGGGGTCAGGGCCTGCCTCGACCTCGCCGATCAGGTCGGGCTCCCCGTCGTCGTGTCCTCGGCCCTCGAGAGCTCGGTGGGCCTCGCGGCGGGCCTCGCGCTCGCGGCTGCCCTGCCGGACCTGCCGTACGCGTGCGGCCTCGCGACGTCCCAGCTCCTGGCCCACGACGTGGTCGACGAGCCGCTCCTGCCCGTGGGCGGGCAGATCGCCGTACGGCGCCCCGAGCCCTCGACCCGGGCGCTCGCCCGCGCCGCTGCCGACCCCGCCACCGGGGCACGGTGGACTGCTCGGTACGAGCGCGTCGGCGCCCTCCTCGACGGGGCCGCAGCGTGAGCGGCGACCGCCCTGTCCTCCCGCCCGCCCTGGCTGCGGCGCGGCAGATCGTCGAGGGCCTGGTCGCCGACGGGGTGACGGACGTGGTGCTGTCCCCCGGATCGCGCAGCGCGGCGCTCGCGTACGCGCTCGCCGCGGCCGACGCTGCCGGACGGCTGACCCTGCACGTGCGGATCGACGAGCGCACCGCGGCCTTCCTCGCGCTCGGCCTCTCGCGCGGCTCGGCCATCACCGAGGGTCCGGACCGCCTGCGCCCCGTGGCCGTGGTGACGACGTCGGGCACCGCGGCCGCCAACCTCCACCCCGCGGTGCTCGAGGCCCACCACACCGGGGTGCCTCTCGTCCTGGTCACGGCCGACCGCCCGCACGAGCTGCGCGGCACCGGTGCCAACCAGACGACCGACCAGGTCGGTCTCTACGGGGGAGCGGTGCGCCACGCGGTCGACGTCCCGGCCCCCGACGGTCGCCCGGGCGAGGCCCGCGACCTCCGCTCCGTCCTGGTGCGGGCGCTCGCGGCCGCGCGCGGGACCCGCTCGCGGTACCCCGGCCCGGTCCACCTGAACGTCGCGTTCCGTGAGCCCCTCGCGCCCCCCGCGGAGCTCGCAGCGCTGCTGTCGGCAGGGCCGGGGGAGGTGCCGGGCGAGACCCGGGCCGACGCGCTCCGGACGTTCGTCGGGGAGGTGAGCGACGTCGTCGGGCCGTATCCGCTCGATCCAGGCCCCGCGACCGTGCTCGTCGCCGGGGACGGGGCAGGGGACGACGCACGGCGCCTCGCCGAGGCGCGCGGCTGGCCGCTGCTCGCCGAGGCCTCGTCCGGGGCCGCGGCCGGGACGCACGCGGTCGCGGCGCACCGGCTCGTCCTGGGTGTGCTCGGCGGTCGTGTCGAGCGCGTCGTCGTCATGGGGCGCCCGACGCTCTCGCGGCCCGTCCAGCAGCTCCTCGCGCGAGAGGACGTCGAGGTGCTCGTGGTCGCGCCCGGCGCGGCACCCTGGCCCGACGCCGCCCGGGCGGCGGACGTCGTCCTGCCCGGCGTCCCGGCCGGGTGGTGGACCGAGCCCGTGGGGGACCGTGCCTGGCTCGACGCGTGGCGCGGCGCGGGCGAGGCGGCGCGCAAGGTCGTCGCCGCGAGCGCCGCGGCCCCCGGCCCGACGACGGCGCTCGCCGTGGCAGCGGCCGTCGCCGAGGCGAGCGGGCCGGGCGACGTGCTCGTGGTCGGCTCGAGCAACCCCGTGCGTGACCTGGACCTGGTCGCCGACTGGGGAGCCTCGCCGCTCGTGCTGGCCAACCGGGGCCTCGCGGGCATCGACGGGACGGTCTCGACCGCGACCGGCGTCGCCCACGTCGCGGCGCGCTCGGGGCGCCGCACGCGCGTGCTCGTCGGCGACCTCACGTTCCTGCACGACGCGGGCGGGCTCCTGCGGGGGCCCCTCGAACCGGCCGCGGACCTCCAGGTCGTCGTCGTCAACGACGACGGCGGCTCGATCTTCGCGACCCTCGAGTACGGGGCGCTCGCGGAGCAGGAACCGTCGACGAGCCGTGCGTTCGAGCGGGTCTTCGCGACGCCGCACGGGGCCGGCCTCGCGGCGCTGTGCGCGGGCTACGGCGTGCGGCACCGGCTCCTGACCGACGTCGAGGGGCTGCGCGAGGCGCTCGCGGGACGGCCCCGGGGCGTCGAGGTGCTCGAGGTCCGCGTCGGGCGCGGTGCGCGCCGGACCGAGGGCTCCCGTCTCGCTGCCGACGTGCGGGACGCGGTCCTGCGGGCCGTGCCGCCGGAGCTCCTGCCGGGTGGCGCGGCGCCGTCCGAGGGCGCCTGAGAGGTCTCCCAGCCGTCGTCAGGAACTCGCAGCGAACTCACAGGAACGTTCAAGCAGTGTTTCAGCGCCCGGGTGTGAAGTAGTCCTCAGACAGAACGAGGAGGGAACACCCCATGACCGAGAACACCCCGCAGTCGAACGTCCCCCAGCCCGAGGCCCCCCGCGACGGCGACACGCAGCGCATCGAGGCGCAGGCCACGCAGCAGCTTCCCGTGACGCCCGAGGCGCCCGCCGCCCCGCAGGCTCCGGCCCCGCAGGCGCAGCCCACGCAGCAGTTCGCCGCGCCGCACCCGGCCCCCGTGCCCGCGCCGCCGGCGCCGCACGTGGCACCCGCGCAGCCGACCCCGGCCCAGCACGCGCCCCACGGGACGCACGCCCCGTACGGTGCGCCCACGAGCACCGCGTACTCCGCGGCAGGCATGCCGCCCGCCCCGGTCGCGACCGAGGCAGCACCGGCCGCCTCGAAGAGGAACAGGACCTGGATCCCCGTGGTCGGCGCGGCCGCCGCGGCGGCCGTCCTCGCGAGCGCCGGGACCGCCGGCCTGCTCAGCGTCCTCGACGGGTCGGGCTCCGCGCCCAGCTCGCTGGCCTCGGTCGGCGAGAACAAGGAGAACACCACGGTCCCCGTGGCGAACTCGACGTCGGAGAACCCGGACTGGCAGGCCGTGACGAGCGCCGTCGCGCCGTCCGTCGTCTCGATCCAGGTCACCACGGCCTCGGGCGGTGGCGAGGGCTCGGGTGTCGTGATCGACACCGAGGGTCACGTCCTGACCAACAACCACGTCGTCGAGGGCGCCCAGGGCGACACCGTCCAGGTGACGCTGAGCGACGGACGCCTCTACGAGGCCAAGATCGTCGGGCTCGACCCGACGACCGACCTCGCGGTCGTCAAGCTGGTCGACCCGCCGAGCAACCTCACGCCCGCGTCGTTCGGCGACTCCGACGACGTCACGGTCGGCGAGTCCGTCCTGGCCGTCGGGAACCCGCTGGGCCTCGCGAACACCGCCACGACGGGCATCGTCTCCGCGCTCGACCGCCCGGTCGCCGCGTCGGGTGCCGACGGTGGCAGCACCGTGGTCACCAATGCGATCCAGATCGACGCCGCGATCAACCCGGGCAACTCCGGTGGCCCGCTGTTCAACGCGCAGGGTGAGGTCATCGGCATCACCTCGTCGATCGCGACGACGTCGAGCCAGTCCGGCTCGATCGGCCTGGGCTTCGCCATCCCGGTGAACCTCGCGAAGAACATCAGCGCGCAGCTCATCGAGAGCGGCACGGCCGAGCACGCGTTCCTGGGCGTGAGCATGACCGACGCGACCGCGACGGCCGACGGCGTCACGCGCCGTGGCGCCGAGGTCAAGCAGGTCTCCGAGGGCTCCCCGGCCGCCGAGGCCGGGCTCGAGGTCGGTGACGTGATCGTCGCGATCGACGACACCGCCGTGAGCGGCGCCGAGTCCCTGACCGGGTTCGTGCGCGAGCGTGCGACGGGCGACGTCGTGAAGCTCACGGTCGTCCGCGACGGCAAGGCGATCGACGTCGACGTGACCCTCGCCGCCAAGCCGACCGAGGAGCCCACCGGCTCGGGTTCCGGCTCCGACCAGGGCTCGAGCGGCCAGGACGGCTCGGGCCAGCTCCCGGGCTCGGGCCAGCTCCCGGGCAACGGTCAGGACGGGTCCGACCAGACCAGCCCGAACAACGTGCCCAACCCCTTCGACTGGTTCAACGGTCAGGGCTGAGCACCACAGGCCGGACCCGGCGGTACCGGCTGCACCGGTGGGGACCTCCCCCCTGTGCCCACCGACGTGAGCCGGTACCGCTGCGGTCCTTCACGGTCTCGCCGGGACGCGTCCCCCGTGACCGGCGAGACCGAGCCGAGGCGTGGCCCTGTTCCCCTGCAGGTGCCCCTCGGCACCGACGCCCGGTACGTGCGGTTCTCCGCACGGACCGGGCGTCGTCGTGTCCGGGATCTGTCGTGTCCGGGCTCTGTCGCGTCCGGGATCCGCCGGGGAGGACGCGCTCGATCGCCCGAGGGCGGTGGCGCCCGGGCGACGTGGTCAGTCGCGGACCGGCAGGGCCTCGTCGGCGTCGCTCGCGGGCACGGCCGGACCGTCCCAGGGCGAGGTGAGCACGGGGTCGGCGTCGAGGAGGTCGAGCGCCTTGGTGGAGCGGACCTCGGTCGTGGCGAACCCGAGCTCCTCGGCGGTCTCGCGGGGCAGGACGTCGGCGAGCGTGACACGCGTCGCGCGCTGCTCCTGGCCCCACGCCTCGACCGCGCCGATCAGCTCTGCCGAGACGAGGCACTGGTCGGCCTCGGGGGCGAGAGCGATCTCGTCGATCTCGACGACCGCGCCGTTCCCGCTGAAGGTCAGGCGCTGGCTCGCGAGAAGATAGCCGACGACCCCCGTGGCGTCCTGGGCGACCAGCAGGAGGGTGTCGAGCGCCCGCAGCAGGGGCCCGACCACGCGGTCGTAGGTCGCCCGGTCCGGCGCGTCGGGCTGCAGGCGGAGCACCAGGAGCCAGAGGTCCTCGCGGTCCGCGGTCGTGGCGCGGCGCACGGTGACGTCGCGCTGCGTGGGATCCAGAGTCATCGTCATCGTCGCATCGGGCACCGGGCGAATTTAACAGGCCGACCTGGGCGTTGTCCGGAGATGTCCGTCGAACGGGCTATACGTCGCGTAACTCACCAAAACCACCAGCAGAGCCGAGGGGTTCCGACTCTGCCACAGGTGGTGTGCGCGTTGGTCGACCGGCCGCGCTCAGCCCCCGAGCGCGTACCGCATGGGCTCGAGCTTGGCCTCGGACTCGGCGAGCTCGGCTCCCGGGTCGGAGGCTGCGACGATCCCGCAGCCCGCGAAGAGACGCACCCGGTGCGGGTCCTGCGGCGACAGCTCGGCCGAGCGCAGCGCGATGCCCCACTCGCCGTCGCCGTCGGCGCCGAACCACCCGACCGGGGCCGCGTAGCGGGCGCGGTCCATGCCCTCGATCTCGCGGATGAGGTCACGCGCGGCGAGCGTCGGGGTCCCGCACACGGCGGCCGACGGGTGCAGCGCGGCCGCGAGCGCGAGGCTCGTCGGGGCGGGGGACCCGCCCGCCCCGGCCGCGAGCACGCCCGTGACGTCCGAGGCCAGGTGCAGGACGTTGGGCAGGTGCAGCACGAACGGCGCGTCGGGCACGTTCATCGACGAGCAGAACGGGGCGAGAGCGTCGGCGACCGACGCCACGGCGTACTCGTGCTCCTCGAGGTCCTTGGACGAGCGCGCGAGGTGCGCGGCGCGCAGCAGCGAGTCGTCGTCCGCCTCGGCGCCGCCCGAGCGGCGGATGGTGCCCGCGAGCACGCGCGAGGTCACGAGCCCCTTCTCGCTGCGCACGAGCAGCTCGGGGGTCGCGCCGACCATGCCGTCCACCGAGAAGGTCCAGCACGCGTCGTAGGCCACCGCGAGGCGGCGGAGCATCCAGCGGGGGTCCACGGGGTGCTCGGCCGTGGCCAGCACGTCGCGTGCGAGCACGACCTTCTCGAGGTCGCCGCGCCGGATGCGCTCGACGCCCTCGGCGACCACCGCGGTCCAGTCCTCGGCGCTCAGCGAGCCGTCCACGGTCCTGACCGCGCCGGGCCCGGCCACGGGCTCGCGGCGGGCCGGGTCGAGGACGGACGCGACGTCGTCGGGCAGGGCGTCGCCCTGGGTGATGCTCGTGACCCAGGCCGTGCCCTCGGGCCCGCCCCGGCGCCCGACGACGACGCGCGGCACCACGATCGTCCCGCCCGGTCGGGCGTCCCCGGCCGTGCCGGACGTGTCGTCGAACGCGAACGAGCCGAACGCGACCAGTCCCGAGCCGGGCACGTCCACGTCGTCGTGCACGACGGCGGCGCCCAGGACCTCCTGCCAGGCCGCCTCGGCGTCGGCGAACCGTCCGGGACCCCACGCCTCGAGGCGCAGCGCCTCGCCCCACCCCACGATCCCGTCCCCGCGCCGCACCCACGCCAGGGGGCGCGCGTCGGGCAGGAGGTCGAGCAGGGCCGTCAGGTCGCCCGGCAGCCCCTCGGGCAGGCGGGTCGTCCGCACGACCAGGCGGGGTGCGGCCGGGAAGTCGGTGGAGCCAGGGCGGGGGGACCCCGCCGGAGGGGCGCCGAGGTCGTCGGCGTCCCTGCGGGGGTGAGCGTGCGCAGTCATCGTGTCCAGCGTAGGCGTGAAACGATGGGCGCATGTCGCGAGCAAGCCTGGACAAGAAGCCCACCGAGGTCGCCTCGATGTTCGACGGGATCGCCTCCCGCTACGACCTCACCAACGACGTCATCTCGCTGGGGCAGGACCGGCGGTGGCGCAAGCAGACGGTCGACGCCGTCGCGGCCCTGCCGGGCGAGCGCGTCCTGGACCTCGCGGCCGGCACCGGCACGTCGAGCGAGCCGTTCGCGGACGAGGGCGTCGAGGTCGTGCCGTGCGACTTCTCGGTCGGGATGCTCCAGGTGGGCAAGCGCCGGCGCCCGGACCTGCCGTTCGTCGCGGGGGACGCCACGGCGCTGCCCTTCGCCGACGAGTCGTTCGACGCCGTGACCATCTCGTTCGGGCTGCGCAACGTCGTGGACACCGACGCCGCGCTGCGCGAGATGCTGCGCGTGACACGCCCGGGGGGTCGGGTCGTCATCTGCGAGTTCTCCCGCCCCACCTGGAAGCCCTTCCGCGCGCTCTACACGGGCGTCTTCATGAAGATGCTGCCGGTCATGGCGGGGCTCGTGACCAAGGAGAAGAGCTCGTACGAGTACCTCGTCGAGTCGATCCAGGACTGGCCCGCGCAGCCCGAGCTGGCGCACCTCATGATCGACGCCGGGTGGGAGGGCGCTGCGTACCGGAACCTGAGCGGCGGCCTCGTCGCGCTGCACCGGGCCGTGCGCCCCGCCTGAGCGGCTCCCTGCGCCGGGCCGGCGCGCTCTGCGCGCTGCGGCGCCGGCCGGCGTGCCCCGCGCGGGCCCGTTGTCGTTCGCTCTGCCGCGCCCCGTTCCGCCGTCGCCCCCCCGTGCGCGCGGGCCGGGGCGCGGCGCGTCCGCGGCCTGACCTGGCGGTTCGGTCACCAGGGAAGGGTTGCCTTGCTACACATCCGCCCGCGTCTGTGACTAGAGTGGCGATGTCCATTGTGAGCGACTTCACAAGGGGCTTTCCGAGGTGTGTTCGAGCTTGCCGAGCGAGGTGAGAACGTGCGTGACAGGAATGATGACGCGGACGTCATCGTCGTCGGTGCGGGCCCAGCAGGGGCCACGGCCGCGCACTACTGCGCCTCGGCGGGCCTGAACGTCCTCCTCCTCGAGAAGGCCTCCTTCCCGCGCGACAAGATCTGCGGCGACGGGCTGACCCCGCGGGCCGTCGGCGAGCTCGTGCGCATGGGCGTCCCCACCCGCGCCGAGGACGGCTGGATCCGCAACAAGGGCCTGCGCGTCGTCGCGAGCGGACGCTCGTGGGAGCTGCCCTGGCCCGAGCTCAAGGCCTACCCGTCCTACGGGCTCGCCCGCTCGCGCATGAACCTCGACCAGACGCTCGCCGAGCACGCGCAGCGCACGGGCGCCAAGCTGCTCGAGCGCACCAACGTGACGGGCCCCCTGCTCGACGAGCGCACGGGCCGCGTCGTGGGTGTCACGGCACGCCCGCTCGACGAGAACGGGCGCCGCGCGGGCGACGAGTACGAGCTGCGCGCCCCCGTCGTCGTCGCCGCGGACGGCGTCTCGTCCCGCTTCGCGCTCGCCCTGGGGCTCGAGAAGCGCGAGGACCGCCCCATGGGCGTCGCGGTGCGGACCTACTTCAAGACCCCGCGCCACGACGACGCCTGGATGGAGTCCCACCTCGAGCTCTGGGACGGGCCGGCAGGGAAGTCGAACCTCCTGCCCGGCTACGGGTGGATCTTCGCGCTCGGCGACGGCACCGCGAACGTGGGGCTCGGCTCGGTCAACTCGACCCCGGCCCGGCAGTCGGCCGCGAACGTGGACTACAAGGACCTGTTCGCCCGCTGGATGGCCAACGCGCCCGCCGAGTGGGAGTTCACGCCGGAGAACCAGACCGGACCCGTCCGCGGTGCGGCCCTGCCCATGGGCTTCAACCGCAAGCCCCTCTACTCGCGCGGCGTGGTGCTGGTCGGCGACTCGGGCGGCATGGTCAGCCCGTTCAACGGCGAGGGCATCGCCTACGCGATGCAGGCCGCGCGCGTCGCAGCGGACGTCGTGGCGCAGTCGCGGGCCCGCGGCACCGACGCGGCGCGCGAGCGCACGCTCGCGACCTACCCCGAGATCATGCGCCGCGACCTGGGCGGCTACTACACGCTCGGCCGGTACTTCGTGCGTCTCATCGAGCACCCCGAGATCATGCGGTTGTGCACCAGGTACGGGCTGCCGCGGCCGCTCGTCATGCGCTTCGTCCTCAAGCTGTTGTCCGACTGTTACGAACCTCGTGGTGGCGACGTCGTCGACCGGGTCATCGCGGGACTGACGAGGGTGGTGCCATCGGCATGACAAACCTTGGTGAGGCGGCAAAGAGGCCGTCACCGCTGTTCACGCAGTCACCACCCCAACCCCCGTCAGACCCGGGTGCCCGCAGCTTCGCGCGGACGCCCGGCGGCAGCACTCCCGACATGCCCCAGCGCGCCCCCCGGAGAGCAGACCGATGACCAACCCCTACGTGCCCGTGCTCGTCCTGATGGGCATCGGAGCCGTGCTCGCCCTCGGCGGAGTCGCCGCGAGCGCCGTGATCGGCCCCAAGAGATACAACCGCGCCAAGCTCGACGCGTACGAGTGCGGCATCGAGCCCACCCCGCACGCGATCGGCGGAGGGCGCTTCCCGATCAAGTACTACCTCGTCGCGATGACCTTCATCATCTTCGACATCGAGGTGGTCTTCCTCTACCCGTGGGCGGTGGACTTCACCGTCCTGGCCACCTTCGGCCTCGTCGCCATGCTGAGCTTCCTCGCCCTGATCACGGTGCCGTTCGTCTACGAATGGCGCCGTGGCGGGTTCGA
This sequence comes from Oerskovia sp. Root918, assembly GCF_001428945.1. NCBI lineage: Bacteria > Bacillati > Actinomycetota > Actinomycetes > Micrococcales > Cellulomonadaceae > Oerskovia > Oerskovia sp. Root918. The sequence goes on from NZ_LMJG01000012.1 coordinate 371,966, forward strand.
GTGGGACTAGCCGGAACCAGATAGGGAGAACGCAGATGGGGATCGAAGAGGCTCCCTCGGGCTTCTTGCTCACGAGCGTGGAGAACCTCGCGGGGTACTTCCGCAAGGCGTCGCTGTGGCCGGTGACGTTCGGCCTGGCGTGCTGCGCCATCGAGATGATGGCGGCCGGCGCGTCGCGCTTCGACCTGTCCCGCTTCGGCATGGAGGTCTTCCGGGCCTCGCCGCGGCAGGCCGACCTGATGATCGTCGCGGGCCGCGTGAGCCAGAAGATGGCGCCCGTGGTGCGCCAGGTCTACGACCAGATGTCCGAGCCCAAGTGGGTGCTGTCGATGGGCGTGTGCGCGTCGAGCGGCGGGATGTTCAACAACTACGCGATCGTCCAGGGGGTCGACCACATCGTGCCGGTCGACATCTACCTGCCCGGCTGCCCGCCGCGCCCGGAGATGCTCATCAACGCGATCCTCGCGCTGCACGAGCAGATCCAGGCCGAGCCGCTGGGCGTGAACCGTCGCGAGGCGGCCAAGGCGGCCGAGGCCGCGGCGCTCGAGGCGACCCCGACGTTCCAGATGAAGGGGCTGCTGCGGTGACGAGCACCAACGACGGGACGACGGGCCGCCCGGCGGACGCCGTCCAGCGGGAGAAGGTCGCGCAGGGCGACGTGCCCGGCGAGGAGCTCGTGGCGGGACCGGGCTCGGGTGGGCGCGAGCCGCTCGAGGTCGTCGAGGTCCGCACGGGCATGTTCGGGGCCCACGGCTCGGGGGACACCTCGGGCTACGGCGGTCTGGTGCGCCCCGTGGTGCTGCCCGGACCGAGCGCTCGCCCCTACGGCGGGTGGTTCGACGAGGCCGTGGACGTCCTGGCGGAGGTGCTCGCCGAGGCCGGCGTGCGGTTCGAGGACGCCGTCGAGCAGGTCGTCGTCGACCCGCCGGGGCTGCACGCCGAGCTCACGCTGCACGTCCGGCCGCGGCACGTCGTCACGGTCGCCCGCGCGCTGCGCGACGAGCAGGACCTGCGGTTCGAGCTGAGCATGGGCGTGAGCGGGGTGCACTACCCCCACGACGTGGGCCGCGAGCTGCACGCCGTCTACCACCTGACGTCGGTCACGCACGGGCGGAGCCTGCGCCTCGAGGTCGCAGTGCCTGATGCGCACCCGCACATCCCCTCGACCACGTCGGTGTACCCGTCCAACGACTGGCACGAGCGCGAGACGTGGGACTTCTTCGGGATCGTCTTCGACGACCACCCGGCCCTGGCCCGCATCGAGATGCCGGACGACTGGCCGGGCCACCCGCAGCGCAAGGACTACCCGCTCGGCGGCATCCCGGTCGAGTACAAGGGCGCCACGGTGCCCCCGCCGGACCAGAGGAGGTCGTACTCGTGAGCCCCACCACACCGCACGCGACACCCCACGCCACGAAGGCGCCGTACGGCGACTTCGACGCGTCGATCCCCAGCTACGAGGCCTCGGGCGGCGACTGGGCGGACATCGCGGCAGAAGCGACCCAGCTCGGCGAGGAGCGCATCGTCGTCAACATGGGCCCCCAGCACCCGTCGACCCACGGCGTGCTGCGGCTCATGCTCGAGATCGACGGCGAGACCGTCACGGAGGCCCGCTGCGGCGTGGGCTACCTCCACACGGGCATCGAGAAGAACATGGAGTTCCGGACGTGGACCCAGGGGGTCACGTTCTGCACCCGCATGGACTACCTCGCGCCCCTGTTCCAGGAGACGGCCTACTGCCTCGCGGTCGAGAAGCTCCTCGGCATCACGGACGACATCCCGGAGCGGGCGAGCATCATCCGCGTGCTCATGATGGAGCTCAACAGGATCGCGTCCCACCTCGTGTGCCTCGGCACGGGCGGGAACGAGATGGGCGCGACCACGGTCATGACCATCTCGTTCACGGCCCGCGAGGAGATCCTGCGGATCTTCGAGGCCGTCACGGGACTGCGCATGAACCACGCGTACGTGCGCCCGGGCGGGGTGGTCCAGGACGTCCCGCCGGACGTCGTGGCCCAGATCCGCAAGGCCGACCCGCTGATCCGCGGGTACCTCGCCCAGCTCGGCGACCTCATGCTCGCCAACCCCATCTTCAAGTCCCGCCTGGTCGGGGTGGGGCACCTCAACCTCTCGGGCTGCATGGCGCTCGCGATCACGGGGCCCGTGCTGCGCTCGACCGGGCTGCCGTACGACGTGCGCAAGGCCGCGCCGTACTGCGGCTACGAGACGTACGACTTCGACGTGCCCACCTCGGACGACGCCGACTGCTACTCGCGCGTCGTGCTGCGGCTCGAGGAGTGCTACCAGTCGCTGCGCATCGTCGAGCAGTGCCTCGAGCGGCTCGAGGCCACGGCCGGCCAGCCCGTCATGGTCGGCGACAAGAAGATCGCCTGGCCCGCCCAGCTCGCGATCGGCAGCGACGGCATGGGCAACTCGCTCGACCACATCAGGGAGATCATGGGCACCTCGATGGAGGCCCTGATCCACCACTTCAAGCTCGTCACGGAGGGGTTCCGGGTCCCCGTGGGCCAGGTCTTCCAGTCGGTCGAGCACCCGCGCGGCGAGCTCGGGGTGCACCTGGTGTCCGACGGCGGCACGCGCCCCTACCGGGCGCACTTCCGTGATCCTTCGTTCAACAACCTGCAGGCGGTCGCCGTGATGTGCGAGGGCGGCCAGGTCGCCGACGTCGTCGTCGCGGTCGCCTCGCTCGACCCGGTGCTGGGAGGGGTGGACCGATGACGCTCGAGGCTCACAGGTCCGGATACGACGAGGCGACGTACGCGCGCCTCGCGCAGGACACCGCGGCGATCATCGCCCGGTACCCGCAGAAGCGCTCGGCGCTGCTGCCCATGCTGCACCTGGTGCAGTCGGAGGACGGGTACGTCTCGCGCGACGGCATCGCCTTCTGCGCCGAGCAGCTCGGCATCACGGCGGCCGAGGTGTCGGCCGTCGCGACCTTCTACACGCAGTACAAGCGCCACCCCAACGGCACCTACACCGTGGGGGTGTGCACCAACACGCTGTGCGCGGTCATGGGGGGCGACGAGATCTTCGACGAGCTCTCCGAGCACCTGGGGGTCGGGCACGACGAGACGACCGAGGACGGGGCCATCACGCTCGAGCGCGTCGAGTGCAACGCGGCGTGCGACTACGCGCCCGTCGTGATGGTCAACTGGGAGTTCTTCGACAACCAGACCCCGGCGGGGGCCACCCGGCTCGCGGACCGCCTGCGGGCGGGGGAGCAGGTCGCCCCCACGCGGGGCGCCGCCTCGGTGTGCAGCTTCAAGCAGATGAGTCGCGTGCTCGCCGGGTTCTCGGACGGGCGCGCCGACGAGGGGGTCGGGGCAGGCGAACCCACCCTCGCCGGCCTGCGGCTCGCGCGCGAGCACGACTGGACCGCCCCGGGCGGGGCGGCTCCGGACCAGGTCGACGAGCCTGCCACCGGGCGGGAGCCCGAGTCGGCCGCCGTCGCGGGTGAGACGACCGCGGCGGGCGCCTCCGCCGTCGGGCACGAGCAGTCCTCCGCCGAGCGCACGCCCACCACGCCCGCCGACGCCACGGGGGCCACGCCCGACGCCGCGAAGGGGAAGCAGCCGTGAGCGAGCAGACGATCGACCCGCTGACCCCGATCCTCAGCGAGACCTGGGACGCCGAGCGCTCCTGGACGCTCGACGCGTACGTCGCGCAGGGGGGCTGGAAGGGCCTCGCGAAGGCGCTCTCGCAGCCGCCCGCGGACGTCGTGCAGGTCGTCAAGGACTCGGGCCTGCGCGGCCGCGGCGGGGCAGGGTTCCCCACGGGCATGAAGTGGGGCTTCCTTCCCGCGCCCGACGGCGGGCCCCGCTACCTCGTCGTCAACGCCGACGAGTCCGAGCCCGGCACGTGCAAGGACATCCCGCTCATGCTCGCGAGCCCGCAGCTCCTGATCGAGGGCGTGGCCATCACGTCCTACGCGATCGGCTGCGACCACGCGTTCATCTACGTGCGCGGCGAGGTCCTGCACGTGTACCGCCGCCTGCTGCGGGCCGTCGAGGAGGCGTACACGGCCGGGTACCTGGGCAAGAACATCCAGGGCTCGGGCTTCGACCTCGACGTCACGGTCCACGCGGGCGCTGGCGCGTACATCTGCGGCGAGGAGACCGCGCTGCTCGACTCGCTCGAGGGACTGCGCGGCCAGCCGCGCCTCAAGCCCCCGTTCCCCGCGGTCGCGGGCCTGTACGCGCGGCCCACCGTGGTCAACAACGTCGAGTCGATCGCGAGCGTCCCGGCGATCGTCAACCAGGGCTCCGACTGGTTCAGGTCCATGGGGACCGAGCGGTCGTCGGGCCACGGGCTGTTCTCGCTGTCGGGGCACGTCGTGCGCCCGGGGCAGTACGAGGCACCGCTCGGCATCACGCTGCGCGAGCTGCTCGACATGGCCGGCGGGATCCGTGGCGGCAACCGCCTGAAGTTCTGGACGCCCGGCGGGTCCTCGACGCCCCTGTTCACCGACGCCCACCTCGACACCCCGCTCGACTACGAGTCGGTCGCCGCGGCGGGCTCGATGCTCGGCACGCGCGCCCTGCAGATCTTCGACGAGACCACGTGCGTGGTGCGGGCCGTGAGCCGGTGGATGGACTTCTACGCCCACGAGTCGTGCGGCAAGTGCACGCCGTGCCGCGAGGGCACGTACTGGCTCAAGCAGATCCTGCGCCGCATCGAGCACGGCGAGGGCACCGAGAGCGACCTCGACGTCCTGCTCGACACGTGCGACAACATCCTCGGCCGTGCGTTCTGCGCGCTCGGCGACGGCGCGACGTCGCCCGTCACGAGCAGCATCGCGCTGTTCCGCGAGGAGTTCGAGGCGCACATCACCGGCCGCGGCTGCCCGTTCGACCCGTCGGCCGCCGCACTGTTCGACTACACGCCCCGGCGTGCCCCGCAGGCCCTGACGGCAGGAGCGCACTGATGACGACCACGACGTCCGCCGGCACGTCGCCCGCCGCGGCGGCAGGGGGCGCCCAGCCCCCCGCGCGTCGCGACGAGGTGACGTTCACGATCGACGGCATCGAGATGGCCGTGCCCAAGGGCACGCTCGTGATCCGTGCCGCCGAGCAGGTCGGCATCCAGATCCCGCGGTTCTGCGACCACCCGCTGCTCGCCCCCGCGGGCGCGTGCCGACAGTGCCTGGTCGAGGTCGCGACGCCCGACCGCGAGGGCAACGTCCGCCCCATGCCCAAGCCGCAGGCCTCCTGCACGCTCGAGGCCACGCCCGGCATGGTCGTCAAGACCCAGCACACGTCGGCGGTCGCGGACAAGGCGCAGCACGGGGTCATGGAGCTCCTGCTCATCAACCACCCGCTCGACTGCCCGGTCTGCGACAAGGGCGGTGAGTGCCCCCTGCAGAACCAGGCCATGAGCAACGGGCGCGCGACGAGCCGGTTCGTCGACGTCAAGCGCACGTTCCCCAAGCCCATCGCGATCTCGACCGAGATCCTGCTCGACCGCGAGCGCTGCGTGCTGTGCCAGCGCTGCACCCGGTTCTCCGCGGAGATCGCGGGCGACGCCTTCATCGACCTGCAGAAGCGCGGGGCACAGCAGCAGATCGGACGGTTCGACGCGCGCGTCCTGGGCTTCGCCGACGGCGAGTCCGAGCCCGCGGCCCCTGCAGGCTCCCTGCCGTACGGCGCGCAGGCCGGCTTCGAGGCGCCCGTGGGGGCCGCGCTCGAGGACGAGTCGGGGCGCCCGTTCGCCTCGTACTTCAGCGGCAACACCGTGCAGATCTGCCCCGTCGGCGCCCTGACGGGGGCCGCGTACCGCTTCCGGTCGCGGCCGTTCGACCTGGTCTCGACCCCGAGCGTGGGCGAGCACGACGCGTGCGGGTCCGCGATCCGCATCGACCACCGCCGCGGCGTGGTGCTCCGGCGCCTGTCGGGCGAGGACCCCCAGGTCAACGAGGAGTGGATCACCGACAAGGACCGCTTCGCGTTCGCGTGGCAGGACGCACCGGACCGTCTGACCCACCCGCTCGTGCGCGACCGCGAGGTCGACGCCGAGGGCCGGGTCACGCGTGGCGAGCTGCGCCCCGCGAGCTGGGCCGAGGCCCTCGAGGTCGCGGCGACCGGCCTCGCGCAAGCGCGGGCCGCGGGCGGCGTCGGGGTGCTCCCCGGGGGGCGCCTCACGGTCGAGGACGCGTACGCGTACGGCAAGTTCGCCCGCGTCGTCCTCGGGACCAACGACGTGGACCACCGCGCCCGCGTGCACTCGACCGAGGAGGCGGACTTCCTCGCCCACGCGGTCGCCGGCACCGGACTGGGCGTGACGTTCGACGAGATCGAGCACGCGCCCGCGGTGCTCCTCGTGGCGCTCGAGGCCGAGGAGGAGGCCGGCGTCACGTTCCTGCGCCTGCGCAAGGGCGTCCAGAAGCACGGCCTGCGGGTCTTCTCGCTGGCCCCCTTCGCGAGCCGGGGCGTGCAGCGCCTCGACGCCACGCTCCTGCGCGCCGCCCCGGGCACCGAGGCCGAGTGGCTCGACGTGCTCGCCACCGGGACCCAGACGCTGTTCGGGCACGACGGGGCCGTGGGCCCCGACGCCCCCGAGTCGGTCGAGGAGCCGGCCGAGGTCTCGGCCCTGCGCGACGCGCTCGCCCGGCCCGGGGCCGTGGTCCTGGTCGGCGAACGTCTCGCCGGCGTCCCCGGCGGGTACTCGGCGCTCCTGCGCCTCGTCGCGAGCACGGGAGCACGCCTCGCGTGGGTCCCGCGTCGCGCGGGGGAGCGCGGGGCGGTCGAGGCCGGCACGCTGCCGGCCCTCCTCCCGGGAGGACGCCCCGTGCCCGACGCCGCAGCCCGGGTCGACGTGGCCGTCGCCTGGGGCGTCGAGCACCTCCCGGAGACGCCCGGCCGCAGCACGGGAGACATCCTCGACGCGCTGTCCGTGGGCCAGCTCGGCGGCGTGCTCGTGGGCGGTCTGCACACCGACGACCTGCCCGACCCCGCGCACACGCTCCGGGCGCTCGAGGCCGCAGGGTTCGTCGTCTCGCTCGAGGTGCGTGCCTCGGACGTCACGGCGCTCGCGGACGTGGTGCTGCCCGTCGCGCCGCCGGTCGAGAAGGCCGGCGCGTTCGTGAGCTGGGAGGGGCGCGTGCGGACCTTCGAGGCCGCGCTCGCCTCGACCGCGATGCCCGACCACCGCGTGCTCGACGCGCTCGCCGACGCCGCGGGCCTCGTGCTCGGGGCCCGCACGACCGAGGAGGTCCGGGCGGAGATCGACCAGCTCGGCACCTGGGACGGAGCCCGCCCCGCGGCCCCCGAGGTCGCGGCCGCAGAACCACCCGCGGTCGCCCCGGGCACCGCGGTGCTCGCAGGGTGGCGCCTGCTCCTGGACGCCGCGCGCGGCCAGGACGGCGAGCGCTTCCTCGCGGGCACGGCCAAGCGGCCCGTGGCCCGCTTGTCGGCGACGACCGCGGCCGCCGCGGACCTGTTCGAGGGGGACGTGGTCCGGGTGTCGACCGACCGCGGCTCGATCGAGCTGCCCGTGGTGATCACCGACATGGTCGAGCACGTCGTCTGGCTCCCGCTCGGTTCCGAGGGCTCGCAGGTCCATCGTGAGCTCGGCGTGGCCCAGGGCGCGCTCGTTCGGATCGAGCCCGCTGCCGGAGCCTCGCGGCCCGGCGAGACCGTCCAGCCCACCGACGGGGGAGCATCATGAGCGGCCTGCTGAACCTCGCCCTGGTCACCGAGACCCCGGGCGTGCCCGGGATCTCGGCCGACTTCTCCCAGGACAACGGCTGGACCTACCTGGTCAAGGCCGTGCTGATCATCGTCTTCCTGCTCACGAGCGTGCTCATCGCGATCTGGTTCGAGCGCAAGGTCGTGGCCCGGATGCAGGTCCGTCCCGGCCCCAACGTGCACGGGCCGTTCGGCCTGCTCCAGTCGCTCGCGGACGCCATGAAGCTCCTCCTCAAGGAGGACCTCACGGTCACGGCGGCGGACAAGTTCGTCTACATCCTCGCGCCCATGATCGCGGTGTTCTGCTCGCTCCTGACGTTCGCGGTCATCCCGTTCGGGCCGAACGTCACGATCCCGTTCACCGATTACTCGACACCCGCACAGCTCACCGACTTCCCCGTCGCGGTGCTCTACATCCTGGCGTGCGCCTCGGTGGGCGTGTACGGGATCGTGCTCGGCGGCTGGTCGTCGGGCTCCACCTACCCGCTGCTGGGCGCGGTCCGCTCGACCGCCCAGGTCATCAGCTACGAGCTCGCGATGGGCCTGGCCCTGGTGAGCGTCTTCATCATGGCCGGCTCGATGTCGACCTCGCAGATCGTCGACTCCCAGACCAAGGTCTGGTGGGCGCTCATCCTCGTCCCGAGCTTCGTGATCTACATCATCGCGATGATCGGCGAGACCAATCGACTGCCCTTCGACCTCCCCGAGGCCGAGGGCGAGCTGGTGTCGGGCTACATGACCGAGTACTCGTCCATGAAGTTCGCGTGGTTCTTCCTCGCCGAGTACATCAACATGATCAACGTCTCGGCGGTCGCAACCACGCTCTTCCTGGGCGGCTGGCGTGCGCCGTGGCCCCTGTCGGCGATCAACGACGGCATGTTCAACGAGGGCTGGTGGCCCATCCTCTGGTTCCTCGTCAAGGTCTGGGCCTTCATGTTCGTGTTCGTGTGGGTCCGCGGGACGCTCCTGCGCCTGCGCTACGACCAGTTCATGAAGTTCGGCTGGAAGGTCCTCATCCCGGCCGCGCTCGCCTGGATCGTCGTGCTCTCGGTCGTCCAGGGCATGATCCGCTTCGGCGACGTCGACAACCGCGCGATCCTCGTGGCGGCCGTCGTCCTGGGGGTGGTCGCGATCGCCGCGATCTTCCTGTGGCCGCAGAAGAAGGTGCCCGACGCCGACGAAGGCGGGCGAGCGGCGCCGTCGGGCACCTCGCCCTACCGCAAGGGCAGCACCGCTGCACCCGAGCCCTTCGACGCCTTCGCGGGCGGCTTCCCCGTCCCGCCGCTGCCGGGCCAGACGCTGCCCAGTGCGCCGCGCCGGGCACGGCGCCTGGTCCCCGAGGGCAGCCCGCCCGCAGGGGACGGTCCCGCAGCACCCGACGCCCAGGACGAGGAGGTCCCCCGTGGCTGACTACGAGTCGTTGATCCCGCAGAGGAAGGGGCTCGGCGGGCTGCTCGCGCCCGTCGCCGGGTTCGGGGTGACGTTCTCCTCGATGTTCAAGCCCACGGTGACCGAGCAGTACCCGTTCGAGAAGGTGCCCACCAAGCCCCGCTACCACGGGCGTCACCAGCTCAACCGGTACGAGGACGGGCTCGAGAAGTGCATCGGGTGCGAGCTGTGCGCCTGGGCGTGCCCCGCGGACGCGATCTACGTCGAGGGCGCGGACAACTCCGCGCTGCCCGACGGCGCGCACCGCTCGCCCGGCGAGCGCTACGGCAGCGTCTACCAGATCAACTACCTGCGCTGCATCTTCTGCGGGCTGTGCATCGAGGCGTGCCCCACCCGGGCGCTCACCATGACCAACGAGTACGAGCTCACCGGACCCACCCGTGAAGGGCTGATCTGGGAGAAGGAAGACCTCCTCGCGCCGCTGCGCGAGGGCATGCTGGCCGCGCCGCACCCCATGGTGCCGGGCACGACCGACACCGACTACTACCGGGGAGAGGTGACCGGGCCCGTGCCCGAGCAGATCGACTGGGTGCGCGAGCACCGGCCCGACGACCCGACCCTGCCTCCCGTCGTGGACCCCGCCGCCGCCCGGCGCCCCGAGGTCCGCAAGGTGGTCCGGTGACCGTCAGCGGGGGAGAGGTCGTCCTGTTCTGGGTCCTCGCCCCCCTCATGGTCCTGGCCGCGCTCGGCCTGCTGTTCGCCCGCAAGGCCGTGCACGCCGCGATCTGCGTCGTGTTCGTCATGATCAGCCTCGCGATCCTCTACATCGCGCAGGAGGCCGCGTTCCTGGGCGTCGTGCAGATCGTGGTCTACACGGGCGCCGTGATGATGCTCTTCCTGTTCGTGCTCATGCTCGTGGGCGTCGACGCCTCGGACTCGCTCGTCGAGACCATCCGCGGCCAGCGCTTCATCGGGATCCTGCTGGGCCTGGGGCTCGGCTCGGTCCTGGTCGGCGTGATCGCGCAGGCGACGTTCCCGCCCTCGGTCGGGCTCACGGCCGCGAACGCGGAGACCAACCCCGTCGCGCTGGCCCGCATCCTCTTCGCGGACTACGTGTTCGCCCTCGAGGTCGTCGGGATCCTGCTCGTGACCGCGGCCATCGCCGCGCTGGTCCTGACCCACCGCCGACGGCTCGTGCCGCGCGTCGGGCAGCGGCAGGTCTCGGACGCCAAGGTCGCGGCCCTCGCCGAGGGAGGGCTCCTCACCCCCCTGCCCGCGCCGGGCGTCTACGCCCAGAACAACGCCATGGACACTCCCGCGCTCGACCCGCAGGGCCGCCCGATCGAGCACTCGGTCTCGCGGATCCTGCGCATCCGCGGCCAGGAGAGGTCGGCCGACCGCATCCTCGCGGCCGAGCGCGACGTCCTGGTCGAGCACGAGCCCGAGCTCACGGGCCGCAGGTTCCCCGAGCTGGCCGCGGGCACCGACGAGGACGAGGAACGCTGACATGGAGCTGACCAACTACCTGATCCTCGCCGCGATCCTGTTCGCGATCGGCGCGACCACGGTGCTGCTGCGCCGAAACGCGATCATCGTGTTCATGGGCATCGAGCTCATGCTCAACGCCACCAACCTCACGTTCGTGACGTTCTCGCGCATGCACGGCGACCTCCACGGGCAGGTCATCGCGTTCTTCGTGATGGTCGTGGCCGCGGCCGAGGTCGTCGTGGGGCTCGCGATCATCGTGGCCATCTTCCGTACCCGCCGCTCGGCCTCGGTCGACGACGTCAACCTGCTGAAGAACTGAGAGGGCAGGCATGCCAACGGTGACTCTGCTTTCAGCCCTCCCGCACGTCGGTGAGGTCGGCGCGCTGCTGCCGGCGACCCTGCCGGCCACGCTCGCGACCCAGGAGATCGTGCCCGCCTCGACGGTCGTGCCCGGCCCCTTCCTGCTGGCCCCGCTGCTGATCCTGCTGCCTCTCCTGGGTGCCGCGATCCTGCTGCTCGCGGGGCGGCGCAGCGACCGCTGGGGCGCGTGGTTCGGGGTGCTGATGTCGGGCGGCGCGTTCGTCGTCGCCCTCGTCGTGTTCTTCTCGATGCTCGGCCTGCCGGCCGACGAGCGGGTGGTCGACCACCGGCTCTTCGACTGGATCGCCGCGGGCGGCCTGGACGTGGGCGTGGGGCTGCGGATCGACCCGCTGTCCATGACGTTCGTGCTGCTCGTGACGTTCGTGGGCACGCTGATCCACGTCTACGCGGTCGCGTACATGGAGCACGACCCCGACAAGCGCCGGTTCTTCGCCTACCTCAACCTGTTCGTCGCGGCCATGCTGATCCTGGTCCTCGCGGACTCCTACCTGCTGCTGTTCGTCGGCTGGGAGGGCGTGGGTCTGGCCTCGTACCTGCTCATCGGGTTCTGGAACCACGAGCGGGCCAACGCGGTCGCGGCCAAGAAGGCGTTCATCATGAACCGCGTGGGCGACCTGGGACTGATCGTCGCGCTCATGCTCATGTTCGCGGGCTTCGGAGCGGTCGACTTCGCGACGGTCTTCGCCGACGCGCCCGCGGCGGGCACGGCCCTGCTGACGGCGATCGGCCTGGCGCTCCTGGTCGCCGCGTGCGGCAAGTCGGCCCAGTTCCCGCTCCAGGCGTGGCTCGGGGACGCCATGGCTGGCCCCACGCCCGTCTCGGCCCTCATCCACGCGGCGACCATGGTCACCGCGGGCGTCTACCTGGTGGTCCGCTCGGCCCCCGTGTTCGAGGGGGCGCCGACGGCGCAGCTCGTCGTGGTCATCGTCGGTGCGGTCACGCTCCTGTTCGGCGCGATCATCGGCTGCGCCAAGGACGACATCAAGAAGGCCCTGGCGGCCTCGACCATGTCCCAGATCGGCTACATGATCCTCGCGGCGGGCCTGGGGCCCATCGGGTACGCGTTCGCGATCTTCCACCTCGTGACGCACGGCTTCTTCAAGGCCGGGATGTTCCTCGGTGCGGGGTCGGTCATGCACGGCATGAACGACGGGGTGGACATGCGGCGCTTCGGCGCGCTGTCGAGATACATGAAGGTCACCTGGGTCACGTTCGGCCTGGGCTGGCTCGCGATCCTGGGCATCCCGCCGTTCTCCGGGTTCTGGTCCAAGGACAAGATCATCGAGGCCGCGTTCGTCCCGATCGACGGGCAGGAGTGGCGGGCGTGGGTCTTCGGCGGCGTGGCGCTGCTGGGCGCCGGGATCACGGCGTTCTACATGTCGCGCCTGTTCTTCATGACGTTCCACGGGCACAAGCGCTGGAACGACGGGTCGGGCAGCCCCACGGGCAACCTCTCGACCGACGGCCCCGTGCAGCACCCGCACGAGTCCCCGGCACTCATGACGATCCCCATGGTCGTCCTCGCGGTGGGGTCGGTCGCGCTCGGCGGGCTCCTCGCGATCGGCAACGGGTTCGTCGACTGGCTCTCGCCGGTCACGGGCCACGCCGAGCACGCGGAACCGGTCCTGCCGGTCTGGGCGCTCATCACCCTGACCCTCCTGCTGGTCCTCGTGGGCGTGCTGCTGGCCTGGCGCCAGTACGCGGTCTCCCGCGTGCCGATCGTGCCTCCGCACGGGTCGGCGCTCACGCGGGCCGCGCGCCGGGACCTGTACCAGGACGACGTCAACGAGGCCGTCTTCATGCGGCCCGGGCAGTACCTCACACGATCCCTGGTCTACGGGGACCGGCAGATGGTCGACAGCGGCTGGATGGGCCTCGCCGGCCTCGTCGGAGCGACAGGGGAGAAGTTGCGCGGCATGCAGAACGGATTCGTCAGGTCCTACGCGGCGACGATGCTCGCTGGCCTGATCGTGATCGTCGCGGTGGTCCTCGCCGTGACCACCGGAACAGGGAGCTGAGGGACCGATGACCACCGAGATTCCCTGGCTGACACTTCTGATCGTCCTGCCGCTCGTCGGCGCGGCCGCGGTCTGGGGGCTGGGCGCGACCTCCGCGCGCAAGCACCTGCGGACCGTCGCGGTCGTCTTCGCGCTCGCCGAGCTCGTGCTGCTCGGCCTCGCGATCAGCGCGTTCGACACGGCGGACGCGGGCACGTTCCAGCTCACCGAGACGCACGCGTGGATCCCGCAGCTCGGCGTGAGCTACGCGGTCGGCGCGGACGGCGTCGCGCTCCTGCTGGTCGGGCTCGCGGTGCTGCTGGTCCCGCTCGTGGTGCTCGCCGCCTGGCGCGAGCAGGACGGCGACCTCGCCAAGCTCCGCCACTACCTGGGCCTGGTGCTCCTCCTCGAGGCGTTCATGGTCGCGGTCTTCGTGGCCCGCGACGTGTTCTTCTTCTACGTCCTGTTCGAGGCCATGCTGATCCCGGTCTACTTCATGATCGGCGGGTTCGGGGGCGGGGCGCAGCGGCGGTACGCGGCCGTGAAGTTCCTGCTCTTCTCGCTCGCGGGCGGGCTCGTCATGCTCGTCGGGGTCATCGCGCTCTACCTCAACGGGCCGGGCGGGGAGCAGGGCTTCCTGACCCAGACCCTGGTCGACGACCTGGCGGCGAACCCGCTGCCCGTGAGCACCGAGCGCCTGCTGTTCCTCGCGTTCTTCCTCGCGTTCGCGATCAAGGCACCGCTCTTCCCGGTCCACACGTGGCTGCCCGACGCCGCCGAGCACGCCCCTGCGGGCACGTCGACGCTGCTCGTGGGCGTCCTCGACAAGGTCGGCACGTTCGGCATGCTGACGCTGTGCCTGCCGCTCTTCCCGAACGCGAGCCGCTGGGCCGCGCCCGTGGTCGTGGTGCTGGCCGTGGTCTCGATCCTCTACGGCGCACTCATGGCGATCGGCCAGACCGACGTCATGCGGCTCATCGCCTACACGTCGGTGTCCCACTTCGGGTTCATCGTCCTGGGGATCTTCTCGTTCACGTCGCTCAGCATCTCCGGGGCGTCGTTCTACATGTTCAACCACGGCATCTCGACCGGGGCGCTCTTCCTCCTGGCGGGCTTCCTGATCGCGCGGCACCCGACCCGCTCCCAGCGCCTGACCGACTACGGCGGCCTCCAACGGGTCACCCCGGTCCTCGCGGGGACGTTCCTCGTGGCCGGTCTCTCGGCACTCTCGCTGCCGGGCCTGTCGACGTTCGTCTCCGAGATCATGGTCCTCGTCGGTACCTTCTCGCGCAGCAACCCGGCGGCCCTCGTGGCGGTCCTGGGCGTGGTCCTCGCGGCGCTGTACGTGCTGCTGACCTACCAGAAGGTCTTCACGGGCCGGACGCCCGACGCCCTGACAGGGACGGCGGACCTGGGAGCTCGTGAGAAGTGGGTCGTCGCGCCCCTGATCGTGGCCCTGCTGGTCCTCGGCTTCTACCCGGCGCCGGCGCTCGACCTGGTGCGCGAGCCCGCGCAGGCGACCATGACGGCCGTCGGGCTCGAGGATCCCGCCCCGAACCCCGAACTCCTCAGCGTTGAAGGGAGCGACTCGTGAGCACCGCAGCCGCCTTCGCGGCCCCCACGATCGACTGGGCCTACCTCGTCCCCGTGATCGTCGTCCTGGGGGCCGGTGTCCTGGGTGTCCTGGTCGAGGCCTTCGTGCCGGACCGGCACCGCCGCGCGGTCCAGGTCGTCCTGGCCCTGGGCGCCCTCGTCGGGGCCCTCACGACGATCGTCCTGCTCTGGGACGACGTGCAGGAGCTCAACGGCATCCAGGTGCTGGGCGGGTCGCTCGTGATCGACCCGTTCGGCCTGGCGCTCCAGGGGATCGTCGTGGTCCTCGCGCTGCTGGCCACGCTCGTGATCGCCGACCGCACCTCGACCGGGCAGGACGCGTTCGCGCCCACGGCAGCTGCCGTGCCCGGCTCGGCGTACGAGGACCTCGCGCGCCGCCGTGGCCTCGAGCAGACCGAGGTCTTCCCGCTCGTGCTGTTCGCGGTGGGCGGGATGATGATCTTCCCGGCCACGGGCGACCTGCTGACGATGTTCGTCGCGCTCGAGGTGCTCTCCCTGCCCCTGTACGTGCTCACGGCGCTCGCGCGCCGTCGTCGGCTCCTGTCGCAGGAGGCCTCGTTCAAGTACTTCCTGCTGGGGGCCTTCGCGTCGGCGATCTTCATCTTCGGCGTGGCGCTCGTCTACGGCTTCGCGGGCTCGGTGCGGCTCGCCGAGGTGCGCGCGGCCCTGCTGAACGGCGGCGGCCTCGACGGGATGACGGGCCTGGTGCTCCTGGGCCTGGTCATGGTGCTCGCGGGCCTGCTCTTCAAGATCGGTGCGGCCCCGTTCCACTCGTGGACCCCCGACGTCTACCAGGGCGCCCCGACGCCCATCACGGGCTTCATGGCAGCCTGCACCAAGGCCGCCGCGTTCGGAGCGCTGGTGCGCGTCCTCTACCTGATCGGCTCGGCGCTCCCGCCGGACCTCCAGGAGAAGCTCGTGGTCGCGCTGTGGGTCGTCGCGATCCTCACCATGGTCGTGGGGTCGGTCATCGGTGTGATCCAGACCGACATGAAGCGCCTGCTCGCGTACTCGTCGATCGCGCACGCCGGCTTCCTCCTGGTGGCGCTCGTGGGCTTCGGCGAGCTGAGCGGGTTCGGCGTCCGGGCCGTGGTGTTCTACCTGCTCGCGTACGGTCTGGCGACCGTGGGGGCCTTCGCGGTCGTGACGCTCGTGCGCGAGCGGTCGCCGCAGCCTCGGGCCGCCGTGGAGAGCCCGGTGCTCGCCGCGGTGGGTTCTGGCGGGACGGCAGGGTCCGTGGCAGCAGCGGGGTCTGGGGCCGGGGGAGCGGGGGACCTCCCCGCGTCCGACGGCGGAGCGATCCTCGGCGAGGCCACGCACCTGACCGAGTGGGCCGGGCTGGGCAGGCGCAGCCCGTGGCTCGCGGGGGCGTTCGCCCTGTTCCTTCTCTCGATGGCCGGTATCCCGCTGACCGCGGGCTTCATCGCGAAGTTCACGGCGTTCGGTGCCGCTGTCGCGGTGGGGGCCTGGCCGCTCGCCCTGATCGGCGTCCTGGCCTCGGCGGTCTCGGTGTTCTTCTACGTGCGGATCATCGTCCTCATGTTCTTCACGCCGTCGCCGTCGAGCGTCGCCGGCGGGGTCGAGCAGGAGAGCCCGGAGAACGCGGACGGGGGTCCCGCGGCGACCTCCGTCGTGGCCGCGCTCGCGACCCGGGTGACGGTCGTCAGGTCCGAGGGATTCACCACGGTCGCGATCGTGATCTGCGTGACAGGAGTCGTCCTTCTCGGCGTTTTGCCCTCCTCGGTTCT
Organism: Oerskovia sp. Root918; assembly: GCF_001428945.1. NCBI lineage: Bacteria > Bacillati > Actinomycetota > Actinomycetes > Micrococcales > Cellulomonadaceae > Oerskovia > Oerskovia sp. Root918. Next base: position 388,286 of record NZ_LMJG01000012.1, read on the forward strand.
CGATCTTGCCCTCGAGGCGGCTAAGTTCAGACCGTGACCACAGTGCCACCCGTCTCAGCGACGGCGATCCCCCTGACCGATCCGGAGCTCTCCGCGACGCTCACCGCACGCCTTGCGACCGTCGAGGCGCGCCTGGGCGACGCCGTCGCGCACTCCGACGGGCTCGCGGACACCGCGTCCCGCCACCTCGTGAACGCCGGCGGAAAGCGCCTGCGCCCGCTCCTCGCACTGCTGTGCGCGGAGCTGGGCGACGGCGCCCGGCCGGAGGTGGTGGAGGCGGCCGTCGTCGTCGAGCTCACCCACCTGGCCTCGCTCTATCACGACGACGTCATGGACTCCGCGCCCGTGCGGCGCGGGGCTCCCTCTGCGCACGCCGTGTGGGGCAACTCCGTCGCGATCCTCATCGGTGACCTGCTCTTCGCCCGTGCAGCGTCCACGGTCGCCGCGCTGGGTCCGGAGGCCGTGCTCATCCAGGCGCGGACCTTCGAGCGGTTGTGCCTCGGCCAGCTGCACGAGACGACGGGGCCCTCGGAGAACGACGACCCCGTCGAGCACTACCTCGAGGTCCTCGCGGACAAGACCGCGTCGCTGCTCTCGACCTCGGCTCGTCTGGGTGCGATGTTCGGCGGGTGCGACCAGTCGGTCGTCGAGGTCGTCGCGGAGTACGGGGAGAAGCTGGGCGTCGCGTTCCAGCTCGCCGACGACGTGCTCGACCTCGCGTCCTCGGGCGAGCAGTCCGGCAAGACACCCGGCACGGACCTCCGCGAGAAGGTCCCGACCATGCCCGCTCTGCTGCTGCGCGCCCGCGTGAGCGGCGGCAAGGGCACCGCCGCGGACGTGGCGATCGTCGACCTGCTCGACTCGGACCTGTCCGGGGACGCAGAGCTGGCCTCGGCCGTCGCCGCGCTGCGTGCTCACGAGGTCCTGGCAGAGACCCGGGCGCTCGCCGTGGGCTGGGCCCGCGCGGCGATCGCCGAGCTCGACCCGCTGCCCGCAGGGCCGGTCAAGGACGCGCTCGTCTCGTTCGCCCAGGCGCTCGCCGACCGCGCGGCCTGATCCTCACGGAGGGCGGCGCCGGGGACCTCACTGTCCCCGGCGCCGCCCTCTGCCGTACCAGGTGAATCTCGCCCCGCCGGGCCACGCTCGCCGACCCGCGGGACGGTGTCCCTGGCCTGCGAGGACACCACTCGCAGCATTGCTGCCAGTAGTGCCAGGGGGAGTTCTCCCCATCCACTGGATGCTAATGACGTGACGTCTTGTGGTTATCCTTCTACCCGCGACGGGTAGGGGCACCTGGCAGGAGGGGCTCTGGGGACACCTGGTTGCAGCACTCAGCATCCTCGGAGGATCTGTGACCTTCCTTTCCCGTCTGTACGACAGGCGTCGCTCCGTCGCATCTGTGAGCACGGTGTCCATCTTCTCGACCGCGCTGGTCGCCTTCGCGATCACGTACGACGGTCAGGCCACCGCTGACGTGGAGCTCAACGACTCGGGCGTCTGGGTGACCCGGACGTCGGGGGGTGCCCTGGGCCGGTTCAACTTCGAGTCCCAGGCCCTGGACGGGTCGTTGCTGGCGTCGTCGGCCTCGTTCGACGTGCTGCAGAACGCGGGCAAGGTGCTGCTCGTCGACGACGGCGCCGGGTCCGTGAGCCCCGTCGACGTGGCGCGGCTGAAGCTCGACGGGACGGTGCGTCCGCCGACGGGCGCGAAGGTCGCGCTGGGAGGTTCCACGGTGGCCGTCCTCGACGGCGAGGAGGGCCTGCTGTGGGTGGTCCCGTTCGCGGGGGTCGCGTCGTTCGACGCGGAGAACCTCGAGCCGACCGCCGAGCTCGGCGGTGAGGGCGTCGTCCAGGTCTCCCAGGACGGCACGGTGTACGCCGTGGTCCCGGCCACGGGTGAGCTGACCAAGGTGACGACGACGGCGACCGGGACGGTCGAGGAGGTCACCTCGTCCAAGGTGCCGGTCGGCAAGGGCGACGAGGTCGAGGTCACGACCGTGGGCTCGGAGCCGGTCGTGCTCAACCGCACGCAGTCGCAGCTGGTCCTCCCGGGGGGCAAGACCGTCCCGCTCGAGGGGGCGTCGGACGCGCGCCTGCAGCAGCCAGGGGCCAAGACGGCGGACGTCGCGGTCGCGACGAGCTCGGGGTTGGTCCTGGCGCCCCTGGGCGGGGGGGACGCCGTGACACGTGCGGCGTCCGGCCTGCCGGCGGCGCCCGTGCAGCTGGGCGGGTGCACGTACGGCGCGTGGTCGCAGTCGGGTCAGGTCATCCGTGACTGCGCAGGGACGGACCTGGACATCGACAAGCGCCTCGACGGGGTGGATCCGCAGAACCGGCTGGAGTACAGGGTCAACCGCAAGGCGATCGTGCTCAACGACCTGTCGGCGGGCACGCTCTGGATGGCGGCCGACGAGTACGAGAAGGTCGACGACTGGGAGCTGGTGCTCCCCGAGCAGGCCGAGGGCGAGGAGTCCGAGGCGGACCTGAGCACCCCGGAGCAGGTCGACCAGTTCGTGCTCGACCGTTCCCAGCCCAACCAGCCGCCGCTGCCGGTCGACGACACGTTCGGCGTGCGCCCCGGGCGCACGACCCTGCTGCCCGTCCTGGGCAACGACGTGGACCCTGACGGGGACGTCATGACCGCGACGCTCGCCGGCGAGGGGCCGCGCGACGCGCAGGTGCAGACGGTGCTGGGAGGCGCAGCGCTCCAGGCCGTCGTCCCGGCGGACGCCGAGGCGGGGACGTCCTCGTTCCGGTACTCGGTGTCCGACGGTCGCGGCGGGGTCGCCGAGGCCGGGGTCGAGCTGAAGGTCTCGCCGTGGAGCGAGAACGCCGCGCCCGAGCAGACGGGGGAGCCGGTCCTGGTCGTGGAGTCCGGCAAGACCGCCGAGATCAAGGTCCTGCCGTTCTTCCGGGACCCGGACGGCGACGACCTGTACCTCGCGGCGGCATCGGTGACGTCCGCCGGGGACGAGGTGCGTTCGCGCCCGGACGGCACGGTCGAGTTCCGTGACGGCGGCGGGTCGACTGGCCGCAAGATCGTCAAGATCATGGTGGCCGACGGCCAGGAGGTCTTCGAGGGTGTGCTGAACGTGGACGTGTCGGGGGCCGGTCAGCTCGCGCCCGTCGCCGTCGCGGACCACGTGGTCGTTCCCGCGGGGCAGCCCGTCACGGTCGAGCCGTTGCTGAACGACTACGACGCGAACGGTGACGAGCTGCGCCTGGCGGCGGTCTCCGAGTCCGCGCCCGCGCAGATCACGCCCAACTTCGATGCGGGCACGTTCCAGTTCTTCTCCAACGAACCGCGTTCGTACGACCTGACCTACCAGGTCTCGGACGGTCCCAACGCGACGACGGGGCTGGTGCGCGTCGACGTGCTGCCGGCCTCGGCCGCCGAGGGGCCGCCCATCGTGGTCTCCGACACCGCGCTGCTGCCTTCGGGTGGCAAGACGCTCGTGGACGTGCTGGCCAACGACACCGATCCTGCGGGCGGGGTGCTCGTGGTGCAGTCGGTCAACGTGCCGGACAACGCTGGTGTGTCGGTCGCGGTGCTGGGGCACCAGATGCTCCGGATCACCGAGATCCGCCGCTTGGACGCGCCCGTGACGATCGAGTACACGGCTTCCAACGGGACGCAGACCACGACGGGTCAGGTGCGGGTCATCCCGGTCCCGGCCCCGGTCAAGCTCCAGCCGCCGAACGCCGCCGCGGACGAGGCGACCGTGCGGGTGGGCGACGTGGTCACGATCCCCGTGCTCAAGAACGACACGCACCCCGACGGTCTGGAGCTCTTCCTGCAGGACGAGCTCGAGCAGGGCGTGGCCCCCGAGCAGGGCGAGATCTTCGCGTCCGAGGGCCAGCTGCGGTTCAAGGCCGGTCCCGAGGCCGGCACGGCGTACGCGATCTACCGCGTCCGGGACAAGAACGGCCAGGAGGACTCGGCCCAGGTCACGATCCACATCCGTGACGGTGAGGAGAACTCGGCGCCCCAGCCGCTGCCCGTGCAGATGCGCGTGCTCTCCGGTGCGAGCGTGCGGGTCGCGGTGCCGTTGGACGGGATCGACCCGGACGGCGACTCGGTCCAGCTCACCGGGATCGCGTCGGCACCGGGCAAGGGGAAGGCCACGGTCGAGGACGGGTACCTCGTCTACGAGGCGTCCAAGGACGCGACCGGTTCCGACACGTTCACGTACTCGGTCCAGGACGCGCGTGGCGAGATCGCGGTGGGCACGGCCCAGGTAGGGATCTCCCGCCCGCCGGCGGCGAACCAGCCGCCCGTCGCGATCGACGACGTGGTCACGGTCCGCCCCGACCGCACGGTCTCGGTGGCCGCGCTGGCCAACGACACCGACCCCGACGGGGACCAGATCGCGTTGCGCCCGGCAGGCCTGGAGGCTCCGAAGGAGCTCGACGCACAGGTCGTGAAGGGCCGCGTGGTCCTGACGAGCCCTGCCGAGGCGGGCGCGACGTCGTTCTACTACGGGATCGAGGACGCGCTCGGCGCGCGCGCCGCGGCCTCGATCACGGTGAACGTGGACCAGGACGCCCCGTTGCTCGCGCCGATCGCGCGCGACGACACGGTCCCGATGGACTCGATCCTGGGCCGGACGAGCGTGCAGGTCGCGGTCCTCGACAACGACGAGGATCCCGACGGGGCCGGGTCCGAGCTCACGGTCACGACCGAGACGCTGGGCGTCTCCGTGGCACCGGACGGGGTGCTGACGGTTCCGCTGACCCAGGACCGCCAGGTCATCACGTACACCGTGACCGACGTCGACGGGCTCACCTCCCGGGCGTTCGTGAAGGTGCCCGGCCTGACCGAGCAGATCCCGCAGCTGCGCCCGGGGATCGCGCCGCTCGAGGTCCACGCGGGCGAGTCGCTGCCCGTGGACATCACCGACTACGTCCTGGTCCTGGAGGGGCGCACCCCGCGCCTGACCGAGGAGTCGAAGATCTCGGCGCTGGAGGGGACGTTCGCGGTCACCGACGCCACGAACCTGACGTACACCCCCCGCGTGGACTACGCCGGGCCCGCGGCCCTGTCGTTCGAGGTCACCGACGGGTCGGGGCCCGACGACCCCGAGGGGCACAAGGCCCTGCTCACGCTGCCCATCATCGTGCTGGCACCCAAGAACCTTCCCCCGGTCCTGTCGGCCGCGAACGTCGACGTCGCGGCCGGTGACGAGGGCAGCGTCGACCTGGCGCGGTTCGTCGAGGACCCGGACGGGGACCCCGTGACGTTCACCGCGGGCGGGGCCCCGGCCGGGATCTCGGTCGCTATCAGCGGTACCACCGCGACGGTCCAGGCCACCCCGGAGGTCGCCAAGGGCACGGTCCTGAGCGTCCCGATCTCCGTGACCGACGGGGAGCACCCGCCGGTCGAGGGGACCCTGACCGTCAAGGTCGTGGCCTCGACGCGGCCTCTGGCCAAGGCCAACGAGGACACGGTCGACAAGGCCCACCAGGGCAAGGACGTCCCGGTCAAGGTCCTGGCCAACGACTCCAACCCGTTCCCCGAGACCGGCCTCAAGGTCGTCGGCGCCATGGTCGAGACCGGCAACGGCTCGGCGGCGGTCTCCGGCGACCAGGTCGTGGTCACCCCGGACAAGACGTTCGTCGGGGTCATGGTCGTGCGCTACCGCATCCAGGACGCCACGGCGGACCCCGACCGCGAGGTCGAGGGACGCATCCAGGTGACCGTCCAGGGGCGCCCCGAGACCCCGGCCAAGCCCACGGTCGAGGAGGTCCGCTCCAAGACGGTCGTCCTGACGTGGGACCCGCCCGTCAACAACGGTGCCGAGATCACCGGGTACACCGTCAAGTCGGCCAACGGGTACAGCAAGGCGTGCGCGACCACCACGTGCACCCTGGACGGCCTGACCAACAACGTGACCTACAACTTCACCGTGGTCGCGACCAACGAGGTGGGGGACTCCGACCCGTCGGCGCCCTCGGAGGACGCACGACCCGACGAGAAGCCGGACCCGCCGGCCCCGCCGACCCTCGAGTTCGGCGACCAGTCGCTGACGATCACGTGGGTCAACAAGACCTACACCGACCGCTCGGCGATCGAGTCCGTCAACCTCGAGATCTCCCCGGCGCCGCCGGGCGGCGCGATCCAGAAGACCGGTATCGGCGGCAACCAGTTCGTCTGGACCGGTCTGAAGAACGGCGTGGACTACAAGGTCCGGATCCAGGCCGTCAACCTCGCACCCGACCCTTCCGAGTTCGGCGAATGGTCGGCGGGGATGGTCCCCGCGGGCAAGCCCGCGGCACCCTCGGCCCCGAGCGCCAAGCGTTCGGGCGAGTCCGCCATCAACGGCGGCGTCATCGACGTCTCCTGGACAGCTCTCACCGGCGAGCAGTGGAACGGTGACACCAAGACGTACTACGTCCAGCGCTACAAGGGAGGCGCAGCGGACGGGGGGCCCGTCGCGACCACGGGCACCACGCACAAGGCCACGGGCCTGGACAACGCCGCGTCCTACACGTTCACCGTCGTCGGCGAGAACAAGGCAGGCCTCGGCGCGCCCAGTGCGACCTCGGGTGCCGTGACGCCGTTCGCCAAGCCCGACGCCCCGACCGGTGTCAGCGCCAGCGACGCCAAGGGCGTCCCCCAGATCGCCTGGAGCGCCCCCGACAGCAACGGCAGCCCGATCACCAGCTACACCGTGACCGCGAGCAACGGCGGCGGCACCAAGACCGTGACGGGCACGTCCGCCGCCTTCACGGGCCTCAACGCCGGGACCACGTACACATTCACGGTCGTCGCGACCAACGACGGCGGGACCTCGGCAGCGAGCGGGGCCTCGGGCGCGGTCAAGGCCTACACGACCCCGGGGGCGCCCGGCGTCTCGGCCGGACGCACGGGAGCGACCAGCGGCCAGTACACCGTCCACGCCCCCGGCTCCGACGGAGGCAACCCCGTGACGAGCTACAACTGGGCTCTGACCGACGGCCGCTCGGGTTCCGGTACGACCATCAACGTGGGGAGCGACTACGGACAGTCCTTCTCGCTGCGCGCACAGGCCTGCAACAACGCCGGGTGCGGGGCCTGGAGCGGCTACGTCGGCTACTCGACCGACGCACCGCCCATCCCGCCCAAGGTCTGGGTCACCCGTGGCGTCGGCGCCGCGACCGGATCGCTCGGTGACTGCAACGACACGTACATCTGCACCAAGTACCGGGTCAACGCCAACGAGACCTTCCCCAGCGGCACGTACAACTTCCAGTGCTGGTCGAACGCATCGGGGTACGACCACAACATCGTGTCCGCTGGACGCACGTACTCGGCGTATCTCGCTGCCGGCAGCTCGGTCGACCTTCCCTGCATCATGGGCAACTACTACCCGGCGCCTCAGGCCTGGGTCACGATCAACCACGGAGGCGTCACGGTCGAACGTCAGACCTGGCCCAACCGATGACCGCGCCCTCTCACCCCTCGGACCTCCGCACAGGAAAGAACACCATGACCACCATGACCCCCGAGCAGGCCGCCTGGTTCGCTCAGACCTTCGACCGTCTGGTCACCAACGTGGGCCAGGCCGTGCTGGGCAAGCCGCACGTCGTGCGCCTGGTCCTCACGTGCATGCTCTCCGAGGGCCACATCCTCCTCGAGGACGCGCCCGGCACGGGCAAGACCTCGCTGGCCCGAGCGCTGGCCGCGAGCGTCCAGGGCACGCAGAACCGCATCCAGTTCACGCCGGACCTGCTCCCCTCCGACGTCACGGGCGTGACGATCTACGACCAGAAGACCGCGAAGTTCGAGTTCCACCAGGGCCCGATCTTCGCGTCGATCGTCCTCGCGGACGAGATCAACCGTGCCTCGCCCAAGACGCAGTCCGCGCTCCTGGAGGTCATGGAGGAGGGGCAGATCACGGTCGACGGCGTGACCCACTCGGTGGGTCGGCCGTTCATGGTCATCGCGACCCAGAACCCGATCGAGCAGGCCGGCACCTACCGCCTGCCCGAGGCGCAGCTCGACCGCTTCCTCATGAAGACGTCGCTCGGGTACCCCGACCACGCGGCCACGGTCGAGATCCTGCAAGGGGCCTCGGTGCGTGACCGCAGCGCGACTCTGCAGGCCCTCATCACGACGCAGGCCGTCGCGGAGATGGCCGACCTCGCCGCGGGTGTCCACGTCGACGGCGCCGTGCTCGAGTACATCTCGCGTCTCGCCGAGGAGACCCGCAACGCGGCCGAGTGCCGCGTCGGGGTCTCGGTGCGTGGGGCGCTCGCGCTCGTCCGGTGCGCCAAGGTGTGGGCCGCGGCGCACGGTCGCAACTACGTCCTGCCGGACGACATCAAGGAGCTCGCACAGCCCGCCTGGGCGCACCGGCTCGTGCTCGACCCCGAGGCCGAGTTCGCGGGGGCGACCAACGAGGGCGTGCTCGCGCGCCTCCTGGCCGACGTCGCGGCGCCGCAGGAACGCCGGTCGGCCTGACCTGATGACCACGACCGAGACCTCCGTCGCCGCAGGCGGTACCCCAGACCCGGCTCCCGGACGGACGCCCCAGGGCGTCCCGAGCGCCCAGGGCACCACGGGTGCGCCCGGCGCCCCCGAGTCCCCTGGGGCCCCGGCCGGAGCTCCCCGACGCGCCCGGACTCCCTGGAGCCGTCCGGCCCGCCCGACCACGGGCAGGGCCGCGCCCGCGCGCCCGGGGCGCGCGACGCCGTCGGGCAGGGGGACGCGCCTGCGCCGCCTCCTCGCGCCCGTGACGACGCCCGTCGCGGAGGCGCTCGCGCCCGTGGCCTCGGTCGTGAGCCCGTTCGGCTGGGCCGTCCTGGTCGGGACGGTCGCGGCGTGGTGGACCGGGCTGCTGTTCTCGTGGGTCGAGCTGATCGTGGTCGCGGTCGTCCTGACGGTCGCGCTCCTCGCAGCCGTCGCGTTCGTGCGCGGGACCTTCAAGTACACGGTGGACCTGGACCTCGGGCAGCAGCGTGTCACGGTCGGCGACCGCGCGGTCGGCCGGCTCGAGGTGAGCAACCAGTCGCAGCGTCCCCTCCTGCCCGCCGTGATGGAGCTGCCCGTGGGCGCGGGCGTGGCCTCGTTCCCGGTCCCGCGCCTGCGCACCGGGGCGAGCCACGAGGAGATCTTCACGATCCCGACGCACCGCCGCTCGGTCATCCCCGTGGGCCCCGTGCGCTCGGTCCGTGCCGACCCGTTGGGCCTGCTGCGTCGCGAGGTCGTCTGGACGGACCCCGAGGAGCTGTTCGTCCACCCGCGCACCAAGAACCTGTCGGGCTCCTCGACGGGCTTCCTGCGCGACCTCGAAGGTCGCGTGACGCAGGACATCTCCAACTCCGACGTGTCGTTCCACGCGCTGCGCGACTACGTCCCGGGCGACGACCGTCGCCACATCCACTGGAAGACGACGGCCCGCACGGGGCAGCTCATGGTCCGCCAGTTCGAGGAGACGCGGCGCTCGCACCTCGCGGTGATCCTGTCCACGCGCACCGAGGACTACGGCCACCCCGACGAGTTCGAGCTCGCGGTGAGCTCGTGCGGCTCGCTCGGCCTCCAGGCCATCAAGGAGGACCGTGGCCTCACGGTCCTCGTCAACGACGGCAGCCTGCGCGGCGACAACCGCGTACGCCTGCTCGACGACCTCGCCCGCGTCGAGACCCGTGAGCTGCGCACGAGCCTCGTCGACGTCGCCCGCGTCGCGACCGCGAGCGTCACGGACGCCTCGGTCGTCGCGCTCGTGGTCGGCAGCTCGGTCACGCCCACGGAGCTGCGCGCGGCCTCGGCCCGCCTGCCGCAGGACGTCCGGGTCATGGCGATCCAGTGCGTCCCGGGCGCCAAGGTCAGCCGCCACCGGATCGCCGAGCTCGTCGTGCTCACCATCGGGGAGCTGGGCGACCTTCCCCTCGCACTGCGGAGGCTGAACGACTGATGTCCCAGAACGACACCCGGGGTCGGGCGGCCGGTCCCGGCAGCCCCTCCTGGCAGGGCAGGCCCGCGGGCCACACCACGGGCTCGACCGCGACGGGCACCCGCTCGAACGGGACGACGTCCCGGGCCCCGCGCGGCACGAGCGCCCCGCGGGCCCTCACGGGTTCGGGCGCCCTCGACGCGCTCGCGCTCGTCGTGATGCTGGGCGCGGCGATCGTCGGGTTCGGCCCGGCGTGGGGCTCGACCGCCTACCTGCTGCCCGCCGTCGGCGGCATGGTCCTGGGCCTCGGCGTCGCCTGGCTCGGCGCCTGGCGCCGCTGGGGAACGCTCAGCGTCGCGGCCGCCGCGGTCCTCGTCTACGTGCTGCTCGGCGGTCCGTTCGCACTGCCGGGCACCACGGTCGCCGGCGTCCTGCCGACCCTCGACACGTTCCGCGGCCTGCTGCTCGGCGCGGTGACGGGCTGGAAGGAGATCGTCACGTCCGTGCCGCCGCTCCAGTCGTTCCCGGAGCTCGGGGTCGTGCCGTTCCTCCTGCTCTTCGTCACGTCGCTCGTCGCGGGCACGCTCGCGTGGCGGGTCCGCGACGCCCAGTGGGCGCTCGTCCCCGTCGCGCTGGCGTTCGTCGCGATCATCCTCCTGGGCACGGTCGTGCCTGCCGTGCCCGTGGTCCAGGGCCTGGTCCTGGTCGTCGTCGGCCTGCTGTGGGGCGCGTGGCGCGCGACCGAGGCGAGGCTCGGGGAGCACCAGGTCACGACCGAGGCGAGCCTCGCGGCGACCCGTCGGCTGCGCTGGCACCGCGCCCGGGGCGGCGCCGCGATGCTCGCCCTCGGCGGGGTCGCGGCTGTCCTGCTGGCTCCCGTGCTCACGCCCGACACCGAGCGCATGGTCCTGCGGGAGAACGTCGTGCCGCCGCTCGACCTGCACGAGTACGTCAGCCCGCTCGCGTCGTTCCGCAAGTACGCCAAGGAGATGACCGAGGACGAGCTGTTCACGGTCGAGGGCCTGCCCGCGGGTGCCCGCGTCCGCCTCGCGACGCTCGACGCGTACAACGGCGTCGTCTACGACGTCTCGAGCGGCGGGGCCGGGTCCGGGTCGGGGGTCTTCACGCGGGCCGGTGACCAGATCGCCACGGTCGCCCAGGGCACGCCGACCGACCTCACGGTCACGATCGGTGACTACCGGGGCGTGTGGGTGCCCGACGTCGGGTCGCTCGCGGGCATCGTCTACCAGGGCGAGCGGGCCGAGGACCTGGGCTCGACCACCTACTACAACTCGACCACGGCGACCGGTGTCGTGACGGCGGGGCTGCGCCCGGGCGACTCGTTCCGCCTCGACGCGATCGTCGCGCCCGCCCCGTCGGCCGAGGACCTGCAGTCCACGCGCATCCTCGACGAGAAGCTCCCGCGCTCGATCAACGTCCCCGACTCGGTCGCGGGCAAGGCCGCGCAGTTCATGGCCGAGGAGACGGACCCCGTCGTCCAGCTCGACAACCTGAAGAACGGCCTCGTCGCGAGCGGCATCTTCTCGAGCGGTCTCGAGACGCAGCTCCCTTCGCGCCCGGGGCACTCGGCCGAGCGCATCGACACGCTGCTCGCCGACGAGGAGATGATCGGCGACGACGAGCAGTTCGCGGTCGCGCTCGCCCTGATGGCGCAGTCCGCCGGGATCCCGGCGCGCGTCGTCATGGGCTTCTACCCACCCGAGACCTGGGAGGAGGGCACGCCGTTCGTGGCCACGGGCGCCGACGTCCACGCCTGGGTCGAGGTGCCGTTCGAGGGCTACGGGTGGGTGCCGGTCGACGCCATCCCGGAGGAGGACAACAAGATCGAGCCCGAGCCCAAGAGCGACCAGGTGCCCAAGCCCCCGGTCCTCGAGGACCCGGAGCCGCCCGAGGAGCCCGCGGACGCGGAGGCCGGCACGGTCGACGACGAGGAGAAGAAGGACGACGCCGAGTCGTCCGGGTTCGACTGGGGTCAGGCAGCCCTCGTCGCGGTCGCGGTCGCGGTGCCGTTGATCCTGCTCGCCCTCCCGCTGCTCCTGATCGTGGCCTTCAAGTCACGGCGCAGGAAGAGGCGTCGCGAGGCCGAGCGGCCCGTCGACCGGATCAGCGGTGGCTGGCGCGAGGTGCTCGACGCCGCCACCGACCTGGGAGCGCCCGTCGCGGGCGGTGCGACGCGCCGGGAGGGCGCGGGGGCACTGTCCGAGTCGTTCCCCGCGGCTGCGGCACCGACCGTCACGCTCGCCCGGACGGCCGATGCCCAGGTCTTCGGGACCGGGGACCCGAGCCCGCAGGAGATCGAGTCCTTCTGGACGGAGGTCGACGCCGTGCTGACCGGTATGCGGTCCACCCTGCCGCGCAGGCAGCGACTTCGCGCCGCGGTGTCGCTACGATCCCTGCGGGGCGCACGGAGGTCCTGGCTGCCTGCCAGGTTCCGTCGGGCTCGACAGTCCGTCCGGTCGGCGCGCACGCCGGCGGCGGGTCCCGTCACCAAGCCAGGAGACAAGTGATGTCCGAGACGACGACCTGCAGCGCCTGCGGCACGACGCAGGCCGCAGGCTCCGCGTTCTGCGCGGTCTGCGGGACCAGGTTCCCGCGCACCGGCAGCCCGTACGCGGCGGGCCTCTCACCGGACCCGGTGCCGGACCCCGCCTCGGAGCCCGTCCTCGGGGTCACGACCGAGCGCGAGGTCGCGGCCATGACCCAGCGTGCGTACGGCCTCCCCGTGGGTCCCGGGCAGCCGGGCGCACCCGGGGTCCCGGGCGCACCCGCCGTGTCCTCGGCGTCCTCCGGGTCCTTGTCGGCAGGAGGGCACGCGGCCCCTGTCGCGGGCGTCGGCCGCCGCTTCGTCGCGTTCCTCGTCGACTGCGCGGTGATCGGGCTCGTCGCCGGGGGAGTCGTGCTCGGTGGGCTGGCCGCCCTCGGCGTGCCGCTCACGGGCGGCATGACCGTGGCGACGCAGGCTCAGGCGGAGGAGCTGCTCGGGAGCGTGACGATCCTGTGGGCCGTGACCGGCGCCCTGGGGCTCGTCTACTGGCTCGGGATCTGGTTCTGGGAGGGGCGGACGGGCCGCACGATCGGCAACCTCCTGCTGGGGCTGCGCACGGTCCGGGCCGAGGACCGCTCGCCCCTGGGCTTCGGCCGCGCCGCGCTGCGGTGGATCGTGATCGGGCTCGGGGCGATCGCGTGCGGCGTCGGAGAGTTCCTCGTGGCGCTCTCCCCGGCCTTCGACAAGTCCGGCCGCGGGCAGGGCTGGCACGACAAGGCGGCCAAGGCCGTGGTCCTCGACGTCCGCGCGGTGGCGCCGTCCGCGTCCGGGGCGCCGCACGCACCCGCGGAGCCGTTCGCGGCGATGCCCCCGACGGGTGCCTTCGCGGCCCCGCCCACGGGGTACGCGGCCCCGGCCGCGACGCCGGTCCAGTACTCGTCGACCCCGCCCGCGGGCTACGCGGCCCCGGTCGCGCCCGGATATCCCGGTGCCCCGCAGCAGGTCCCGGTCGCGTCCGACCCGTGGGCGTTCAGCGCGGCTCCGGCGCCCAAGGCGGGCGCCCAGGACGGCCTGATCACGGGAGTCCCGGGAGCACCCGGCGTCTCGGTGCCCGGGGGAACCGCCGCCCAGGTGGCGCCCTCCGCTCCCACGGAGGCTCCGTCGTCGGGCGGGGGACTTCCCGGCCCGACGGCGCAGCCCCCCGTGTCCTACGCCGCGCCCTCCGCTCCGCCCCAGCAGGCGCCTGCCGCACCTGTCGCCCCCGTGTCGAGCGCCGCGGCCACCGACGAGGACCCCGACTGGGACAGCACCCGGTTCAGCGTGAGCGACGTCCGGCGGGACACCCCGGCCGGGTTCGTGCTCGAGCTCGAGTCGGGCCGTCGGGTCACCGTGACGGGCACGGCGCTGATCGGACGCAACCCGCAGGCGACCGGGGAAGGGGCCGTGGTCCTGGTCGCGGTCGAGGATCCCACCCGCTCGGTCTCCAAGACGCATGCCGAGATGGGCGTCGACGCGGGCGGGCTCTGGCTCGTCGACCGCGGTTCGACGAACGGCACCATCCTGACGCGCCCCGGTGGCGCCCCTCAGGTGCTCGAGGCAGGCGTCCGCGTCGCCGTGACCGTGGGGTCCGTGGTCCAGGTCGGCGACCGCCGACTCACGGTCCACCCGGGTGGTGCCGCGTGAGCGCGAGCACGACCGGGGTGCACCTGGCCTGGGGGGCGAGCTCTCACCGCGGGGCCCGCCGGCTCCTCAACGAGGACCGCTTCCTCGCGGACCGGTCGGTCTTCTTCGTGGCCGACGGCATGGGCGGGCACGACGCGGGCGAGGTCGCGAGCGCCGCGGCGATCGACGCGCTGCGTCCGCTCGGGGCGCTCGGCACCGTGGGCCCCGAGGACGTCCGTGACCGCTTGGGCGTCGCCCAGGACGACGTGCGGTCGATCAGCACCGAACCGGGTCGGGGAGCCGGGACGACCGTCACGGGAGTCGTGGTGGCCGAGCAGGAGGGCGTCCCGTACTGGCTCGTGGTGAACATCGGTGACTCGCGGACCTACCAGATGTCGCATGGTGTCCTCGAGCAGCTCAGCGTCGACCACTCGGAGGTCCAGGAGATGGTGGACGCCGGCCTGCTCACCCCGACCCAGGCGCTCACGCACCCGCGACGCCACGTCGTGACGCGGGCCGTCGGGGCCGCGCTCCCGCCCGAGCCGGACTTCTGCTGGATCCCCATCGAGCCGAGGGACCGCATGCTCGTGTGCTCCGACGGCCTGACGGGCGAGCTGTCGGACGAACGGATCGCCGAGATCCTCCTGGCGCAGCCCGACCCCCAGTGCGCGGCCGACCTGCTGGTCAACGAGGCCATCGTCGCTGGTGGCCGGGATAACATCACCGTGGTCGTCGTCGACGCGACCGGGGCGTGGCAGGACACCAGCGACGGGTCCACGACCCCCCGGGACGCCCTGGGCTACACCGACGAGGACACCTTGCCGCGCGAGATCCACTTGCAGATGGGGGACAGGTCGTGAGACTGCGCTACGACACGGGGAGCGCTTTCGGGTTCGTCCGGGGCGGAGCGATCGTCGTCCTGCCCGACGGCGCGACGAGCGAGCTCGTCCGGGCCCTGTGGGAGCGGCTCGACGCGTCGGGCGACGCGGAGACCGAGGTCATCGAGGTCATCCAGCTGCTGACCGTCGTCCTGGGCGCCACGCTGCGCACCATGCCGTCGTTCGCGGTCGCCGTGGTCTCCGGGCAGCGCGTCCAGGTCGCGGTGCGCGGCGACGTCTCGGTCACCCTGCGCACCCCGACCGAGAGCGTGCACGTGGACGGCGACGACGTCTCGACCTGGTCCGAGCGCTCCGTGGAGGGCGTCGAGGTGGTCTCGGTGCAGCTCGGCGTCGACCCGGTGACGGACCTCGAGGCCGCGGCGGGCCAGGTCGCCCTGGTCGGGCTGCCTCTGCGGGAGGGTGTCGTGCTGGCGTCCAGGATCGTGCAGGACCTCGTGGAGGTTCCGGTGGCCCAGGGCACCGAGCGCTCGACGGCGGAGCTCCCCGAGGTCGCCGACGCTCCGGCGCGCGTCCCCGCGCCCCCGTCGCTCGACGCGCTCGCCTGGGGGCCGCCGCCGGCCGCTCCTGCGGCCGAGCCGTCGTCGGCGGACGCGGTGGTCGTGAGCCAGGCTGGCCGGGTCGGTGCTTCCTTCGAGGGCGACGGGCAGGGCGACGAGGTCCTCGGGACGGACGAGGCCCTGCCGGACGCGCTGGTCACGCCCGCTCTCGTGGACCCGCTGGGGCACGGTCCGGGAGCGGCGGTCGACCGTGACCAGGTCGAGGCGTCCGAGGAGACCATCGCGCCCGAGGCCACGATCGCGCCCGAGGTCACGGTCGCGCCCGACGTCCAGCGACCGGCGGCCGCGGTCGAGAGCCCGGCCCTGTCGGACGGTGGATCGTCCGGCGTCGGCCCCGTGCCCGCCCCTCCGACCGAGGCGGAGACGGGGTACGGCCACCTCTGGGAGTCGACTGTCCTGCGGACGGTCGAGGACGCTGCGATCCGGGTCGACGAGGACGGTCAGGACGAGGGCGCGAGCGGTCCCGCGGCCTCCGCGCCGCTCGTCGCCCCCTCACCCGGTGCGCCGGCAGGCTCCGGGCCGTCGTCCGACGACGAGCCCGAGGACGAGGACGGCATGATCGCCGGCATCCCGCGCGAGTGGACCGGGGCGACACCAGCCGCTGCGGCCCGCGCCTTCGACGTCGACGTCGCGCACGAGCCGAGCACGGTCGCGCCGGCCCCGAGCCTCGCTGCGGAGGCCGACGACCACGACGGGCACACGGTCTTCTCGTCGGTCATCGCGGATCTCCGGGCCCAGGTCGGCGGTGCGGGGGCACCTCCGCTCCCCGCCCCGGCCCCCGACGTCGAGGTGCCCCCTGCGCCGCCGTCGGCGGCAGGACCGACCTTCTCGCCGCCGCCCGCTCCCGGGTCGCAGCAGATCCTCGCGCGCGTGTGCCGCGAGGAGCACGCCAACCCTGCGTCGCGCGACACGTGCGGTCGCTGCGGCGCACCGCTCGACGGCGACGCCCACCTGGTCACGCGCCCGTCGCTGGGCCGCTTCACGCTGTCCAACGGTCAGGTCGTCGAGCTCGACCGTCCCGTGGTCCTGGGGCGCAGGCCCCGGACCACGCGCGCGCAGAGCAACGACCTGCCCCGGCTCGTTGCCGTCCCCAGCCCCGAGCAGGACATCTCGCGCTCGCACGTCGAGATCCAGCTCGAGGGCTGGCACGTCCTGGTGTGCGACCTCAACACGACCAACGGCACCACGGTCCTGCGACCCGGCCAGCCGCCGCGCCGCCTGCACCCCGGCGAGCCCATGATGGTCGCGTCCGGGGACGTCGTCGACGTCGGTGACGGCGTGACGTTCGTCTTCGAAGGACTGCTATGAGCTCCAAGCGCGCCCCGTCGGCGCCGCCACTGATCGACGGCTACGAGTACGTGTCGGTCGTGGGGTCCGGCGGCTTCTCCGACGTCTTCCTGTACCAGCAGCAGCGTCCGCGGCGTCGCGTCGCGATCAAGGTCCTGCTGCACGAGTGGTCGAGCGAGTCGCAGCGCGCCGCGTTCGACGTCGAGGCCGACCTCATGGCGACGTTGTCGACCCACCCGTCGATCGTCACCATGTACGAGGCGAGCGTCGCGTCCGACGGACGCCCCTACCTCGCGATGGAGTACTGCTCGCGGCCCAACCTCGGCGCGCGCTACCGGACCGAGCGGCTCAGCGTGGCCGAGGTCCTGCGTATCGCCGTCCAGATCGCCGGTGCGGTCGAGACGGCGCACCGGGCCGGGATCCTGCACCGCGACATCAAGCCCGCGAACATCCTGGTCACCGAGTACGGGCACCCTGCGCTCACGGACTTCGGCATCTCCTCGACGCTCGACGACGCGTCCAGGGCCGAGGGCATGTCCATCCCGTGGTCGCCCCCCGAGTCGTTCGCCGAGAACCCGTGGGCGGGCAAGGAGACCGACGTCTGGGCGCTGGCCGCCACGACGTACACGCTGCTGGCCGGGCGGGCGCCGTTCGAGCTCCCCGGCGGGTCCAACTCGAGCGCGAGCCTCATCACCCGCATCGAGTCGACGCCGCTGCTGCCCACGGGGCGCACCGACGTCCCGCCGTCGCTCGAGCGCGTGCTCGGCACGGCGATGGCCAAGAACCCTGCGTCGCGCTACCCGAGCATGCTCGCGTTCGCGCGGGCGCTCCAGCAGGTCCAGAACGAGCTCTCGTACGGCGTCACGCCGATCGACGTCCTCGACGACTCGGGCCTGACGCAGGAGGAGGAGCCCGACGACGACGGTGGCACGCGGCTGCGCGCGATCGTCTCGATCGACCCGCGCGGGGTTCCGGGCAGCACCTCCGGCTCGCACCCGTCGCCGGGCGGTCGCACCACGACGAACGGGACGACCCCCGTCTACCGGCAGGACCCGTCGCAGCTCCCCTACGCGCCCGTGACCTCGAGCGGCCGCGCGCAGGTCGCGACCGGGACACCGACCACGTACGGCACCCCGGTGGGTTCCGTCGCGGCACCGCAGGCCCCGGCACAGCCCACCCCCTACCAGCAGGCGCCCGGGCTCCCGACCCACGTGCCGCCGTCGGGCGGTGGTTTCGTCCCGCAGCGGCCCGCGCCGGGTGTCGCCCAGCAGCACACGGGGGCCTGGGGTCCGCCCGTGGACGACACCGTGCACCGCGTCGGCGTCGAGGCCCCCCTGGACCCCGGGCCGTCCGCGGCCCCCGCGCCCAAGCGGCAGGCCTGGCCGCTCCTGGTCGCCGCAGGGGTCCTCGTGCTCGTGGTGGTCGGGATCTTCGTGCTCCTCAACCCACCCGGCGGCGGCTCGGCGGACGCGGACACCGACCGGCCGAATGTCGACAGCACGGAGACGGGAGACACGGGGGACACGGGCGATCTCCCGAACGACAACCTCGGCGACATCGTGCAGCCCGTCACGACCGTGACGTCCGGGTACATGGACGACCTGGGCCAGGTGGCCTTCAAGATCGAGTACCCCGAGGGATGGCAGGACGGCGACATGTTCTCGATCCGTCGGGTCGAGGACCCGACGGCCGACGAGAAGCCCGAGGAGGTGTCCTTCAACGTGGTGCGGTACGAGGCGGCCAAGGGCGAGAAGGTCTGCATCGAGATCACGGTCAAGCGTGACGGAAGACCGTCCAAGCCCTTCACGAAGTGCGAGCCGGAATGAGCGACCTCGCGATCGAGTTCTGCGGCGAGTGGTTCCGCCCCGTGCCCGGGGAGGAGTTCGACATCGGGCGCGACGGCGACCTCGAGATCGAGGACAACCCCTACCTGCACCGACGCTTCCTGCGGATCACGCACGAGAACGGCATCTGGTGGCTCGCGAACGTGGGCTCGCTCATCTCCGCGACCATCTGCGACGCGGGCGGGGGAGTGCAGTCCTGGCTCTCACCGGGCAACCGGCTCCCGCTCGTCTTCGCCTCGACCTCGATCGTCTTCACCGCGGGCCCCACGACCTACGAGGTCATGGTCCAGCTCGCGGGGGCGCCGTACCAGGAGATCCGTTCGGAGGAGCCCGCCGACGGCGCGACCACGATCGGCATGACGAGCTTCACCGTCAGCCAGAAGCAGCTCATGGTCGCGCTCGCCGAGCCCATGCTCCGCCGGGACGGGACGGGTCTCTCGGAGATCCCGACCTCCGCGGACGCCGCGCGTCGGCTCGGGTGGGCCACCACGCGCTTCAACCGCAAGCTCGACAACGTGTGCGACAAGCTCGACCGGATCGGGGTCAAGGGCCTGCGCGGAGGTCCGGGCGCGCTCGCCACGAACCGGCGCGCGCGTCTCGTCGAGTACGCGGTCGCGTCGCGGCTCGTGACCTCCGACGACCTCGCCCTGCTCGACCTGCCGAGCGACTGACCACCGGGACACGTTCCCCCCGACCGTCCCGGCGCCCGCGCCGGTCTGACCGAGGACCTCTCCTGTGCGCATCAAGCTGACCCTGCACCGCCCGGACTCGACCCTGACGAACGTCGCGGTCACGGCCGACGCCACGGCGACCGTGCGCGACATCGCCGAGGCGCTCTACTCGGGCGACCCCGTGCGCGCCGGGGCCGCGGCCCCGGACCGGCTCACGCTCCAGGTCGACGACGCGTCGAGCGCGTCCCAGGGCCGGGTCCTGTCACCGACGAGCGACCTGATCGAGGCGGGCCTCCGGTCGGGCGCGACCGTCTCGATCGTCCGGGTCTCCGAGCAGTTCGAGGCACCCGGTCAGGACCGGGGGCCGGCCGCCGCCGTCCTGCGCGTGCTCTCGGGACCCGACGCGGGCAGGGAGTTCCCGTTGCCCGTCGGCACGAGCTACCTCGGTCGCGACCGGGACATGGACGTCCGGCTCGACGACCCGCTCGTGTCCAAGCGGCACGCGCGACTGACGGTCGGGGAGTCGATCGAGATCGTCGACACCAACTCGGCCAACGGCCTGGTCATGGGCGGCGAGCGCATGGCGCGCGCGACCCTCACGTCGGCCGACACGGTCGACGTCGGCGGCTCGGTCATCGCGGTCGTGGCGCTGCAGCGCAGCGGCAGCCTCGCCCCGACGAGCCCCATCGTCGAGTTCAACCGTTCGCCGCGCGTCGTGGCCCGCTTCCCGGAGCGCACGCTCAAGGCCCCCAAGCCGCCGCAGCCGCTCCAGCCCGCGCGCTTCCCGTGGCTGGCCATGGCCGCTCCGCTGGTCATGGGAGTCGTCCTGTGGATGGTCCGCAAGGACTTCATGTCGGTCGTCTTCATCGCGCTGAGCCCCATCCTGATGATCGGCAACTACGTCGACCAGAAGGTCCAGGCCAAGCGACGGTTCAAGGCCCAGGTCGAGCAGTTCACGGTCTCGGTCGCGGCCATGCGCGAGACCATCGAACGGACCCATGCGGTCGAGCGTGCCGTGCGGCTCGCCGAGACGCCGTCGGTCGCGGACACCGTGGACGCCGTACGGCGTTTCGGTGCGCTGCTGTGGACCCACCGGCCCGAGCACCAGGCGTTCCTGAGCGTGCGGATCGGCCTCGGGCGAGGGGTCTCGCGCGTCCAGCTCGACGACCTGGGCAACAACGACACGCTGCCGGTCTACTGGCAGGAGCTCGAGAAGCTGCAGGCCGAGTGCTCGCACATCGACGGTGTGCCCGTCGTGGCTCACCTGCGGTCGAGCGGGGGCCTGGGCATCACGGGGCCCGCCGGGACGGTCGACGGCGTGGGGCGCGGGATCCTGGTCCAGCTCGTCGCGCTCCACTCGCCCGCCGAGCTGGTCGTCGCCGCGCTCACCTCGCCCCGGTCGCGGGTCGACTGGGAGTGGCTCGAGTGGTTGCCCCACACGGGCTCGCCGCACAGCCCGCTCGCGGGTGACCACCTCGCGGACAACCCCGGTGCGGGCGCGTCGCTCCTGTCGCGGCTCGAGGACCTGGTCGAGTCGCGCGGTGCGGACCTGGGCGAGCGGGCCCGGGACCGGGGCGGCGTCGACCCCGCCAAGGAGCTCGACGACCTCGAGGCGCCCGTGCTGCCGACCGTCGTCGTGCTCGTCGAGGACGACGCTCCCGTGGACCGGTCCCGCACGACCCGCCTCGCGGAGCGAGGCGCCGACGTGGGGGTGCACGTCGTGTGGATCGCCCCGACCGTGGAGCAGCTGCCTGCCGCGTGCCGCACGTTCGTCCTGACGGGCGACGGGGGAGCGACGTCGGGCGAGGTCCGCGTCGGACGCCTCACCTTCCCCGTGCTGTGCGAGCAGGTGGACCTCGCGACCGCGCACGAGCTCGCGCGTGCCCTGGCCCCCGTCGTGGACGTCGGCGCACCGATCGACGACGACTCGGACCTCCCGCGCTCGGTGTCGTTCGTGTCGCTCGCGGGCCAGGCCTTGCTGAGCGACCCGGACGCCCTGGTCGAGCGCTGGCGCGAGAACCACTCGTTGACCGTGCGCGACGGGTCGCCGCCCGTGCGCCGCAAGTCCGACGCGACCCTGCACGCGCTCGTCGGGCACTCGGGGACCGAGCCGCTCCACCTCGACCTGCGCACCCAGGGCCCGCACGCGCTCGTCGGCGGGACCACCGGCGCCGGCAAGTCCGAGTTCCTCCAGTCGTGGGTGCTGGGCATGGCCGCCGCGCACAGCCCCGACCGGGTCACGTTCCTGTTCGTCGACTACAAGGGCGGGGCGGCGTTCGCGGACTGCGTGAACCTGCCGCACACCGTGGGCCTCGTGACCGACCTCTCGCCCCACCTGGTGCGTCGGGCGCTCACGTCGCTGCGTGCCGAGCTGCGGTACCGGGAGCACCTGCTCAACCGGAAGAAGGCCAAGGACCTCGTCTCGCTCGAGCGCACGGGCGACCCCGAGGCGCCGCCGAGCCTGCTGATCGTCGTCGACGAGTTCGCGGCCCTCGTCAACGAGGTCCCGGAGTTCGTCGACGGCGTCGTCGACGTCGCCCAGCGCGGACGCTCGCTCGGGCTGCACCTCATCCTCGCCACCCAGCGACCGGCCGGCGTCATCAAGGACAACCTGCGGGCCAACACGAACCTCCGCGTCGCGCTGCGCATGGCCGACGAGGCCGACTCGACCGACATCCTGGGCATCCCGCTCGCTGCGCACTTCGACCCGTCGATCCCGGGCCGAGGCGCGGTCAAGACGGGGCCCGGGCGCATCACCCCGTTCCAGACGGGGTACGCGGGCGGCTGGACGACCGACCGGCCGCAGCGTCCCCGCCTCGACGTCGAGGAGATGTCGTTCGGGACGGGCGCCTCGTGGGAGATCCCGGCCCCCGACGTCGAGGAGGTCGTCGACCCCGGTCCGAACGACATCGCCCGGGCCGTGGCGACGATCGCGCGCGCGGCGCAGAACGCGGCCGTCCCGGCCCCGCGCAAGCCGTGGCTCGACGAGCTCGCCCGGACCTACGACCTGGCTCTCCTGCCCAACCCGCGCACCGACGAGCTCCTCCTCCTGGGCGTCGTCGACGACCCTGCGTCGCAGAAGCAGCCGACCGTCTTCTACGAGCCCGACCGCGACGGCAACATGGCGATCTTCGGCACCGGTGGCTCGGGCAAGAGCGCCGCCCTGCGGTCGATCGCCGTCTCGGCCGCGATCACGGCCCGTGGTGGCCCGGTCCAGGTCTACGCGATCGACTGCGGGGCGAGCGGCCTGCGGATGCTCGAGGACCTGCCGCACGTCGGCGCGGTCATCGCGGGGGACGACGCCGAGCGCGTGACCCGCGTCCTGCGGATGCTGCGCGGCATCGTCGACGACCGCTCGGTGCGGTACGCGGCCGTGCGTGCCGGGACGATCGGCGAGTACCGGTCCCTCGCCGGCGCGCCGCAGGAGCCGCGCATCCTGCTCCTGGTCGACGGGATCGGCGCGTTCCGCGACGAGTACGACCTCAAGGCGACCCCGTGGTTCCCCGTGTGGGCGGCGTTCTCGCAGCTCGCGACCGACGGGCGCCAGGTTGGCGTGCACGTGATCATCACCGGCGACCGGCCGAGCGCCGTGCCGACCTCGCTGGGCAGCACCATCCAGCGCAGGCTCGTGCTGCGCCTCGCGAACGCCGACGACTACCTGATGGTCGGGGTGCCACGCGACGTCCTGACCCCGGCCTCGCCGCCCGGTCGAGGAGTCCTGGCGGGCAACGAGGTCCAGGTCGCCGTGCTGGGCGGGGACGCCAACGTCTCGATCCAGTCGCGAGAGATCAGCAAGCTGCGTGACGCGATGGTGCGCAACGGCGTCCCCCAGGCGCCGTCGATCGAGAAGCTGCCCGACTCGATCCCGCTCTCGTCGCTGCCCGCGTCGGTGGGCGGCGCTCCGGTCATCGGCCTCGACGACCTCGACATCGCCCCGGTCGTGCTGCCCGAGCGCGGCACGTTCCTGCTGGGCGGTCCCCCCGTCGGCGGTCGGACGACCGCGCTCGTGACGATCGCGCAGGCGGTCCGGCGCGCGCGTCCCGGGACCCGGATCGTGTTCTTCTCACCTCGTCCGACGCCCATCTCGGCGCTGCCCGTGTGGGACACCACCGCGACGAGCCCCGAGGAGATCGTCCCCGTCGTCGAGTCGATCAAGGCGCAGGCAGAGTCCGGGCAGCTCGGTCGCGGGGACCTCGTCCTGGTGGTCGAGAACCTCACCGAGCTCACGGGTACCCCGGCGGAGGCGGTCCTCGACAAGCTCGTCCAGCTCCTCGTCCGGACCGACCAGCTCGTGGTCGGTGAGTCGGAGAGCTCGACGTGGAGCCAGGCGTGGACCCTGGCCAAGCCGTTCAAGGCCGGGCGGAGCGGGCTGATCCTGACCCCCGGCGACACCGACGGCGACATCCTCCTCGGCACGTCGCTGGGACGGATCCGCCGAGCAGAGTTCCCGGCCGGGCGAGGCTTCCTCGTCGTGGCCGGGCGCACCCGGAAGGTGCAGATGGCCCTCCCGGAGTAGCTCTCCACGGATGGGGACCTGTCCCCATGTACGGGGTAGGCACGACATGGTTGAGTACTCCGTGTCGAGAACATGACGAGGTCGCCCGCAGGGGGTGGCCCTGAAAGAAGGAGCAGCACATGAGCAACTACTGGGGCCTCAACGTCGAGCAGGTCAAGCAGCTCTCGGCCGAGCTCATCCAGGCAGCCTCGGACGTCGACGCCATCAAGTCGAAGCTCACGGGCAAGCTGGACTCCGTCGAGTGGAACGGCCCGGACGCCACCGCGTTCCGCTCCGACTGGTCGGGCCAGCACGTGACGGCCCTCCAGACCGTCATCACGGCGCTCAACGAGGCCGGCGCCAAGGCGCAGTCGAACGCGCTCGCGCAGGAGGCCACCTCCAACGCTTCCTGATCCCCAGGACGCGCGACGACGGGGCAGACGAGAGGGCGCAGGATCTTCGGGTCCTGTGCCCTCTCGTCTGCCCTTCGTCTGCCTCTTCGGCACGTCGCCGACCTTCCCCACCCTCGGGCAGATGCCCGACGACGCGAGATGAGAACCTGTGGCCTTCTACGGTGCCGACGTCACGGCGCTCCGGGCGCTCGGCAAGAGCTTCGACGAGGCCTCGGGCGAGCTCGAGGACCTCCGGACGAGGATCTCGCAACGGTTGGGCGGTGTGGACTGGAAGGGGCCGGACGCCGAGCACTTCCGCGACCTGTGGTCCTCGCAGTGCGCCTCTGCGCTCACGACGACGCGCGACGCGCTGCGCGAGGCAGGCACGGCGCTCGTGCGCAACGCCGACCATCAGGAGGTCACGAGCGAGGACAACGGGCCCGGCGGGACGAGCTGGGGAGGTGGGACACCCGGTGGAGGCTCGACGAGCGGTCCTGGCGGCGGGCCGGTCATCGGACCTGCAGGCCCCCTGGCTCCGGGGTCCCCGTGGTGGCTGCACGGCGGGACGGGCGGTGCCGCCGGGGAGAAGGTCGACAACAGCGGCGTGTTCGACCCCCACCGGAACTACCAGTCCACGTACCAGCTGTCCACGCTCGACGGTGAGCAGGTGGACGGCCCGCTGCACGACGACAAGCGTCCGGTCGACGCCAAGGCGCACCTGGCGAGCGCGAACGCGTCCGGGGTCCTGGGTGTCCAGGGCGAGATGGACGGATCGTTCGGCGAGTCGAGCGGCTTCCACGGCGACGGCTCGCTGGCCGGCTGGGCCGGGGCGCGGGCGGACGCCGGGGCGGGCGGGTACGTCGGTGCCGACGGCCTGGCGGTCGAGGGGCAGGCCGGGGTCGCCGTCGGGGCAGGGGGCAAGGCCGACGGCTCGCTGGGGTACGGGATCCTCGAGGCGAACGGCAGTGCCGAGGCGTTCGCGGGCGCGCGCGCCGGCGTCGACGCCGCGGCCTCGGTCGGACCCGACGGGCTGGGGGTCGCAGTCGGCGCCGAGGCGTTCGCCGGTGCCGAGGCCAAGGTCGAGGCGTCGGTGGGGATCGAGGGCGCCCAGGTCGGCGCCGAGGCGACCGGCTACGCGGGGATCGGCGTCCGTGCGAACGTGGACGTCAAGGCGGGCTGGGAGCACACGGAGATCGACATCGACCTCGGCGTCGCGCTCGGGCTCGGCGGTGGGGTCGGACTGAAGGTCGACCTCGAGCCCAAGAAGCTCGTGGAGGGCCTGACCGACCTCCTGCCCTGGTGACCGGCTCACCGCACGGGCGCGAGCGGGAGCGGCCCGTGGGGACTGAGCTGCACGAGCCTCACGGAGATGCCCGAGCCGCCGAGGGCCTGACAGACTGACACCCCCGTCCTGCCGTCGAGCAGGACGGTACCGACCGACACGAAGGATGGTTCATGAGCACCGTGCTCTCCTACCCCAGCGCCGACTTCCCTGCTCCCGTCCGGGTCAGCATCGACTGCCCGGAGGACTGGGCACCGCTCCCCGAGGTCGCGCTCCCGCTCGCCCTGGCCAAGGTCGTGGCCCCCGGCGAGTTCCGGCCCAACGTCATCGTGGTCGTGTCGCGCACGCGCAAGCAGTTCACGCTGGAGAACGCCGTGAGCGAGGTCGTGACCAAGCTGACCGGGCTCGCCGGGTACGCCGAGCTGGGGCGCGAGGAGCGGGAGATCGCGGGACATCCCGGCTTCCGGATCGAGGGCGCCTTCACGGACGCCGAGGGGGGCACCCTGGTCCAGGCCGTCCGCACGACGATCGTCGACCGTGGACCCGTCGTGGACCTGGTGCAGGTCACGGGCTCGTGCTCGGGAGCGCAGGCCGAGCAGCTGCTGGTCGAGATCCGAGCGATCCAGGAGAGCCTGAGGATCGAGGAGTGAGCGTCCCCGTGCCGACCGGCGGTCCGGCCGGGGTCGAGGACGTCGTCGCGGCTCTCCTCTCGCTCAACGCGGAGGACGTGCCCTACGAGGTCACGGCGGAACCGACGGACAAGGGTGCCGTCGTCACCGCGACCTGGAAGGGCTGGGACGTGCGGTGGCAGTCCTTCTTCGGTGCAGGGGCCGTCACCAAGACGTTCCGGCTCGTGGTGACGCTCGACGGCAAGCGAGGGACCTACGCGTTCACCGAGCTCCACGGCTCGGCGCGCAGGTCCGTGGGGGTCTCGGCCGGTGGCGTGCACGCCGAGGCTCGCAAGGACGGGTTCCGTGGCAAGACCTTCGGGGCGCGCTCCCTGAAGGTCGTGGTCGCGCCGCGGGTCACGGCCTCCGGTGAGCGAGGCTACGAGGTGTCGAACGTCGCGACCCTGTCGTTCACACCCTCGACCATCAAGGTGCCGGTCTTCTCGACGCTTCGCTCGCTCGGGTGGCGCCCTCGGTTCGACAACGGGTTCATGCGACGGTTCGAGGGCTGATCCGGCGGCGCGCGCTGTGGCGCGAGGGCAGGCCGAGCCGTCGTGGCCTCCCGTGGCGCCCTGAGTGCGCACGTCCCCGAACCGCGTAACGATTGCTCAGATCGCAAGACAGGGTTCCATCAGGCGAGATCGCCTGTCAGTGTGGAGGTTCACCTCAGTCGTACAATCGAGTGGTTCTCCCGTTGGCGGCCGCGGACCTCACCCGGACAGCCCGCGTGACCGGTCCGCCCCACTCCTGCGGACCGTTCGTCCCCCTCCTCGATCGGAAGGCGTTCTTTCCTGTGAGCAGCTCCCGTCCTTTGCGCGTCGCTATCGTCGGCGCTGGTCCTGCTGGTATCTATGCGGCGGACATTCTGTCGAAGACGCCCGCGTAGGTGATNCCCTCCTCGATCGGAAGGCGTTCTTTCCCCCTCCTCGATCGGAAGGCGTTCTTTCCTGTGAGCAGCTCCCGTCCTTTGCGCGTCGCTATCGTCGGCGCTGGTCCTGCTGGTATCTATGCGGCGGACATTCTGTCGAAGACGGATGTCGAGGTGAGTATCGATCTGTTCGAGCGTCTGCCCGTGCCTTTTGGGTTGGTGCGGTATGGGGTGGCTCCGGATCATCCGCGGATCAAGCAGATCATCGTGGCGTTGCACAAGGTGTTGGCGCGTGGTGATGTGCGGTTGTTGGCGAACGTGGATTATGGGGTGGATCTGAAGCTGGACGATCTGCGGCAGTTCTATGACGCGGTGATCTTCTCGACGGGGTCGATCCGGGATGCGGCGTTGCCGATCGAGGGGATCGATCTGCCRGGKTCGTTCGGTGCTGCTGATTTCGTGTCGTGGTACGACGGGCATCCGGACGTGCCGCGGACGTGGCCGTTGGAGGCGCGTGAGGTCGCGGTGCTGGGGGCGGTCGTTCGGTGCTGCTGATTTCGTGTCGTGGTACGACGGGCATCCGGACGTGCCGCGGACGTGGCCGTTGGAGGCGCGTGAGGTCGCGGTGCTGGGGGCGGGGAACGTGGCGTTGGACGTGGCGCGGATCTTGGCCAAGCATGCGGATGATCTGTTGCCCACGGAGATCCCGGACAACGTGTATGCRGGGTTGAAGGCGTCGCCGGTCACGGATGTGCACGTGTTCGCGCGGCGTGGTCCGGCGCAGGCGAAGTTCTCGCCGTTGGAGCTGCGTGAGCTGGGTCATGTGCCGGATGTGGACGTGATCGTGTATCCGGAGGACTTCGAGTTCGACGAGGGGTCGATGGCGGCGATCAATTCGTCGAACCAGACGAAGCAGGTCGTCAAGACGTTGACGGACTGGACGCTGAAGGACCCGAGCGGGTTCACGGCTTCGCGSCGGTTGCACCTGCATTTCTTGAAGGCGCCGGTCGCGGTGCTGGGGCAGGAGCGGGTCGAGGGGTTGCGTACCGAGCGCACGGTGCTCAACGGTGACGGGACGGTCAGTGGGACGGGGGAGTTCCAGGACTGGCCGGTGCAGGCGGTCTATCGKGCGGTGGGGTATTTCGGGTCGCCGTTGYCCGAGGTGCCGTTCGACGAGCTCAAGGGTGTCATTCCCAACCGTGAGGGTCGGGTGATCGACATCGATGGTGAGCAGGTCCCGGGGGTGTATGCCACGGGCTGGATCAAGCGCGGCCCGGTCGGGTTGATCGGGCACACCAAGTCCGACGCCTCGGAGACCGTCCGCCACCTCGTCGAGGACGTCACGGGGGCAGTTGCCGCAGCCGA